>NZ_JBIVLB010000009.1:61889-327346 GCF_044751045.1 Streptomyces sp. NPDC088745
GGCCGGGGCCGGGCCGCGCGGGGCCGCGGGGGGGGGCGGGGGGGGGGGGGGGGGGGGGGGGGGGGGGGGGCCCGCCCGGGGCGGGGGGCCCCCCCGGGGGGGGGGGCCCCCCACTGTGCCGCGTACGGGGAGGCCGCGTACGGGGAGACGGACGAGTCAGCCCGCTTCCTTGGTCTCTCCGGAGGCGGCCTGCGCCTGCGCCTGCTCGATCGACTTGCGGACCTCGTCCATGTCCAGGTTGCGGGCCTGGCCGATGACGTCCTCCAGCGCCGCCTCGGGGAGCGCGCCCGGCTGGGCGAACACCGCGACGTTGTCCCGGACGATCATCAGGGTCGGGATCGACTGGATCTCGAAGGCCGCCGCCAGCTCCTGCTGCGCCTCGGTGTCGACCTTGGCGAAGACGAGGTCCTCGTGACGGTCGGAAGCGCTCTCGAACACCGGGGCGAACTGACGGCACGGACCGCACCACGAGGCCCAGAAGTCGATCAGAACGAAGTCGTTGTCGGTGACGACCGAGTCGAAGTTTTCCTTCGTGAGTTCGACAGTGGCCATGGTGTGCTCCTCTTCCGTCATTCAGCGCGTCGCCGTCCCCGCTCAACGACGGACGGCGAGGCGCTATTCCGCAGGACCGCCTTCCCCTGTGGTCGCTGCCCACACCACCCATCAGACTGAGCTTCATGACGACTGACGCGGGAAACGAAGAAGACCGCACGACGCGGGCGTACGACGTGGTGGTGCTGGGCGCGGGACCGGTGGGCGAGAACGTGGCCGACCGGGCCCGCGCGGGCGGCCTGAGCGTGGCCGTCGTGGAGGCCGAGCTGATCGGCGGCGAGTGCTCGTACTGGGCGTGCATGCCCAGCAAGGCGCTGCTGCGCCCGGTGACCGCCCGGGCCGACGCCCGTCGCGTGCCGGGGCTGAGGCAGGCGGTGCGGGGCCCCCTCGACGCCCCGGCCGTGCTCGCCCACCGCGACGACTACACCTCGCACTGGAAGGACGACGGGCAGGTCGGCTGGCTGGAGTCGATCGGCGCGGACATCCACCGGGGCCACGGCAGGCTCGCCGGGGAGAAGCGCGTCGTGGTCGAAGGCCCCGACGGCGCCCTGACCACGCTCACCGCCCGCCACGCCGTCGCCGTGTGCACCGGCACCCGGGCCGTCGTGCCCGACCTGCCCGGCGTCGCCGACGCCCGGCCGTGGACCAGCAGGGAGGCCACCAGCGCACAGTCCGTGCCGGGGCGGCTGGTGGTCGTCGGCGGGGGAGTGGTCGGCGTCGAGATGGCCACCGCCTGGCAGGCCCTGGGCTCCGAGGTCACCGTCCTCGTCCGGGGCGAGGAGGGCCTGCTGCCCAGGATGGAACCCTTCGCGGGCGAGCTCGTCCGGGAGGCCCTCGAAGCGGCCGGGGCCACGGTCCGTACCGGAGCCTCGGTGTCGGCCGTCCACCGCGACGCCGCGGGCGTCACCGTCACCCTCGACGGCGGCGACGCGCTCCGGGCCGACGAGATCCTCTTCGCGGTGGGCCGCGCGCCGCGCACCGACGACATCGGACTGGACACCGTCGGCCTGGAGCCCGGCTCCTGGCTCGACGTCGACGACAGCTGCCGGGTCACCGGCTCGGACTGGCTGTACGCCGTCGGCGACGCCAACCACCGGGCGCTCCTCACCCACCAGGGCAAGTACCAGGCCCGCGTCGCCGGAGACGCCATCGCCGCCCGGGCGCGGGGCCGCGCCGTGGACGACGCCGCGTGGGGCGCGCACTCCGCGACCGCCGACCACGCCGCCGTGCCGCAGGTGGTCTTCACCGACCCCGAGGCCGGATCGGTGGGCGCGACCCTCGCGGAGGCCGAGCGGGCCGGGCGGCGGGTGCGCGCCGTCGACTACGACATGGGCGCGGTCGCCGGGGCCGGCCTCTACGCCGACGGGTACACGGGCCGCGCCCGGATGGTCGTGGACCTCGACACCGAGACCCTGGTCGGCGTCACCTTCGTCGGCCCGGGCGTCAGCGAGCTCGTGCACTCCGCGACGGTGGCCGTGGTCGGCGAGGTGCCGATCGACCGGCTGTGGCACGCGGTCCCCTCGTACCCGACGATCAGCGAGGTGTGGCTGCGGCTGCTGGAGACCTACCGGGGGTGAAGCGCGTACCGGGAGCGGGCGCGAGCGGCGGGCGCGCGTGCGAATGAAGCTCCCCTTGGGGGCCACTTAAGAAAACCTCGATGGACGCGGCCGCCGCAGGTCGGCAGATTGGAGCCCGCAGGCGATCACCATGGGCGTTCCGTGGCGTCCTGCCATGGACCGGCGCCGTCCGCGCGCCACCGTCACGCACTACCTCCAGGAGCCACAGCCATGCGAGCACTCGTCAAGCACAAGGCCGAGCCCGGGCTGTGGCTCATGGACGTCCCCGAGCCCGAGACCGGGCCCGGTGACGTGCTCATCAAGGTGCTGCGCACCGGCATCTGCGGCACCGACCTGCACATCCGCAACTGGGACGGCTGGGCGCAGCAGGCCGTCACCACGCCGCGCGTGCTCGGCCACGAGTTCGTCGGCGAGGTCGCGCACGTCGGCGCGGACGTCGCCGACATCGAGCCCGGCGACATCGTCAGCGGCGAGGGCCACCTGGTCTGCGGCAAGTGCCGCAACTGTCTGGCCGGCCGCCGCCACCTGTGCCGCGCCACCGTCGGTCTCGGCGTCGGCGTGGACGGCGCCTTCGCCGAGTACGTCGCGCTGCCCGCCTCGAACGTGTGGGTGCACCGCACGAAGGTGGACCTCGACGTCGCGGCGATCTTCGACCCGTTCGGCAACGCCGTGCACACCGCGCTGTCCTTCCCGCTGGTCGGCGAGGACGTCCTGATCACCGGCGCCGGCCCGATCGGCATCATGGCCGCCGCCGTGGCCAAGCACGCGGGCGCCCGCAGCGTCGTCATCACCGACGTCAGCGAGCCGCGCCTGGAACTGGCCCGCAAGGCCGGCGCGACCCTCGCCGTCAACGTCGCCGAGTCGTCCATCGCCGCGGCGCAGCACACGCTGGGCCTCAAGGAGGGCTTCGACATCGGCCTGGAGATGTCCGGCCGCCCCGAGGCCATGCGCGACATGGTCGCCAACATGACGCACGGCGGCCGCATCGCCATGCTGGGCCTGCCCGCCGAGGAGTTCGCCGTCGACTGGGCGAAGATCGTCACGTCGATGATCACGGTCAAGGGGATCTACGGGCGCGAGATGTACGAGACCTGGTACGCGATGACGGTGCTGATCGAGGGCGGCCTCGATCTGACCCCCGTCATCACCGGCTCGTACGGCTACCAGGACTTCGAGGCGGCCTTCGACGAGGCGGCGACCGCCCGCAGCGGCAAGATCATCCTGAACTGGGAGGCGTGAGCCCCGCCGCTCGAAGCCCGGTCCGCCCCAGGGCGCCCGGGCCCCCGGCCCACCCGCCGGGCGCCCGGGCACCCTCTCCCCGGCTCACCCGCCAGGCGCCCGACCGGCCTCCGCAGGGCTTCGGCCCGCGCCCGTCCGACACCGTGAATCCTTCCGTACCGCGTCCCCCAGGGAGCTCCTCATGTACGCGTCCGTCCGCGACGAACTCCGCGCCACCCTCGACGAGATCCGCGAAGCGGGCCTCTTCAAGCCCGAGCGCGTCATCTCCAGCCCGCAGAGCGCCACCGTCGGCGTCACCGCCGACGGCGGGCGGGCGGACGTCCTGAACTTCTGCGCCAACAACTACCTCGGCCTGGCCGACCACCCCGAGGTCGTCGCCGCCGCCAAGGACGCCCTGGACCGCTGGGGCTACGGCATGGCGTCCGTGCGCTTCATCTGCGGCACCCAGGAGATCCACAAGGAGCTGGAGGCCCGCCTCTCGTCCTTCCTGGGCCAGGAGGACACGATCCTCTACTCCTCCTGCTTCGACGCCAACGGCGGCGTCTTCGAGACCCTCCTCGGCCCCGAGGACGCGGTGATCTCCGACGCCCTCAACCACGCCAGCATCATCGACGGCATCCGCCTCTCCAAGGCCCGCCGCCACCGCTACGCCAACCGCGACCTCGCCGACCTGGAGAAGCAGCTCCAGGACACCCAGGACGCCCGCCGCCGCCTCGTCGTCACCGACGGCGTCTTCTCCATGGACGGCTACGTCGCCCCGCTGAAGGAGATCTGCGACCTCGCCGACCAGTACGACGCCCTGGTCATGGTCGACGACTCGCACGCGGTGGGCTTCGTCGGCGAAGGCGGGCGGGGCACCCCCGAGCTGCACGGCGTGATGGACCGCGTGGACATCGTCACCGGCACCCTCGGCAAGGCACTCGGCGGCGCGTCCGGCGGTTACGTCGCCGCCCGCGCCGAGATCGTCGCCCTGCTGCGCCAGCGCTCGCGCCCCTACCTCTTCTCCAACTCCCTGGCCCCGGTCATCGCCGCCGCCTCCCTCAAGGTCATCGACCTGCTGGAGTCCGCCGGCGAGCTGCGCGAGAAGCTGGCCGCGAACACCCGGCTGTTCCGCACCAAGATGACCGAGGCCGGATTCGACGTCCTCCCCGGCGACCACGCCATCGCCCCCGTCATGATCGGCGACGCCGCCGAGGCGGGCCGCATGGCCGAGCTGCTGCTGGAGCGGGGCGTGTACGTGATCGGGTTCTCGTACCCGGTCGTGCCCATGGACAAGGCGCGCATCCGCGTGCAGCTGTCCGCCGCGCACTCCACCGAGGACGTCGAGAGGGCGATTGCGGCGTTCGTCGACGCACGGGCGACACTGGCTGGGTGATCGACCCCAGACGGCTTCGCATTCTGCGGGCCGTGGCGGACCACCGTACGGTGACCGCCGCGGCCTCCGCGCTGTACCTGACCCCCTCCGCCGTGTCCCAGCAGCTCAACGCGCTGGAGCAGGAGACCGGGCACTCCCTGCTGATCCGCGGCGGCAAGGGCGTGGAGCTCACGGCGGCGGGGGAGATCCTGCTCGCCCACACCCACGCCGTCCTCGCCCAGCTGGAGCGCGCCGAGGCCGAGCTGGCCGACTACGCGGGAGGCGTCGCGGGCGAGGTCGCCGTCGCCTCCTTCGCCACCGGCATCGCCGAGGTCGTCGCCCCCGCCGTCGGCCGGCTGCGCGCCCTGCGCCCCGGCATCACCATGCGGGTCTGGGACGCCGAGGGCGACGAGAGCCTCCCGCTGGTGCTGGGCGGCAAGGCGGACGTGGCGGTCGCCGTGGACTACCGGGGTGCGCCCCGCGAGGACGACCGCAGGCTGGCGCGCGTACCGCTGTACGCCGAGCCCTTCGACGCGGTGCTGCCCGCCGCGCACCCCCTGTGCGCGCACCCGGAGGTGGCGCTCGCCGGGCTCGCCGACAGCGACTGGATCGGGCCCTACCCCGGCAACCCCTGTCACGACATGGTGCTGCTGGCCTGTGAACGCGCCGGGTTCCAGCCGCGCCTGAAGCACTCGTCCGACGACTTCCGCGCCGTCGTCGCGCTCGCCGGCGCCGGCGCCGGGGTCGCCCTGGTGCCGCGTTCCGCCCTGCTGGGGATGGAGCTGAAGGAGGCTGTCGTACGTCCCGTGGCGGGGCCGGCGGCGACCCGCCGGGTGTTCGCTGCCGTACGCCGGGGGGCCGATGAGCACCCCCTGATCCGGCCGGTGCTGGACGCCCTGGTGGCCTCGGCGGCGGGGCTCGCTCCCGGGTGACGTGCGGCTTCGCGGTGGTGCGGCAGGGTCAATTCCCGTGATGGGCACACTCGTTCGGGTGGGGTTCGGGGAATCGGTTGACCGCAAGTCCGGTTGAGGTTTTAGCGTTCGGAGTGTTCCCCCAGCCGCACAGGCCGACGGGACTCGAAGATCGTCGGACTCACGCATGCCGGAGGCACCCCGTGGACATGGAAGTCACCGCCTGGACGTCGATGCACAGCGTCATGACCGCGGAGCAGGACAGACGTCCCTTCTCCCGGGCCGCGCTGCGCCGCATCGCCGTGTTCGCCGCGCCGCACCGCAAGAAGATCGTCCAGTTCCTGGCGCTCAGCGTCGTCACCGCTCTGCTGGCGGTCGCCACCCCGGTGCTCGCCGGACAGGTCGTGGACGCGATCGTCAAGGGCGACGAGACGGGGACCGTCACCCGGCTCGCCCTGCTCATCGCCGTGATCGCCGTCGCCGAGGCCGGGCTCGGGCTCGCGACGCGCTGGCTCTCGGCCACCCTGGGGGAGGGGCTGATCCTCGATCTGCGCACGGCGGTCTTCGACCACGTGCAGCGGATGCCCGTCGCCTTCTTCACCCGGACCCGCACGGGCGCTCTGGTGAGTCGGCTGAACAACGACGTCATCGGCGCGCAGCGGGCCTTCTCCAACACCCTCTCGGGCGTCGTCTCCAACCTGGTGACCCTGCTGCTCACCCTCGCGGTCATGCTCAGCATCTCCTGGCAGGTCACCCTGCTCGCGCTGGTGCTGCTGCCGGTGTTCGTGGTGCCCGCGCGGCGGATGGGCTCCCGGATGGCCAGGCTCCAGCGGGAGGCCGCCGCCCACAACGCCACCATGGGCACGCAGATGACGGAACGCTTCTCCGCTCCCGGCGCGACCCTCATCAAGCTGTTCGGGCGGCCCGCCGACGAGTCCGCCGAGTTCGCCGCCCGGGCCCGCCGGGTGCGGGACATCGGGGTGCGCACCGCGATGGTGCAGTCCACCTTCATCACCGCCCTGACCCTCGTCTCGGCCCTCGCCCTGGCCCTGGTCTACGGGCTCGGTGGGTTCTACGCGCTGCGCGGCAGCCTGGACCCGGGCGCGGTGGTCGCCCTGGCCCTGCTGCTGACCCGGCTGTACGCCCCGCTGACCGCGCTGGCCGGCGCCCGCGTCGAGGTGATGAGCGCGCTGGTCAGCTTCGAGCGGGTCTTCGAGATCCTCGACCTGAAGCCCCTGATCGCCGAGAAGCCGGACGCGCGGAAGGTCCCCGAGGGGCCGGTGTCGGTGGAGTTCGACCGCGTCACCTTCGGCTACCCGTCCGCCGACAAGGTCTCCCTCGCCTCCCTCGAAGACGTCGCCGTCCTCGACAACCGGGGCGGCACCGACGTGCTGCACGAGGTCTCCTTCCGCGCCGAACCCGGCCAGATGATCGCCCTCGTCGGCTCCTCCGGAGCGGGCAAGTCCACCATCGCGCAACTGCTGCCCCGGCTGTACGACGCGGACGAGGGCACCGTGCGCATCGGCGGCGTCGACGTCCGCGACCTCAGCGCCGACTCGCTGCGGGGCACGCTCGGCATGGTCACCCAGGACGGCCACCTCTTCCACGAGTCCGTCCGCGCCAACCTGCTCCTGGCCCGCCCCGAGGCCACCGAGGAGGACATCTGGGACGCCCTGCGCCGCTCGCGCCTCGACGGGCTGGTGGCCTCCCTGCCGGACGGCCTGGACACCGTGGTGGGGGAGCGCGGCTACCGGCTCTCCGGCGGCGAGCGCCAGCGCCTCACCATCGCCCGCCTGCTCCTGGCCCAGCAGCGCGTCGTCATCCTCGACGAGGCCACCGCGCACCTCGACTCCACGTCCGAGGCGGCCGTGCAGGAAGCCCTCGCCGAGGCCCTGGACGGACGCACCGCGGTGGTCATCGCGCACCGGCTCTCCACCGTGCGGGCCGCCGATCTGATCCTCGTCGTCGAGGACGGCCGGATCGTCGAACGCGGCACCCACACCGAACTGCTCGCCGCCGGCGGCCGCTACGAACAGCTCCACCGCACCCAGTTCGAACGCCCGAAGGCCGAGCAGGAGGCGCACCCCGTCCGCTGAACGGCAGGGCGGGAGAGCGCGCAGGGGCGGGACCGGCACCGTGCCGGTCCCGCCCCCTTCCCGTCCCCCGGCGGCGCTACTCGCCGATGTCCTCGTTCCACAGCTCCGGCTTCGCCGCGATGAACTCCCGCATCATCCGCACGCACCCCGGGTCGTTCAGCTCGATGATCTCCACGCCGTGCTCGGCCAGCCAGTCGTGCCCGCCGTGGAAGGTCTCCGACTCGCCGACGACCACCCGTGAGATGCCGAACTGACGCACCAGCCCCGAGCAGTACCAGCACGGCGACAGGGTCGTCACCATCGTGGTGCCCCGGTACGAGCGCTGCCGCCCGGCGTCGCGGAAGGCGGAGGTCTCCGCGTGCATCGAGGGGTCGCCGTCCTGGACGCGCAGGTTGTGACCGCGCCCCAGCAGCGTGCCGTCCGCGCCGTACAGCGCCGCGCCGATCGGGATGCCGCCCTCGGCGAGACCGGCCTCGGCCTCCGCGACGGCGGTCGCCAGCCACTGACGGGCCTGGTGGTGATCCATGGGTTCTTCTCCTGGCGTTCGGTACGAGTGCGGACGGTACGAGTGTCGGACGTCACGGCGGCGCGGCGCCGCGTACGGCACCGCTCCGAGCACGGGGCCCGGCGGACACGGGCCGGGCCGCCGCACCGCGGTCCGGAAGGCGGCACTCCCCGCCGCGAGGACGCCCGGGTACGCGCTGACCTGCCGCGCAGGGCGGGACCGCCGGACAGGGGGAGGCGACCCGGGGTCCGGCGCAGCGGGTTAGCCTGAACCCACGATGAACCGTTTGACGACGCCCTGGGGCGTGTCCGCACTTGCCCGCTTCCCCGAGGACCCCCGTGACACGCTGCGCGCGTGGGACGCCGCCGACGAATACCTCCTGAGGCACCTGGCGGGTTCCGGCGACGTACCGCCGACGGACCTCTCCGGCGACGTCGTGGTCCTGGGCGACCGCTGGGGCGCCCTCGTCACCGCCCTGGCCGCGCACCGGCCCGTGCAGATCACCGACTCCTACCTCGGCCACCGGGCCACCCGTGCCAACCTCGCCCGCAACGGCGTCGACCCCGGCACGCTGGGCCTGCTGTCGACCCGCGACACCCCGCCCGCGCGCGTCGACGTCCTGCTCGTGCGGGTGCCCAAGAGCCTGGCGCTCCTGGAGGACCAGCTGCACCGGCTGGCCCCCGGCGTCCACGAGGGCACCGTCGTCATCGGCACCGGCATGGTCAAGGAGATCCACACCTCCACACTGCGCCTCTTCGAGCGGATCATCGGCCCGACCCGCACCTCCCTCGCGGAGAAGAAGGCCCGCCTGATCTTCTGCACCCCCGGCGCCGCGCCCGAGCGCACCACGGGCCCCTGGCCGCTGACGTACACCCTGGACGGCGACGCGGGAGCGGGCTCCGGGATCACCGTCACCAACCACGCGGGCATCTTCTGCGCGGAGCGCCTCGACATCGGCACCCGGTTCTTCCTCCAGCACCTGCCCGGGGGCGCCGGCCCGGCCCGCGTCCTCGACCTCGGCTGCGGCAACGGCGTCGTCGGCACCGCCGCCGCGCTGGCCCGCCCCGGCGCCGAGGTCCTGTTCGTGGACGAGTCGTACCAGGCGGTGGCCTCGGCCGAGGCGACGTACCGGGCGAACGTGCCGGCGGGCGGCAGGGCCGAGTTCACCGTCGGCGACGGAACGGCCGGCCTCCCCGCCGCGTCGGTCGACCTGGTCCTCAACAACCCGCCGTTCCACTCCCACCAGGCGACCACCGACGCCACGGCCCGGCGCATGTTCGCCGGGGCGCGCGAGGTGCTGCGCCCCGGCGGGGAACTGTGGGTGGTCGGCAACCGGCACCTCGGCTACCACCTGCGGCTGCGCCGCCTCTTCGGCAACTGCGACGTGGTCGCGAGCGACCCGAAGTTCGTGGTGCTGCGCTCGGTCAAGAAGTGATGTCCCGCAAGGAGTGATGCGGAGCGGTGCTGCGCGCCGTCACGGAACGACCGCGCGCAGCACCTCACTCAGGCCCTCTCCAGCGCGTCGAAGTCGCCGGACAGGGCGGCCGCCGTCCGCAGGTACGGCGCGGCCTCCTCGTGGCGGCCCTGGCGCTCCAGGGTGCGCCCCAGCATGAGCTGCGCGTACTGCTCCACCGGGCAGCCGTCCAGCACCGCGCGCAGCTCCGCCTCGGCCCTGGCGAGCTGGGCGGAGTGGTAGTACGCCCGGGCCAGCAGCAGCCGCGGCGAGGTCAGCTCCGGCGCCTCGTCGACCAGCGGCCGCAGCACGCGCGCCGCCTTGTCGTACTCCTTGGCGTCGAAGAAGAGCTGCGCGCGGTCCCAGCGCTCGGCCTCGGTGCCCCGCTGGTAGTACGCGTCGTTGAGGTTCACCTGCACGTTCACGTGCGCCCTTCTTCCGTCGGGCGACTCCGGCCCGATGCGGCCGGATCGCCTGGGGTGCAGCCGGACGGCTGTTCACCCCCTCCAACACACCCAAGTGGTTGAACATTCCACCATGCTGCGGCGGCACCCGTACGGTCCACGCGGACGGGCGACCGCCGGGCCCCCGGGCTGCAATGGACCCATGACGGCGCCCCCGGACGACTGCCTCGCCCGCAACGACTGGATCTGCGGCGCCTACCTCTCCAGCCGCCGCCACATCCTCGCCGACGCGGTGCTCCAGCACCTCCAGCTGACCGCCGTGTCCGTGCTGCTCGGCCTCCTGGTCGCGCTTCCCCTGGCGATCGCCGCCCGCCGCTGGCGATGGGCGTCCGCACCGGTCCTCGGGGTGACGACGGTGCTCTACACCATCCCCTCGCTGGCGATGTTCTCGCTGCTGCTGCCCGTGTACGGGCTCTCCGCGTCCCTGGTGGTCGCCGGGCTCGTCCTGTACTCGCTGACCCTCCTCGTCCGGAACCTGCTCGCCGGTCTGCGCTCCGTGCCCGAGGAGACCCGGCAGGCCGCGCGCGGCATGGGCTACGGGCCGGTCCGTCTCCTGCTCGCCGTCGAGCTGCCCCTGGCGCTCCCCGCCGCCATGGCGGGCCTGCGCATCGCCACCGTCTCCGCGGTCTCCCTCGTCACCGTCGGCGCGATCGTCGGCCACGGCGGACTCGGCAACCTCATCTACTCCGGGATGAACACCTACTTCAAGGCGCAGGTCCTCATCGCCTCCGTCCTCTGCGTGCTCATCGCCGTCGCCGCCGACCTGCTCCTGCTGGGCGCACAGCGCCTGCTCACCCCCTGGACGCGCGCATGAACACCCTCACCGCCGCCTGGACCTGGCTCACCAGCGCCGCGCACTGGAACGGCGACGGAGGCATCTGGAGCCGGCTCGGCGAGCACCTCTTCCTCACCGTCGTGTGCCTGCTGCTCAGCTGCCTGATCGCCCTGCCGGTCGCCCTGGTGCTGGGCCACCTCGGCAGGGGCGGGACGCTCGCCGTCAACATCTCCAACGTCGGCCGGGCCGTCCCCACCTTCGCCGTGCTGGTCCTCCTGCTGCTCACCCCGCTGGGCGCCGCGGGGGAGTGGCCGACGATCATCGCCCTGGTGCTGTTCGCGGTGCCGCCGCTGCTCACCAACGCCTACGTCGGGATGCGGGGCGTCGACCGCGACACCGTGCGGGCCGCGCGGGGGATGGGCATGACGGGCCGCCAACTGATGTTCCACGTGGAACTTCCGCTCGCCCTGCCCCTGATCCTCACGGGTGTGCGGATCGCCGCCGTGCAGCTCGTGGCGACGGCCACCCTCGCCGCGCTCGCCGGCGGCGGCGGACTGGGGCGCATCATCACCGCCGGCTTCAACCTCGCCAGCACACCGCAAGTGCTGGCCGGGGCGGTGCTGGTGGCCGTCTTCGCCCTGCTGGTCGAAGGGCTCTTCGAAGGGGCGCAGCGCCTGGCGCCCCCCTGGGCGCGGGGGAGGGCCGGATGACGGGGCGACGACGGCACGGGGCCGCTCTGCTGCTCCTCGCGACCACGGCCACCGCCTGCGCGACCGGGCCCTCGCTGGAGAACCGGGGCGAGATCACCGCGGCCCCCGGCGACAGCCGGGACATCGTCGTCGGCTCGGCCGGGTTCACCGAGAGCGACCTGCTGGCCCAGATGTACGCCCTGCTCCTGGAACGGGCCGGATACCGCACCTCCCTCCTGTCCGTCACCAACCGGGAGCTGTACGAGCCCGCCCTGGAGAGCGGCCAGATCGACGTCGTCCCGGAGTACGCGGCCACCTTCGCCGACTGGCTCAACGCCAAGGAGAACGGCGCCGACGCCGCCCCCGTCGGCTCGCCCGACCCGGCGGCCACCCTGCGGGCCCTGCGCGCGCTCGCGGAGCCGCGCGGACTGACCGTGCTCGACCCGGGCCGGGCCGTCGACCAGAACGCCTTCGCGGTCTCCGCGTCGTACGCGAGGGAACACCGCCTCACGACGCTCTCCGACCTCGGCAGGTCTGGGCTCCCGGTGCGGCTGGCGGCGGGCGACGAGTGCGTGCAGCGCCCGTACTGCGAGCCCGGGCTGCGCAAGACGTACGGCATCGACATCACCGCCGTGGACCCCAAGGGCGTCGGCACCACCCCCGCCAAGCAGGCCGTGCAGAGCGGGCAGGACCAGATGGTGCTGACCACGACCACCGACGCCACCCTGGACGCGTTCGGCCTGGTCCTGCTGGAGGACGACAAGCACCTCCAGAACGCGGATCACATCGTGCCCGTGGTGAACAGGGCCCAAGCGGGCTCCGCGGGCGTCACCAAGGCGCTCGGCAAGCTCAACACCGTACTGACCACCGCCGACCTGGCCTCCCTCAACCGGCAGGTCGACAGTTGGCGGCGGCTGCCGCAGGACGTGGCGCGGGCCTACCTGGAGTCCAAGCGGCTGATCTGAAGCAGCCGTTCGGCGTCGTCCAGGGCCAGCCGGGCGGCCAGGATCCGGTCGCGCACCCCGAAGGCGTCCAGCGGGTCCGGTTCCTGGCCGGGATCGCCGGTGTGCCGCCGGTGGGCGGGGCCGGGAATCGCGGGCGGCAGGTCGGACTTCGTGCCGAGGTCCACCTCGCGGGCCTGCTCCAGGGAGTTGATCACCACCCCGATCAGCAAGTTCACCAGCAGGAAGGAGCTGAGGAGCACGTACGAGCCGTAATAGACCAGCGACCAGGGGGAGATGAGCAGCCCGGCGTGCACGGCGTCGCCCAGGCCGTCCAGCGACATCAGGATGAACAGCGTGACGACCGCCCGGCCGAGCGAGCCGTAGTGCTCGGGGTCGGAGGCGGCGAAGAACAGCCAGCCCACCATCGCGTACACGTACAGCAGCAGCGTGCCCACCAGCACGAAACTCAGGGTGCCCGGCAGGCACTTGCCCAGGGCCGTGACGATCACCCGCAGCTGCGGCAGGAAACGCGCCGTGCGCAGCACCCGGAAGAGCCGCAGCAGCCGCAGCAGCGTGGTGTTGTCGCTGGTGACGGGCAGGAACGCGAACAGCACCACGGCGGCGTCGAAGACGTTCCACGGATTGCGGAGGAAGTCGCCGGGACGGTCGGCGTGCGCGGCGAGCCGCAGCACCACCTCCACCGTGAACACCGTGAGGAAACAATTCTCCAGCAGGGTCAGCGCGGCGTGGTGGCGCTGCGCGAGACCCGCGTACGTCTCCACGCCCAGCAGTACGGCGTTGGCGAGGATGACGGCCATCACGACCACCGAGAACCAGGGTGCTTCGACGAGCCGGCCGGCCCTGCGCGCCAGTGCCCGCCGCGGGCCCGGGCGCGGGGCGGGGGAGACGCGGGTACCGCGGTGCTTGTGGTTCATGAGGTCGCATTCCGCCCGGCATGGTGTGGTGGAGGACAGGGCCGTCCGCACCCCTATCCGTGAACACCACCCCTCACACCGGACCCGGAGGTTGTCACCGCACCGACGGACGGCGCGCACACCTGCGCGAACGAGCCCCCGGCGCGCCGTTGTGCCCCTGGGCCCCGGCGTGCGGTTACGCGTCCGCGACCGAGTCGAACGCCACCTCGTGCGGTGCGACGCCCAGCGCGTCCGCCTCCACCGAGCGACGCAGCGCCTCGTGCAGCTTGCCCGGAGTCAGCACGCCCACCAGGCGCGCCCCGTCCAGGACCGCCACCCAGCCCGCGTCCCACTGGAGCATCTCGCTGAACGCGTGCTTCAGCGGGGCCCCCATCGGCACCCACGCGTTCATCCGCCGGGCCAGGTTCCCCACCACCAGGTCGTCGGAGCCCACCCGGGCCAGGTCGTCGGTCGACACCCAGCCGTGCAGCTCGCCGCGCTCGTTGAGCACCACCGCCCAGCGCGCGCCCTCCGCGCGCAGCCGGGCGGCGGCCGGCCCCACCGGCTCGTCGAGCCGGGCGCGCGGCGGCTCCTCCAGGTCCTCCTGCTGGACGGAGGTCACCGACAGCCGCTTGAGGCCGCGGTCGGCGCCCACGAACTGCGCCACATAGGGGGTCGCCGGTGCGCCGAGCACCGACGCCGGAGTGTCGAACTGTTCGATGTGCCCCTGCCCGTACACCGCGATCCGGTCGCCCATCCGGACCGCCTCCTCGATGTCGTGCGTCACCAGCAGCACGGTCTTGCGCACGGTCGCCTGGAGGCCGAGGAACTCGTCCTGGAGGCGCTCGCGCACCACCGGGTCGACCGCGCCGAAGGGCTCGTCCATGAGCAGCACGGGCGGGTCCGCGGCCAGCGCCCGGGCGACGCCCACGCGCTGGCGCTGGCCGCCGGAGAGCTGCTCGGGATAACGGGGGCCGTACACGGACGGATCGAGGCCGACGAGGTCGAGCAGCTCCGCGGCCCGGGCCCGCGCCCGGTCCTTCTTCCAGCCGGTCAGGAACGGCACGGTGGCGGTGTTGTCGAGGACCGTGCGGTGCGGGAAGAGGCCGACCTGCTGGATGACGTAGCCGATCCGGCGGCGCAGCTCCACCGGGTCGACGCCCGCGATGTCCTCGCCGTTCACCAGGATGCGGCCCGCGGTCGGTTCGATGAGCCGGTTGACCATCATCATGGTGGTGGTCTTGCCGCAGCCGGACGGACCGACCAGGGTGACCAGTTCGCCCTCGGCCACCTCGAAGTCCAGTCCGTTGACGGCGCTGGTGCCGTCCGGGTACACCTTGCTGACCTGCTCGAACCGGATCATGTACGCACGCTAGGCGCGCGCGGGCCGCCCCGCGCGCGGGCCGGGACCGACCGGGTGGGCGCTCCGGGGCCCCGGGCGCCCCGGGCGACCCGGGGTGCTTCGGGGCGGGTCCGGACGCTCCGCGGCGGTGTGCTGAACTGACCGCAGACCACCGCCACAGGACTGAGCAGGAGCAAGAGTGACCCGTTATCGCCAGCCCGGAACCGTCCAGACCGACCACCGCTTCACCGTTCCCCTCGACCACGCCGACCCCTCCGGCGAGCAGATCGAGCTGTACGCGCGCGAAGTCGTGGCCGCCGGACGCGAGGACAGCGACCTGCCCTGGCTGGTCTACCTGGAGGGCGGCCCCGGATTCGGCGCCCGCCGCTTCGTCGGGCAGCAGGCCTGGCTGGGCCGCGCGCTGCGCGAGTTCCGGGTGCTCCTGCTCGACCAGCGCGGCACCGGCCTCTCCAGCCCGGTCAACCGGCAGACCCTGCCGCTGCGCGGCGGCCCCCGCGAGCAGGCGGACCACCTGGCGCACTTCCGGGCCGACTCGATCGTCCGGGACTGCGAGACCGTCCGGCCCCGGCTGACCGGCGGCGCCCCCTGGACGGTCCTCGGCCAGAGCTTCGGCGGCTTCTGCGCCACCCACTACCTCTCCGCGGCCCCCGAGGGCCTGGCCACCGTCCTGATCACCGGCGGCCTCCCCTCGCTCCACGCGCACGCCGACGACGTGTACCGGGCGGCCTATCCGCGCATCGAGCGCAAGGTCGCCGCCCACTACGCGCGCTATCCGCAGGACGTCCAACGGGCCCGCGACATCGCCGCCCACCTGGCCGCCCACCCGACCGTCACCCCGAGCGGCTACACGCTGACCCCCGAGGCGTTCCAGTCACTGGGCCTCGGCCTGGGCGTCGGCGACGGAAGTCACCAACTGCACCACCTGCTGGAGGGCGCCTTCGTGCCGACCCCCGGGGGCCCCGCCCTCTCGGACGCCTTCCTGGAGAACGTACAGGCCGCCCTCTCCTTCGCCGGGCACCCCCTGTACGCCCTGCTGCACGAGTCGATCTACGGGCAGGGCCAGGAGCCCACCGCCTGGGCCGCCGAACGGGTGCGCGCGGAGTTCCCCCGCTTCGACGCCGCCGCGGCGCTCGCCGGGGACGGGCCGCTGCCGCTGACCGGCGAGACCATCCACCCCTGGCACTTCGAGGCGGACCCGGCGCTGCGCCCCCTGCGCGAGACCGCCGAACTCCTCGCCGCCCGCACCGACTGGGCGCCGCTGTACGACCCGGCGCGGCTCGCCGCCAACGAGGTGCCGGTCGCCGCCGCCGTCTACCACGACGACATGTACGTGGACACCGCGCACTCCCTGGAGACCGCCCGCGCGATCCGGGGCCTGCGCACCTGGGTGACCGACGAGTTCGAGCACGACGGGGTACGGGCGGGGGGACCGCGGGTGCTGGACCGGCTGCTGGCGCTGGCGCGCGACGAGACCTGAGCCGGACGCCCGCCCCGGGTGCGTCAGGGACCCGAACTGGTTCCCGCGCGCCCGGGGTTGATGCCGGTGCCCCGACTTATCCTGCGCGTATGACTACAGCAATGCCGTTCGATCAGCTCCAGCCC
The DNA here is from genome assembly GCF_044751045.1 of Streptomyces sp. NPDC088745. Taxonomy (NCBI): domain Bacteria; kingdom Bacillati; phylum Actinomycetota; class Actinomycetes; order Kitasatosporales; family Streptomycetaceae; genus Streptomyces; species Streptomyces sp. NPDC088745. The sequence continues at coordinate 78,328 of NZ_JBIVLB010000009.1, forward strand.
ATGCCGGAGGACTGGCAGCGGGCCCTCGCCGTCGTGGCGCACCCCGACGACCTGGAGTACGGGTGCGCGGCGGCCGTCGCCGGATGGACCGACGCCGGACGCGAGGTCACCTACGTCCTCGCCAGCCGCGGCGAGGCCGGCATCGACACCCTGGAACCCGCCAAGTGCGGCCCGCTGCGCGAGCAGGAGCAGCGGGCGAGCGCCGCCGTCGTCGGCGTCGCCGAGGTCGAGTTCCTCGACCACCGTGACGGGGTGATCGAGTACGGGCCCGCGCTGCGCCGCGACATCGCCGCCGCCATCCGCAGGCACCGGCCCGAACTGGTCATCACCCTCAACCACCGGGACACCTGGGGCACCAGCGTCTGGAACACCCCCGACCACCTCGCCGTCGGCCGCGCGACGCTGGACGCCGCCGGGGACGCCGGCAACCGGTGGATCTTCCCCGAGCTCGCCGAGCAGGGCCTCGCGCCCTGGGACGGGGTGCGCTGGGTCGCCGTCTCCGGCACCACGTCGCCCACGCACGCCGTGGACGCCCGGCCGGGCCTGGAGCGCTCGGTGCTCTCCCTGCTCGAACACCGGGCGTACATCGAGGCGTTGACCGACGAGGACCCCGAGCAGTACTGCCGCGGCTTCCTCACCGCGAACGTGGAGGCCAACGCCCAGCGCTTCGGCGGAATCCCGGCGGTGGCCTTCGAGGTCTTCCACCGCTGAGCCGGCACCCCCCCGGGACCCTGCCGCGCACCGTTCGGCGGAGGGGGCGCGGCGGGGCCCGTCGCGAGGAGAGTCCGCCCCGCCCCTCCCGCCGTCAACGGTGTCGGTGCGTCCTCCCGCGGCCGACGGCACCGGTGGCGGACGCGCACCGGGCGACGCCCCCGGCCCCGGTGCGAGACCGGTGTGGCACCTCACGGCACCTTGGCACGTTGTGCCATGCGGGCATAAGGTGGCGCTCTCGGTGATCCTCGCCGCCGAGCCCGCACGGGCCCGTACGGCGACCCCTGCCCGGCCCGCGAGACCAGGGAGTCCTCCATGGCCCGTACCTACCTCGTCACCGGCGCCGCCTCCGGCATCGGCCGGGCCGCCGCCGCCCGGCTGCGCGGCCGGGGGCACACCGTGATCGGCGCCGACCTCGAAGGCGCGGACATCACGGCCGACCTCGCCACCGCCGAAGGCCGTACCGCCCTGGTGGCACGTGCCACGGAGCTGTCCGGCGGCCTACTGGACGCGGTCGTGGCCTGCGCGGGCATCGCCGCCTTCGACCCGCTGACCATCAGGGTCAACCACTTCGGCGCCGTCGCCACCCTGGAGGGCCTGCGTCCGCTGCTCGCCGCGTCCGCCGCCCCGCGCGCCGTCGTCGTCTCCTCGGTCGCCTCGATCCACCCCGCCGACGAGGCCCTCGTGGCGGCCGCGCTCTCCGGCGACGAGGACGCCGCGGTCACCACCGCGCAGGCCGCGGTGGACCGCGGCGAGGGCCGCGTGATCTACGGCTCCTCCAAGCAGTCCGTCGCCCGCTGGGTGCGCCGCACCGCCGCCACCGAGGACTGGGCGGCCGCCGGCATCGCCCTCAACGCCGTCGCGCCCGGCACCGTCGTCACGCCGATGACCCGGCCGATGATCGACGATCCGCAGACGCGCGCCGTCGTCGACGGCGCCGTCCCCATGCCGCTGAACGGCCACGCCGCCCCCGAGCAGGTCGCGCCCCTCCTGGAGTGGCTGACCTCCGCGGAGAACACCCACGTCACCGGCCAGGTCGTCTTCGTCGACGGCGGCGCCGACGCCGTCCTGCGCGGCGACCGCACCTGGTGACGAGCGACACCCCACAGGAAGAGGGAGCACCGCGCATGACCACGCACACACTGCGCCGCACGGCCGTCGTGCCCGCCACGCCCGCCGAGGTCTGGGAGCTCATCGGCGGCTTCGGCGGCCTCGGCGCCTGGCACCCCCACGTCCCGCCGTCCACCGTCGAGGAGGACGCCGACCCCGAGACGCCCGGAGCGGTACGGGTGTTCACGATCGACGGCAGGGTCGTCGCCCGCGAACGCCTGCTCGGCAAGGAGGCGGCCGCGTACACCTACACGGTGATCGACCCGATGCTGCCGGTCACCGACTACGTCGCCACCCTCGCGGTGCGTCCGCACGCGGACGGCGCCGAGATCGACTGGAGCGCCGAGTACGCCGGGGCCGACGAGGTTGTCCCGCAGGTCGAGGCGGTCTTCGGCGACGGCACGTACGGCACGGGCCTGGCCGCCCTCCGGGAGAGGTTCGCCGCCGGCTGACCCCTGTCGGCCGTTCCGTGCCCGCGCGGCGGCCCCGGTGCCGGACCGGGGCCGCCGCGCGTCGTCGTATCCCGGGCGAGCGCGCGGCGGAGGAAACGGGGGGACTGCGCCTCTTCGTACGGGCGAACCCTTCCCGGCTGTCCAAGCGACCGCTTAGTATGCGCGTGCACGGTAGCGGCGACGACAGCGCGTGGAGGCCCCCTGATGCAGGCATGGCGAGTGCACGAGAACGGCGAGCCGGGGACGGCGATGCGCCTGGAGGAGGTGGACCGGCCGGTTCCGGGCGACGGGCAGGTACTGCTCCGGGTGCGCGCCGCGAACATCAACTTCCCCGACGCGCTGCTCTGCCGGGGCGAGTACCAGGTCCGTCCGCCGCTGCCGTTCACCCCCGGCGTCGAGATCTGCGGCGAGACCGAGGACGGGCGGCGCGTCATCGCCAACCCGGCGCTGCCGTACGGCGGTTTCGCCGAGTACGCCGTCGCGGACGCGGCAGCGCTGCTGGCGGCGCCCGACGTGCTGGACGACGCCGAGGCGGCCGCCCTGCACATCGGGTACCAGACCGGCTGGTTCGGCCTGCACCGGCGCGCGCGCCTGCGGGCGGGGGAGACCTTGCTGGTGCACGCGGCGGCCGGCGGGGTCGGCAGCGCCGCCGTCCAGCTCGGCAAGGCCGCGGGTGCGCGGGTGATCGGGGTCGTCGGCGGGCCCGAGAAGGCCGCGGTGGCGCGGGAGTTGGGCTGCGACCTGGTCGTCGACCGGCACGGCGGCGACGTCGTCGGCGCGGTGAAGGAGGCCACCGGCGGGCGCGGCGCGGACGTCGTCTACGACCCGGTCGGCGGCGAGGCGTTCACCCGGTCCGCCAAGTGCGTCGCCTTCGAGGGCCGGATCGTCGTCGTCGGCTTCGCCAGCGGCACGATCCCCGCGCCCGCCCTCAACCACGCGCTGGTGAAGAACTACAGCATTCTGGGCCTGCACTGGGGGCTCTACAACGCCAAGGACCCGGCGGCCGTCGCCGCCTGCCACGCCGAGCTGACCCGGCTCGCCGCCGAGGGCGCCGTCAGGCCGCTGATCAGCGAGCGCGTGCCGCTCAAGGACGCCGCCGACGCGGTCCAGCGCGTCGCCGACGGGCGCAGCACCGGCCGCGTGGCCGTCGTACCGGAAGGAGCGTCCCGATGACGGAACCCGTGTCCGGGCCGGTGACCGGCCCGGCATCGCGGCCGGTGACCGGCGCCGCGCCCGAAGCGGTGGCCGACGCCGCCCGACTCCGCGCGCGTACCAGGGAACTGCTCGCCGCCCACCCGCCCGCCACCACCGGTCGCACCGACTTCCTCAAGGCCCGCTTCGACGCCGGGCTCGCCTGGGTGCACTACCCCGTCGGCCTCGGCGGGCTCGGTGCGCCGCGCGGCCTCCAGGCCGTCGTGGACGCCGAGTTGGCCGCCGCCGGAGCCCCCGACAACGACCCGCGCCGTATCGGCATCGGCCTGGGCATGGCCGCGCCCACGATCCTCGCCCACGGCACCGAGGAGCAGAAGCAGCGCCTGCTGCGGCCGTTGTGGGTCGGTGAGGAGGTGTGGTGCCAGCTCTTCAGCGAGCCCGGGGCCGGCTCCGACCTCGCCGCGCTCGGCACCCGCGCCGTGCGCGAGGGCGACACCTGGATCGTCAACGGGCAGAAGGTGTGGACCTCCAGCGCCCACCTCGCCCGGTGGGCGATCCTCGTCGCCCGCACCGACCCCGAGCAGCCGAAGCACCGCGGCATGACGTACTTCGTGTGCGACATGACCGACCCCGGCGTCGAGGTGCGGCCGCTGCGCCAGATCACCGGAGAGGCCGAGTTCAACGAGGTCTTCCTCAGCGACGTCCGCATCCCCGACTCCCTGCGCGTCGGCGAGGCCGGGGAGGGCTGGACGGTCGCCAGGACCACCCTGATGAACGAGCGCGTCTCCATCGGCGGCGCCCGCCTCCCCCGCGAGGGCGGCATGATCGGCCCCGTCGCGAAGACCTGGCGCGAGCGCCCCGAACTGCGCACCCACGCCCTGCACCAACGGCTCCTGGACCTGTACGTGGAGGCCGAGGTCGCCCGGCTCGCCGGCGAGCGGCTGCGTCAGCAGCTCGCCGCGGGCCGACCGGGGCCCGAGGGCTCCGGCATGAAGCTCGCCTTCGCCCGCCTCAACCAGGAGATCAGCGGCCTGGAGGTCGAACTGCGGGGCGCGGAGGGGCTGTTGTACGACGACTGGACGATGCGCCGCCCCGAACTCGTCGACTTCACCGGCCGCGACGCCGGATACCGCTACCTGCGCTCCAAGGGCAACTCCATCGAGGGCGGCACCTCCGAGGTGCTGCTGAACATCGTCGCCGAGCGCGTCCTCGGGCTGCCCGCCGAACCGCGCACCGACAAGGACGTCGCCTGGAAGGACCTGGCCCGATGAGCCCCACCGCCGAAACGCCCGAGCCGCGCACGCCCGACCTGCTGTACTCCGAGACCGAGGAGGACCTGCGGGCCGCCGTGCGCGGTCTGCTCGCGGACCGGGGCGACCCCGCCCGCGTCGCCGTCCGCGCCGAGGAGGGCGACCCGTACGACCCGGAGCTCTGGAAGGCCCTCGCCGCCGACATGGGCGTCGCCGGGCTGCTCGTGCCGGAGGAACTGGGCGGGCAGGGCGCCTCGCACCGGGAGGCCGCCGTCGTCCTGGAGGAGCTGGGGCGGGCGATGGCTCCCGCGCCGTACCTGACCAGCGCGGTGGTGGCGACGGAGGTGCTGCTGGGGTGCGACGCCGGCAGGCCGGACGTGGCCGGACTGCTCGGCGCACTGGCGTCCGGGCGGCGCACGGCCGCCCTGGTGGCCCCGTTCGCCGCGGGGCCCGACGACGTCACCTTGCGGCCCGGACCCGACGGGGTCCTCGCGGGCGTCGCGGACGCGGCCACCGCCGACGTGCTGCTGGTTCCGACCGCCGCCGGGCTGTACGCCGTGGAGCGGACCGGGGAGGGCGTGTCCGTCACGCCGCAGATCCCCCTGGACCTGACCCGCCCGCTCGCCGAGGTCGCCCTCGCCGGTGCGGCGGGCACCCTGCTCGCGGACGGCGGCACCGCCCGGGCGGCCGTCCGCGGGGGGCTGCTCGCCGGCGCCGGACTCCTCGCCTCCGAACAGCTCGGCCTCGCGGAGTGGTGCCTGGCGGAGACCGTCCGCCACACCAAGGAGCGCCACCAGTTCAACCGTCCCATCGGCTCCTTCCAGGCCCTCAAGCACCGCATGGCGCAGCTCTGGCTGGAGGTCGTGTCCGCCCGCGCCGCCGCCCGCAACGCCGCCGACGCCCTCGCCGCCGGCAGCGCGGAGGCGCCGCTCGCGGCGGCCCTCGCGCAGGCCTACTGCGGCAGGGTCGCCGTGCACGCGGCCGAGGAGTGCGTCCAGCTCCATGGCGGAACCGGAATGACCTGGGAGCATCCGGCGCATCTCTACCTGAAGCGGGCCAAGGCCGACTCCCTCGCCCTCGGCAGCTCCGGGGCCCACCGGGAGGCGGTGGGGCGGCTCGTCGGGCTTCCGGTCCCGGACTGACCCGCTGAGCTGCGGACTCGCCCCCTCGCGTGCCGTCCCGCCCCGCGAGGGGGTGGGACAGCACGGCACCCTTACGTACTGTTTAATTGCACGCTGTTTGCAAGAACAGTTGATCACCAAAAGGGGTGTGGGGCGCCATGACGGCCCGAAGGATACGGACGGCGGCCGCCGTAACGCTGGCCGCGACCCTGGCCACCACCGCGGCGGCCTGCTCCAAGCCGGGCGGCACCGCCGGCGCCGGAACCGGCGCCAAGGACTCCGCGGTCGTCGGCATCGCGTACGAGCCGGAGTCCCTGAGCCCGCTCCTGGGCTACGGCAAGGACGGCAACTCCAAGATCTTCGACGGGCTGCTCGCCTTCGACGCCGGAATGAAGCTGAAGCCCGCGCTCGCCGCCGAACTGCCCGAGGTCAGCGCCGACGGCCTCACGTACACGTACACACTGCGGCAGGGCGTGAAGTTCAGCGACGGCAAGCCCTTCGGCGCCAAGGACGTCGTCTTCACGTACGAGACCATCCTCGACAAGAAGACCAACAACGCCGCCAAGACCGAGCTGGACGCCGTCGAGAGCGTCAAGGCCCGGGGCGACGACACGGTCGTCTTCACCCTGAAGTACCCGTACGCGCCGTTCGCCGAGCGCACCGTCCTGCCGATCGCCCCCGAGCACATCGCGGGCAAGCAGGACGTGAACACGGGCGAGTTCACCACCAAGCCCGTCGGCACCGGCCCGTACGTCCTCACCGGCTGGTCCAAGGGCGAGAAGCTCAGCTTCAAGGCGAACCCCGGCTACTGGGGCGGCGCGCCCGCCGTGAAGAAGTTCACGATGGCGATCATCAAGGACGACGACGTCCGCATGACCCGGCTGCGCTCCGGCGACCTGGACGGCGCGATCCTGCCGCCCAACCTCGCCAAGGCCTTCCAGGGCGACAAGAGCAGGAAGACGTACGCGGCGAAGTCCTTCGACTACCGCACCGTCACCCTGCCCACCCACAACGAGGTCGCCGGCGACACCGCCGTGCGCCGGGCACTCGACGTCGCCGTCGACCGCGAGGTCATGGTCGACAAGATCCTCGGCGGCGCCGGAAAGCCCGCCTACGGGCCCGTGCCGACCGACAGCCCCTGGTTCGCCAAGGGCACCGAGCGCGTCCACGACCTGGCGAAGGCCAAGAAGATCCTCGACGACGCCGGGTGGAAGCCAGGCGCCGACGGGGTCCGCGTCAAGGACGGCGTGCGCGCCACCTTCCCGCTCTGGTACCTCTCCGGCGACAAGCTCCGCCAGGACCACGCCCTCGCCTATGCCTCCGACGCCAAGAAGGCCGGCATCGACATCAGGACCCAGGCGGGCACCTGGGAGGTCATCGAGCCGCGGATGAAGCAGGACGCCGTCCTCGCGGGCGGCGGCTCGCCCGGCGACCCCGACTTCGACCAGTACACCCTGCTCAAGTCCTCCCTCGCGGGCGACGGCTTCAACAACATGGCCTGGTACGACAACAAGGCCGTCGACACCGCCCTGGAAGCGGGCCGGCGCACCAACAAGGAAGCCGACCGCAAGGCCGCCTACACCACCGTCCAGCAGGAGCTGGTGAAGAACCCGGGCTACACCTTCCTCACCCACATCGACCACCTCTACGTCGTCAACGACAACTGGGACACCCTCACCACCCAGATCGAGCCGCACGACCACGGCCTGGCGTCCGGCCCCTGGTGGAACGTCGAGGACTGGAAGCCGAAGAAGTGACCACGGCCGCAGCGGTACGCCGCCGGTTCCCCTGGGGACCGATGGCGCGGATGGCGGGACGGCGGGCCCTGTTCGCCGTCCCCGTCCTCCTGGTCGTCACCTTCGGCGTCTTCGCGGTCGCCGAGGCGTCCCCCTTCGACCCCGTCAAGGCGTACGCGGGCACCGCCGGCCTCACCTCCTCGCAGGCCAACCTCGACCAGCTGCGCGCCAACCTCGGCGTCGACCAGCCGCTGGTGGCCCGCTGGTGGAACTGGCTCACCGCCGCCGTCACCGGCGACCTCGGCGACTCCGGCGTGATGCGCCAGCCCGTCGCCGACGTCATCACCGAACGCCTCGGCTGGTCCACCCTGCTGGCCGCCACCGCGTTCGCCGTCGCCATCGTGCTCGGCACCACGCTGGGCGTACTGGCCGCCCGCCGCCCCGGCGGCTGGCTCGACCGCGGCGCCGGCTCCGCCGCGTACACCCTGGAGGCCGCGCCCGCCTTCTGGCTCGGGCTGCTCGCCATGTGGTTCTTCGCCCTGAAGCTCGGAGTGCTGCCCGCGGGCGGGCTCACCGACACCGCGAGCGACACCGTCACCCTCGGCCAGGTCGCCTCGCACCTGGTGCTGCCGGCGCTGGTGCTCGGCATCACCCAACTGCCGTGGTTCTTCCTGTACGTACGCCAGGGCGTCGCCGACGCCCTGGAGGAGGACCCCGTCCGCGGCGCGCGCGCCCGCGGCACCAGCGAGCGCACCGTGCTCTTCGGGCACGCCCTGCGCTCCGGCATGCTGCCCGCGCTCACCCTGGTCGGCTCCCGCGTCCCCGAGCTCATCACCGGGGCACTCCTCGTGGAGACGGTCTTCAGCTGGCCCGGCATCGCCGCCGCCACCGTGCAGGCCGCCACCTCCGTCGACTTCCCGCTGCTCGCCGCGCTGACCGTGCTCGCCACGGCCGCCGTGCTGGCGGGAAACCTGCTGTCCGATCTCCTGTACGGAATCGCCGACCCGAGGGTGGGCTTCGATGGCTGACACGGCCACTGCCGCAAAGGCGTCGCGCACGGACGACGGCACGCACTGGCGTGCCCACGGGCGCACCCGCCGCTCCACCCGCACCCTGCGCGTGCGCACCTCCGCGGTGATCGTCGCCCTGGTGGCGCTCGCCGTCCTGGTGGTGCCGCCGCTGGTGAACCTCGACGAACAGGCCGTCGACCTCACGCTGCGGCTCCGGCCGCCGTCCCCGGCGCACCCCTTCGGCACCGACGACGTCGGCCGCGACCTGCTGCTGCGCTGCGTCTACGGGCTGCGGGTGTCGCTGCTGGTGGGCCTGGTGGCCGCGCTCGTCGCCACCGTCATCGGCACCGCCGTCGGCGCGGCGGCGGCCGCCTTCGGCGGCTGGGTCGACCGGATCGTCATGCGCCTGGTCGACACCTTCTCCTCCGTGCCGCACCTGCTGCTGGGCATCTTCATCGTCGCCATGTTCCGCCCCGGGGTGTGGCCGGTCATCGTGTCGGTCGCGCTCACGCACTGGCTGTCGACGGCGCGCATCGTGCGCTCCGAGGTGCTGTCGCTGCGCTCGCGCCCGTACATCGACGCGGCGGTCTCCGGCGGCGCCTCCCGGCTGCGCGTCATCGTCCGGCACCTGCTGCCCGGGGTGATGCCGCAGGCGGCACTCGCGGCCGTCCTGATGGTGCCGCACGCCATGTGGCACGAATCGGCACTGTCCTTCCTGGGCCTGGGCCTGCCCAGCCACCAGGCGAGCCTGGGCAACCTCATCCAGACCGCCCGTAGCTCGCTCCTCGCGGGGGACTGGTGGCCGACGCTCTTCCCCGGCCTCTTCCTCATCGTCCCGACGCTCGCCATCGCGGGCCTCGCCGGCGCCTGGCGCGAGCGCATCAACCCGCGCCGCCGATCGGAGCTGATGCTGTGACCACCCGTCCCGCCGGAGCCGGCGCCCCGGGCACGCGGCCCGCCGCGGCGTCCGACGCGCGGCCCGCGGACACCGCGCCCGCCACCGCGCCCGTTCTCGCCGTACGGGACCTGTCCGTACGGTTCCGGATGCGCGGCGGCCGCCACATCGCCGCCGTCACCGCGGCCACCTTCGACCTCCCGGCGGGGGAGTGCCTGGCCCTCGTCGGCGAGAGCGGCTGCGGCAAGTCCGTGCTCGCCTCCGCCCTCCTCGGGCTGCTCCCCGGCAACGCCCAGACCGCCGGCCGGGCCCTCCTCGGCGACACCGACCTGCTGGCCGCCGACGAGAAGACCCTCGCCCGCACGGTACGGGGCAGGCGCGTCGGACTCGTGCCGCAGAGCCCGGCCGCCCACCTCACCCCGGTGCGCACCGTCGGCGACCAGCTCGGCGAGACCCTCCGCGAGCTCACCGGGGTGCGCAAACCCGATCTGGACAAGGCGGTGCTCGCCGCCGCCGAACGGGCCTCCTTCCCCGCCGGACACCTGGACCGCTACCCGCACGAGCTGTCCGGCGGCCTCGCCCAGCGCGCGGCGACCGCCCTCGCCCTGGTCGGCGACGCGCCCCTGCTGCTGGCCGACGAACCCACCACCGGTCTCGACCGCGACCTCGTGCACCGCACCGTGGACGAACTGCGCCGCCACGTCGACGCCGGCCACGCCCTGCTGATGATCACCCACGACCTCGCGGCCGCCGAGCGCGTCGCCGACCGGATCGCCGTCATGTACGCGGGCCGCATCGTCGAACTCGCCGACGCCCGGGCCTTCTTCGGCGCCCCGGGCCCCCGGCACCCGTACGCGCGCGGGCTCCTCGCCGCCCTCCCCGAGCGGGACTTCACCCCGATCCCCGGCATGCCGCCGGAGCTCGGCGACCTGCCGCGCGGCTGCGCCTTCGCCGCCCGCTGCGCGCACGCGGCCGAAGCCTGCGACGCCCAGCCCGTGTTCGCCGACGGCATCGCCTGCCACTACCCGCCGGACCGGAGGGCCGCCGGCCGGGCCCCGCATCCCTTCCCCGAGGAGCACACCGGTGCTTGAACTCGCCGCCGTCACCGCCGGATACGAACGCGGCCGCCCCGTCGTGCGGGACGCCGACCTGACCGTGCGGCCGGGGGAGTCCGTCGGGCTCCTGGGCCCCAGCGGCTGCGGCAAGTCCACCCTCGCCCGCGTCGCCGCGCTGCTGCACCGCCCCGACGCGGGCACCGTCACCCTCGACGGGACCCGCGTCCGGGGCTGGCGGCACCGGGCGCCCCGCGCCCAACGCACCGCGATCGGCGTCGTCTTCCAGCAGCCCCGGCTCTCCGCCGACCCCCGGCTGCGGCTGCGCGACCTCATCGCCGAGCCGCTGCGCGCGAACGGGCGGCGCGACGAAGTGGCGTCGCGGGTGGCCGAGTTGAGCGACACCGTCGGCCTCGGCGACGACCTGCTGGGCCGCCGCCCGCACGAGGTCAGCGACGGCCAGTTGCAACGGGCCTGTCTGGCACGGGCGTTGGTGCTCAAACCGCGCTGGCTGGTGTGCGACGAGATGACGGCCATGCTGGACGCCTCGACCACCGCCGCCCTGGTCGCCGTCGTCGAGGACTACCGCAGCGCCCACCACGCCGGGCTGCTGACGGTCGGTCACGACCGGGTGCTGCTGGAACGCTGGTGCGACCGGACGGTGCGCTGGGACGAGATCACCGCCGGGGCCGCCGCCGCGGGCGGCGCCGCCACGCCGGCGGGGGACGCCGCCCCGGTCGTCGTGGCGGGCTGACCGGCTCAGGCCCCGTTGGGGTTGCTGGGCTTGCCCCGCACGGCGTCCAGGCAGCCCCGTACCCACGCCTCGGGAGCGTCGTCGGCCTTCTTGCCGCCGTCGGCCACCGCGCTCGCGCAGCCCCCGGCGACGGCCTCCTTCACCTTGTCGCCGGTGCGGTCCGTCTTGCGGATCTGCTGGCCCCGGTAGTACCCGGCCTCGTAACCGACGTTCTGGGCCCACGGCGGCCGTTCGTTGAACCGGGCGATGAGGACCCAGGTCGCCGTCGCGAGGACGGCCGCCGCGACGACGGCGGCGATCAGGAGATTCCTGCGGCGCGGGCCGGGGACATGCGTGGACAGCTCACCTGTGAGGACCATGCGAGCACTCTTTCAGACGGTTCGCACGGATGATCCACCGGGCCCGCCCCTCCGGCCCCGGCCCCGCGTCGACGCCCGACGGCCGCGACCGTGGCGCGAACTCGCGGTCACCGCCTGGCACATGGGCCGCCCCGGGCGGATACTCTGCCGCAGCCCGATGTCCTCGCGCACCCTTCGCCGACCCCGGAGGCACCCGCCCCATGGCGTCCCTGACCACCCGGCGCACCGCCGCCGCGACCCTCGCCGGAGCACTCGTGGGCGCGGCCGGCTGGGCGAGCACCCTGTCCGCCGCGGGCTCCCCGTACGCGGCACAGGACCGCCCGCGTCCGGAGCGCCCGCTGCGGCGCGCCCACGCCCACAACGACTACCTCCACGAACGCCCCCTCCTGGACGCCCTCGACCACGGCTTCACCAGCTTCGAGGCGGACGTCCACCTGGTGGAGGGCCGGCTCCTGGTCGCCCACGACCTCGCGGACGCCGACCCCGCGCGCACCCTCGAAGCGCTCTACCTCGACCCCCTCGCCGCACGGGTGCGCGCGCACCACGGCAGCGTCCACCCCGGACACCGCCGCCCGGTGCACCTGCTGGTCGACATCAAGACGCAGGGAGCGGCGACGTACCGCGAACTCCACCGCAGGCTGCACCCGTACCGGCGCATGCTCAGTACGTACGGCGGCGGGCGCGTGCGGCTCGGCGCGGTCAGCGCCGTCGTCTCCGGCGACCGGGCCGCCCGCGCCCCCATGGCGGCGCAGCGCACCCGGTACGCCTTCCTCGACGGCCGCCTGCCCGACCTGGCGTCCCCGGCCCCGCCCTCGCTCATCCCGCTGGTCAGCGCCGACTGGGCGGACAGCTTCAGCTGGACGGGCACCGGCCCCTTCCCGCGCGCCGAACGGGACGCCCTGCACGCCCTCGTACGCGGCGCCCACCGCCGGGGCCGGCGCCTGCGCTTCTGGGGCACGCCCGACGCACCGGGCCCGGCGCGCGACGCCCTGTGGCACGCCCTGCTGGACGCCCGCGTCGACCACGTCAACACCGACGACCTGGACGCCCTGGAGGAGTTCCTGCGCCGGTACGACCCGCAGGCCGGCGGGCGCCGCCCCGGCCGGTCCGGACCCGGACCGGCCGACGGCGGTCAGATCACCTGAGACCTGATCAGGAAGCGCACCCCCTCCGGGGCTTCCAGGGAGAAGCCGCTGCCCCTGCCCTCCACCACGTCCACGATCAGCCGGGTGTGCCGCCACACCTCGTACTGGCGCGTCGACATCCAGAACGGAACGCTCTCCTCGACGCCCTCCACGGCCAGGGAGGCGAGCAGGACGTCGGAGCCGCCGGTGCGGAACTCCCCGTCCAGGTAGCACATGGGGGCGCTGCCGTCGCAGCAGCCGCCGGACTGGTGGAACATCAGCGGCCCGTGGGCCTCCCGCAGCCGCCGCACCAGACCGGCGGCCTCCGGGGTGAGCTCCACGAGGGGAGCCTGCCGGACCTCTTGGACCTCGGGGACGGAACTCATGGGCACAGCCCCTCTCGCAATCGGTCGGTCGTCACCGCCCAGCATCCCTGCCGGACGCCGTCTCCGACACCCCGCGGGAGGGGCCACGGCCCCCCGGGCGGCCGCTAGCCGGCGAGTGCCGCCGACACGACCGCCTTGGCCTCCTCCTGGACGCGGGCCAGGTGGTCCGCGCCGTGGAAGGACTCCGCGTAGATCTTGTAGACGTCCTCGGTGCCCGAGGGGCGGGCCGCGAACCAGGCGTTCTCGGTGGTCACCTTGATGCCGCCGAGCGCCGCGCCGTTGCCGGGGGCCTCGGTCAGCACCGCCGTCACCGGCTCGCCCGCGAGGGTGTCCGCGCCGACCTGCTCCGGTGACAGCCTGCCGAGCACCGTCTTCTCCTCGGGGGTGGCCGCCGCGTCGATGCGGGCGTACGCGGGCTCGCCGAAGCGCGCGGTGAGGTCCGCGTAGCTCTGCGACGGCGTACGCCCGGTGACCGCCAGCATCTCCGAGGCGAGCAGCGCCAGGATGATGCCGTCCTTGTCGGTCGTCCACACCGAGCCGTCCCGGCGCAGGAACGACGCACCGGCCGACTCCTCGCCGCCGAAGCCCAGCGATCCGTCGCTCAGCCCGTCCACGAACCACTTGAAGCCCACCGGCACCTCCACCAGCGTGCGCCCCAGGTCGCCGGCCACCCGGTCGATCATCGACGACGACACCAGCGTCTTGCCGATCCCGGCGGACGCCGCCCACTGTTCGCGGTGCGCGAACAGGTAGGAGATCGCGGCGGCCAGGTAGTGGTTGGGGTTCATCAGCCCGCCGTCGGGCGTGACGATGCCGTGCCGGTCGGCGTCCGCGTCGTTGCCGGTCGCGATCTGGAACTTCTCGCGCTGCTCGATGAGCGAGGCCATCGCGTACGGCGACGAGCAGTCCATCCGGATCTTCCCGTCCCAGTCCAGCGTCATGAAGCGCCAGGTCGGGTCGGTCAGCGGATTGACCACCGTGAGGTCGATGCGGTGCTGCTCGGCGATGCGGCCCCAGTACGCCACCGCCGCGCCGCCCAGCGGGTCCGCGCCGATGCGCACCCCGGCCGTGCGGACCGCGTCCAGGTCGAGCACGGAGGGCAGGTCGGCGACGTACGTCCCCAGGAAGTCGTACCGCCCGGTGGTGTCGGCGGCGAGGGCGCGGGTGTACGGCACGCGGAGGACGCCCTTGAGGCCGTGCGCGATCAGCTCGTTGGCCCGGTCCTGGATCCACCCGGTGGCGTCGGAGCCCGCCGGGCCGCCGTTCGGCGGGTTGTACTTGAAGCCGCCGTCGGCGGGCGGGTTGTGCGACGGGGTGACCACCACACCGTCCGCGAGACCGTTCGTCCGGCCCTTGTTGTACGTCAGGACGGCGTGCGACACCGCGGGCGTGGGCGTGTAGCCGTCCGCCGCGTCGATCAGCACCCGTACCCCGTTGGCGGCGAACACCTCGACCGCGGTGACCTTCGCGGGCTCCGACAGGGCGTGCGTGTCGGCGCCCAGGAACAGCGGCCCGTCGATGCCCTGCTGGGCGCGGTACTCGCAGATCGCCTGGCTGGTCGCGGCGATGTGGTCCTCGTTGAACGCCGTGTTGAGCGAGGAACCGCGATGGCCCGAGGTGCCGAAGGCGACCCGCTGGCGCGGCTCGGCGGGGTCGGGGTGGAGCGCGTAGTACGCGGTCACCAGCCGGGAGACGTCGACGAGATCTTCCGGCCGGGTCTGCTGTCCCGCTCGTTGGTGCGGCATCCGCCCGTTACCTCCATGTGTGTCATGTGTGTCGCAGTGCGGTCGGCACGTTCTCGACACATTGTCCCGGATGGGAGGGGGTGCGTGCACGCACGCGTGTTCGTCATGAGACGAGTCGTAACGCGACGGGAGTGACTCTCGTTGCGGCGGGTAGCAGGGCCGATGTCGACGAGTGGAACACCCGGTCGGACGGGTGGAGACTCGACGACGAGGCACAGATCCGTCGAACGTGAGGAGAGGCACCATGTCGTCGAAGCGCCGCCGCAAGAAGAGGGCCCGTCGCAAGAACGGCGCCAACCACGGCAGCCGTCCCCAGTGCTGAGCCGTCAGCGCTGAACCACCGCTGACGTGGTGCCGTCACGGCGCTCCTTCCGGCAGGCCGGGAGGGGCGCCGTTTCGCGTGCCGGCCCCGGGCGCGCACGGACGGAGGCGGCCCCGCCCGTAGGCGGAGCAGCCCCGCGCGCCCGCTCGCCCGCCCTCCCCGTTTCGTACACCTGCGCGGAAGGGCGCGACATGCGGACAGTAGAGTTTCGGCTGCGTCGTCCCCCGAGCACCGAGGTACCGTCCGTGACCACCGCAGCACCCGCACCCCCCGCCCCACCTGCGGTGACCGTCATAGGCATCGGCGCGGACGGCTGGCCGGGCCTCCCCGAGCGGTCACGTTCCGTGCTCCAGGACGCCCAGGTCCTCATCGGCGGACCGCGTCAGCTCGCCCTGCTGCCCCCCTCCTGCGCGGGCGAGCGCGTCTCCTGGCCGTCGCCGCTGCGCCCCGCCGTCCCCGGGCTGATCGCCGCCCACGAGGGCCGCCGGATCGCGGTCCTCGCGAGCGGGGACCCGATGTTCTACGGCATCGGGCGCGCCCTCACCGAGACCCTCGGCCCCGAAGCGCTGCACGTCCTGCCGCACCCGTCCTCCGTGTCGTACGCCTGCGCGCGCGTCGGCTGGCCGCTGGAGGACACCGAGGTCGTCACCCTCGTCGGCCGCCCGGCGGCCCGCCTCGCGGCCGCCCTGCACGACGGACGCCGCGTCCTGGTGCTCAGCGCCGGCCCGGACACCCCGGCGGCCGTGGCGGACCTCCTGCGCGAGCGGGGCTTCGGGCCGAGCCGGATGCGGGTACTGGAACAGCTCGGCGGCGAGGACGAGCACTGCGCCGACGGCACCGCCGACACCTGGACGCACGCCCCGGGCGACCCCCTCAACGTCATCGCAGTCGACTGCTCCCGCACCCCCGGCGCCCTGCGGCTGGGCGCCGTACCGGGCCTCCCCGACGACGCCTACGAGCACGACGGCCAGCTCACCAAGCGCCACGTCCGCGCGGCCACCCTCGCCACGCTCGCCCCCGCCCCCGGCGAACTGCTCTGGGACGTCGGCGGCGGCTCGGGTTCCATCGCCGTCGAGTGGATGCGTACGCACCCGTCCTGCCGGGCGGTCACCGTGGAGCGCGCCCCGGTGCGCGCGGAACGCATCGCCCGCAACGCCGACCGCCTCGGCGTGCCGGGACTGCGCGTGGTGACCGGCCGGGCCCCCGACGCCCTCACCGGTCTGCCCGCCCCCGACGCCGTCTTCATCGGCGGCGGGCTCACCGCGCCCGGCCTGCTGGACGCCTGCTGGGACGCGCTCCCGGCCGGCGGCCGGCTGGTCGCCAACACCGTCACCCTGGAGTCCGAGGCGCTGCTCGCCTCCTGGCACCGCCGCCACGGCGGCGACCTGGTGCGGCTCGCGGTGGCGCACGCGGTGCCGGTGGGCGGGTTCACGGGGTGGCGGCAGGCGATGCCGGTCACGCAGTGGTCCGTCACGAAGCCCTCCCCGAACCTCTCTGGAGACCCCTCATGACCGTGTACTTCATCGGCGCCGGCCCCGGCGCGGCCGACCTGATCACCGTGCGCGGCGCCCGCACGCTCGCCTCCTGCGGCGTCTGCCTGTACGCGGGCAGCCTCGTTCCGCGCGAGCTGCTCGCCCAGTGCCCGCCGGACGCCCGGCTGGTGGACACCGCGCAGCTCGACATCGAGCAGATCACCGCCGAACTCCTCGCCGCGCACCGGGCCGGCCAGGACGTCGCCCGGCTCCACTCGGGCGACCCGTCGGTCTTCAGCGCGGTGAACGAGCAGATGCGCCGCCTGGACGAGGCGGGAATCCCCTACGAGGTGATCCCGGGCGTCCCCGCCTTCGCGGCGGCCGCGGCCGCCCTGAAGCGGGAGCTGACGGTCCCCACCGTCGGCCAGACCGTCATCCTCACCCGTATCGCGCAGCGGGCCACCGCCATGCCCGAGGGCGAGGACCTGGCGACCCTGGGCCGCAGCGGGGCGCTGATCGTCCTGCACCTGGCCGCGCAGTACGTGGACCGGGTGGTCGCGGAACTCGTCCCGCACTACGGGACCGACTGCCCGGCCGCCGTCGTCGCCTACGCCTCCCGGCCGGACGAGATCGTGCTCCGGGGGACGCTGGAGGACATCGCGGCGCAGGTCAAGGAGGCCGGGGTGCTCCGCACCGCCGTGATCATGGTGGGCCGCACGCTGGGCGCGGCCCAGTTCCACGACAGCCACCTCTACTCCCCGTCCAGGGACCGCCACGTGTGCTGAACGGGCGCGGCGCCGCTCAGATCGCCATGGCCTCCTGCGTCCACCGGCTCACCCGGTACGGCACCCACCAGGCCAGCGGGCCCAGGCGCAGCACGAGCCGCTCCTCGGTGAAGTCGTCCAGGGCGTCCCGGGGGACGTCGTCCGGGTGGGCTCCCCGGGCGAGCGCGTCCACGGCGGTGCGGTAGTGCGGTTCGTCGGCGGTGAAGCGCTGGAGGTTGCCCCAGCGCCGGTCGCGGATCTGGAAGAAGCCGGGGCCGTCGCGCCACAGGCACTTGCCCAGGTAGTGCCCGCCGCGCCAGGCGGCCAGCGCGGCTTCGGGCCCGGGGTGGCCGTGCAGCGTCCGGGGCGGCTGGAGGTGGCTGAGGACGAGGGTGTCGTCCGGGCGGGCCGGGTCCAGGCGCAGGTCCCACTCGACGAGTACGGCGCGGGCGGTGAGGTCACGGACCAGGCTGAGCGCCCGCACGGTGCGGCGGGCCGCCGCCGGGCCGTCGGTGGCGGTGAGGTCGACGGGCTCGGCGAGCCGGACCCGGCGGGCCCCGCTGTCCCAGAGCCGGTCGGCCTCCGCGTCCGCGGGGCCGGTCAGCTCGACCTCGCCCAGCAGCATGCCGGGCAGCGCGCAGGCGGCCTCGTCGTAGTCGCGCCAGGCGGTGACGGTGAGCGGGGAGGTCGGTTCGCAGGGGGCGGCGGTGTCCATGGCGGCGGCCTTTCGTCTCGGGTCGGGGAGGGCTGCGGGCCGGGTCAGGCCGGCACCGGGGTGCGGTCCGTGGCGGCTTCCCCGGCCGCATCCGGTGCGGGGGCCGCGTGCAGGTGGCGCATGAAGTCCAGGCGCAGCAGGTCCTCGTTGACGGCCGCCGGGGCGAGGTGGACGTACTGCCCGGCGTCGGTGAAGACCAGCCCGAGGCGGACCCACGCGGCGAGCAGCTCCTCGACGTCGGCCTCGGTGCGCCCGTGGTCCCGGACCCGTGCGGTCGCCTTGCGGAGGAGGGCGGCGGGCGTGTGCGGCTGGTCCAGCAGCCGGAAGAGGACGACCTCGAACGGGTCGGTGAGCTCCTTCGTGCGCCAGTCGAAGGCGCGCCGCCTGCTGACCAGGACGATGCGCTCGCCGAGGTCGGTGTGGGTGAGGCGGGCGTCCGCGTGGTGCTTCTTCCACAGCGCGAGGGCGTCGTTGAGGGCGGAGACCGTGGGCTCGGAGATGCCGCGCTCGGGGGCCTCGAAGACGTACGCCAGGTCGTAGAGCTCCTGCTCGGGAAGGTCGTACGTGAAGCGGTAGTGCGCCTCCGGGCGCAGGCCGTCGAAGCCGAGTTCCGGGCGGTTGAAGTACGGGCTGAAGCGCTCGATGGCGATGCGGGCGGAGAGGTCGACGGGCGGATCGAGGTGTTCGAGGGCGGCGATCTGGCCGATGACGCCGTCGTAGTCCTCGGCGCTCTCGCCGGGGAAGCCGTGCAGGTAGTTCCACGAGACGGACAGCCCGGTCTCGGCTCCGTCGCGCAGCATCCGCACGTTCTGGCAGCCGCTGACGCCCTTGTCCATCAGGTCCAGCACGCGGTTGTTGAGGCTCTCGATGCCGGGCTGCACGTAGATCAGGCCCGCGTCGGAGAGCGTGCGCAGTTGGCTGCGGCGCATGTTGGCCTTGATCTCGATGTGCAGGCGCAGGTCGTAGCCGCTCTCGATGATGCGGGGCAGCACGGTGTTGAGGTAGCCCATGTCGAGGATGTTGTCGACGACGTACATGTCGAGGACCTTGTGCTTGCGCGCCAGGTCCATGATCTCGTCGTAGAAGACGTCCGGGCTCTTGCTGCGGAACTGCATGAAGGAGCCGTTGAGGCCGCAGAACGTGCAGTGGTGCTTCTCGCCCCACCAGCAGCCGCGCGCGCCTTCGACGACGAGTTTCGGCTCGACCCAGTTGCGGGCGACCGAGGCGGCGAGGCGCTCGAAGTAGCCGCTGTAGTCGGGCGGCAGGATCGTGGCGGGCGGCAGCGGACTGGTCGCCATGGGGTTGGCGACGGACTGCCCGTCGTCGGTGCGCCGGCACAGCCCGGGGACGCCGCTCAGGTCGTCGTCCCCGCCGAGCGCGGTGAGCAGCCGCGGGAACGCCGCCTCGCCCTCGCCCCGTACGACGAAGTCCACGAAGTCGAAGTTGCGGTGCAGGGCGGCGCCCTGCTCGGCGTCGCAGTTGGCGCCGCCGATGACCGTCCTGATGTGCGGCGCGAGCCGCTTGACGTGCTTGGCGGCGGCCAGCGCGGCGGTGTTCTGCTGGAAGGTGGAGGTGAAGCCCACCACGTCCGGGCTCTCGGCGACGATCCGCCGGGCGATCGCGTCG
Organism: Streptomyces sp. NPDC088745; assembly: GCF_044751045.1. Taxonomy (NCBI): domain Bacteria; kingdom Bacillati; phylum Actinomycetota; class Actinomycetes; order Kitasatosporales; family Streptomycetaceae; genus Streptomyces; species Streptomyces sp. NPDC088745. Next base: position 98,084 of record NZ_JBIVLB010000009.1, read on the forward strand.
ACGAACTCCGGCACCACGGCGTGCAGTTCGTGCGACATCTTCATGCGGGCCCTGTTCAGCCGGGTCCGCATGGTCTCGGTGAACTCCTTCTCCCGCCACGCCGGATCGTCGTAGAGCGCCGAGGAGAACACCCAGTCGCCGCAGCCCATGAAGTACGAGGACAGCGCGTAGTACTCGTAGTCGTCGGCGGTGAACTCCGTGCGCTCGGTGATCCAGTCGGTGAATTCGAGGTTGGCGTGCAGGACGGCCGCCGACGCGCCGGGCACGCGCTCGTCGACGCTGCGTTTGAGTATCCCCAGGGCGAGCGACGGAAGGTCGATGGGCGACCAGGGCATGTTGACCAGCAGGACACGCACGGGGGCACTCCTTGGGTGGCGGGGGAGGGGGCGGAACCGGTCCGGGGCGCGGACGCCCCGGACCGGCCCTTCAGAGCGGGAGGGGGCTGCCCCTACTCCTCGTCCTGGCCTTCCTCGGTGTTGCGGAAGGGGACCGTGACGGTGATGCCGACGCTCGGCTTGCGGTTCTCCTCGTCACCCGCGAGCGGGTCGTTGTGGATGATGTCCTTCTGCATGGTGGGTCGTCCTCTCCGTGGGATGGTGCGGTGTGCTGCCTCCGGCCGGTACGGCGGCGTGCTCCGCGGGGCCGGACTCCCCGCGCCGGGTGGCGGGGGATGCTGTGGGGGCGGTGCGACGGCGGCCGGGGGCCGGGCCGCCGCGCAGGGTGCGGTCCAGGAAGACGACGGCCGCGCGCAGGGCGCGCACGTGGTCCGCGCCGTCGTAGCCGTCGTGGCCGGTGTCCAGCCACAGGACGTCGTGCGGCTTGTGCTGCCGCGTCAGGCCGTCGGTGTACGCCAGTACCTGGCCGGGCGGGCACTTGGCGTCGTGCCGCGCCGCGACGATCAGCAGCGGGGCGTCGAGGTGCGGGAGATAGGTGTGCGGCGAACTGCGCGCGTAGAGCTCGGGGAGTTCCTCCGGGGTGCCGCCGAAGAGGCGTTCGTCCAGGGCGCGCAGCGCCGGGGTGGTGGCGGCGTGGGCGAGGGCGAGGTGGGCGACGGGTTTCACGGCCACTCCCGCCCGCCAGAGCCCGGGGCGCACGCCGAGCGCCAGGAGCGTGAGGTAGCCGCCCCACGACGTGCCCCACAGGGCGCAGGAGCCGGGGTCGGCCCAGCCGCGTTCCACGAGGTCGGCGCGGGCGGCTGCCAGGTCGGCGACCTGGGTGAGACCGACGCCCTCGGTCATCGCGGCCCGCCAGGCGGGCCCGTACCCGGTGGAGCCCCGGTAGTTGACCCGGGCGACGCCGAAACCGGAGGCCACCAGCGAGTGCACGGTGCCGTCGTAGGCGTCCCGGTCGTGGTCGGCGGGCCCGCCGTGCACGAGGAACACCGTGGGCACCGGGCCGCGCGCCCCTTCGGGCAGGGTGACCAGGGTGTGCAGGTCGCCGTCGGGGCCCGGGGTCCACAGGTCGCGCGACACCCCGGGCAGGGGGGCCGGCGGCCGGGGCGGGGCGGGCAGCGGGGTGCCGGCGCTGGAGAGGGCGCGCGGGGGTTCCGCGGTGCTGGTCCAGAGGGTGTGGAGGTCGCCGCCCGCGTGTTCGGCGGCGTCCAGGAGGGTGCCGGGCGCGGTGGGCAGGACGCTGAGGCCGCGCGCGTCCAGGTCGGCGCGGTGCAGGATGCTCCGTCCGTGCCGGTCCTGCCGGATCAGGACGCCGCGGCCGTCGGGCCGCCACCGTGCGGTGATCTCGGTGTCGAACGAGGCCCAGGCGTGGGTGACGAGTTCCCCGCCCGGCCGCCAGGTGGCCAGCAGGTAGCGTCCGCCGTCCTCCCGTACGAGCAGCAGCTCCTGGGAGCCGGGCCGGGGAGTGAAGCCGAGGGACCACAACGCGCCCTGTCCGCAGGGGAGCCGGGCGATGCGGGTCCCGTCGGAGGCGCGGAGCACGGTGACCGCCCGCGAGGAGCGGGCCTGGCCGCCGACGGCCAGCAACTCCCCGTCGGAACTGATGCCGGTCAAGGACGCCTGGTACGGCAGCCGGGCGACCGGGCGGGCGGCGCCGCCGCGGGGGCCCTGGTACACGGTGGTGCCGGCCCCGTCGTCCAGTGCCAGGGCGACTGCTCCGTCGGCGCTGACCGCGAGCCCGCGTGCCTGCCCCTCGGGCGTCCCGCGCAGGCCGTCGCGCGCCGGCCCGCCGTCGAAGGGCCGGAACCGCCACCGGCCGCTTCCGTGGGCGTCCTCCTCGAACCACCACACGTGGGCGTCGGCGTCGATCGAGCAGTGGAAGGTGCCGCCGGGCCGGTCGGTGACCCGGCGGGCGGAGGCGGTGGCCGCGTGCCAGGTGAAGACCTCGCAGCGGCCGTCGGCGTCGGCGGTGAACACCATACGGGCGGGGTCCGCGGCGCACACCTCGGGCAGGGCCGCGCGGAAGACGCGGTAGCGGGGAGCGGGCGTCCGCGGCGCGGTCGAGCCGGGCCCGGCCCCGGCGGCGGCCGTCACGGGGCGCCCCCGGTCCCGTCGCCGGCCGACCTTTGCTGTCCGCCGCGAGGGGCGGCGAGCGTGCGGGCGCGGCTCCGGGTGGTGTACGCCGCCAGCGCCAGCAGCGTCCCGGCGCAGCCGAGCGCGGGGCCCGCCGCGCCGAACCCGGCGAGGAGACCCGCCGCCGCGGGCCCCAGGGCGGCCGCCGCGCCGGCCCCGGTGGCCAGTACCGCCCCGGCGCGGGCCTGGAGGCGCACGGGGACGGCGGCGACGGCCCGGGACTGGAGGACCACGGTGGCGACGGGCATGACCAGGCAGATCCCGCCGAAGAGGGCCGCCTGCCACCAGGGCGAGCCGGTCGCGGCCAGCGCCGCGGTGAGCGGTACGAGGAGCCAGGTCACCGCGCGGACGCTGCGTACGTCACCGGCGCGGGCGGCGAGCGAGGGGGCGGCCAGCGCGCCCGCGATGCCGGCGGCCCCGGCGACGGCCAGGACCGCGCCGGTGGCGGCGCCGCCGTGGCCGTCGCGCTGGAGGCCGATCAGGACGCCGAAGGAGAGCGCCGCCAGTGCCCCGTTGACGACGGAGAGCCACAGGAGCACCAGGCGCAGGACCGGGGAGGCCGCCACGAGCCGCAGTCCGGCGGAGAGTTCGGTGCGCAGCGGGACGCGGGGCGGTACGTGCGCCCGGGCCGGGCCGGCGTCGGCCGGGATCGCCGGGGGGCGTGCGGACCGGGCGGTGTGCGGGGCGTCCGAGGCCGCCGCGGGGTGCGGGCCCGGGGCCCCGTTCGGACGCTCTTCCGGCGACCGCGACGGACCGGGGCGTGCGTCCGGCGGCCCGCCCGCCGGGGCTTCCGACGCCCGGGCCGGGACCGCCGGGCGCAGGTCGGCCCGCATGCACCGGACACAGAGCGCGGTCACCGCGTACGAGAGGGCGTCGAGGGCGAACGGCAGGGCGCGGCCCACCTGGTACAGCGCGCCGCCGAGCACCGGCCCCAGGACGAGGGCCAGCCGCTCCCCGGCCTCCAGGCGCGCCACCGTACGGGCGTATCCTCCGGGCGGGGTGAGCAGGGCGACCGTGCCGCGCGCGGCGGCCTCGTACACCGCCGTGGCGAACCGCTCCACCAGCACGCCCGCCAGTACCAGCGCCAGGGGCGGCCGGCCGGTGGCGACCGCGACGGCCACGACGGCCATCGCCAGCGCGGCCGTGCAGGCGGCCCCCACCATCACCGGTTTGCGGGCCCCCCGGTCGGCGGGCACGGCCGCCAGCGGTCCCAGGACCAGGCCGAGCACGGCGGACGCCGCCACGATCCCGCCGACCGCGGCGGGCGAATGGCCGAGGGACAGCAGCAGGAGCGGAAGGACGACGCCGGAAGCCTGGCTGCCCAGCGCGTCGGCCGTGCTGGAGCACCAGAAGAGACGTGCGTCGCGCGGTGCGACCCCGGCCGGGGGGCCGGACGCGACCGTCCCGCGGTCCGTGCGCGCCGCCGAAGTCCCCTCCACCCCTGCTCCCTTCCGGCTGCACGACGCCGGGCACCGCTTCTGCGGGCACGGCAGAGCTGTTCACCATTGGTTCAAGGAATTGCAGAAAGTGCGAAGGAACTGAAACGAGCCGGAGCCTAACCACCCGTCTTCGAACGCCACAAGACCTCCGGTGACGGCATGCCGGGCTCCGGGGTGGCTCAATTCCGCTTGTGGGCACGGAGGTTGTAGGAGGTCCATGCCGCCGTGCGAGGCTTACCGCGCACGGAACCGCGGGACCGCGGCGCGCACCCGGGGAGGGAGACCGGCCGCGCGGGGCGAATTCACGCGGGCACACACCGGCCACGGCGACCGGGCGCGGGATCACCCCCGCGCGTTCCCGAAGGTGAACCCCTGTCCCGCCCGTACCGCACCGCACGTCGGTGGCGGAGGCCCGTGCGGCGGCGACGCCCCGGACGGGGTCGGCCTCTGCCGGGTCCGGCGGCGAAAGCCCTTTCCGTCGCCATCATTGGCCGGAAGAGACTGTGGCCGCCGGGGACAGCGGTTCGTCCAGGTGGGCGGGCAGTCCCGGCCGCCGGAGCAGGAGGGCGCGGACCCGGCGGCGGGGCTGACGGGAAGGCCCAGGACCGGCCCACGGCCACGCCTTCCGCCGCACCCGCCTTCCCCCGCGCAGGCTCACGCGCCCCCGCCGCGCATGCTCGGCCCCGCCCGTTCAGCGCACCCCCCGCCGCGCGCGCCTTTCCCCCGCCCGCGCTCAGCGCACGTCGCTGCGTCCCACGACCGTTCCCGCCCGGTCGATGCAGATCACGTCCACCGCCACCGGCGCGCCCCGCAGCACCGCCAACGCCTCGTCCCGTGCCGCCACCGCCACCAGGTCCCCCAGCGGCACCCCCCGCGCCTGGCAGAGCTGGAGCGCCGCCAGTCCCGTGTTGGCCGCGGCCACCTCCGCCGCCAGCCCGGCGTCCGCGCCGCCCCGCAGGGCCAGTTCCGCCAGGAACCCCTTGTCGACCTGCGAGCGTGCCGAGTGCAGGTCCAGATGCCCCGCCGCCAGCTTCGACAGCTTGGCGAAGCCCCCGCACACCGTCAGCCGGTCCACCGGATGCCGCCGCACGTACTTCAGGACGGCGCCCGCGAAGTCCCCCATGTCCAGCAGGGCGATCTCCGGCAGGCCGTACTCGGCGACGACGGTCTTCTCCGACGTCGACCCCGTGCACCCCGCCACATGCGTGTGCCCGGCGGCCCGTGCCACGTCCACGCCCCGCCGGATCGAGTCGATCCACGCCGAGCAGGAGTACGGCACGACGATCCCCGTCGTACCGAGAATGGACAGGCCCCCCAGGATTCCCAGCCGGGGGTTCCACGTGGAGCGGGCGATCTCCTCGCCGTCGTCCACCGAGACGGTGACCTCCACGTCACCGGTTCCGCCGTGCGCGGCGGCCACCGCCGCCACGTGCTCGCGGATCATCTGCCGGGGCACCGGATTGACCGCCGGTTCGCCCACCTCCAGCGGCAGTCCGGGCAGCGTCACCGTGCCGACTCCGGGACCGGCCCGGAAGACGACCCCCGAGCCCGGCGGCAGCCGCCGCACCGTCACCCGTACCAGCGCACCGTGCGTGACGTCCGGGTCGTCGCCCGCGTCCTTGACCACCCCGGCCATCGCGGTGCCCTCGCCCAGCTCCTCCACGGCGAGCGCGAAGGCGGGCGTCTGGCCGCGCGGCAGGGTGATGGTCACCGGGTCGGGGAACTCGCCGCTCAGCAGCGCCGTGTACGCGGCCGTGGCGGCCGCCGTGGCGCAGGCCCCGGTCGTCCAGCCGGGCCGCAGACCGGTGTGCTTGAGTTGGGCGGTGCGCCCGCCCTCGGCACCGGAAGCACCGGAAGGTCCGGAAGCACCGGAAGTTCCGGCGACGGCGGACGCGCCGCTCTCGTTCTTCTCGCTCATGTCACCCATGGATGGACCCGATGCACATACTCGTCCTCGGCGGTACGACGGAGGCCCGCCGCCTCGCGGAACTGCTGGTGGCCGCAGAGCCCGCCGCACGGGTGACCAGCTCCCTCGCCGGCCGGGTGAGCAGCCCGAGGCTCCCCCCGGGGGAGGTGCGCGTCGGCGGTTTCGGCGGAGCCGACGGACTGGCCGCGTGGCTGCGTACCCACGAGGTGGACGTACTCATCGACGCCACCCATCCTTTCGCCGAGACGATCAGTTTCAACGCGGCCGCCGCCGCCGCGCAGACCCATGTTCCCCTGCTGGCGCTCCGCCGGCCCGGCTGGACGGCGGCCGACGGCGACCGCTGGCACCCGGTCGGCTCACTGGCCGGGGCGGCACAGGCACTGCCCGCGCTGGGGGAGCGGGTCTTCCTGACCACCGGGCGGATGGGCCTGGCCGCGTTCGCCGCGCTGGACGCGCAGTGGTTCCTGACGCGGTCGGTCGACGCGCCCGAGGCCCCGCACCCGGCCCGGATGGAGGTCCTGCTGGAGCGCGGCCCCTTCACCCTGGACGGCGAGCGGGACCTGATCCGCCGCCACCGCATCGACGTCCTCGTCACCAAGGACAGCGGGGGAGCGGCCACCGCCCCGAAGCTGACCGCCGCCCGGGAAGCAGGCATTCCGGTGGTCGTGGTGCGGCGCCCGCCCGTGCCGGAGGGGGTGCCGGTGGCCGGCACCCCGGAAGCGGCGGCCGCCTGGCTGGCGGGTCACCGCCTCCGGAACTGAGCGGCCGGACCTCCGGACACGCCGCGGCGTGTCCGGAACCGGCGGCTCACATCTCCGGATACCGCCGCGGCGTCCAGACCACCTGCTCGCCGCCGGAGCCCCGCCGCACCCACCGCGTCTGCGAGGACCCGACCAGCAGGATGGTCCGCATGTCGACCTCCTCCGGCACCAGGTCGCCGAGCCGCACCGTGCGCACGCTCTCCGCCGGACCGCCCACGTCCCGCCCGAGCACCACCGGGGTGTCCGGCGAACGGTGCTCCAGCAGCAGGTCCTTGGCCTTGCCCACCTGCCAGGTCCGGCTGCGCGAGCCCGGGTTGTACAGCGCCAGCACCAGGTCCGCCGACACCGCCGCCCGCAGCCGCTCCGCGATGACCTCCCACGGCTTCAGCCGGTCCGACAGCGAGATCGTCGCGTAGTCGTGCCCCAGCGGCGCACCGGCCCGGGCGGCCGCCGCGTTGGCGGCCGTCACGCCCGGCAGGACCCGTACCGGAACCTCCGCGTACTCCTCCTGCGACGCGACCTCCAGGACCGCCGTCGCCATGGCGAACACCCCCGGGTCGCCGCCCGACACCACGGCCACCCGACGCCCGCGACGGGCCAGGTCCAGCGCGAACTCGGCGCGCTCCGACTCGACCTTGTTGTCGGAGCCGTGCCGCACCTGGCCCGGCCGCACCGGCACCCGGTCCAGATACGTCGTGTACCCGACCAGGTCGTCGGCGGCGGCCAGCGCGCCGCGCGTCTCGGGCGTCAGCCACAGCGGCCCGGCCGGGCCGGTGCCGACCACGACGACCTCGCCGTCACCCGCGCTGGGCTCCACCGGCTGCGCGGTGTGCGCCGAACCGATCCGGCTCGGCAGCACGGCGACCGCGAAGTAGGGCACCGAGCCGGCGTCCACGTCCGCCAGGTCGCCGGTGCGCTCGCCGTCCATGGTCGCGCGCTCGACGTAGCGGGCCTCGGCCAGCCGCCCCGACGCCTCGAACGCGCCGCGCACGGCCGGGAACGTGCGCCCCAGCTTCATCACCACCGCCGTGTCGGTGGCGGCGAGCCGTGCCGTCAGCTCCTCCTCGGGCAGCGTGCCCGGCAGGATCGTCAGCACCTCCTCGCCCTCCACGAGCGGGGTGCCCAGCCTGGCGGCGGCGGCGCTCACCGACGTGACCCCGGGGATCACCTCGGTGGGGAAGCGGTCCGCGAGCCGCTTGTGCATGTGCATGTACGAGCCGTAGAAGAGCGGGTCGCCCTCCGCGAGCACCGCGACGGTGCGCCCGGCCTCCAGGTGCGCGGCCAGCCGGGCCGCGGCCTGTTCGTAGAACTCCTCCATGGCCGCCCGGTAGCCGCCCGGGTGGTCGGTGGTCTCCGTGGTGACGGGGTAGACCAGCGGTTCCTCGATGTGGTCCGCGCGCAGGTGCTTCGCCGCGATGGACCGGGCGATCGACCGCCCGTGCCGGGCGCTGTGGTACGCCACCACGTCGGCCCCGGCGATGACCTCGACGGCGCGCACCGTCATCAGGGACGGATCGCCCGGGCCCAGCCCGACGCCGTACAGCCGTCCCGTGCTCTGCTCGCTCACGCTCACTCTTCCTCGCTGGCGATCGCGTTGAGGGCGGCGGCGGCGATCGCGCTGCCGCCGCGCCGGCCGCGCACGACCAGGTGCTCAAGACCGGAGGCGTGCGCCGCCAGGGCGTCCTTCGACTCGGCGGCGCCCACGAACCCGACCGGCACGCCGATGACGGCCGCCGGACGCGGCGCACCCGCCTCGATCATCTCCAGCAGCCGGAACAGCGAGGTCGGCGCGTTGCCGACGGCGACGACGGAGCCCTCCAGACGGTCCCGCCACAGCTCCATGGCGGCGGCACTGCGCGTCGTCCCCAGCTCCTTCGCCAGGTCCGGCACCGAGGGGTCCGACAGGGTGCACACCACGTCGTTGCCGGCGGGCAGCCGCTTGCGGGTGACCCCGCTGGCGACCATCTGCACGTCGCACAGGATCGGCGCACCGGCGCGCAGCGCGGCCCGGGCGTCGGCCACCACGTTCGGGCTGAAGCCGATGTCGCGCACGAGGTCGACCATGCCGCAGGCGTGGATCATGCGGACCGCGACCTGGCTGACGTCGGCGGGCAGGCCCGCCAGATCCGCCTCGGCGCGGATCGTGGCGAAGGACTGGCGGTAGATCGCCGGTCCGTCCTTCTCGTACTGGTGCACTGTGCTGTCGCTCTCTTCTGCGGACGGTCTGCGGACGGGCATGGGAAAAGACGGAGTACCGGGGTGGATCAGCCGCGGGCGGCGGCCACGGCGGCGGGCAGCGACCGGTCCGTGACCACGACGGGGGCGGTGCGGGACGCACCGCGCACGACGGACACCTCGTGCCCCTCGGCGGTGGCCACGACGTCGACCCGGTCGCCGTGCGGGTGCCCGCACCGGCGCGCGCAGCCCGACCAGTAGACAGGAAGCGTTCCCACGGGGCCCACGGCGGCCCCCGCCAGGGCCCGCACGTCGGACAGCGACTTCGCGCAGCCGGGCCGTCCGATGCACGCCCCGACGCCGCTCCAGGGCGAGCCGGGGCCGGTGACCAGCCCGGCGGCGCCCAGGGCGTCGAGCAGCGCGGCGGCCCGCCCGGGGGCGACCCCCGGCACGACGACCCCGCGCCACGGCGTCAGGCGCAGCGTGCCGTCGCCCTGGCTGCGCGCCGTGTCGGCCAGCAGCCGCCACTGTGCGGCGGCGACACGTCCCAGGGGCACCCCCACCGACAGTGCCGCCGCGCCGGGCGCACCCCCGGTGACGACGCCGAACCCGGGCGCGGCGGCCTCGCGCGGCCGTGCCGGAGCCCGGGTGCGGGCCGCACCCGCCAGGACCGCGCCCGGCGTCCGCGCAGGGGCGGCAGCCAGCTTCCGCGCCACCTGTGCCAGCAGCACGTCCGGGCCCGCCGGCAGCTCGGCGACCCGCCAGGTGCCCGCGTCCGGCGCACTGTCCAGAAAGGTTTCGGCAGCCACCAGGGCCGCACGGGCCGCCCACGCGCCCGGGACGCGCACCGCGTCGGCGGCAGCGCCGACACGCAGCAGCGCGTTCCCGTCACCCTGCGCGAGCAGCGTCACGTCCGCACCGAGCGCGTCCACGTCACCGCGCCCGTCGTCCAGCGCGAACAGGAACCGGCCGGACAGGGCGACGGCCCGCCCGCTCGCGCACAGGAGCGCGTCCAACTCCGCCAGCCACGGCCCCACATCGGCGTTCCCCCGGCCGTCCAGGCCCGACAGCGGCGACGCCACCAGGTTGCGCACCCGCTCGTGCCGCGCGGACGGCAGCAGCCCCGACTCGCCGAGCCGCCGCGCGAGTTCACCGCCGCAGTCGGCGGGCAGCGCACGCAGTTGCGCGTTGCCCCGGGAAGTGAGGTGAATGTCACCCTCGCCGAGCTCCCCGGCCAACTTCCCGAGCACGTCGGCCTGCTCCGCGGTCAGGACGCCGCCGGGCAGCCGCACCCGCGCCAGCGCCCCGTCGTCCGCGCGGTGCAGCCGCAGGGACCCGGGGCACGCGTCACCACGGGTGCGCGCGGAGTTCGCACCGGAGGCCGACGGCGAAGAGGGGGACGGGGGCATGGCGGCGAGCATACCGACCCGAGGCCGACTCCTGTTCGACCGCCGGGTGCCGGGGCCTTGACCGGTACGCCTAATATGCCTGGTGGCGGACCCTGCGGTCCGTCGCCGTCGCCCGCCAGGGCGGCAGTCGCCACCGAAAGGCGACAGGGGAGGAAGCCCGGTGCGATTCCGGCGCGGTCCCGCCACTGTGAGCCCGGCCCCAGGCCGGGCGAGTCAGGAACTCCCTTCCGTAGCTTCTCGACCTGGTTCGAGCAGTCCGAACACCGCCCGGGGCGTGGACACCCCGAGGAAGGCCCGACGCCGCATGATCCTGCTCCTGTCGACGTCCGACACCGACCTGCTCAGCGCCCGTTCCTCGGACGGACCGGTCAGCTACCGCTACGCCAACCCCTCCCGCCTCGACCTGGCGGACCTGCCCGCCCTCCTGGACGGCACCGACCTCGTCGTGGTGCGCCTCCTCGGCGGCGTCCGCGCCTGGCAGGAGGGTCTCGACCAGGTCCTCGCCACCGGCCGCCCCGTCGTCGTCCTCACCGGCGAACAGGCCCCCGACGCCCAGCTCATGGCCGCCTCCACCGTCCCCGTCGGCATCGCCGCCGAGGCGCACGCCTACCTGGCGCACGGCGGCCCCGCCAACCTGGAGCAGCTCGCCCGGTTCCTCTCCGACACCGTGCTGCTCACCGGCCACGGCTTCGAGTCGCCCGCGCCGGCGCCCTCCTGGGGCCCCCTGGAGCGCACCGCCCGCGAGGACGTCGAGGGCCCGACCGTCGCGGTGCTCTACTACCGCGCCCACCACATGAGCGGCAACACCGCCTTCATCGACGCCCTGTGCGGCGAGATCGAGGCGGCCGGGGCCCGCCCGCTGCCGCTGTACGTCGCGTCCCTGCGCACCCCGGAGCCGGAGCTCATCGAGGAGCTGCGCGCCGCCGACGCCATCGTCACCACCGTGCTCGCGGCCGGCGGCACCCGCCCCGCCGAGGCCTCCGCGGGCGGCGACGACGAGTCCTGGGACGCGGGCGCCCTCACCGGCCTCGACGTCCCGATCCTCCAGGCGCTGTGCCTCACCAGCCCGCGCGCCGCCTGGGAGGAGAACGACGAGGGCGTCTCCCCGCTGGACGCCGCCACCCAGATCGCCGTCCCCGAGTTCGACGGCCGCCTGATCACCGTTCCGTTCTCCTTCAAGGAGATCGACGAGGACGGCCTGCCGTCGTACGTCGCCGACCCCGAGCGCGCCGCCCGCGTCGCCGGGACCGCCGTGCGCCACGCCCGGCTGCGGCACATCCCCAACGCCGAGAAGAAGCTCGCGCTGGTCCTGTCCGCGTACCCGACCAAGCACTCCCGGATCGGCAACGCGGTCGGCCTCGACACCCCCGCCAGCGCGGTCGCCCTGCTGCGCCGCCTGAGGGAGGAGGGGTACGACTTCGGTACGCAGGAGATCCCCGGCCTGGTGTCCGGCGACGGCGACGAGCTGATCTACGCCCTCATCGAGGCCGGCGGCCACGACCAGGAGTGGCTCACCGAGGAGCAGCTCGCCCGCAACCCCGTGCGCATCCCGGCCGCCGACTACCGGCGCTGGTTCGCCACCCTGCCCGCCGAGCTGCGCGAGTCCGTGGAGCGGCACTGGGGCCCCGCCCCGGGCGAGATGTTCGTGGACCGGTCCGCCAACCCGGAGGGCGACATCGTGCTCGCCGCCCTGCGGTTCGGGAACCTCCTCGTCCTCATCCAGCCGCCGCGCGGCTTCGGCGAGAACCCGATCGCGATCTACCACGACCCGGACCTGCCGCCCTCGCACCACTACCTGGCCGCCTACCGCTGGATCGCCGCGTCCGCCGCCGACAACGGCTTCGGCGCCGACGCGATGGTCCACCTCGGCAAGCACGGCAACCTGGAGTGGCTGCCCGGCAAGAACGCGGGCCTGTCCGCCGCCTGCGGCCCCGACGCCGCCCTCGGCGACCTCCCCCTGATCTACCCGTTCCTGGTCAACGACCCGGGCGAGGGCACCCAGGCCAAGCGCCGGGTGCACGCCACCCTGATCGACCACCTGGTGCCGCCGATGGCCCGCGCCGACAGCTACGGCGACATCGCCCGCCTGGAACAACTCCTCGACGAGCACGCCCAGATCGCGGCCATGGACCCGGCGAAGCTGCCCGCGATCCGCGCCCAGATCTGGACGCTCATCCAGGCCGCGAAGCTCGACCACGACCTCGGCATCGAGAACCGGCCCGAGGACGAGGGCTTCGACGACTTCATCATGCATCTCGACGGCTGGCTCTGCGAGATCAAGGACGTCCAGATCCGCGACGGCCTGCACGTCCTCGGCGGCGCCCCCGCCGGGGAGGCCCGCGTCAACCTGGTCCTGGCGATCCTGCGCGCCCGCCAGATCTGGGGCGGCACGGCGTCGCTGCCCGGCCTGCGCGAGGCCCTCGGTCTGGACGAGTCGGCGGCGAAGCGCACCGACGCGGACACGGTCGAGGAGCAGGCCCGCGGCCTGGTCCAGGCCATGGAGGACGCGGACTGGGCCCCGGAGGCCGTGGCGGGCGTCGCCGAGGGACACCCGGCCGCCGTCGCCGACATCCTCGACTTCGCCGCCCGCGAGGTCGTGCCGCGCCTGGCCGCCACCACCGACGAACTCACCCACGCCGTCCACGGGCTGAACGGCGGCTTCGTCCCGGCGGGCCCCTCCGGCTCCCCGCTGCGCGGCCTGGTCAACGTCCTGCCGACCGGCCGCAACTTCTACTCCGTCGACCCCAAGGCCGTGCCCTCCAAGCTGGCCTGGGAGACCGGCCAGGCCCTCGCGGACTCCCTCCTCCAGCGCTACCGGGCCGACAACGGCGAATGGCCGACCTCCGTGGGCCTGTCCCTCTGGGGCACCAGCGCCATGCGCACCGCCGGCGACGACATCGCCGAAGCCTTCGCGCTGCTGGGCATACGCCCCGTCTGGGACGACGCCTCGCGCCGCGTCACCGGCCTGGAGGCCATCCCCGCCGAGGAGCTGGGCCGCCCCCGCGTCGACGTCACCCTGCGCATCTCGGGCTTCTTCCGCGACGCGTTCCCGCACACCATCGGCCTGCTGGACGACGCGGTGCGCCTCGCCGCCTCGCTGGACGAGCCGGCCGAGGTCAACTACGTACGGGCGCACACCCAGGCCGACCTCGCCGAGCACGGTGACGAACGCCGCGCCACCACCCGCATCTTCGGCTCCCGCCCGGGAACGTACGGCGCGGGCCTGCTCCAGCTCATCGACTCCCGCGACTGGCGCACCGACGCCGACCTCGCCGAGGTCTACACGGTCTGGGGCGGCTACGCCTACGGCCGCGAGCTCGACGGGCGTCCGGCGCGCGAGGAGATGGAGACGGCGTACAAGCGCATCGAGGTCGCGGCGAAGAACACCGACACCCGCGAGCACGACATCGCCGACTCGGACGACTACTTCCAGTACCACGGCGGCATGGTCGCCACCGTGCGCGCCCTCAAGGGCAAGGCCCCCGAGGCGTACATCGGCGACTCCACCCGCCCGGAGACGGTCCGCACCCGCACCCTGGTCGAGGAGACCTCGCGGGTCTTCCGCGCCCGCGTCGTCAACCCCAAGTGGATCGAGGCGATGCGCCGCCACGGCTACAAGGGCGCCTTCGAGCTCGCCGCCACCGTCGACTACCTCTTCGGGTACGACGCGACGACCGGCGTGGTCGCCGACTGGATGTACGACAAGCTCACCGAGACGTACGTCCTGGACCCGACCAACCGCGAGTTCCTGAAGCAGGCCAACCCGTGGGCGCTGCACGGCATCGCGGAGCGGCTTCTGGAGGCCGAGTCGCGGGGCATGTGGGCCAAGCCGGACCCGGCGGTTCTGGACGCGCTCCGGCAGGCGTACCTGGAGACCGAGGGCGACCTGGAGGACAAGGACTAGCCCTCGCTCCTCCTTTCTCCCCACCCGACGGGGGGGCGACCGCATCTCCGGTCGCCCCTTCTCAAACACCGGCCCCCTCCACCACCGCTCCGCGTGCCTCACAGCCCCCCGTCGCCCCCGTCCCCTTGCGCGTCGCAGCCCCTCCCTTACGCCCCGCTCCCTTGGGCGACGGGGCCGCCCCAAGGGGGCGGAACGGGCGGGCAAGGGGGCGGCCCCTCCCGCTCCCGGCCCACCCGGGTGCCGCCCCCACGCAAGCGCCTGTACCGGGCAAGGGACTCCGCCAGGGCCGTGAGCTCAGCCCCGGCACCGGGCCAGGCAGCCCCGCTCGGCTCGGGCAGGAGAGGCCCCGGACCCGCCCCTCCACCTAAAGCGCTCGCCGCGCGGCTGCCCCCGGTTTACTGCAGATGCGTCGTGGCTGGGCGCGCAGTTCCCCGCGCCCCTGACGGGGCGCCACTCGCGGCGGGAGCCGGGCGGGCAGGCCACCGTGCCCCCGGTGGCGCCCCCTTCCCACTCACCGGGAAGGAGCTGGTGCGCCCCGCCCGCCCCGATGGAAGGCTCCCGTCCGTGCCGGGCCGCACCCGCCGCCGCCCCCACGGATCCGAGGAGATACCGCACGTGAGTGAGAACACCCCCGCCCCCGACACGGACGTCGTCGTCGTCGGAGCCGGCGTCACCGGCCTCTACACCGTCCACCGGCTCCGCACCCTGGGCCACCGGGTGCGCGGCTTCGACCGCGCCGCTGACGTCGGCGGCGTGTGGTACTGGAACCGCTACCCGGGCGCCCGCTGCGACGTCGAGTCCTTCGACTACTCGTACTCCTTCGACGAGGACCTCCAGCAGGAGTGGGACTGGAGCGAGAAGTACGCCACCCAGCCCGAGATCATGCGCTACCTGCACCACGTCGCCGACCGTTTCTCGCTCCGCGACGCCTACACCTTCGAAACGTCCGTGCGGAGCGCGGAGTTGGACGAGGACACCCTCACCTGGACGGTGCGCACCGACACGGGCGAGACCGTCACCAGCCGCTTCGTCGTGTTCGCGGTCGGCTGCCTCTCCAGCGCCCAGCGCCCGGACATCCCCGGTCTCGACTCCTTCGCCGGGCCCTCGTACCACACCGGCGAATGGCCGCACGAGGGCGTCGACTTCACCGGGCTGCGCGTCGGCGTCGTCGGCACCGGGTCCTCCGGCATCCAGTCGATACCGGAAATAGCCGCCCAGGCACGGCAGTTGACGGTGTTTCAGCGCAGCCCCAACTACTCCGTCCCGGCCGGCAACGAGCCCCTCGACGACGCCCGGCGCCGGCAGGTCAAGGCCTGCTACGCCGAGCGGCGCAGGCTCGCCCGGCTCAGCGGCGGCGGCTCGCCCTTCACCACGTACCCGAAGAAGACCTTCGAGGTCGGCGAGGAGGAGCGGCGCGCCGCCTACGAGAAGCGCTGGCAGCTCGGCGGCGTCCTGTACTCCAAGACCTTCCCCGACCAGCTCGTCGACCGTGCCGCCAACGACGCCGCCCGCGCCTTCTGGGAGGAGAAGGTCCGCGCCCGCGTCGACGACCCGGCCGTCGCGGAACTGCTCGTCCCGGGCGACCACCCCATCGGCGCGAAGCGGATCGTCACCGATTCCGGCTACTTCGAGACGTACAACCAGCCCCACGTCCGCCTCGTCAGCCTGCGGTCCCGTCCGATCGAGCGCGTCGACGCGACCGGTGTGGTCCTCGCCGACGGCGAGCACATCGCCCTCGACGCCCTCGTCCACGCCACCGGCTTCGACGCGATGACCGGCTCCGTGGACCGGATCGAGGTGCGGGGAAGGGGCGGCCGCACCCTCAAGGAGGCATGGGCGGCCGGCCCGCGCACCTACCTCGGCCTCGGCACCGACGGCTTCCCCAACTTCTTCAACCTCACCGGCCCCGGCAGCCCCAGCGTCATGGTCAACGTGGTCCTCGCCGGCGAGCAGCACGGCGACTGGCTCGCCGACCTCCTGGCGTACATGGAGGCACACGGCCACCGTGCCGTCGAGGCCGCTCCCGACGCCGTCGAGGACTGGGTCCGCGAATGCCGGGACCGGGCCGGGGCGACCCTCCTCATGGAGGCCGACTCCTGGTACCTCGGCGCCAACATCCCAGGGAAGCCCCGGGTGTTCATGCCGTACGTCGGGGGCTTCAAGGTCTACCAGGAGATCATCGACGCGGTCGCGGCCGGCGGCTACAAGGGGTTCCGGTTCAGCTGAGCCGGGCGGGCGCGGAGGGGGCACGGCCGCCGCCGCGTCACCTCCGCGCGTCGCCTCACCCGTGCAGCGCCCGCCGCAGCGCCGCGAAGGCCTCCGTGCGTGCCGTCAGTGCCCGGGGCAGCGCTCCCGCCATCGACAGGAACCCGTGGAACATCCCGGGCAGGTGCGCCAGCGTCACGTCCACCCCCGCGCCCGCCAGCGCGTGCGCGTACGCCCACGCGTCGTCGCACAGCGGGTCCAGACCCGCCGTCACCAGTTGCGCCGGCGGCAGCCCCGACAGGTCGGCGCGGTGCAGCGGGGCGGCGTACGGGTCGGTGCGGTCCGCCGGGCGGGGCAGGTAGCAGTCCCAGTACCAGCGCAGGTGGTCGGCGGTGAGGAAGTAGCCCCGCGCGTGGCGACGGTGCGAGTCGCCGCGCCGCTGCGGGTCGAGCATCGGGTAGTACAGCGCCTGGCAGACCAGCTCCGGACCGCCCCGGTCGAGCGCGGTCAGCGCCATGACGGCCGCCAGGTTGGCGCCCGCGCTGTCCCCGGCGACCGCGATCCGCCGGCCCGCGTAGCGCCGCGCCGTCCACCGCAGCGCGGTCCAGCAGTCGTCGGGCGCGGCGGGAAAGGGGTGCTCCGGCGCGAGGCGGTAGTCGACCGAGACCACCACCGCCCCGGTCCGCACCGCCATCGCCCGGCAGAACCCGTCGTGCGAGTCGAGCCCGCACACGCAGAAGCCGCCGCCGTGCGCGAAGACCACCACGGGGGTCTCCGCCGCGCCGTCCGTCGGGTCGTACACCCGCACCCGGACCCCGTCGGCGTCCTCGTCGGCGACGTGTGCCACCTCGATGCCGGAGGGCGGGGGAGCGGGCCGCGCGGCGAGGAAGGCGCGGACCTCCGCGATGTCGGTCACCCCGGTGCCCAGGGCGGGGAAGTTCGCGGTCGCCAGCTCGATCAGCCGGCGTACCTCGGCAGTGGGTTCCACGGTCGTCGTCACACCTTCTCCGTCGGGGGCTCCCGGCGTTCCGCCAGGGCCCGCAGCTCGTTCTTGAGGACCTTGCCCGCGGCGTTGCGCGGCAGGGCGTCCACCGCCACGAACCGGCGGGGCACCTTGAAGTTGGCGAGCCGCTCGCGCGTCCACGCCGTGAGTTCCGCCGCATCCGGGAGGTCGCCGTCCGCGACGACGAACGCCACCCCGACCTCGCCGAGCCGGGCGTCCGCGGCGCCCACCACCGCCGCGTCGGACACCGCCGGATGCGTGCGCAGGGTGTTCTCCACCTCGGCGGGGTACGCGTTGAACCCGCCGACGACGTACATGTCCTTCAGCCGGTCGGTCAGCGCCAGGAAGCCGTCCTCGTCCAGGACGCCCACGTCCCCGGTGTGCAGCCAGCCGTCCGCGTCGATCGCCTCCGCCGTGGCCCGCGGATCGTCCAGGTACCCCTGGGTGACGTGGTAGCCGCGCGTGACGACCTCGCCCTGGCAGCCGGACGGCAGCGGTGTGCCGTCCGGGGCCACGACGCGCAGCTCGACGCCCTCGATCGGTCTGCCCACGCTGCGTGCCAGCGTCTCGGCGGGGGAGTCGACCGGGCAGATCGTCACGACGCCCGTCGACTCGGTCAGCCCGTACGCGGCGAACACGTCGCGGGCGCCGAGGACCGTGCGCACGTCGTCGATCAGGCCGGCGGGGATGTTCGCGGCCCCCGTGCCCGCCAGCCGCAGCGAGGAGAGGTCGTACGCGGCGCGGCGCGGGTGGGTGATCAGCCCGTGGAAGATCGCCGGGGCGCCCGCCAGGACGCTGACGCGCTCCTCGGCGACCCGGCGCAGCGCCCGGTCCCCGTCGTACACCTCCTCGGGGACGACGGTCGCCCCGCGCAGCAGGCAGGCCACGACGCCCGCCTTGTAGCCGAAGGTGTGGAAGAAGGGGCTGATGAGGAGGTAGCGGTCGCCCTCGCGCAGGGTGACGGCCTCGGCCCAGGCGTCGAAGACCCGCACCGTCTGGTGGTGGGTGGTCAGCACGCCCTTGGGGCGACCGGTGGTGCCGGAGGTGTACTGGATGTCGGAGAGGTCCCCGGGGCGCACGGCGGCGGCCCGCGCGGCCCGCACCTCCTCCGGGACGGCCTCGCCCGCCGCCAGATAGGCCTCCCAGCTCGTGGCGCCGTCGGCGGAGCCGGGGTCCGCGCCGCGCAGGACGACCGTGCTGCGTAGCGCGCCCAGGTCCTCGCCGGACTCCCGCAGCATGGCGACGTAGTCCGTGCCGAGGAAGCCGCGCTCGGTGAAGAGGACCGTGCACCCGCTGCGACGCACGATGTCGGCCGCCTCCGCCGCCCGGTAGCGGGTGTTGAGCGGGACCAGGACCGCGCCGACGGACACCGCCCCGAGCGCCGCCACCACCCAGGTGCGGCTGTTGGGCGCCCAGAGCGCGAACCGGTCGCCCGGCTCGATGCCGTGGGCGATCGCGGCCCGCGCGGCGGCCCGGATGCGGTCCCGCAGCGTGGTGAAGGTCCAGCGGACCTCGTCGTCGACGAGCGCCTCGCGCGCCCCGAAGGAGCGGGCGGCGACGTCGGGCAGGTCGGCGAGGGTCGTCGCGGCGGAGTACGCGACGGGCGGGGCGGGGCGGGAGGGGGCGGTGGGCATGAAGCCTCCGGCGTGCGGGAGAGGAAAACGGGTGCGGAGCGGGAGCCGTGCGAGGGGACGTGGGAAGAGGGTGGGGGGCGGTGCCGGTGGCCATGACACCGGCCGGAACCAGCCACCGGCCAGAGCCGGTTCCCGCTGAGCGGGAGCATGCGCGCGAGGACGCCGAAGACGCCGAAGACGCCACGGACGCCCCGGGGGAGGGACGGGCAGGCCACGGCCCCGCGCCCGGCCGCAGTGCGGACCACAGTGCGGACCGCGGCGCTGGTCACAGCGCGTCGCCCCGCGTCTCCCGCAGCCGCCACGCGGCCAGCAGCGACGTCAGGACGCAGCCGCCCGCGAGCAGCACCAGCGGTGTGCTGCCCGGGAAGGACGCGTGCAGCGAGCTCGCCGCCAGCGGGACGAGCCCCGATCCGACCAGCGCGGACAGCTGATAGCCCAGCGAGGCCCCCGTGTACCGCACCCCCGTCGCGAACAGCTCCGAGAGCATCGGCGCCAGCGGCGCGTACATGGCGTGCTGCACCACCATCACCGAGGCCATCCCGAGCACCAGCAGCCCCGGCTCGCCGGAATCCACCAGGACGTACACCGGTTTGACCGCCACCAGTCCGAGCACGGCCGCCCCCAGGACGACCCGCCGCCTGCCCAGCCGGTCGGAGAGGGCGGCGAAGGCGGGGATGGTGAACAGGCCGGTCACCGAGACGACCAGCAGCCCGTTCATCACCTCGCCGACCGAGTAACCGATGCCGGTCGCGTACGTCAGCATGTACGTCGTGACCAGACCGGTCAGCGCGAACGGGCCCAGCCCCACGGCCGCCGCCAGCAGCGCCGTGCGCGGCTGCCCCAGCACCGTCAGCAGCGGCATCCGCGGCGGCGGCCCGGCCTGTGCCGCCTTCGCCGCGGCCTCGCGGAACAGCGGGCTCTCGGTGACCTTGAGCCGGGTGTAGAGACCCACCGCCATCAGCACCACGCTGAACAGGAAGGGGACGCGCCAGCCCCACGCCATGAACTGCCCCGGCGTGAGCAGGGAGTTGGCCGCGGCGACCACGCCCGCCGACAGCAGGAAGCCCAGCGAGGTGCCGGACTGCATCACTCCGCTCCACGCGCCCCGGCGGCCGGGCGCCGCGTGCTCGACGACCATCAGCGTCGCGCCGCCCCACTCGCCGCCGATGGCCAGCCCCTGCACGACGCGCAGCAGCACGAGCAGCACCGGGGCGGCGATGCCGATCGCCCGGTAGTCGGGCAGCAGCCCGATCAGGGCGCTGGCCGCGCCCATCAGGACCATCGTCAGCACCAGCATCTTCTTGCGGCCCAGCCGGTCGCCGAAGTGCCCGAAGACGATCCCGCCCAGCGGACGGGCCAGATAGCCCGCGGCGAAGGTGCCGAACGCGGCGACGGTGCCTGCCGCGACGCTGGCCCCGGGGAAGAAGGCGGTGCCGAAGACGAGGGCCGCGACGGTTCCGTACAGCAGGAAGTCGTAGTACTCCACCACGGTGCCGAGCAGGCTGGAGAAGGCCACGCGGCGCATCTGCGCGGCGTCGGCGGCGGCCCCTCCGGCGGGAGGGGCGCCCGTGGGGACGGGGAAGGCCGGCATGACGCTCCTGTGGGAGTGGGCGGTGCGGAGGGAAGAGAAGGGAGGGGCGGACGCGGGCGGCACGGCCCCTCGCGTGGAAGGGCGGGGCACGGGCGGCGCGCCCCTCGCGTGGGGACGATTGTGCGGGCGGCGGGCCGCCGCGCCACCGCTCGTCCGGACGGTTTCCCACTCAGCGGGAGCCCGGCCCGAAGTCGCCCGCGCACGGCGGGACATGCCGCGCGCGGCGGCGCCGCGAAACCGGATGACGACGGACGGGGAGGGGTAGCGGGATCGAGCCGGGGTAGGGAGCCCCGCACCACCGCCCCGGCCCCGGCCCGGCACGCGCCGCGAAGCCAGGGGCGGGGCACCGGTACCTTCCACAGGTCCACGGACCATACTGGTCGGGCCCCGACTCCTCACAGAACGACTCCATGGCGAAGAACAGCAGCACCTCGACCACCGTCCCCGACACCGCATGGCTGGGGCGCGGGCGCCACCTCGGGCCCGAGCCCGAGCAGGACGTCCGGCGCAACCTGATCGCCCTCAAGGCGGCCGGGGTGCTCGACGACTTCCTGGACCTCGACCCCGTCGAGGCGGCCCGCTCCACCGTCCTGCACCCGCGGGACGAGTCCGCCGACCCCGGCCCCACGGCCCGCCGCCTCTTCGAGGCCCGCTGGCGGGTCGGCGACGGCGACATCACCGTGCGCGCCCAGCTCGTCACGTACGACCCCGACGGCCGCCGCAAGGAGGGCGCGGGCGTCACCTGGGTGCTCGCCGCCGAGGCCGAGGACGTGTGGGACGTGTACTGGCCGTCGCCCGCGACGATGTTCTGGCCGGACAGCGACCGCGTCCCCTGGGACCACGACACGGCCGCCGACGTGCGCCTGCGCGAGGCGAACCACCTGCCCAAGGACGACGACGACCTGCGCCACCTGCTGCGCGACTGCGCCCGGCAGAGCTGGTACGTCCACCTCCTCGTGCACGAGGCCATGACGCCGGACGCGCTGGGGCAGCGCCCGCTCACCGGACATCTGCCGCCGAGCCTGCGCCACCGGGTGATCGAGCACCGGGCGACCCCCGAGCAGGCGCAGATCGCCGACTTCGCCGTCAAACGGGAGCTGGACGTACGGCTGCCGCGCGGCGGGGCCGTCGTGCTGCCCACCTCGCCGCCCGACGCCGCCTACACGGCGGAGGACTTCACGGTGAGCACCGTCTTCCTCGACGGCTCGATCCCCACCGAACTCCTGGAGCGGATCGGCGCGTTCGCCGCCCTCCCGCAGCCGATGTCCGCCGACGCCGAGACCGCCCTGAACCGGCTGCGCCGGGGCTGGCACCTGCTCACCCCGGACGAGGAACTCGTCCACGCCCAGCGCATGGCCGTCATGTACGCCGAGGCGCTCGACGCGATGACCACGTCCCGCGACCGCTACCAGGAGGCGGCCGAGGCGGCGCACGCGGCCCTCGCCGAGGCGACCGGCGGCACCGTCCTGCCCCGTCCGGCGGCCCCCGACGCACCCGCCTCACCGCTGGGCGCCCTCACCAAGGCCTTCGGCCGCTTCCGGGGGGCGGGCAAGTAGACCCGCCGGGCCCGCCCGGACCCGCCGGGGGAGGAGCGGCCGCGCCCGACGGCGGTTTCCGCGACCGGGGTGCGGGCAGGGTGGCCACAGGCCGTACGTCCGGCCGGACGAGAGGCCGTTCGAAAGTCCAAGTGGGCCGACCGCAGGGGGAGTTCGTGGAGCCACGGCAGCACGGGAGCGCGCGGACACCGGCCCCGGCGGCGTCCGCGGTGCTGCCGTCGGCACTGCGCGGCCGGCTCGGGGCGGTCGCGGTCCTGGCCGCGCTCGTGGTCGCCGCGCTCGGTGCGGCGTACGCCGGGGACAGCGAGCCGAGCGCGGTGGACGGCCGGCTCGTCGACCCGAGAGCGGACAGCGTCGGACCGCCCTGGCGCGGTGTCGCCCTGGCCGCGGACTTCCTGGGGGAGCCCCTGGGGGCGGCCGTCCTGGTGGTGGCCGCCGTGGCGGCGTGCCTGCTGATGCGGCGGCCGCGCGCGGCGGTGCTCGTGGTGGCGGGCGCGGCCGTCGCCGTGGGGGCGGCGAAAGCGCTCAAGTACGTGGTGGGACGCACCATCCACGGGGACGGCAATCTGTCCTACCCCAGTGGGCACACCGCCTTCCTCACCGCGTTCGCGCTGGTCCTGGCGCTGCTCGCGGCGGGCCGGTGGGGGCTGGGGAGAGCGGCCGGGACGCTGCTGGTGCTCGCCGCGTCCCTGCTCGCCGGCGGGGTCATGGGGTGGGCACAGGCCGCGCTCAGCGCGCACTACCCGACCGACGCCGTCGGCGGCTGGTGCACCGCGCTCGCGGTGGTGCCGGCGACGGCCCGGCTGGTCGACCGGGTGGCCGACGCCGGCCGGGGCGGACGCGCCTGACGGTCACGCCCGGCTGCGGAACACCGGCCGCACCGGCCGTCCGCCCGTCCAGGGCGTGGGATCACCCGCGTCCAGCGCCTTGCGGTACACCGTGCACGCCCCGGCCACCGCCTCGACCGTGCGGTCGACGTCCGCGTCGGTGAGCGCGCTGCTCACCACGAAGGACGGCGCCAGCACCCCGTTCGCGAGGAGATGGCGCAGGAACAGCGTGCGGTACTCCTGCGAGGGCCGCCCCCGCTCGTCCAGGGTGGCGAAGACCAGGTTGCTGGCCCGGCCCCGCACGACGACGTGGCCGCCGACGCCCGCGCCGGCCGCCGCCGCCCGCACCCCGGCCGCCAACCGGTCCCCGATCGCGTGCAGTCGGGCCGTGACGCCCTCCTCGGTGTACGTGCTCTGCACGGCCATCGCGGCGGCCAGGGCGTGCGTCTCCGCCCCGTGCGTGGTCGACAGCAGGAACACCCGCTCGCCCGCGTGCCGCAGCCCGCCCCGCTCCATCAGCTCGCGCCGCCCCGCCAGCGCGGACACCGCGAACCCGTTGCCCAGCGCCTTGCCGAAGGTGGAGAGGTCGGGCACCACCCCGTACAGGCCCTGCGCGCCCGCCTCGGACCAGCGCAACCCGGTGATCATCTCGTCGAAGACCAGCACGCAGCCGTGCCGGTCGGCCAGCGCGCGCAGCCCCTCCAGATATCCGGGGGCGGGCTCGCCGGGCTCCAGGACCAGGCAGGCGACCTCACCGGCGTACCGGGTGAGCAGGTCCTCGGTGGCGGCCAGGTCCCCGTACGGGAAGGACACCGTCAGCTCGGCGACCGCCGCCGGAATCCCGGCGGACATCGGCGTCGTCGCGACGAACCAGTCGTCGGCGGAGAAGAACGGGTGGTCGCCGCAGACCGCCACCCGCGCGCGCCCGGTGACGGCGCGCGCCAGGCGCACCGCGGCGGTGGTGACGTCCGAGCCGTTCTTGGCGAACTTCACCATCTCGGCCGTCGGCACCGTCGCCAGGAAGCGTTCCGCCGCCCGGGCCTCGACGACCGACGGGCGGGCGAAGCTGACGCCCCGGTCGATCTCCCGGTGCACCGCCTCGTTCACCCGCGGATGGGCGTGGCCGAGGCTGACCGAGCGCAGC
Organism: Streptomyces sp. NPDC088745; assembly: GCF_044751045.1. Classification (NCBI taxonomy): domain Bacteria; kingdom Bacillati; phylum Actinomycetota; class Actinomycetes; order Kitasatosporales; family Streptomycetaceae; genus Streptomyces; species Streptomyces sp. NPDC088745. The sequence continues at coordinate 122,184 of NZ_JBIVLB010000009.1, forward strand.
CCGGACCCGTACTCGACGTACCGGTTGCCGTCCACGTCCCACACGTGCGCGCCCCGGCCGTGGCTGATGACCGGGGCCAGGTTCTCGGGGTACTGGTCACAGCCCTTGGCGTACGTGTGCGCGCCGCCCGGCACCAGGGCGTGCAGCCGCTCGTTCGCCGCCCGCGACCGGGGCAGGCCGAACTCCTCGACGTCCACCTCAGGCACCTCCCCGTACCTGCTTCAGCGCCTCGGCGAGGCTCGGCGCCTCCCGGTCCCGCGCGGACAGCAGCGCGGGCGGCAGCGGCCACGCGATGGCGAGTTCCGGGTCGTCGAAGGCGATCGTCACGTCCTCGGCCGGGTCGTGCGGCCTGTCGATGCGGTAGGAGGTGTCGGCGGTCTCCGTCAGCGCCTGGAAGCCGTGCGCGCAGCCCGCCGGGACGTAGAGGGTGCGCTGGGTGGCGTCGGACAGCTCGAAGCAGGCCCGGCCCCGGTACGTGGGGGAGCCGGGCCGCAGGTCCACGACGACGTCGAAGATCCTCCCGTACGAGCACCGCACCAGCTTCGCCTCGCCCCGGCCGGCCCGCAGGTGCAGTCCGCGCAGTACGCCCCGGGCCGAGCGGGACACGCTGTCCTGGACGAAGGCGTGCGGGTCCAGGCCCACCGAGCGGATCACCTCCACGTCGAAGGTGCGGCAGAAGAAGCCGCGTGCGTCGACGTGCGGCGTCGGGTCGAAGAGGAACGCCCCGTCGATCTCGGCCACTTCGGTCACTTTCACGGAGTCTCCCGCGGTTCGTCGGGGGCGGCCGCTGGGAACAGGGCCCTGGACAAGTCGGCGAAGGCCGAACGGAGTTGCTGCCGCACCTCGCCCAGGTGTTCGGCAAGGGTCTGTCGTACGTCCGCCGCGTCCTTCTCCAACGCGCGGAACCGCGCGAGCAGTTGCTCCGCGTCGACCTCGCGTGCCGGGTGGCGGTGGTCGCCCACTCCCATCCGGTCCATGAGCGCGTCGCTCTTCGCCGCGTAGCTGAGCGCGAGCGTCGGGGTGGCGGTCCGCAGCGCGCAGACGAGGTTGTGGTAGCGGGTGGCCACCACGCTCCCGGCGGCCGCCGTCTCCGCCATCAGATCGGTCAGACAAGCGGCCTCGGACACGCTGACCAGCGGCGAGTCCACCGCGTCGAGGATCGCGGCGGCCACCGGCGCGTCGCAGGCGTCACCGGTGAGCAGCCGCACCCGCCTGCCGTCCTCGACCAGCGCCCGTACGAAACCAGTCGTCCCGTCGAGATACCGCCGGTGGATCTCCTCGGCCCTGGGCCGGTCGTCGTTGCCGCCGTGGAAGTCCATGACCCCCACGCACACCGGCCCCGGGCCCGCCCCGGCTTCCGGCGCGGGCAGCGCGAACGCGAGGTCCGGGTGGACCCGGTCGCCCGAGGTGTCGACGCCCATCTCCCGCAGGGCGTCCCGGGACAGGTCGTCCCGGTACGAGCGGTACGCCGCCAGCCGCCCCGACCACCGCACCAGGGCCCGCGTCGCCCGGTCCCTGACCGGCGCCGCGCCGACCCCGACCAGCGCGACCGGCGTCCGCAGCACCCGCCCGCTCGCGCAGAGCAGGAACAGCGCGTACGGGAAGCCCCACGGCCGCAGCGGCAGCGTCGCCTCCAGCACGCCCATGCCCGGCACGATCACCGCGTCGTGCCGCCGCACCCAGGCGGCGGTGCGCACCGCGTCGACGGCCTTGCCCAGCGCCTTGCCCGCGATCGCGCCCGCCCGGGACGCCGTGCGGTACTCGCCCCGGTACCAGTGCAGCCGGGTCGCCGCGATCCCGTACCGGGCCGTGACGGTCTCGGGGCCGCCGCACAGGGCGTCCACGACCACGTCCGGGTGCTCGGCGCGCAGGTACCGGAGCACGGCCTCCAGGGACCCGTCGTTGCCGAGGTTCCCCGAGCCGAGCAGCCCGAACACCCCCACCCGCACCGGGGGCCCGTCCGCTCGGGCGGGCAGCACGCGCAGCCGTGCGGAGGTCACGTCCGCCGCCCCTCGCGCCCGGCGACCAGCGCGTCCACCGACACCGCGAGCAGCTCCGGATCGACCGGCGTCCGGTCCTCCACCCGTTCCCCGGCGCCCGGCCTGGCCCGGCTCGCCGCCCACTCGGCCAGGGCCAGGTAGCAGGCGCGCCGGTCCGCCGAGGACAGCGGGGCCCGCCGGATCGCCGAGACGAAGCCCCCGACGTACTCGGCCAGCAGCCGCGGCGTCGGATGCAGCGGACCCGCCCGGCGCGGGTCCAGGTTGACGCACCGGGAGCGCTTGGAGGGGTTCGCCCGCTCGGCCCGCGTGGGGTGGTCGCGGCGGAAGTACAGCAGCTCGGGCACCTGGTGGAAGCGCCCGTGCAGCCCGATCTCGGCGACGAAGGTGCGGTCCGCGTGGTGGTAGCTATCGTGCGGCTTCACCCGGCGCAGCACGTCGGCGCGCAGCACCCCGTAGAAGTCGTCGCCGCCGGGCTCGAAGAGCATGCTGCGGAAGCGGACCGGGGCGCGCGGCGAGTCGGTGGCGAGGGTGTACGCGTACGGGACCTTCACCCGGCCCTGCTCGTCGATGACGGCCTGGTCGGCATGGGCGAGGACCACGTCGGGGTGCTCGTCCAGCGCCGCCACGCAGCGCTCCAGCAGGGTCCGCGCGTACAGGTCGTCGTGCGAGGCCCACTTGAAGAGTTCGCCGCGGCACCGGGTGAAGACGTAGTTGTGGTTCGGGGCGGCGCCGACGTTCCTCGGCAGCCGGAGGTACCGGATGCGGGAGTCCTTCTCCGCGTACCGGCGGCAGATGTCCTGGGTGGCGTCGGTCGACGCGTTGTCGGAGACGACCAGCTCGAAGTCCTCGTAGGTCTGGCCGAGCAGGGCCTCCAGGGACTCCGCGAGGTACTCCTCGCCGTTGTGGACGGGAAGGCCGATGCTGAGCCGGGGACGATCGGTCATGCTGTCCTCACTTCGCGGGAACGAGACATCAGGAACCTCACCGGTTACGGCAAGGGGTTCGCGGGGCGGGGGAACGGTGGCCGGTGGCGCAGCGCGGAGCGCAGCTCCAGCCACCACACGCCCGAGCTGACGACGGTGGCGGCGGCGACCCCCCACGCCGATCCGAGGGCGCCGCCTGCCGCCGCCCCGCCGAGCCCGCCCCCGACGTAGCAGACGGAGGCGAACAACTGGCAGCGCAGGCTGCGCCGGGCGGCCGCGAGCGCCCGCAGCCCGGCCGCCGCCCCGGTGCCCAGCCCCGCCCCCGCCACCCCGACGGCCGCCGGCACGACGAGCTGCGCGGCGGCCGCCCAGACCCCGCCCAGCAGCAGCTCGCCGGCCCGGTCCGGCACCAGCAGCAGCGCCGCCCCCCACAGCAGCGCGGCGAGCGCCTGCCCGCCGCCGAGCAGGAAGCAGAACCGGGCCAGCCGGTGCGGGGCCCGCCGCAGCACCCGCGCCGCCTCCGCGACGGTGACCAGCGAGAGCCCCATCAGCACGGCGAGGAACGGGCCGAGCAGCAGCTCCGCGCCCCGCACCGCGCCCACCGCGCCCACCCCGGCGATCGCGCCCAGCCCGTACGCCCGGAGCTGGGCGGCCCCGCTGAGGCTGACGTTCTCCACCAGGTAGCGCAGGCCCAGGTCGCGCTGCTCGCGCAGCCACCCCGGCGCCCGGGCGGGCCGGGGAGGCGTCCCGCACTGGAGGCAGCCGTAGCCGGCGGCCACCGCCGCGGACGCCCCCCAGGCCAGCACGAAGGCCGCCACGGTGCCCACCCGGGCGGCGGCCAGCAGTGCGGGCACGAGGGCGAGACCCCACACGAGGTCGTTGACGAACGCCTTGCGCCCGGCGCCCGCCGCGAAGAACGCGAACCGCCACGCGTCCTGGAGCAGCAGCCCCGGCAGGACCACCCCCAGGCACACGAACGCGGACCCCACCGGCCCCCCGAGCCCCAGCCCGGCCGGCACCGACACCGCGCCCAGCACGGTGCCGACGCCGAGCGCGGCCCCCGAAGCGCGGCCGGCCGCCGCCCGCCAGACGCCCTCCGCCACCCCGCTGAAACGCACCACGAGGGGGTCGGTGGCCAGCCCGCGCGCGACGTTGAGCACCACGCCGTACGTCAGCCAGGCCAGGCTGAACACGCCGAACGCGCCCAGCCCGAGCGAGCGCGCGACATACAGGCCCACCGCGAAGTTGGTCAGGCTGGAGGCCGCCTGGTCGGCGAGCCCCCAGGTCAGCCGCCCGGCCGTCGCCCGCCGCCCGGCCGAACGCACCGGCCCCGTCGGCCCCGCCGTCTTCTCCTCCTCGGTGGTCACCCGGTTCACGCCTTGATCAGCCCGGCGCCGCGCAGCGCGTCGGCCGCCGCGCCGACGGTGTCGAAGGGCAGCCCCGAGCGCTCGGCGACGTCGAGGAGGCTGTGCGTGCCGTCGGACATGCTGAGCACCCACAGCATGGCGAGCTGGGCCTCCTTGGCGTCACTGCGCCCGCCGAGCGGGTCGTAGAGACCCCGCCGCCCCAACTGGGGCTCCCCATAAGGGCTTTGATTGACATAGCGCCGGTTGCGGTCGAGCACCGCGAACGCCTCGCGGCAGACGGCGAGGGTGTCGGCCATCGCGTCCGGGGTCACGAAGTCCGGGTCGTCGGCCGAGGTGTGGTACTCGGGATACCCGGCGTACGGCGTCCGGGTGAGCGAGCCCACCCCGAGGTCGAACCCGGGGGAGCAGTACTGCCGCTCGTCGTACCCGTACGGAGTGAACTCCTTGATGGTGTGCGGGCGCCCTGAGGTCTCCAGGACGTGCCGCATCACCCGGTCGATCTCCGCGTCGCCGCGCCGGCTCTTCTTGTACGTCACGGCGCCCCGGTCGCCCGCACACGCCAGGACGAGCCCGTGCCGGACGCGCTCGACCCGGTTGCGGGCCAGCCAGGTGATCGCCCCGACGGTGCCGGGCGCGTAGAGGAACCGGTAGGTGTGGTACGGCTGTCGCTCCGCCAGCTCCCGGGCCAGGAACGTGGCCACCGCGATGCCGGCCAGGTTGTCGTTGGCCAGCGAGGGATGGCAGGTGTGGCAGGAGACCAGCACCTCGTCGGCGACCCGTCCGGGCACCACGTGCTCGGCGTAGGTGAGGTGCCCGTCGGCCAGGGTCGAGTCGACGCACACCTCGTAGTCGCCGTCCGGCAGCGCGTCCAAGGTCTCCTGCGCCAGGCAGAACCCCCAGCGCGGGGCGTAGTAACTGGTGCGGTAGGGCACCAGGCGGGGCTGGTCCGGCAGGGTGTGCAGGTGCTCGCGCAGCTCCGCCAGCGGCATGGTCCGGTGCACCGGCACGCTGTAGCCGAGCACGTGCAGGCTGGACGCGGCGAAGTCCACCACCCGCCGCCCCGCGCCGTCGGCGATGTACGCGTCCCGGATGTTCCACTCCTGCGGCACCGTCCAGTCCAGCACCTGGGTCCCCGTGGGCACCTCGCGCACCTGGAGCGGCAGGTACTCGCCGACGATGTCCAGGGTGGCGCGCACCCCGTCGCCGGTGATGCTGCGGCACAGCGGGTACAGCCGCCGCACCAGCGCGTGCATCTCCTCGCCCGCCGCCGCCCCCGTCATCCGCGCCACCGCAGCGTGTCGTCGACCGTGCCGGCCCCGGACGCCGCACGCAGCACGGCCAGCCGGGTGAAACGCTGCTCGAAGCCCTCCTGGGTCAGGCCGAACCTCCGGTAGGCGTCGGCGAGTTCGTCGGCGCCCCGGCGCACCGTCCACACGCACTCGAAGCCGGGAACAGCCGCCCGGAAGCGGGAGAAGTCCACCCGGTAGGAGCGCGGATCGGCCCCGTGCTCCCCGGTGACCACCACCTTCGCCCCGGACACCGCGTCGGCGACCTGTTCGGCGATCTCGCTGACCCGGACGTTGTTGACCTCGGTGCCGATGTTGAACGCCCGGTCGTGCACCCTCTCCCGCGGCGCGGTCAGCGCGGCCGTGAAGGCGCGGGCGATGTCGGCGGCGTGCACCAGCGGCCGCCACGGGGTGCCGTCGGACAGCACCAGCACCTCGCCGGACAGCAGGGCGTGGCCCACCAGGTTGTTCAGCACGATGTCGGCGCGCAGCCGGGGCGAGAACCCGAACGCGGTCGCGTTGCGCAGGTGCACCGGGCTGAAGTCGGCGTCGGCCAGCGCGTGCAGATCGTCCTCCACGCGCACCTTGGACTCCGCGTACGGGGTCACCGGGCGCAGCGGGGCGTCCTCGGCCACCAGCTCGTCACCGCCACTGGCCCCGTACACCGAACAGGTCGACGCGTACAGGAAGCGCCGCACGCCCGCGTCCCGGGCCAGCTTCGCCAGCCGCACGGACGCGTGGTGATTGATGGCGTAGGTCAGTTCCGGCGCCAGCGAGCCCAGCGGGTCGTTGGACAGCGCGGCGAGGTGGATCACCGCGTCCACCCCGGCCAGGTGCCCGGCGGTGACGTCCCGCAGGTCCACCCGGTGCCCCGCCGGGTCGTCGGGCGCGGGGCCCAGCACGCAGTCGGCGAAGAGCCCGGAGTCGAGGCCCACGACCTCGTGCCCGGCGGCGGCGAGCACCGGGGCCATCACGGTGCCCAGGTAGCCCTGGTGTCCGGTGAGCAGTACGCGCATGGTGTCAGTCCCCCAGATGGAGCGTGAGTTTGGTGACGGCGAACGCCTCGGCGTACCGGGCGTGGCATTCGACGCCCCGGATGCGGGCGAGACCGAGGAAGGCCTCGCGGTCGTACCAGGGGCGGTGCCGCTGCGAGGGGTAGTGCTCCCGCAGCAGCCGCACCTTGTGCTCGGCCCCTTCGGGCGTGAGCGGCTGGTAGGCCTGCATCCGCCCGAGGTCGCCGTCCCACTTGACGATCTCGTAGCCGAGCACGAGGTGGTCGCGGAACGCGGTGGGCACGAGCCGGGCCAGCCCCCGGTGGTCCTGGTGGGCGTCGTCGGTGCGCGGCGCGAGCACCAGCTCGGGGTCGCTGCGCCCGCGCAGCTCCTCCACGGCGGCCTTGGCCTCCTCCCACTGCGCGGGAAACCGCCCGTCCGCCAGCTTCAGCACGGTCAGCCGCAGGTCCGCATCGGGACAGAAGGCGGTGAGCGCGGCCCGCTCCTCCTGCTCGCGCCCGGTGCCGCCGCCGGTGAGCACCAGCGCGTCGATCCGGATGCCCGGGCGTGCCCGGCACAGGGTCAGCAGGGTGCCGCCCGCGCCGATGGCGATGTCGTCGCAGTGCGCGCCCACCGCGACGACCCGCTCCAGGGCGCCCGCGCCGAGCCCGATCACGCGTCCGCCCGCACGGCGTCGCGCTCCCACACGGCCCACGGGCGCTCGCCCCGGGCGTACGCGTCGTCGAGCGCGGCCCGCTCCTTCACCGTGTCGGTCGGCTTCCAGAAGCCGCGGTGCCGGTGCGCCACCAGCCGCCCCCGCTTGGCGAGCCGGCCGCAGCCGTCCGCGACCAGGTCGCCGCCCTCGGGGAGGTGGTCGAAGACCTCCTGGCGGAGCACGAAGTAGCCGCCGTTCTCCCACAGCGGCAGCTCGCTCACCGCCGTGATGCCGCCCACCAGGCCGTTCTCCCCCAACTCCACGCAGTGGAAGGAGGACTGCGGCGGCACCACCATCATCGACGCCCCGGCGTCCCGCCGGGAGAACTTCTCGATCATCTCCGGCAGCGGGGCGTCGGTGAGCACGTCCGCGTAGTTGGCGAGGAACATCTCGTCGCCGTCCAGGTGGTGGCGCACCCGGCGCAGCCGTTCCCCGATCGGCGACTCGATGCCGGTCTGCGCGAACGTGATCGTCCAGTCCGCGATGTCGGTGGACAGCAGCTCCGTCCGGCCGCCGCGCAGCACGAAGTCGTTGGACGTCGTCTCCTCGTAGTGCAGGAAGAAGTCCTTGATGTGGTGCGCCCCGTACCCCAGGCACAGGATGAACTCCCGGTGCCCGAAGTGCGCGTAGTAGCGCATCACGTGCCAGATGAGCGGACGCGGCCCGACCATGGCCATCGGCTTCGGCACGTCGTCGGCCGCGCCGTTGCGCATCCGCATCCCGTACCCGCCGCAGAACAGGACCACCTTCATACCGCGCTCTCCTTCACCGGCAGGACCTCCACGACGCTCAGTTCCGGTATGGGAAAGACCAGACGGCCGCCCCAGTCGTGCACGTACGACAACTGCTCGGTCAGCTCCTCCCGCAGGTTCCACGGCAGTACCAGCACGTAGTCCGGCCGGTCCTCGGCGATCCGCTCGGGCGCCAGGACCGGGATGCGGCTGCCGGGGGTGAACCTGCCGTGCTTGTACGGGTTCCGGTCGACCGTGTACGCCAGCAGGTCGGGTCGGACGCCGCAGTGGTTGAGCAGCGTGTTGCCCTTGCCGGGCGCCCCGTAGCCGACGACCGTCTTCCCCTGCTCGGCCGCCTCGATCAGGAACCGCAGCAGGTCCCGGCGCACCTTCGCCACCCGGGCGGAGAACTCGGCGTACCCCGACAGCTCCTGGAGCCCGGCCGCCTTCTCCCTGTCCAGCACGTCGGCGACGCGCCGGGACGGCGCACCGGCCGTTTCCGCCGGCCTCGCCCACAGCCGGATCGAACCGCCGTGCGTGGGCAGCAGTTCCACGTCCACCAGGGCGAGCCCGCCGCTGGCCAGCGCCCGGCTCGCGGAGGCGACCGTGTAGTACTGGAAGTGCTCGTGGTAGATCGTGTCGTACTGGTTCTCCTCGATCAGCGTCAGCAGGTGCTGCACCTCGACGCAGACCCAGCCGTCGTCGGCCACCAGGGCGCGCAGCCCCCGGGTGAAGCCGGTCACGTCGGGGATGTGCGCGTACACGTTGTTCGCCACCACCAGGTCCGCCGGACCGTGCTCGGCGCGCACCGCCGCACCGGTGGCGGGCGACAGGAACTCCGTCAGCGTGGGCACCCCCGCCTCCCGCGCCGCGGCCCCCACGTTCACCGACGGCTCGACGCCCAGACAGCGGATCCCCCGCTCCACCACGTGCTGCAGCAGGTACCCGTCGTTGCTGGCCACCTCGACGACGAAGGAGTCCGGGCCGAGCCCCACCCGCTCCACGACCCCGGCGACGAAGGTGCGCGCGTGCTCCACCCAGGAGCTGGAGAAGGAGGAGAAGTACGCGTACTCGCTGAACGTCTCCTCCGGTGTGATCAGCGGCGGAAGCTGCACCAGCCAGCACTCCGTGCAGACCCGCAGGTGCAGCGGGTACGTCGTCTCCGGTACGTCGAGCTGCTCCGCCGCGAGGAAGCTCTCGCACGGCGGGGTCGCCCCCAGGTCGACGACGCTCACCGGCGCCGCCGCGCCGCACAGTCGGCATCGTGTCATCTGCTGTCCCCATCCCCATCCCCGCCCGCGTCCCGAATCCGCCGCGAGCCCGCTGTCCCCACCGGTGACGCGCCGTTCGCGCCACCGGACGCCCGCCCCGCGATCGCGGAGCGGTACCCCTCCACCAGACGGTCCAGCCCGACGGACGGGCTGAACCCCTGCTCGTAGCGGAGCCGGGCCGCCCGGCCCATCTCCGCGTTGGCCGCCGGGTCCGACGCGACCAGGCGCAGGCAGGCCGCGAGCGAGGCCGCGTCGCCCGGCCGGTGCAGCAGCCCGCCCACCCCGTCCTCGACCAGCTCGGTGAAACCGCCGTGCCCGGCGGCCACCACCGGCACCCCGGCCGCCATCGCCTCGGCGGCCACCAGGCCGAACGTCTCCAGCGCCATCGAGGGCGCCACCACCGCCACCGACCGCGCGACGGCCCGGCGGCACTGCGCCGGGTCGTACAGGCCCACGTACCGCACGTCGGCGCGGCCCGCCGCCCAGGCGGCCACCTCCCGCTCCAGCGGGCCGGCGCCGGCGATCACCAGCGGCACGCCCGGGCCGCCGTCCGCGGCGAGCCCGTCCCACGCGGCCATCAGCAGCCGGACGCCCTTGGCCTCCGACAGCCGGCCCAGGAAGAGCAACTGCTCGCCCGCGCCCCGGCGGTACACCCCCGGGTCGGGCACGAAGTTGGGCTTGAGCGCCAGCAGCCCGGGCGGCAGGCCCGCCCGGGCCAGCAGGTCGAGCTGGGCCCGCGAGATGCAGAAGAACCGCTCGACGCCCGTCCACCACCGCCGCCGGTTGACCGCCATGCCCACCGCGAGCGGCACCGTCGCCAGCCGCGAGTCGCGGTAGCAGCCGTGCCGCACGGCGGGCAGCGGCGAGCGGGCCGTGACACACGCGGTGCACGGCCGGCCGCCGCGGCGCAGCGTGCCCGGCGGGCAGATCTGGTTGTAGTTGTGCAGGGTGGCCACGGCCGGCACCCCGGCGTCGGCGCAGGCCGCCAGCACGGCGGGCGACAGCAGCGGGAACACGTTGTGGACGTGCACCACGTCCGGCCGCTCGGCGCGCAGCCGGGCGGCCAGCTCGGCGCGCACCGCCGGGTTCCACGGCACCAGCAGCGGCACGGCGGCCTTGCCGAGCAGGGAGCGGGCGGCGATGTCGTCGCTGCGTCGCTGGAACACGCCGACCCGGTGGCCGGCCGCGCGCAGCAGCTCCACCTCCTGGTCCACGACCCTGTTCTCACCGCTCGGCTGCGCCGAGGAGTAACGGTTGTGCACCACCAGCACACGCATGCTCATGTCAGCCTCCGGGCCCGGCGCGGAACAGGTCGTGGGGGAGGGGCGGGCATCCCGGGGCGGGCGGTCCCCGGGACGTCCCCGGCGGGCGCCGCGAGCAGCGAAGCGGCCAGGGCCAGGTGCAGCAGGTACGCCGACGCGTCGCCCAGACCGGCCTCGGTGTACGACGAGATCCCGACGTAACTGATCAGGAAGAGCGCGCAGGCCCGCTGCGGCGACGGCGGCCGCAGCAGCGCGACACCGCCCAGGACCAGGTACATCGCGGCGACGATCGCCGTGCCGGTCAGGCCCTGCTCGTCGTAGACCGCCAGCCAGCTGTTGTCGATCGGCAGCCCGCCGAAGGACTTGTCGCTCAGGCCCGTGCCGAACAGCCGCTCGGTGAGCGTCCGGGGGGCGTCCAGCAGCGCGTCCCACACCGTGGCGCGGCCGGTGAGGCTGGTGAAGTACTCCTGCGACTGCCCGCGCAGGAACCACGCCTGGAGCGCGGACGCGAACCCGACCGCGGCGACCACGGCGCACACCACCGTCCAGGCGAAGAACCGGCGGGCCGCCGAACTGGTCAGCACCAGCGAGCCGATCGCCAGCACCAGCCCGGCCAGCATGCCGATCGTCGCCGTCCTGGTGTGGGTCAGCACGAGCAGCACCAGCGACGGCACGACCACCGCCAGCGCGCCGCCCCACGAGGTCCGGCGGTCCAGCGCCAGCAGCACGGACAGCCCGACGACCACCGCCGCGTACTGCCCGATCTGCGGCGGCGTCAGCGGCCACAGCGCGCCGACCAGCCGCCCCCCGTACAGCTCGGGCAGGGCGGCGCCCGGTGAGACGATCAGCCCCGCCACCACCGACACCAGCACCGCGAAGTACATCCGGACGTGGGTCCGCACGAACGCCGTACCGCCGTCCCACCAGCGGCTCAGCAGCCACAGCGTGGCCACGAACAGCGTCAGCCGGCCGCACCGGAACAGCGCGCCGAACCCGGACTCCAGGGTCGCGCTGGAGAGCACGCTCGGCACCAGCAGCAGCGTCAGCAGGAACAGGAAGGCGCTCGGCCGGACGCTCGCCCGCGGGTTGACCGCGAGCGCCAGCGCGAACGCGGCGGCCAGCGCCCCCATGGTGACCATCTGGATGAGGGAGCGCGGGATCGGGAAGACGGTCTGCGCCCCGGCGCTGCCGAGCACATTGAGCCCCAGCAGCGCCCAGGCCGCCCGGGCGGCCCCCGGCGGCCCGGCGGGACGCGGCTTTGGGCCGGCCCCGTCGCGCAGCGGGTCGGCGGCCACCTCAACCACCCGCCCGCGGCGTGAAGGTGCTGCCGGCGTCCTGCCGGTACGGCGCGTCCTGCCACTGCGCGGCGTCGACGCGGACCGCCGGGTCGTCGGCGACGAAGCTCCACGGGCCGCGGTACTCGTTGTCGTGCCAGCGGTTGTGCTGCCGGTGGATCAGCGCCTCGGAGACCGCCTTGGCCTTGTACGGCGACCAGTCGGGATAGGTGCCGTAGTTCGACAGCACCGCCGTCCGGGCGCACTCCGTCGTGCACCCCAGGGCCGCGCCGTCCAGCACGAAGCGGTTGTGGTGCACGTCCACCCGCTGCGTCTTCCACCGGCAGTCGTCGTAGAGCGGCCGGTCGGCGATCGCGGGCCGCGCACAGCTCCCGGTGTCCTTCACCAGCAGCGTGCAGTATCCGGTCGAGGTGTTGGCGGGGCTGTTGCAGAACCGGTTGGCGTTCTCCCACAGGGTGATCCCGTTCCAGTTGTTCTCCAGCAGGTTCCGGTAGATCTCGATCCTGTCGGTGCGGGCCTTCACGCGCGGCTCGCCGCCCGCCTCGGAGACGTAGATCGTCGCGTACGGGAACGGGTCGCCCCGGTCGGCCAGCCTGCGGCCCTCGACCACGTTGTTCCGCCGGAAGGTGTTGTTGCGGATGATCGTGTTGTAGCTGGTCTCGTACATCAGACCGGTGCCGTCGTTGGCCTCGATGAGGTTGTTCTCGAAGAGGAAGTCGTTGTTGTTGTTGTCGGCCCACAGGCCCGCGCCCCGGTTGTGGTGCACCCAGTTGCCGCGGACGTCGGCCCCGTTGACGGCCCAGAACTTGATGCCGGCCGTGCAGCCGCAGCCGGGGCGCCTGCGCTCCCAGTCGTCGGTGTTGTTGCCGGTGATCTCGTTCCCCTCCACCACCAGGCCCCGGACCGTGTCGCCGTCCTTGTAGCCGTTCACGCCGTACTGGCCGTTGTTCCGCAGGCAGTTGGCGCGGATCCGCTGGCGGGCGCCGACCATCATGGCGGCGCCGGAGTTCCGCTGGAGGGTGCTGTGCTCGATCACCCAGCCGTCGGCGGAGCTGGTGTTGACCACGCCCTCGTCCTGCGGCGGGACGAACCCCTGCACGGTCAGGTGGCGCAGGGTGACGTCGGGGGCGGGCCCGCCGAACGCGTACTGGTTCACCTTGGCGCCGTCGAGCACCGCGCCCGGAGCGCCGAGGTAGGTGTTCCCCTTCTTCGGCAGCACCTGGGCGTACTGCTTCGGCACGAGCCGGTGCGTGCCCGGACGCAGCCAGAACGTGGTGTTCTCGGGGCTGCTCGCGGTCTTGGCGGCCAGGTCGCCGACCACCGAGGGGTCGACGGTCACCGCACCGGGCGGGGCCTGCGCGGGCCCGGGGGCGGGCCCGGCGCAGATCCGGGCCACGGCGGCGGGCGCACCGGTCGGCGCGGACGCGGCCGCCGGCGGCCGCCCGTCGTCCGGCGTCCCCGTGCAGCCGGCCACCGCGAGCACCAGCAGCGCCGCCGATGAGGTCCGCAGCCGCCCCGGCGTCCTCACGCGTCCCCCCGGTCGCCGAACCCGAGCACGGTGACGAACCGCTGCCCGTCCTCGGTGAACCCGGTGCCGACCAGCGTGGTGGCGGGTTCCTTGCGCCCGAAACCGGGGGAGTACCAGCCGAGCGGAGGCCGGCTCTCGCCGCGGTGCGCCCGCCACTCGAGCCGTCCGGGCAGGTCGAGCACCGCGGACCGCTCCTCGCCGTCCCGCGTCCAGCCGAGCCGGGCCCGCCCCGCCTCCAGCTCGGCGGTGACCTCCGGCCCGAGATGGAACGCGAGACGCACCGCCCGGCGCGGCCCGCGCACCTCGTCCACGATCCGCAGCTCCCGGGCCTGCGCGGCCAGTTCGACGTCGCGCCGGTGCACGGACCGCCCGTACCCGTCGTGCTCGGCGGACCAGCGGGACGCGGTCGCCTCCCGCACCCGGGTGCGCGCCTGCCGGGTCCACAGGAAAGGACCGCCGGAGGCGGACTGGTCGACGCCGTCCAGCTCCAGGGTGTTGTGGCCGAGCGTCGAGCGGAAGTACGCCCGCCACCGGGGCTGCCCGTGGTAGCAGTACGTCCCCGGGTCGGCCAGCACGTCGACCCCGTCCTGCCGCACCTCCACCGACAGCGCGTCCGCGTGCGCGTGGGCGGCGATGGACAGGAACCCGTGCGGCCCCCCGTCGCAGCGCACCCAGATCTTCCCCGGCCCGCGCAGCAGGGTCAGTCCGGCGTCGGCGAAGTGGTGGGGACGCGCCGCCGGACGTGTCACGCCCTTCCCGTACGGGCGGACCAGCGCGGCCAGCAGCGGGGTGCGCACGTCGGCGGCCGCGACGGGCGGCCACCAGGCCGGGCGGCCGAACACGGCGTCCCCGGTGCTCAGCAGCGACGCCCACCGGTCGGTGCCCGGACCGTCCACGACCAGTCCGTGCCCGTCGTCGGCGTCCCCCTGGCGCGGCGGCCGCAGCCGGTCGTCCACGACGGCCGCGAGCGCGTCGGTCATCCGTAGCAGTACCAGCCGCACCGTCGCCGGGACCGGCACGCCGGCGGCGTCCGCCTCGGCCAGCGCGGCCAGACCGAGTTCCAGGACGAGACCGTGGTACTCGGTGGCCAGCTCCCGGTTGAGCCCCGAGGGGAAGGTGTTGGCGCGCAGGTGCCGCTCCAGCGACCGCAGCGCGTCCGCCCGCCACCGCTCCGACGCGGCGAACCAGTCGAACGCGCAGGCCGCGGCGAACTGCCCGGCCGCCTCCGCGATCACGTGGTTGTTCGCGGAGGAGCCCCGGCTGGGGAAGGCGGCCAGCCAGCGCTGGTGGTGCCAGATCTGGTCGCGCGCCACCGGATTGCCCTCGAACAGGGCGGCCGCGCCCCGCCATCCGTCGAGCAGCCGCCGCACCCACACCCAGGACAGCAGCCGGACGCCCAGCTCGATGCCGCTGATCCAGTGCACCCCGCGCAGCGGCGCGTTCGCCGCCCACCACGACGTCAGGTGCGCCGCCACCCGCTCCGCGTACCGGTCCTCGCCGGTCACCGCGTAGGCGGCGGCCAGCACGGTCAGGTACTGGTGCCGCGACAGCTCCCAGATCTGCTTGATGTCCCCGGACAGCTCCTCGTCCCGGTAGGGCAGCCCGAAGGCGTACCCCCACGGGGCGTGGCGGCCCGTCCTCGGGTCGTACCACCAGTCGGGGTCCACGAGGTCGCCGCGCTCCACCCCGAAGTACGTGACGCGCCCGGCCATCAGCCGGTCCGCCTCCGCGACCAGGCGCGCCGCCGCCTCCTGCGGCACCGCCTTCAGCGCCCCGGCGGGCAGCACGGCGGTGAAACGGGCGCCGGCCACGGGCGGGCAGTGCGGCCGGTCCGACCGCCACCGCCGCCTGCGCACGGTGTCCAGGGCCCGGCCGCCCATCTCGCGGGGCCCCATCCGGGAGAGCCGCCGCAGGTACCAGCCGGGGCTCGGGGTCATCGCGTCCTCGCCAGCGTCACCGGGGCCCCGCTGCGCAGCCCGGTCCCCACCGCGAGCGTGGCCGCGGTGGTGGCGGCCAGCGACTCCAGCGGCACCGGCATCGGGCCCCCGGAGCGCACCGCCCGCACGAACGCGGCCAGTTCGGCGTGCTGCCCCTTGTCCCGGGCCCTGGGCAGCCGGGAGCTGACCCACCGCTTCTCCCCGTGCACCGACGCCCGTACGAAGTCGTCCAGCCGCAGCACCCTGCCGTCCGCGACCAGGTCCAGGGTCTCCTTGGGGAAGCCCGCCGCGCCGGTGGTGACGTAGCTGAGGGCGGCGGTGGAGGCGTCCGGGTAGCGCAGGACGACCTGGAGGTCCTCGCCGCCGGGCGGGGCGACGGCGTACACCGACACCGGATCGGCCCCCAGCAGCCAGCTCGCCGTGTCGATGAAGTGGCCGCCCTCACCGGCGAACCGGGAACCCTCGGTGTCCTGACGCGCATACCAACTGCCCCGCTGGAGCGGGCCCGCGTTGATCAGGTAGCGCAGGCTCGCCGGGCCCGTCCGCTCCCCGAACCGCCGCTTCGCCTCCTGGAGCAGCGGCGCGAACCGGCGGTTGAAGCCCACCTGGAGCCGGTCGTTGCCGGACTCCTCCACCGCGGCCAGGACGTCCGCGAGTTCGTCCTCGGTGAGCGCGAGCGGCTTCTCCACGAACACCGCCTTGCCGCTGAGGAGCGCCCTGCGGGTCAGCGCGGCGTGCGAGCTGTGCCGGGTGACCACGAACACCGCGTCGATGGCGTCGTCGCCGAGCACGGCGTCCAGGTCGGTGGTCGCGCGGCCGAAGCCGAAGGTGCGCCGCGCGTTGGCGCCGGACAGCGACGTCGTGGTGACGACCGCCGACAGCTCGACGCCCTCGCGCCCCGCCAGGTGCGGCAGCAGCATCGACGTCGCGTAGTTCCCCGCACCGACGAAGGCCAGCCGCACCGGCGTCCGGGCGGACCGCGTCCCGGCGGGCGCGGCACGCCGTACCTCCGGCACGGTCACCGAAGGCGCCTCCGCCGTCCCCGCGCCCCGCGGATACCGGAACAGCACCGCCACGGCCCGCAACTCGCCCTCCGCCAGGCGCCGATACGTCTCCACCGCGTCCGCGAAGCCGGCGACGTGCGAGATCAGCGGCTCCACGTTCACCCGCCCCCGGGCCATCAGGTCCAGGAAGCACGCCAGGTTGCGGCGCTCCGTCCAGCGCACGTAGCCGATCGGGTAGTCACGGCCCTCCAGCTCGTACGACGGGTCGTAGCGCCCGGGACCGTACGAACGCGAGAAGCGGACGTCGAGCTCCTTCTCGTAGTACGCGTTCCACGGCAGGTCCAGGCGGCACTTGCCGATGTCGACGACCCGGCCCCGGTCCCGGCTGAGGCGCGCGGCCAGCTCCACCGGCTGGTTGCTGCCGCCGCCGGCCGCCAGGTACACCTGGTCCACGCCGTGCCCGTCGGTGAGCCGGGCCACCGCGCCCTCCACGGCCGCCGACGTGGGATCGCCGCAGGCCACCGCGCCCAGGCGCTCGGCCAGTTCGCAGCGCCCCCGGTCCGGGTCGACGCCCACCACCCGCACCCCCGAGGCGGTCAGCAACTGCGCCACCAACTGCCCGATCAGCCCCAGTCCGATGACGAGGGCCACCTCGCCGAGCTGCGGCTCCCCCTGGCGCACCCCCTGCAACGCGATCGACCCGACCGTGCCGAACGCGGCCTGCCGGGGAGCGAGCCCGTCCGGCACCGGGGCGCAGAGGTTGCGGGGCACCCAGTTCAGTTCGGCGTGCAGCGCGTGCTCGTTGCCCGCGCACGCCACCACGTCGCCGGCCTTCACGTCGTCGACACCGGCGCCGACCCGCTCGACCACCCCGCACAGCGAGTAGCCCAGCGGTGTGTACGAGTCGAGCCTGCCCATCACCTTGCGGTACGTCGCGGGCACCCCCTGGGTGGTCACGCTCTGCATGACCTTGGCCACCTGGTCCGGGCGGGAGCGGGCCTTGCCGAGCATCGACATGCCCGCCTCGGACACCTTCATCAGCTCCGTGCCGGTGGAGATCAGCGAGTACAGGGTGCGCACCAGCACCCCGCCCGGTTTGCACCCCGGCTCCGGCACGTCGAGCAGTGCCAGCTCGCCGCTCCGGTAGTTCTGCACAACCTGCTTCACCCGAACTCCTCAGATGTCCTCAGCCGTCGTCCGGGCGCTCCGGCCCGAGGTCGCGTCGCGGTACCAGTGCTCCAGGGTCAGCACGTGCCACAGGTGTTTGGAGAAGTCCCGCCGCCCGGCCGCGTCCTCGGCGACCATCCGCGCCAGCGCGTCCCGCCGCAGGAACCCGGAGCGCACCAGCACCCCGTCGTTGACCACCTCGCGCACCAGCGGCGCCAGATCCCGGCTCATCCAGGCCCGCAGCGGAGCGCTGAACAGGCCCTTGGGCCGGTACACGATCTCCTTCGGCAGGACCGGGACGGCCGCCTCCTTCAGGACCGCCTTGCCCTGCCGCCCGGCGATCTTCCGGCCGCCCGGAAAGGCGAACGCGGCCCTCACCACCTCGACGTCCACGTACGGCACCCGCACCTCCGTCGAGGCGGCCATGCTGGAGCGGTCCGTGTACGCGAGGTTGAGACCCGGCAGGAACATCCGGGCGTCGCCCAGGCACATCCGGTTCACGAAGTCGTCGAGGTCGTTGTCCGCGTACACGTCCGCGTGCTCGCCCAGCACGTCGTCGACCGTGCCCGCGAGGTCCGGGCTGATCAGCGCCAGCAGCTCCGCCCGGTCGTACATCGTGTAACTGCGCCGGAACGCCTCCTCCTCCGGCAGCTCCGCGAACGACAGGAACCGCTTGGCGAACCGCACCGACCGGTACCCGCGCCGCGCCGTGGCGACCGGCAGCTTGTCCACGGCGCCGCTAATCCCGCGCCGCAGCGGGCGCGGAACCCGCTGGTAGCGCACGGCGACCAGGTTGGCCAGGTGCTTGCGGTACCCGGCGAACAGCTCGTCCGCGCCCATCCCCGACAGCATCACCTTCACCCCGGCCGCCCGGGCCGCCCGGCAGATCAGATACGTGTTGATCGCGGCCGGGTCGCCGATCGGCTCGTCCAGGCTGTACGCCATCCGCGGCAGCAGGTCGAGCACGTCCGGGGCGATCTCGATCTCGTGCAGGTCCACCCCGAACCGCCGCGCCACCTGCCGGGCGTACCGCAGGTCGTCCGGCATCGCCTCGAACGCGGCGTCCGCCGCCCGGAAGCCGATCGTGTACGCGGAGATCCCCGACCGGTCGCGGGCGGCCAGCGCGGTCAGATAGCTGGAGTCGAGACCGCCGGACAGGAAGGTCGCCACCGGCACGTCGGACAGCAGGTGCCGCCGGGTCGACTCCGCCACCACGGCCGCCAGGTCCGGCAGTTCACCGGAGCGCGCCCGCGCCTGGCCCTCGGCGGCGACGTCCTTGAGGTTCCAGTACCGGCCGCGCCGCACCTGCCCGTCGGCCCGCACCCGCAGCCAGCTCCCCGGCGGCAGCTTCTCCGCACCGCGCAGCGCGCAGCGGGATTCGGGCACCCAGTAGTAGAGGAGCGAGGCCACCAGCGCCGCGTGGTCCACCGCCGGCGCCCCGCCCGTCACGGCGGCCAGCGCCTTCAGCTCCGAGGCGAACACCAGGCCCTCGCCGCGCCGGACCAGGAACAAGGGCTTGACGCCCATCTGGTCGCGGGCGAGCACCAGGTCGCCCGTGCGTTCGTCGAAGATCCCGAAGGCGAACATGCCGCGCAGCCTCGGCAGGCAGTCCGTGCCCCAGCGCCGCCACGCCTGCAGGAGCACCTCGGTGTCCGACGTGCCCCGGAAGCGGACCCCGCGGGCCGCCAGCTCGGCGCGCAGCTCGGGCGCGTTGTACAGCTCGCCGTTGTAGGTGAGGGCGAGCCCGTCCCGGACCATCGGCTGCGCGCCGGTCTCCGACAGGTCGACGACGGCGAGCCTGCGGTGCCCCAGGTGCACCGACCCGTCGCCCGCCGGACGGTCGTAACGGCCCGCCCCGTCCGGGCCGCGGTGGGCCAGGACGTCGGTGAGCCGGTCCGTGACGGCCTTCCCGTCCGGCCACCGGTACGCCCCTGCGATGCCACACATGATCTACCGCACCTCCCTGTCGTCGTCCGGAACCCGTGCGGCCCGCAGCGGCAAGCGCTCCGTGCGCGGCTGCGGCACCCCGTTCGGCCTGCCCTGCTCCTCGTGGCCGTCGGCCCGGTCGGCGGGGCCGCACGGCGCGGTGGGCACCGGGTCCCACAGCGTGCCGTCGGTACGGTCGCGCGGATCGGGGTCGACCAGCACCACCCCGAGCACCGGAAGGCGCTGGTCGGCGAGCTGCCGCGCCACGGTGTGCAGCCAGGCGGTGCTGCCGTGCCCGGCGCGCACCACCAGCACGGTGCGGGCGCCGAGGTACCGCAGGTCGGTCCACGCGGTGCCGGGCGCCACCGAACCGACGCCGATCCGGCGCTCCTGCGGCAGCACGGCCCCGGCCCGCTCGCCGCCGACCACGTCCGGGTCCCCGGGCTTCCGGCGGAGCCCGGCCGGCCGCTCGCCCGGCAGGCCGTCGACGACGGCCACGGGCCCCTCCCGCCCCAGCGTCCGCGCGAGGTCCAGGGCGATCGCACCCGTGGTGCGGGCGCAGCCCAGTTCCAGGAGCGACAGCGGCTCCACCGAACCCCGCACCGTACGGGCCAGCGACGACACCAGCCGGGCCCGGGCGGCCCGGGTCGCGCGCCGCCGCCACAGCCGTCCCGGCCGTCCGGGCAGTTCCGCGACCACCGAAGCGCCGAGGTGCGCGGCGATGTCCCGGCGCAGCACCGGGCGGTCCCCGACCACCGCGCCGACCGCGGCCAGCGCGACACCCATGACGAGCCCGAGGACCAGACCGAGGCCGCCCCTGGTGGCCAGCCCCTTGGGCAGGGAGTGCCTGAGCGCGCGCGGGGCGTCCACGATCTGCGTGCCGGACACCAGCCGGGGCGTCCCGGTGCCCGCCTCGGCGGCCCGCTGGTCGAAGTCGGCGATGCGGGAGTTGAGTTCGGCCCGGCGGGCGTACAGGGTCTCCACACCGGCCGCGCCCTTCGGGTCGGTCGTCGGGGGCTGCTGCCCGATCGACTCGTTGACCCGGGCCAACTCGACGCGCATCCGGTCGCGCTGCTCCAGCAGGGCTCCGGCCTCGGCCTTCGCGGTCTCCCGCATCCGCCGCACGTGGTCGGCGACGAACGCCCGGGCCAGGGCGCCGGCCCGGGCGACCGCCTGGGCGTCGCTGTCGCCCGTCACCTCGATCTGCAACAGGTTGTTGGTGAGGCCGACCGCCGTGCAGTCCTCCAGGAAGTCCTCCGGCCGTTCGGCGGAGCCCAGCGAGCGCAGGGCCGCGCCGGCGACGCGGGTGGTGCCCAGGAGCGCCACGTCGGTACGGATCAGCGTCCCGGTGTCATTGGGCTGGTCCTCCCGGTGCGTGACCAGGACCTTGGTCACCGCGGTCGGCGCGGGCGGCAGCAGCACCGCGAGCGCCGTCCCGCCCAGCAGCCCGAGCAGAGCCAGCGAGGACCACAGGCGGCGGCGCCTGCGCACCGCGGCCACCAGGGCCTGGAGGTCGATGAGCGGAGCCGGGGCCGTCCGCTGCGGCGCCGGGTGCGCCGTCACGTCGAGGCTCCCGTCGCGCGGCCGCTCACCGCGAGTTCGGCGGGAGCGCCGTCCGGGGGAGCGGGGGCGGCCCGCGCCGGGCGGGAGCCGACCGTACCGGCGACGACGACGCCGACGAGGTCGTGGCCGCTGTCCGCGCAGGCCTCCGCGATCCCGGCGAGCTCATCGGCGGTCCGGGTGCCCGCGCTCAGCACGACCAGGGCGCCGGCCTCGGCCTCGCGGTCGGGCACGGTGGGGCGGACCACGGCGACCTCCACCACCCGCAGGGCCGGCCGCGGCGCCTGCCAGGCGTGCGCGGCCTCCTCGACGAGCTGCCCGGCGGCCCGGCCCGCCACCGGATCGTCCTGCGGGACCACGACCAGCACCCCGCCCGGCACCGGCAGCCGCTCCCGCAGCCGGGCGCACACCCGCCGGTGGCGGATGCTCCGGTCGGCGTCGTCGCCGGACCGGTGCGGCGGCGGCACGTCCCACCGGGTGTCCACGCCGAGCAGCCGGCGCGCCCCGCCCAGCGGGCCCCCGCCCCCCGGCCGCCGCGCACGCGGTTCCTCCGGTACGTCGACGGCGCCCAGCAGCGCCGAGCCCAGCGCCGCGGCGATCTCCGGGCCGGTGCGCGGGCGGCGGTCCGCCCGGGCGGCGGCGAGGTGCCCCACCACGGCCAGCAGGAGGAACAGCCCGGCCCCGGCCGCGACGAGCTGCACCCGGGTCGGCGGCGTCTGCCCCGCAGGCCGGGCCGCCGGACCCATGACGACCATGGCGGCCCTGTCGTTCGCCGGGTCGGCCTCGGCGAGCTTCTCCATCGCCTTCTCCAGCGCGGTGCGCAGCCGCTCCAGCGAGGTGCGGGCCTGCACGCTCTCCACCGACCGCCCCGGATCGGCCGCGCCGGCCAGCTCGGTGATGCGGCGGTTGGCCTGCACCACCTGCTGCCGCAGCGCCTCGGCCTCCGCGTCGGAGTCGGTGCTGCCGCCCGAGATGCGGGTGGCGAACAGGACGAACTGCCGGGCCAGGACGTCGGAGAGCCGCTGGGCGCGCGACGGGGTGTCGGCCGTGCCGGAGAGCTTGATGATGTTCCCCTCCGCGGCCGACGCCGCCACCCGCTCCCGCAGCTCCTCGCCGTCCACACCGCTCCAGCCGAGCGCCGCGGCCGTGCGGTCGGCCACCACCGAACTCGTCGCGATGTCCACCTGCGTCAGCAGTTCGCGCTGCTCCCACTGCCCCGGCAGCAGCACCGAGGCCGACGCGGTGTACCGGGGCGGGAACACCACCGAGACGCCGTACCCGGCGAGCGCCCCCACCAGGGTCAGCACCGCGAGAATCCGCCACCGGCGGCGCAGCATCCGGCCGATCGTGGCGAGGCGGATCGTGTCGTCGCTCAAGGGCGCGGCCTCCTTCGCACCCGGCTCGCCGGCCCCCGCGCCGGACGTGCGACGCGACCACGGCACGCGGCGTCGTAGGCCGCCAGGAGCTGCGCCTGCGAGTGGCGCCAGGACAGCGCGCCGCCGATCCGCTCCTGACCGGCCTTGCCCATGAGCTCCCGCCGGGCCGGATCGTCCAGCAGCTCCCCGATCAGCCGGGCGAACGCGGCCTCGTCGTTGGCGGGCGCGTACACGGCCGCCGCACCGGCCGAGACGCGCGCCTCCACCAGGTCGAACGAGACGATCGCCCGTCCCATCGCCATGTACTCCAGGACCTTGTTCATGGTCGACACGTCGTTGAGCGGATTGCGCGGGTCGGGGGAGAGGCACACATCGGCGGTGGACAGGTACCGCACGAGATCGGCGTCCGGGACGCGCCCGGTGAACTCCACCTGCTCCGCCAGACCCAGCTCCCGGGACAGAGCCACCATCGCGTCGAAGGCGTCCCCGGAGCCGACGAACACCGCGTGCCAGTCGGCCCGCCCCAGCCCGTCGCGCAGCTCCGCCAGCGCCCGCAGCGCGTAGTCGACGCCGTCCTGGGGGCCCATGACGCCCAGGTAGCACAGCAGATGCGGCTTGCCGCGCTTCAACTCCGCTTCCGGCGGCACCGGTCGGAAGCGGTCGGACTGCGGCGCGCTGCGCACCACGAACACGTCCCCGGGCCGCTTGCCGCCCCGCCCGATCGCCGTCTCCCGGTAGCTCTCGTTCGTGGCCAGCACGATGTCCGCGCTGCGGTACGTCCAGCGCTCCAGCGCGCACACCGCCCGGTACAGCAGGTCCTCGCCCCGGCCGAACCGCGACAGGTACAGCTCCGGCACCAGGTCGTGCTGGTCGAAGACGAACCGCGCCCCCAGCCGCTTGAGCCGCAGCGCCACGAGGAACAACAGGTCCGGCGGATTGCACGCGTGCACCACGTGCACCGGCCCGACCCGGCGGGCCAGCCGCGCCGTGTGCCACAGCGCGGCGGCGTACTCGCGCACGTACCCGGCGGGGCCGCCGGTGGCCGCCCGCAACGGGTAGCGGTGGACGCGCACTCCGTCGACCAGCGCCTCCGCCTCGGTGTCCCGCTTCTCGCCCCGCGGGCAGACGACGTGCACCTCCCAGCCCGCGTCGCGCAGCGTCGTGCACTCCTGCCACACCCGCCGGTCGAACGGCACCGACAGGTTCTCCACCAGGACCAGCGCCCGGCGCGCCGCCCGGCCTCCGCTGTTCTCGTCACCACGCAAGGCCCAGATACCCCGGTTCGGTACGACGCGTCTCGGCGTCGGGAAGACGGACGAGGTCGACGATCACCGGACCGTCGCCGTGCGGCAGCGCCGCCAGGACGGCCGGGTCCCTGGTGCCGACCAGGCACACCTCGGCGAAGTCGAGCACCTCCGCCACGGACTCCGCGAGGAGCTGCGCCAGGTGCGGCAGCCGGTTCTCGATGTACTCGCGGTTCGCGCCCAGCAGCCGCGACAGGCTCACGTTCGCGTCGTAGATCAGCAGGTCGTACCCCTTGCCGAAGAGCCGCTCCGCCAGCTCCACCAGCGGGCTCTCGCGCAGGTCGTCGGTGCCGGGCTTGAAGGACAGGCCGAACAGGCCCACCCGCCGCTTCCCGGTGCGCCCCACCAGGTCCACCGCACGCTGCAAGTGGTCGGCGTTCGACGGCAGCACATGGGAGAGGATCGGCACCGACACGTCGGCCCGCTGCGCCGCGTACACCAGGCTGCGCAGGTCCTTGGGCAGGCAGGAACCCCCGAAGGCGAACCCGGGCCGCAGGTAGGCGGGACTGATGTTGAGCTTGCGGTCGGCCAGGAAGACGTCCATCACCTGGTGCGAGTCCACGCCCAGCGCCTGGCAGACCGCGCCCAGCTCGTTCGCGAAACCGATCTTGAGGCCGTGGAAGGCGTTGTCCGCGTACTTGATCGCCTCGGCCGTCGCCACCGGCACCCGGAACACCTCGCCGGGCAGGTTCGCGTACAGCGCGGCCACCGTGTCGCCGCTGGCCTCGTCGAGCTGGCCGATCACGGTCTTGGGCGGGTCGAAGAAGTCCCGCACGCTGGTGCCCTCGCGCAGGAACTCCGGGTTGACCGCGACCCCGAAGTCCACGCCCGCCGTGCCCCCGGCGGCCTTCTCCAGGATCGGCACCAGCAGGTTCAGACAGGTGCCGGGGAGCATGGTGGAGCGGAAGACGACGGTGTGCCGGGGGCCCGCCGGGTCCCGGTCGGCGAGCACCGCGCCGATCTGCTCGGCGACCCGCTCCAGATAGGTCGTGCACAGGCTCCCGTTGGACTCCGACGGCGTACCCACGCAGACGAGCGACACCTCGCTGCCGAGCACCGCCTCGCGGACGTCGACGGTGGCCCGCAACGCCCCCGACGCCACCACGTCGGCCGTCAGCTCGCCGATCCGTTCCTCGACCACCGGGGCCAGGCCGTCGTTGACCAGGCCGACCTTGACCCGGTTGACGTCCACCCCGACGACCTCGTGCCCCGTGCCGGCCAGGCACGCCGCCGACACGCAGCCCACGTAACCGAGTCCGAAAACGCTGATCCTCATGCCCCGTTCCTCCCCCCGGGCAGGCCGCCGCGGCCTGCGGTACGTGCGTGGCGGGCCATCAGTAGGCCCCGTGTCCGTGCAGCACCGCTCGCAGCGTCTTCCACAGGATCACCGCGTCCAGGGCGAGCGACCAGTCCTCCACGTACCGCAGGTCCAGGCGCACCGCCTCCTCCCACGGGAGGTCGCTGCGTCCGCTGATCTGCCACAGGCCGGTCAGCCCGGGCTTCACCAACAGCCGCCGCCGGATGTCCGGCCCGTACGCCGCCGACTCCTCCGGCAGCGGCGGCCGCGGGCCGACCAGCGACATCGACCCGGCCAGCACGTTGAAGAGCTGCGGGAGTTCGTCGATGGAATACCGGCGCAGCACCGACCCCACCCGGGTCACCCGCGGGTCCCGGCGCACCTTGAACAGCAGGCCCGCGCCCTCGTTCAGGGCGGCCAGCCCCGCGCGGTCCCCGTGCGCCCCGGCGACCATGGTGCGGAACTTGACGATGGTGAACTCGCGGCCGTCCTTGCCGACCCTGCGCTGGCGGTAGACCGCCCCGCCCCGGCTGTCCACGAGGACGAGCAGGGCGACCAGCACCATCAGGGGAGCGAACAGCAGCAGCAGGAACGCCGCCCCCAGCCGGTCCACGACCGCCTTGACGACCCGGTGGCCGCCGGTGAACACCGGCATGCTGACCCGCAGCAGCGGAATGCCCAGCACCGCGTCCACGTGCAGGCGCGGTCCCGCCACCTCCATCAGCACCGGCGCCACGACCATCTCGGCCTCGCTGCCTTCGAGGTTCCAGGCCAGGCGCTGGAGGCGGTGCGGCGACCAGTGCGGGTCCGGGGTGACCGCGACCACCCGGTAGCCGTCGCGGCGCACGTGGTCCGCGACGTCCGCGAGCCGGCCCACCACCGCCACCCCGTCCACGTCCAGCCCGTCCCCGCCGAACCCGAGGCCGTCCCCGGTGCACACCCCGTCCACCCGCCAGCCCAGGTGCGGGAACCTGCGGGTCCGGGCGATCAGGTCACGCACCGTCTCCGGGCTTCCCGCGGCGAGCACCGGCCGCAGACAGCGGCCCTCCTTGCGCTGCCGGTGCAGCCACAGCCGCAGCAGATAGCGGGCGACCATCGTGACGACGACGATCATCGGCATCGCGACGAAGATCCAGAGTTTGACGTTGCGCGAGGTCGTCGCGATTCCGCCGAGGGCCAGGATCACGGTCGCCATGAACAGCGAGCGGCTGAGCCGGCGGAACTCCTCCGCCCCCTGGCCGAGCACACCGGGGGCCCACGACCGGCTGGCGGCGAGCGAGCCCACCACGAGCAGTTCGGTGCCGACGGCGAGGATGTTCCACTTCTCGTGCCAGTCGGCCGCGTCCCGTACGCCGAAGAAGTTGCCGATCGTGAAGACCACGACGGCGGTGGCCACGGTGTCGCCGACGATCACGGTACGTCGGTACCGCTGCTCCCAGTCGGCCGTCGGCCTGCTGATCGACCCGTTTCCCGGACGCCGCTGCGCCGGCGGAAACGGGCGGACTAAGTCCCCTCGCTGCACCGGACCCCCCAGGCCGCCAGTGATTCGACGCGTTCACCCAACACCGCTTCCTCCCCCCGGGAGACCCCCCGGTCCCCGCGCTGTTCCTTCCGTGCGGGACGCCCCCCGGCCTCCCGCGCCGCGCTGTTCCTCATCGTTCTGCACGCGCAGGGCGGCTGCCCGGCGCGCGTGACGTGCTGAACCATTTCGGCGGTGCTGGAACAACTCACCCCGGCGGCAGGGGACTCAGATGCCCTGCCGGTCGCGGGCGGGCCGGCCGTGTGCAGGACCGGACCTATTGATCATTAACGGTTGCTCGGTGCTCGAACAGTCGAAGCACGGTCAATCTAGACCATCGGGGTCGGGATGGAGAGAGGATGTGTGAAATTCGTGACCGCCCTTTGCGGGCGGCCGCCGGGACGGCTCTCCGGCGGTCTTCCCGGGGAGTCCGTTCAGGTCTCCTTGCGGAAGACGAGGACCTCCGTGGAGGCCACGCCCAGGGGCGCCAGGAACCCGGCCTCCAGGGTGCAGCCGAGGGACGCGAAGAGGTCCACGCAGGCCCGGCGGGGCATCGCCGCCGGGTACGAGTCGTGCCCCGGCCCGCCCCGGGTGGCCCAGGCGCGCATCGCCGCCGGGTCCAGGCAGTTCTCCGTCATGACGTCGAAGACGATCCGCCCGCCGGGCCGGACCACCCGGGCCATCTCGAAGAAGTAGCGGGCCGCGACGAGGAAGGTCACCGTGTTGAAGACCTTGTGCGCCTGCACGAGGTCCACGCTCGCGTCGGGCGTCGGAGCGAGACCCGCGCCGTCGGCCGGTCGGGCCACCACCCCGAACGTCTCCACCAGGTACGCCGCCCAGGGTGCCGCCGTCTCGTAGATCTCGTACCGCTCCGGCGAGCACTCCTTGAGGGTCCTCTCCAGGTACCGCCCCGACCCGGGGCCGATCTCCAGCACCGTCCGCGGACCGGCGGCGAACACGCCCAGCTCGCCCAGCCTGTCGACGGTGGAGCGGGTGGCCCCGGGCGTGCCGTTCATGACCTGGTCGATGTGGTCGCCGACCGACAGCCCCGCCACCCGGGCGGCCCGCATCGTCGCCTCGAACGGCAGGAAGTCGTCCACTCCCTGACGGTTGTTGGTACTGCGCACGATGTCGAACCCGGTACGTCCCAGGAGCCTCTTGACCCCCGTCTTCACCGCTGAGATTCCCCTGTCCCTCGGCCTCATCGAGCTCGCCCCCATGGTCGTCGGCACGGTCCGCGTCAGCTTAGGTTCGCGGGCGCACGGGCGCAGCGGGACGCCGCATTTCACGCCGGGCGCACGGCGGCACACAGCGGCATACAGCGGCACATGGCAGCACACGGCGGCACACGGCCGGGAACCGGCCCCGCCGATGCCGTCGCGCACACCATCGGGAGCGGCCGGGCGCGCGGCCACGCCCGGCGCGAGCCCCCGGCCCCGGACAGCGGTCCGGAATGCCGCCGATGATCCCCCCGGAGAGGGGTAGGCGGAGCTGCATGACCGTCTACGGCTTTCACGCCTCGCACGAACAGGTCCCTCCCGCCGCCCTGTTGGCGGCGGCCGTCCAGGCCGAGCAGGTCGGCTTCACGGCCGCGATGTGCTCGGACCACTTCTCGCCCTGGAGCACCCGCCAGGGCGAGTCGGGATTCGCGTGGTCGTGGCTGGGGGCCGCGCTCCAGGCCACCGGGTCCATCCCGTTCGGGGTGGTCAACGCCCCCGGCCAGCGCTACCACCCGGCGATCGTCGCGCAGGCGATCGGCAGCCTGGCCGCCATGTACCCGGGCCGCTTCTGGGCCGCGCTCGGCAGCGGCGAGGCCTCCAACGAGCACATCACCGGCGCGGGGTGGCCGCGCAAGGACGTGCGCAACGCCCGCCTGCGGGAGTGCGTCGACATCATCCGCGCCCTGCTGCACGGCGAGGAGGTGAGCCACGACGGCCTGGTGACCGTGGACCGGGCCAGGCTGTGGACCCGCCCCGACACGGTGCCCCCGCTGATCGGCGCCGCGTGCAGCGAGCGGACGGCGCGCTGGTGCGCGGACTGGGCGGACGGACTCATCACCGTCAACGCCCCCGCCGAACGACTGCGCCGCATCGTCGACGCGTACCGCTCGGCGGGCGGCAGGGGCCCCCTCCACCTCCAGGTCCACGTCAGCTGGGCCCCCGACCGGGAGACCGCGCTCGCCCTCGCCCACGACCAGTGGCGCACCAACGTCCACGGTCCGCCCGCCAGTTGGGACATCGACTCCGCCGAGGTCTTCGACGCGGTCAGCGAGCACGTCACCCCCGAACAGGTGGCCCGCTCCGTCAACGTCTCCGACGACCTCGCCCAGCACGCCGCCTGGCTCCGGGAGTACGCCGAACTCGGCTTCGACGCCGTCATGGTGCACCACGTGGGCCGGGAACAGAGCGCCTTCCTGGACGCCTTCGGCGCCAAGGTGCTCCCGCAACTGGACGTCACCCCCGCACCCCCCTCCACGGCAGGCGGTTCCCGATGAGGCTCACCCGGACGTCCGACCTGTGGTGGAAGAACGCCGTCGTGTACTGCCTGGACGTGGAGACGTACCAGGACAGCGACGGCGACGGCACCGGCGACTTCGCCGGACTCACCCAGCGCATCGACCACCTGGTGCGGCTGGGCGTCACCTGTGTGTGGCTGATGCCCTTCTACCCGACCCGTGAGCGCGACGACGGCTACGACATCACCGACTTCTACGGCGTCGACGAACGCCTCGGCACGCTCGGCGACTTCACCGAGTTCGTCCGCACCGCACGCGACCGGGGCATCCGCGTCATCGCCGACCTGGTGGTCAACCACACCTCGGAGCACCACCCCTGGTTCCAGGACGCCCGCTCCGCCAAGGACTCCGCCCACCGCGACTGGTACGTCTGGGCGGACGAACCGCCCCAGGACGGCCCCGAGGGCGTGGTCTTCCCCGACGCCGAGGACAGCCTGTGGGAGTACGACGAGACCACCGGCCAGTACTACCTGCACCGCTTCTACAAGCAGCAGCCCGACCTGAACATCGCCAACCCCCGGGTCCGCGACGAGATAGCCCGCATCATGGGCTTCTGGACCCAGCTCGGCCTCTCCGGCTTCCGGGTGGACGCGGTGCCCTTCCTGCTGGAGACCGACGGCCAGCGGGACGCGGACCGGCTCCCCGACCCGCACGAGTACCTGGCCGACCTGCGCGCCTTCCTCGGCCGGCGCAGCGGCGACGCGGTCCTGCTCGGCGAGGTCAACCTGCCCTACGACGACACGGCGCTCTTCTTCGGCGAGCCCAGCTCCGGCCGGGGCGACGAGCTGACCATGTGCTTCGACTTCATCGGCATGCAGCAGATGTACCTGTCCCTGGCCCGCGGCGAGGCCACCCCCCTCGCCCGCAGCCTGCGCGAGCGCCCGGCGGCGCCGCGGGACGCCCACTGGGCGACCTTCGTGCGCAACCACGACGAGCTCACCCTCGACAAGCTGACCGACGCCGAACGCGCCGAGGTCTTCGCCGCGTTCGGCCCCGAGAAGGACATGCAGCTCTACGACCGCGGCCTGCGCCGACGGCTGCCCCCCATGGTCGACGGCGACCGGCGCCGCCTGGAACTCGCCTACAGCCTGCTGTTCACGCTGCCCGGCACCCCCGTCCTCTTCTACGGAGAGGAGATCGGCATGGGCGAGAACCTCGCCGCGGAGGGCCGCCAGGCGGTCCGTACCCCCATGCAGTGGACCGCCGACGAGAACGGCGGCTTCTCCACCGCCGACCCCGCCGACTTCCCCAACCCGGTCGCGGACGGGGCGTACGGCCCGGAACAGGTCAACGTGCACGACCAGGCCCGCGACCCCGGCTCCTTCCTCGCCCGCATGCGCCTGCTGATCGAGAGCTACCGACAGGCGCCGGAACTGGCCTGGGGGGAGTTCGACCTGCTCGACAGCGCGGACCCGGCGGTGCTGGCCCACCTGAGTTCGCTGCCCGAGGGGGCGGTCCTCGCCGCCCACAACTTCTCCGGCGACAGGGCCACGGCGTCCCTGACGGTCCCCGGCCTCGGCCCGGACGCCGAACTGACCGACGTCCTCACCGGGGCGACCCTCACCACCCGGTCCGACGGCCGCCTGCACCTCGGCCTGGAGCCGTACGGCTACCGCTGGCTGCGCGTGTCGACCCGACGGGACGACCCGGACCGGACGACGAGCACCTGACACCGGGCGGCGGCACGGGGGCCGGGAGGCATCAGACGACGGAGACCAGGTCCACCACGAAGACGAGCGTGGAATGCGGCGGGATCAACGGCGAAGGGGACTCCTTCCCGTAACCGAGCCTCGGCGGGACGACGATCTCACGCCGCCCGCCGACCCGCATTCCCCTCAGCCCCCGGTCCCACCCCTTGATGACCCGGCCGCCCCCGACGGCGAACTTGAACGGCTCACCCCGCTCCCAGGAGGAGTCGAACTCCTTCCCCGAAGCGAAGGCGACCCCGACGTAGTGCACCCGCACGACCCTGCCCGGCTTCGCCTCCGCCCCGTCCCCGACCACGAGGTCCCGCACGGTCAGCTCCTCGGGAGCCTCCCCCTCGGGCACGTCGACCACGGGCTTGGTCGGTCCACTCATCACAGCCTCAATCGCTCCTCGCCGAAAACACCGATCGCCCCCAGTACATCAAACCCGGCAGCCGCACAGCCCCGCCCCGCCCGGCCACCGAGGGCCGCCCGAGATCGTCACGACCGCCGTTTGCGGGCGAACACCCACCGGTTGCCGCCCAGGGCGTCGTTCGGTTCGGGCAGGGGGCCGCGGCCGTGCCGCTGGGTGAACTCGTAGGGGACGTGGACCGAAGCGGACCAGCCCCGGCCGGTGAGGTGGCCCACGGAGTCGGGCCGCGGCGCCAGGTCGAAGAGGGTGAGCAGGTCGATGCCGATCTGCTCAGCCGTGGCGGTGTAGAGCGGGCTGTCGCGGTGTGCCAGCAGGTCCTCGTCGAGTTTGACCTCGTACGCCAGGGCGCTGCCTGCCGTGGTCAGCCGGTCCACCGTGCCGATGAGGGACGTTTCCGCGGCGGGCGGCAGATAGAAGAGCAGTCCCTCGGCCAGCCAGACGCTCGGTGCGGCCGGGTCGAATCCGGCGTCGGTGAGTGCCGCGGCCCAGTCCTCCCGGAGATCGGCCGCGACGGGCACACGTGTGGTCGTCGGTACGGCGGAGAGCCCGTCCAGCACCCGGCGCTTGAACGACAGCACTCCTGCCCGGTCGACCTCGAAGACCACGCAGCCCGCGGGCCAGTCGAGCCGGAAGGCCCGGGAGTCCAGCCCCGCGCCGAGCAGCACCACTTGTCGGGCGCCGCCGGTGTGCACCGAGCGCAGGAGGAAGTCGTCGAGGACCCTTGTCCGCAGACCGAAGTAGCGGGCGAACCGGCCCCACAACGGGTCCGCGTCCCCGTCCGGGACCTGTGGCGGACGCACCGGCCAGTCGGCGGACGCCGGGGCGGCGCGGACGAAGTGCTCCGCGTAGGCGTCCGCGGCCAGGGAGTCGTGCCGGTGGGTCTCGATGGCCCGCGCCGCGGCCACCAGAAGGGCGGTCACCCCCACCCCTCCTTCCACGCCTTCCGTACCGGTGTCGCAGGGGGTTGGACCGATCACGTTTCCTCCGTCGTCGAAGCGGTGGCGGGCTCGGGCGGTGGCGGGCCGTCGGGGCCGGTGGCGTCCTCACGCGTCCCCGTCCGGCGGGACGAGGACGGGTTTGACCACGCGGCCCGCTGCGCAGTCCTGCTCCGCCTCGTTGATGTCGGCGAGCGGATACGTACGGATCAGCCGGTCGAACGGGAAGCGTCCGGCCTGCCAGAGCGCGATGAGGCGCGGGATCAGCAGTCCTGGCACCGCGTCCCCCTCGCAGAGGTGGGAGAGGGTCCTGCCGCGGTCCAGCGCACCCGGTTCGAGGGGCAGGGCGGTGTGCAGCCGTGCCACCAGGCCCAGGTGGCCGGTCGGACGCAGGGACCGCAGCGCGTCGTTGATCAACCCGGGGGAGGCCGTGGTGTCCAGTGCGCAGTGCGCCCCGCCGTCGGTCAGACGTCCGATACGGGCCGGCAGGTCGGGAGTTCCGGAGTGCAGCGCGGTCGCACCGAGGTCTTCGGCCAGGGCCAGGCGTTCGGGGTGCCGGTCGACGGCCACGGTGAACGCTCCGGCGGCGGTGGCCGCCATCACCGCGGCCAGGCCCACCGCTCCCGCGCCGAACACCGCGAGGGTGTCGCCGGGTCCGGCGCCGAAGGTGTTGAGAACCGCTCCGGCACCGGTGAGGAACCCGCAGCCGAGCGGACCGAGCAGTTCGACGGGGAGCGAGGGGTCGACCCGTACGGCGTTGCGCGCCCGGACCACCGCGTAGGCGGCGAACGCGGACTGGCCGAACCAGCGGGGAGCCAGCGCGTCGCCGGCCCGGTCGGTGAACCGCACGGGGTCTTCGACGCGCCCACCGAAGAGGTTCAGCGCGGCGAAGGAGTCGCAGTAGGCGGGCGCCGCGCCCAAGCAGTTGCGGCAGCGGCCGCAGGAGTCGAAGCTCAGTACGACGTGGTCGCCGTCGCTCAGGCCGGTGTGCGGGCCGCCCGTCGCCACCACGGTTCCGGCGCCTTCGTGGCCCAGCACCGCGGGCAGCGGCGAGCGCCCCGCCGAGTGGCGCACCGCGAGGTCGGTCCGGCACATTCCGCAGCCCGCGATCCGCACCAGGACCTCGCCGTCGGACGGTCCCGCGTGCCGCACGTCCTCGACGGTGAACGGGCCGTCGTACGACCGCAGTACGGCCGCGCCGAATCTCACCGCCCTCCCTCCGGCCGTTCCTCCCGCGGGCGGTGCACGACGAAGGGCCGGAGGTTGCCGTGGAGCCCCCACGGACCGCCCGCGACCCCCACTCCGCTGTCCTTGGTTCCGGCGAAGGGCTGGGCGAGGGACAGTTCGGCGTGGTGGTTGATCCACGCCGTCCCGCACTCCAGCCGGCCGGCCGCCTCCTCCGCCCGGTCGAGGTCGGTCCCCCAGGCCGAACCGCCCAGCCCGAAGCCGGTGTTGTTGGCGGCGTCCAGGGCCTCGTCGAGGTCCCGGTAGGGCAGCACCGGCAGCACGGGGCCGAACTGCTCCTCCGTCACCACCGGGCTGTCGGCGGGGACGTCCGCCAGGACGGTCGGGGCGAAGAAGTAGCCCGGCCGGTCCAGCCGGTGGCCCCCCGCCGCGGCGCGCGCGCCGTCCGCCAGGGCGCGTGACGTGCAGTCCTCGACCCGGGCGAGCTGGGTGGCGTTGTTGACGGGACCCAGCTGCGTGCCCGGGTCGAGGCCCGCTCCGACGACCGTGGCCTTCGCCCGCTGGGCGAGCGCCTCGACCACGTCGGAGTAGAGCCGGGCCGGGGCGTAGACGCGCTTGACGGCCATGCAGACCTGTCCGCAGTTGCGGAACGCCGACCAGAACAGCCGGTCGGCCACCTCCTCCACCTCCACGTCGTCCAGCAGGACGGCCGCGTCGTTGCCCCCCAGCTCCAGGGTGACGCGGGCCAGCGAGTCCGCCGCACCGCGCGCGACGGCCCGGCCGGTGGGAACCGACCCCGTGAAGGTCACGTGGCGGATTCCCGGATGGGCGGCGAGACGCGCCCCCAGGGGTTCCCGCCCGGTGACGATCGTCAGCACCCCCTCGGGCAGCACGGCGGAGAGCACGGACCCCAGCAGCCGGGTGGCCAACGGGGTGTGGGGAGAGGGCTTGAGCACCACGGTGTTGCCGGCGGCGAGCGCGGGCGCGAACTTCGCCGACGCGAGCTGGAGGGGAAAGTTCCACGGGACGATCGCCGCGACGGGCCCGAGGGAGCGCCAGTGGATCTCGCTGCGTACCGGCCGGCCGTCCTCGATGGGCTGCGGCTGAAGGGACTGAGGGGCCGACTCGGCGAAGAACCGCAGGCGGGCCGCCGTACGGGCGACCTCGTGGTGCGACTCGGCCAGGGGCTTTCCCTGTTCCCGCGTGAGCAGCGGGGCGAGGTCGGCCGCGGCGGCCTCCACGGCATCGGCTGCCGCGAACAGGGCGGCGGTACGGGCGTCCGGGTCGGCACGCCAGTGGCGCCACGCCTCGCCGGCCCCGCGAATGACGGCGTCCAGTTCGTCCGGTCGCTGGTCGACGGCCTCGCCGAAGACCTCGCCGGTCGCCGGGTCGAGAACGGCGAACACCTCCCCGGGGGAACGTTCCCCCGGGGAACGCGGCGCGGCCGGGAGCCCCGGGGCCCGCCCGGACTGTCGCGCTCTCATTCCGGCGGTCACCCCGCGGCGGTGACGGCGGCCGTGTGTTCCCCGGCGTGCCGGTCCATCTCGGCCCGGAAGGCGGCCACCAGATGCGGTTTGATCCTCCCCGCGTTGCG
Source organism: Streptomyces sp. NPDC088745 (assembly GCF_044751045.1). Classification (NCBI taxonomy): domain Bacteria; kingdom Bacillati; phylum Actinomycetota; class Actinomycetes; order Kitasatosporales; family Streptomycetaceae; genus Streptomyces; species Streptomyces sp. NPDC088745. Next base: position 156,991 of record NZ_JBIVLB010000009.1, read on the forward strand.
GTCGCCGCCTTCGCAGACGGCCCCGCGCACCCCCACGATGTCCGTGCCGATCCGGGTCAGCGCACCGAGGTCCCCCACCCGCACACTGCCCGCCAGTGCGGCGAGCAGGCCGGCGTCGTGGGCGCGCCGTACGAACTCCTCACAGACTTCCGGCGGCACGTGGTCGAACAGCCGTGTCCCGTCCTTCACCGCGGTGTCGAGCATGGCCGCGTCCGAGCCGGAGCGGTGGGCGATGTCGGGCAGCGCGAGCGGATTGACGCAGCCGATCCGGTGCGCGTCGGCGTAACCGGAGGCGACGACGAAGGCGTCCGGCCGATGGTCCTTCACCGCCCGCACGACTCCTCGCATGACCTCGACGGCCTGCTCGGGAGTCGTGCATCCGTAGAGGCCGACCTTGATGTACGTGGCGCCGGAGACCACCGCGCCGAGTGCTGCCTGAGCCACGGTGCCGGGCTTGTACGGCACGTCTCCCACGGTGGCGGACACCGGTTTGTGCGCCGGCACGGCCTCGCGTATCTCCCGGATGACCCAGGGGAAGTTCGCGCCGAGTGAGCCCTCGTCGGGTTTCTTGACGTCCACGATGTCGAGGTGCTCCGCCGCCTTCGCGCAGTCGTGGGCTTCCTGGACGCCGTCCGGGGAGATGAGAAGCAGCAACGCGCACTCCTTTCCCCGCACAGCCGTCCGCCCGGGTGGCCGGGTGGGGTGGCGGGGTCGCTTGGGCATCTTGCGGTGTGTGCTCATCGTGCGGGCAGCCCGTGGGCCCCGGTAGGGCGCGCAGAGACCGAATTGAGCACTGCGCGCCTTCCGAGTGCGCCGTGCACTCCGGTACTCCGGGCGCCCGCCGCGGGTGCCCGCGCCCACCGCTCCGTACGGGACGCCGGAGGCGACGCACCCGGCCCGTTATGTCCGGGCAACGCCAGATTCACTCTTTCTGCTGACCACCGGGTGCCTCCCGGGACAGGGCGATCAGCAGCCCGCATAGTGACAGCGCGACGGCTGCGGTTCCCCGCAGACGCGGGCCTGCTGCCCGGCACGGCGTCCACCGTCGTCCACCGGTACGGCCCTGACCCGGCCGGAGTGGTACCACCCGGCCGTCCCGAGTTCTGTTGTGCCCGACGAGAGGTAGGAATGCATGCGTGACGAAGCAGTCAACCGCGTGAAGGTCGTCTTCACCCTGTTCGACGCCGACGGCAACGGGGTCCTGGAATCCGACGACTTCGCGCTGATGAGCGACCGGGTCGCCGCGGCCGTGCCCGATGCCGACGAGGCGCGCAAGAACGCCATGCGGGCCGGGTTCACCCGCTACTGGAACACCCTCGCCGGTGAACTCGATGCCAACCGCGACGGGCGGATCACCTACGACGAGTACCAGGAGTGCGTCCTGTCGCCGGAGCGCTTCGACGGGGCGATCGCGGAGTTCGCGGCCTCCTTCGCCCGCATGGGAGACACCGACGGCAGCGGCAGGGTCGCCCGGCCGGCCTTCACCGGCATGCTGCGCGGGGTCGGCTTCGACCTGCCGAACATCAACGCCCTCTTCGAGGCCCTCGGACCCGACGACTCCGACCGGATCGCCGTCGACGCCTGGGAGACCGAGATCAGGAACTTCTACGCCCCCGACAAGGGCGGCATCCCCGCGGACCTGCTGGCCGGCTCCGCCGTCGGCTGATCCGGGCAGCCCGGTGGCTCCCCGTACGGAGCGAGCCACCGGATCTCCTCACGAGCGCAGGGCTCCCGGTGCCGCGTGGTCGACCGCGGGGTACCGGGTGGCGCTCTTCGACCGCGCGGAATCCGGCCGGGCCGACGGACTCGCCTGAGCGCGCGCAGGGCCGACAGGGGGCGCCGCCCCCTGGAAGGCAAGGAATGGTTCTCCCGGCGGCCCTGGCCGAAATGACATACGCCGACCACGCCGGAAGAGGCGTGGTCGGCGAGATGCGGAATTGGCCATGGTGCGGATATGGCCAATCGGTGCACCGGGTTATCGACTCGTTCTCATTCGAGCCGCTGCCCGTCAGAGGATTTCGATGTCCTTCACCTTCGGCGGGCGGTTCGGGAAGGAAATGTCGGTCCAGCGGTTGACGCGTACGGAGTCACCGTTGGCGTCGTAGTAGATCAGGTCGTTGTTTCCCGTGGAGATCCGGTCGACCCACCAGTTGCCGAAGTTGGTCCGACCCTTGTTGGCGTAGCAGTCCACGCTCTGCTGGCCGTTGCTGTGCGACCAGATCTTGAGGAAATTCTCACCGCCACGGCACTCGACCCTGTCGATGGCGAAGGCGTTGCCACTGGGCATCACCACGGTGAACGCGGCCGCGGCGGCGACCGCCACGGTTGCGGAGCGGGCGAACCTCTTGGTTTTCGAAAGCACAAGAACTCCCCTATTGCCGAGCCCGGACGTGACCTTGTCCGTGGTCGTTCCCGGGACATTTTTTCCGCTTGCACGATCACGATCGAGCAGGATGCCTGTACATGGCAATCGTTCAAATGGGACATGGCTGGAACCGGCTGCCAAATGTCCTGATCAACTTCATTCGGACTATTCGGCGGCTTTATAGAACAGAATTTCGGTCATTGGTGGCGACGAGAAGAAGACACGACTCCCACCTGACGGCACCAGGCACGCGGGTGCGCCGGCCCGGGCAACAGTTCGTTGTTGTGGCAGGCCCGTCATTCCTCATTCATTTCCCCGTCACGAACCGTCCGGGCGGGGCGGGGCGGACCGCCGGGGGCTCGACGATCCGCGAACGAGGGCCACGACAGCGGTGACCCGCCAGCAGCCTCGACGGGGGAGCGGACAGGGTCCGGGGTGGTACGGGGGCCTGGGCCCGCCGGTGCTGGGACGACGCGCACACCTCGCGGGCCCGTCCGGTGCGGCGAACCCATCCGGTGGCGATCTCGTCTAGACCCGGTTTGACAAGCTTGCGGTCCGCTTCGAGACAAGCATCCTTGTCGCAGCTATCAACGAATGGCTGTGACCTGGCGTAAGTGCCAGCCCCGGTGAACTTGTTCGCGAGTGCCAGCAGCGATCGTTCTGCTGTTTGGAGGCACTCATTCGGCCTGGGCTCGATGGTCACGATGACGGGCAGCACCTCGCTCGGCGACTGATAGGCCGGGCGAGGTGGGCCTGTTGGTGCGACGGACCAACTGCTTTCCGGGCTGGTCCCCCGTGACAGCCCGGCGCCCAGTCAGCTGAGCCGAGTTGTGGCGTACGCCTCGATGGCGTCGCGCTGGTACGCGGCCAGGCCCGGTGCGATCGCCTCGTACGCGGAGCGCCAAGCGCTGTTGTCCACGCAGGAGCGCCCGACGGCGCGGTACTCCTCGGCCGACACGGGCCGCAGTTCGGTCATGGCCTGGTACTGGGCGTCGATCTGGGCCTGCACGGGCGCGGCGTCGGCCGGGTGGCCGGCGGCCATCAGGTCGGCCAGCAGGATCATCTGCGCCGTTCGCTCGCGCTGCCCGGCCTCGATGTCCTGCGGGGTCATTACGGCGACCCTTCGGGCAACTTCCTCGGCGTGCTCGGGGAAGTCGCGCAAGCTCTCCTGGTACTGGGAGGGCTGGATGCCCTCGAACAGGTTCTCCGGTCGGTTGATGGTCATGGGGTTGCCGTCCTTTCTGGACTGTTCCAGGTCGGCGATCGTGCGGGAGACGGTGCCTGCCAGGGCGTCGAGCCGGTCCCGCTCAGCAAGCAGTCGCAGGTGGTGGCCGCGCAGCGCGTCCACCTCGTCGACCTGCTCAGCCAGGATCCGGCCGACCTCAGGAAGCCCTACGCCCAGCGCCCGCAGCACGAGAATCTGCTGCAACCGCAGCAACTGATGCTCCTCGTAGTAGCGGTGGCCGTTGGCCCCGATCCGGGCGGGCGGCAGCAGGCCGACCTCGTCGTAGTGCCGCAGGGTCCGGGCGGTCACGCCCGACATCCGGGCGACCTCCGCGATAGGCCAGTCCATCGCTGTCTCCCTCACGATCGCGTCACCGAGCCGGTTTCTCCGGCCCTGTTGAGGACGGTAGAAGCTGCCGCAGCGGCAACCGCAAGCCCGCACCCTCACGATCTGGATAGCCGCCCGCGACTTTCCCCGACGGCCCACTCAGCACACCAGTAACTTCCAAGACACGGCCTAGTCGACGCACTCGTGGACCCGCCTGACCGACGTACCGGCGCTCCAGGTGTGCGGACGGCTCAGCGTGTCACGGGTGAGGGCGTCGTCCTGCGGCCGGCACCCCTGTAGCCGAGTTCCGTCTCGGCGGCAGAGCTGACTGGCACCGGGCTGTCCCTCCCACTGGGTGCCTGTGGACCGCAGTGTGCAGAGGCATGTCGACCTCGGCTTTCGCGATCAGCGGCGGTCCGCCCTGCCAGGGGTGTTCGCGGTGGGTGAGCTGGGCGGCCGGAGCGCTGTCAGTCGCGGCGGAGGGATCGCAAAGCGGAGAGCACGAAAGTTCGCCTCTCCAGTGACGGCCTGGCGGTTCCCTTTGCCGTGATCTGTCCAGTCCTCGTGCCCCGCTGCCCGTAGCAGGTCGACCGCCCGGCCGAGTTCGAGATCGGCGGTGCCGGTGAGCGGGTGGAAGGCGTACAGGTGCCTACGGGCTTGCTCGACTGTTTCCAAAGCCTTGAACACGGAAACCCAGGGATCTCGCCGTCGCGTCGCTGGCACTCTCTGGCCGACGGTGGGCCGGGACCGCCCCCTCATGGTTGATGTCTGCCTTCCGCACGTCCTCGCGAATGGCTCCCGCTGTCCGGGGTGAAATGATTCCTCGCCGTACGAGTGCGTCGGATCCCTGAAAACGGACACGTGGCCGCTGGACTTCCGCTCCCTCTTGCGCGGGCTCTGCCAGGACCGCCCTGCGCTCCCACCGGCTCAGTCACAGGCTTGCCAGAACGGCACACTCTCGTACGTCCGTGAGGTCAGGACTTCTTCTTGCGCAGGGCCTCGGGCTTGTGGACCGCGGTCTTTCCCGTCTTCTCGCTTTCCACTTCGTACTGCGGCTCGTCCTCGGACGCGTCCACCGTCCGCCCGGAAGCCTCGGTCCGCTCGGTGATCTTTTTCCGCACTGAGCCGGGCACGGTGTTTCCATGACTCGACCAGGTCACCTTGTCGCCTTTGCGAAGGTCCTTCTTTTTCGTCATCTCGCACTCCTGGGGAGTTGCTGTTCGTGTCCGCCATTCTCGGGCAGGGTCTGCCTCCGTGCATCCAGGACGAGGCCGGGGCGAAAGGGGAACGCTGGTGTGCAGGTTTGGCTGTCCCGACGCCCAAGCGGTGAAAACGGCCGACCACATTGCGACAGCCACCACCGCGCCAGTTCATTTTCCGGGGTTGCGCCGACTCCGGGCCCGGTCGGCGACTCGCTGGGCAGCGGGTCGTGGAAGCGACGGCGGACCGTCGCGGCGGGGGAACATCAGGGTGACGCCGGCGGCCATGAAGACCACATGCCGGACTCCGGCTGTAACCCCGTACCCGGGTGCGGCACCATGGCCCGCATGAGTACACCCGCGAGCACCCACGGGAATTCCCTCTTCGAGCGTTTCACGGACCTCAGCCCGGCCCGCGACCGCCTGGACGACCTCGTGGCGCCCGTCGCAGCCGCCGTCCGCGACTGGGAAGGCCCGGTGTCCGCAGCGGATGTCCTTTACACGGAGACGGATCCGGCGGTCGCCGACACCGCCGCCTTCGTCGAGCACTACGGGGACGACCTGCTCGCCGCTTCGGCGAACTGCGTGATCGTCGCCGCCAAGCGCGGCGGTGAGACCACCTTCGCGGCCTGCGTTGTCCCGTCCGCCGCCCGCGCCGACGTGAACGGGGTCGTACGCCGGCAACTCGGCGCCCGCAAAGTCTCGTTCGCCCCGATGGACACCGCCGTCGGCCTCACCGGCATGGAGTACGGAGGCATCACCCCGATCGGACTCCCGGCCGACTGGCCGCTCCTCGTCGACGCGAGTCTCCTGGAGTGGGAACAGGTACTGATCGGCAGCGGTCGCCGGACCGGCAAGCTCGTCGTCCCGGGCAGCGCCTTCGCCCAGCTCCCCGGCGTCGTCGTCCTCACCGGCCTCGCGGCCTGACCCACCTTCACCCCGGGGCCTCCACCAGCATCGACTCGCGCCGCTCAGGCGAGAGGCTCCAGGCCCATCGCTCCGGGTCCCTTGCCGCGCTGGTGTCGGCGCAGCGGTGGGCGGGGGATGCGGTTTTCGGCCGGCAGCCGCTGAGTGTGGTCCGCAAGGACACGAGAGCGGTGCAGCAGGTTCCGGCGTCGGCGGATGCGCTGGGCCAGCCCGTCGACGTACTCCGGTGTGACCCCCGCGCCGAACAGCACGTGGATGTACATCGGGGCCAGGACGTGGTCCAGCACGTCCAGTGCGTCCGGTGGAGGGTGATTCTGCCGGGAAAGGGCAAGAGGCAGGGGTGACGATGACTTTCGGTGCCTTTGTCCCCGGTACCCCCGATCCGCCAGCGTTCGCGGGCTTCTGCCGGGCCCTTCTGGGCCGGCAGGAGGAGGATCGCGAGCCGCAGTGGGTTCGCCCGGGGGGCCCGGAGCAGCACCGGCCGAGTCTCGGTTTCCAGATGGAGAACGGCCATGCGCCTCCCGCATGGCCGTGTCGACGACCTGGAGACGGAGGCCGCGCGAGCCTGCGCCCTGGGGGCGACGGTGGAGGAGCATCGGTCATGTGCAGGACTTGATGGTCGGTCTGCCGAGAGGCGGGCCGATGGCTTGTCGTGAATTCATATGTTCATCGAGGAAGAAGCACTGTGACACCGCACCAGGGCGCGTCGGCGCCGAACGAGGGAAGTGACCCGGCCGAGTCGGGACGGAGCACCACTGTCCGGAGCCGTCGGACGGGCTGGCAGCGGCTCCTGCCCGGCATCACCCCGGAGCGCAGGGGTCTCGTGCTGGCCTGGTGGGGTTTCACCGTCACCTTCGGTGGCATGCGGCTGCTGACCTGGCTCATTCACATCGACATGGCCGGGGTGGGCGACGTGCAGGCCGGGGGAGTGCACCTCCACCACTACGTGTGGGGAATCCTGCTGCTCGCCCTGGTGGGGGCGGTCGGCCTGGTCCACCGCTCGGCGCGCACCAGGGCCTGGACGGGACTGGCGTACGGAGTGGGGCTCGCCCTCGTCGTCGACGAGGCCGCCTTGCTGATCAGCCTGGAGGACGTGTACTGGGACACCCGGGGCGGCATCAGCATCGCTCTCGCGCTGGCCCTGATCGCCGTCGCGGGAAGCGTCCTGGCCTTCACACGCGGCCGGCGGGACCCTCAGGGGCACGCACGGCGAGGAACCGGAACCAGGACCCCCTGACGAGCAGGACGCCAAAGTAGGCCCCTCGTAGGCCGGGACCGCATGCCGGCACCGGTCTCAGGCTGCTGCGGCGGGCGGTGCCGCAGGCCACAGGCGGCGGCGTCGGAGAGCGTGCCCGGAGTGTAGGCGGCCAGGGCTGCGAGCAGAGCGGTCGCACTGTCGCACGGGCAGGAGCCAGGAGCTTGCCGAGGGAGGAATTCCTCCAGTCCGGGTCGGAGAATTCGGCCGGGAACCACGGGCCTCGCCCATGAACCGGTCCCCGCCCGCTACGGCGCGGTGGTGAGCCTGCCCAGCACTTCGTACACCTGCTGTGAGGCCAGCGGGGGAACGGAGAGCGGCGCGTGGGCTGTTCCCGTGCCTACTCCCTGGAGCAGGAAGGCCACCTGGCGTCGCCAGGCGTCGGGGGCGGTGTCGGCGACTGCGCGAGCGAGCGCAGCGTTGGTGCCGAAGAAGAGCAGGAGGTCCTCGCTGGTGAAGTCCGGGCGGACGGCACCGGCCAGCCGGGCCCGCTCGATGATCCGTGTCGCGGCGTCGTGTGCCTGGCCGCAGATGACCATCAGGCGCTCGGCGGCCGGAAAGCGTCCGCTGACGACGTCGGCGACCGCGGGGTCGGTGGCCTGCAGTTCGCAGACCCTCGCCACTCTCACCGGCCTGACCCCGTCACCGCCCACTCCTGCGCCGCGCATGCCCGTGACTCCGCCGGAAACCGCTCCCCATGCCCGGCCCCGTCACCTTCACCGCCGCCGCGGACCCCGCATGATCGGCCAACCACCGCCTGGACAAACGGAGTTACGGCTTCAATGCCCACGTCTCCATCCGCAACGCCGGCACCGACGGGACTCCACCAGCGTGGCCGCATTCCGCGTGAAACCGGCTGCATACCACGCAGTACCCACCAGAACGCCCCCTGACCGGACCCCACGACGCGGTTCGTCGCCCCGAAACCGGTTTCACAAGCAAATTTCCTGCAGTCGAGGCCGGTTGGCGAGTTCCGGCGGGCGTGTCGCAAAGTTCCGGCCCGGTTCTTCCGGCGCTCATCGGGCACTGATGGCCTGAACCGCATCCTGCTTCGTGGCGCAGACATGTGTAGCGGAGCACCGGTGATGAACGGCATCGTCCCGGTTCAGGGTGTCGAGTCCGCCCGTAATACCAAGTCTTTAGACACTTCCGGGATTGCCGCCCGGCAGCGTGGGCTAACTGATCAGCACCAGGGGTAAGGTTTCGGCCCCGGTGCGGTCCGAGGGGGAATGAATGGATGGCTTGAAGTCCGTTTGTACGGTGTCCGGATCAGGGGCCCCGGAGGCCCGGCACGCCGCGACCCCGGCCGGACCTCCGGGACGATTAGGAGTGAGCGCCTTCCCGGGGCGAGGCCCCGGCGCATCGGCCGACCACCGACGCCCGGCCTCCGTGGGAGAACACCGGACGGCTCGGACCGTGCTCTGCGAGCCGGTCGCATGACCTCGGGAGCAGGAGACCTGCGCTTCCAGGTGCTCGGGTCCGTGGCGGTACGGTGCGGGGACGTCCCCGCCCGGCTGCCCAGCACCGTGGCCCGCCGTGTGCTCACCGTCCTGATGCTGTCACCCGGCGAGGTGCTCAGCACCCCCCGCCTCGCCAGGGCCGTGTGGGGCTCGTGCTGCCCGGCCACCGCCTCCAACCAGGTGCGCAAGGCGGTCGCGCAACTCCGCCAGGCGATACCGGGCGCGGGCGGCTACCTCCTCACCGACGGACCGAACTACCGGCTGAACGTCGGCGCGACCGAGTCCGACCTGGTGGAGTTCAACCAACGCCGCCTGCGGGCCCGCACGCTCAAGGAGGGCGGCGCGAGCGAGGCCGAGCTCATCCAGGAGCTGCAGACGGCCCTGTCGCTCTTCCGGGGGCAGGTCGCGGCCGACGTCGTCGACAGCGACGAAGTGGAGAACGGCCTCATCCGCGCCACCGCACGGGTGGTGGAGGAGCGCCGCCTCGCGGTCCAGAAGGAACTCATCGCGCTGCGACTGCGCGTCTCGCCGCCCGCCCTGGTGATAGAGGACCTGCGGGGCCTCGTGGCGCAGCACCCCCTCGCCGAGGACCTGCGCGCGCAGCTCATGCTCGCGCTGTCCCTCTCCGGAAGACAGGCCGACGCCCTCGCCGAGTACGCGGAGATACGCACCCTGCTCCGCGACGAACTGGGCATCGACCCCGACCACTCGCTGGCCCAGGTGCACGAGGCGGTACTGCGCGGCGGCGCGTTCGCCTACCTGCGGTCCGGAGGCGCGCCGCGCCCGTCCGAGAAGAACGCCCGGCCCGAGTCCTTCGAGCTCGACGCGGGTAGACAGTCGGCCCCTCCCCGGGACCGCACGGCACGGCCGCGGGCCACCTGCACCCTGCCCCACGGGCTGACCGACTTCGTCGGCCGCCGCGAGGAGGTCGACACCCTGCTGCGCACCGCCCGCGCGGGCTCCCGGGGCCCCGGCCCGCTGCTGATCTGCGTCGACGGCATGGGCGGCATCGGCAAGACGGCACTCGCCCTGCACGTGGCCCACCGGCTGGCCGAGGAGTGCCCGGACGGCCAGTTCTACGTCGACCTGCACGGATTCAGCCCGCACGAGCGGCCCCGCGAACCCGCCGAAGTGCTCCAGGTGCTGCTGCGCTCCCTGGGCATCAAGGGCAGACGCATCCCCGCGGACCTGGACAGCCAGGTGGCCCTGTGGCGTGCCCAACTCGCCGACGACAGGGTGCTGCTGCTGCTCGACAACGCCGCGAGCGAGGCCCAGATCGTCCCCCTGCTGCCACCGGGCAACGGCTCCCTCGTGCTGATCACCAGCCGTCGTCGCCTCTACGGCCTCGACGGCACCGAACCCTGCCCGGTCCCCCGGATGAGCGCGGGAGACTCCCGCGCCCTCGTCCAGCGCCTCCTCGGGGACGAACTGGAGTCCGAGGCGACCGACCGGCTCGTCGCCTACTGCGGAGGACTTCCGCTGGCCCTGCGCCTGGCCGCCGCCAAACTGCGCAGCCGCCCCACCTGGGGGCTTTCCCACCTGGTCGAGCGCCTGGGCGACATGCGCCGCCGGGCCGCCGAACTCCAGGCGGGCGACCGCAGCGTCCGCCTGGTGCTCCAGCTCTCCGTCGACGCGCTGAGCGAGGCGCAGCGCCACGCCCTGAACGTGATCGCCCTGCTGCCGGACACGAGTCTGGACGTGTACGAGGCGGCCGCCCTGCTCGGCACCGGTCCGGCCGACGCCGAACTGCTGCTGGAGGCCCTGCTCGACGCGAACCTCCTGGAACAGCCCGGCATCGGCCGCTACGCCCTGCACGGGCTCGTGGCCGGTGTCGCGGCCGGCACGGGGGAGTTCGAACAGTTGCTGCGCGGCGACGGGCGGCACGCGGCGCTGCGGCGGCTGCTCGCCCACCACCTGGCCGTCACCACGCGCTGCTGCCTCCTGCTCCGGGGACCGGCCGACGCCCTGCCGGGAACCGCCGCGGAACCGGCCCCCGGACCCCGCGTCCCCGTGCTCCACGGGCAGAAGGAGGCGACGGAGATCTGCGAGCGGGGGCTGCCGGCGATGCTGGCGGTGCTGTGCGCCGCCCGGCACGAGGAGTTCTTCGGTCCGGCCGCCCGGCTCGCGCGCAACCTGCGGTTCGTCCTGTCGCGCGAACACCGGGGCCGGGTGTACGAGGCCGGGCCCGCCGGTCCGGGCGGGGCCGAGGCGTACCGGACGGCGCTGCTCGACCTGGCAGAGGCGTGCCGGGGCAGCGGACTGCTGGAGCAGAGCGCGATGCTGACGGCCGCGGTGGGGCCGGGCGTCCGCTCGGAGGAGCCCGTGCTGTGACCGGGCGGGGGCGGGCCCCGTGGGAGGAGTTCCCACGGGCCCCCGCCCCCGTCGCGGGTCCCGTGCGTGCGACGGGCGGACCTCAGGGCGCGGACACCGGCCGGGTCCGTCCGGCGGGCTCCAGCCGCACCGGAATGCTGCGGTAGGCGCGGAAGGTGACGCTGGGCCGCCGCTCCACGGCGCCCGCCGCGGTGGGCGTGCCCGGGGCGTGGGCCAGCCACCGCAGCACCGCGCGTCCCTCCACCTGGGCCAGCGCCGCGCCCAGGCAGTGGTGCACACCGCCGCCGAAGCTGACGTGCGGATTGGGGTCGCGGGTGATGTCCAGCCGTTCCGGGTCGGCGAACCGTTCCGGGTCGTGGTTGGCGGAGCCCAGCAGCAGTACCAGGATGCGGCCCGCGCGCACGGTGCGGCCGTCGATCTCCACCGCCTCCCGCACATAGCGTGCGGTGGCCTGGATCGGCGCGTCGTAGCGCAGGAACTCCTCGACGCCCGGCACCGCGAGCTGCGGACGCCGCCGCAGCAGGGCCAGTTGCTCCGGGTGCCGGAGCAGCGCCGAGAAGATCGTCGAGATCAGGTTGGTGGTCGTCTCGAAGCCCGCGAAGAACAGGAAGACGACGTTGTCGACCAGCGTCTCGCGGTCGAAGCCGGGCTGTGTGCGCTGCGCGTCGAGCAGATTGCTGATCAGGTCGTCGGCGGGCCGCTTGGCCCGCTCCTCGACCAGCTCCGACACGTAGGCGCGCAGCCAGGTCACCGCGTCGTGCGCGGCCGCCCGCTCCTCGACGGGCACGTACAGGGCGAACGCCTTGGCCAGCTCCACCGCGTGCGGGCGTACCGCGTCCCGGTCCACGTCCGGGATGCCGATCAGCTCGCACACCACGGTGACCGGCAGCGGGAAGGCCAGGTCGCCGACCACGTCCAGCACCCCGTCGGAGCCCGCCCGCCGCTGCGCCTCGGCCATCAGCCGGTCCACCTGTTCGGCGACGTACTCCTCCAGCCTGCGCATCAGCTTCGGGCTGAAGGAGCGCTGCATGATGCCTCGCAGGAAGGTGTGCGCGGGTGCGTCCTGGTCCAGCACGATCCGCTTCAGGAAATCGTTGGCGGGACCCGTCCCGGTGGAGAACTCGTGGTACTCCGGCGGGTATTCGTGCCCCAGCCTGCGGTCCTTGAGCAGCCGGCTGACGTCCCTGTGGTGCGAGACCACCCACTGGCCGGCCGCGCCCCGGGCGAGGCGCCCGGCCTCGCGCAGACCGGCGTACACCCGGTAGGGGTCCGCGACCACGGCGGGATCGCGGGAGTCGAACTTCACGGGCAGCTCTCGCATGCGGCCGACGCCTCCTGTTGCTTGCACGGGGTGTCCGGTGGGCGCGCGTGGTGCTCGCGCGGGGTGGTCCGGGGTGCGCGTGGTGCACCGGTGAGCCTGACAGTCCGCGGGCGGGCGTGCGGGGGAACCTGTCGCCAGTCCTTCACCGCCGTCCGCCGCCCCGCCCCCGGCTCCCAGACTGGGCGGGCCAGGGGAACGACCGGACCCGAGCCGCGCACCCGAGGGTGCCGGGAGGTGACGCAGCGTTGAACACCGTGCTGAACATGCCGCGCTTCCTGCTGGACGACGCGCGCGCCATGCGCGACCCGTACCCGGTCTACCGGCGGCTGCGCGCGTACGGTCCGGTCTGCCGGGGCGGCCCGGGGCAGTGGGTCTTCCCCCGGCACGAAGAGGTCTCCGCGCTGCTGCGCGACCCCCGGCTCGGCCGGGAGTTCCCCGAGGAGTACCAGAAGGTGTCGGTGGGCGAGGGGCCCGCCAACGACTACCTGCGGCGCATCGTCGTCGACCGCGACCCGCCGGGCCACACCCGGCTTCGCCGCCTGCTCGTGAAGTCGCTCAGCCCGGCCATGGTGCGCGGGATGCGCGAACCCGTCGCCCGGCTGGTCGACGGCATGCTGGACCGGTTCGCCGACGAACGCCGCTTCGACCTGGTCGCCGACCTGGCCGTGCCCGTCCCCATGACGGTGATGAGTGAACTCCTCGACATCCCCCGCCCCGACCGGGCCGAGATCGCCCGTCTGTCCACCTCGCTCGCCCAGGCCTTCGCCGTGTTCATCCCGCCGGAGAAGCAGCGGGAGGCGCACGGGGCCGTGGTCGAACTGCGGGACTACATGGCCGGGCTGGTCCGCGAGCGCAGGCGGCGACCCGGCGAGGACCTGCTGTCGCGGATGCTCACCGCCGTCAGGGACGGCGAGGAGCCGCTGACCGACGAGGAGATCATCGACAACGCGCTGTTCGTCTACTACGCGGGCTTCGAGACGACCACCAACGCCATCGCCACCGGCGGCGACCTCTTCGTCCGGCAGCCGCACACCCAGAGGCAGTTGCGGGAGGACCCCGGCGTCTCCGGCAGCGCGCTGGAGGAGTTCATGCGGTACGACGCGCCCATCCACGCCACCACCCGGCTGGCCCTGGAGCCCATCGAGATCGCCGGGCTGACCATCCGCAAGGGGCGGGTCGTCGTGCTGCTGCTCGCTTCCGCCAATCACGACGAGCAGGTGTTCCACGACCCGGGCCGCGCCGACCTGACCCGGTCGCCCAACCCCCACCTCAGTTTCGGCGGCGGGGTGCACCACTGCCTCGGCGCGGCACTGGCGCGGATGGAGGGGGCGGTGGTCTTCGAGCGACTGGTGGCCCGGTTCGCGGACATCGAGTCGGCGGGCGAGAACGTGTGGGAGCCCAGCGCGGGCGGCTTCCGGTTTCCCTACTGGGCGCACCGCAGCGTGCCGGTCGCCGTGCGGCCCGCCTGAGCGGGGCACGGCAACGAGCCCGCCGGAGCGGCGATCGCGGTCACCACGACGCCCGCACCGGCGGCCCACCGGCCGCGCAGGGCCGGGAAGCCGGTGGCGACCGGGTCGAAGAGGGCGTCCGCCCGGCGCTTCCGCCGGGCGCCGCCGGAGACCGGCCGCACCACGAACGTACCGCTCTCCGCGTCCGGCCGGAGGGCGACCTCGGCGTCGTCGAAGCCCAGCCAGCACCCCGTCGCCGGATACCAGACCTTGTAGTACGCCTCCTTGGCGCTGAACAGCACCCGGCACCACGGGACGTCGGGCCGGGCCGCCGCCAGCTCCGCCAGGTGGGCCCGCTCGGCCGCCGACGTCACCTGTGCCAGCACCCGGCCGGGCAGCGGGGCGCACGGCTCGGCGTCGATGCCCAGGCCGTCGGCGTCCCGGGCCCGCGCCACCGCGGCCGCCCGGTACCCCCGGCAGTGCGTCAGCGAGCCGACCGTGCCCGGCGGCCACCCGGGCGCCCCGTCGGCGCCCCGCACCAGCGGAGCCGGCGGGAGGCCCAGTTCGGCCAGGCAGGCGCGCGCGAGGCGCCGCACGGTGGCGTACTCGTCCCGTCGCCCCGGCGACACGTCGGCGACCTGCCGGAGTTCCGCCGCGAAGAGCGCCGGGCCGGTCAGCTCCTGGGTGCTGTCCAGGGCGGCCGCGTACCGGGGGAGCAGTGTCCGGACGACGCCGGACACCGCTGCCGTACCCTCCGTACCGGAGGCGAACGCTTTCGTCGTACGGGTCGTACGGGCGCCCGGAGCCGCGGTCCTGCGGCTCAACCCGCTTCCACCGTCGCCCGCAGGGCCACCTTGTCGATCTTGCCGACGGGGGTGCGCGGCAGCACCGGCACCTCCCGCACCTCGTCGGGGAGTTTGAACGTGGCCAGGCCCTTGCCCGCCAGGTACCGCTTGATCTCCACCAGTGAAGGTGTCCGCCCCGCGCCGGCGGGGACCACGAACGCGAGCGTGGCCTCGCCGAGGTCGGCGTCCGGACGGGCCACCACCGCCGCGTCGTCGATCGCCTCGTGGCCGCGCAGGTGCCCCTCGATCTCGTCGGCCGACACCTTCTCGCCGCCCCGGTTGATCACGTCCTTCGCCCGGCCGACGATCACCAGGTTGCCCTCGGGGGTCAGCCTGGCCAGGTCCCCGGTGCGGAAGAAGCCGTCGGGGGTGAAGGAGGTGCGGTTCGCCTCCGGGGCGTTCCAGTAGCCGTTGATGGTGTACGGGCCGCGCGTGACGAGTTCGCCCACCTCTCCCGGCGGCACCACGCGCAACTCCTCGTCCACCAGGCGCAGTTCGTCCAGATCGGAGAGGGGGCGGCCCTCGGTGCCGTGCACGACTTCTTCCGGATCGTCCAGGCGCGTGTACGTGAGCAGGCCCTCGCCGATGCCGAACCAGTTCGTGATCCGGCACCCGAGCGCCGCCTGAGCGCGCCCGGCGGCCTGCTCGTCGAACTTCGAGCTGCCCACCTGGAGGAGCACGCCCGTCATGTCCACCGGCCGCTTCGCGGCGACCTTGGACCACAGCGCGGCGAGCGCGGGCACCACCGTGGTGTGGGTGACACCCTCCTTCTCGACCAGCGGGAACACCTCGTCGGGGGACGGGCTCGCGGCGAGCACCGCCTTTCCGCCCACCCGCAGCGCACCCAGCACCCCCGGGCAGCCCAGGGCGGCGTTGTGGGCGGCCGGGTTCGCCGCCAGGTACACGCTCTCCGCGTCGAACTCCAACGCCCGCGCGCAGGCGTCGATGTTGAAGAGGTAGTCGTCGTGCGTCCGCGGGATCAGCTTCGGCCTGCCCGTGCTGCCGCCGCTCAGCAGGAGGAACGCGACGCCCGACGGGTCGACCGCCGGCAGCGGCTCCGTGCCGGCGCCCTGGGCGCGCACCCGGTCCAGCGGGGTGAGGTCGCCGCTGTCGCCGTCCGCCACGATCACCGTACGGACGCCCGGCAGGGTCGCGGCGTGGCGGGCCACGGTGCGGTAGTCGAAGCCCTGGAAGCGGCCCGCGGTGACGTAACCGACCGCCCCGGAGGCCTCGATGAGGTGGCGCACCTCGCTCTCCCGGTGCCCCGGCAGCGCGAACACCGGGACGATGCCCGCACGGAACATCCCGACCGTGACGGTGAGGAACTCCACGACGTTCGGCAACTGCACCATGACCCGGTCACCGGGGTTCACCCCCCGGGCCAGCAGACCGCGGGCGATCTCGTCGGCCTCGGCGCGCACCTCCCCGTGCGTGACGCGGCGCCGGCGATCCACGGCGGCGGTCCGGTCGGGGCGGGCGAGCGCCACTTCGGTGAGCGCGTCGCCCAGCGGCACCCCCCGCCAGATGCCGGCGGCCCGGTAGCGGGCGGCGTCCTCGTCGCTCCACGGCGTGAACTCATCCATGCCGCCAGTGTTCCGGCCCGCCACACCGTGCCGGACGGGCCGAACAGAGCCGTGAAAGAGACGACGGCCGACGACGCGATCGCTCCTATCGTCACCACCGTCGCCGAAGACACCCCGGCCCCCGGGCCACCCGCCGAGGAGTGATGGATGAGCCGACCCCACACGCTGAGCTGGCTCGACGCCCCCCGCGACGACACCGGTGTGGAGATGTTCGACGAGACCTCCCACGTCTACCGGCCCTACCCGGAGCTCGCCGACGCGGCCACCCGGATCTCCGGCGGGCTCGTCGCGGCCGGAGTCCCGCGCGGAGCGGTCGTGCCGCTGCTGTGCTCCACCGGACCCGACCTCGTCGCCGCGTTCTACGGGGTGCAGGCCGCCGGGTGCGTGGTGAGCGTACTGGCGCCGCCCACCCGGATGTCGGGCGAGGCCGCCCGCGCGCACGTCCGCTCCGTCGTCGGGGCCGTGGGCGCCGACGCCGTCGTGGTGGACGCGGCCCACCACGACTTCGCCGCGGACGTCCTGGCGGAAGCCGCACCGCACACCCGTCTGCTGCTCCTGGAGGAGCTGGCCGAGGCCGGACCCGGCAGGCGGGACCCGGCCGAGCAGGCGCTGGTCCAGTTCACCTCGGGCAGCTCGGGCCGCCCGCGCGGGGTGCGGATCAGCCATGCCGCACTGGACGCCAACACCGCCGCGATCCGCGCCTGGGAGCGGGCCGGACGCGACGACTCCTGGTGCTCGTGGCTGCCGATGCACCATGACATGGGGCTCATCGGCTGCCTGGTGGTGCCGGTCTCCGGCAACAACCGGCTCGCCGTGTGCAGGCCCGAAACCTTCCTGCGCCACCCGTTGTCGTACCTCGCCCGCTTCGACGCGAACCGGGTGGAGCGGCCCGCGACGATCACCGCCACCCCGGCGTTCGGCCTCCAGCGCATCGTGGACCGCGTCGGCCACGGAGACCTGGAGGGCGCCGACCTGTCCGGTGTACGGGCGGTCATCGTCGGGGCCGAACGCATCGACCCCGCGCTGGTGACCCGCTTCACCGCCCTGCTGCGCCCGCACGGCCTGGCCCCGCACACCCTCACTCCCGCCTACGGACTGGCCGAGAGCACCCTCGCCGTCACCGGAGTGCCCGTCGAGGAGGTTCCGCGCGCCGTCCGCGTGCGCCGCGACGACCTGCGCGTCGGGGCACGGGTGAGCCTCGCCGACGGGGACACGGACCGGGAGACGGTTCAGGTGACGAGCTGCGGCCGCGCCCTGGACGGTCTGACGGTGGCCGTGGTGGACGAGGACGGAGAACCGCTCCCCGAGGGGCACGTCGGCGAACTGGCCGTCGCCGGGACCTCGTTGGCCGACGGCTACCTCGCGGACGGCCCCGCCGGGAGCACCGCCCTCACCGGCGGCCGGCTCCTCACCCGCGACGTCGCCTTCGCGCTGGCGGGGGAGTTCTACGTACTGGGCAGGCTCGGCGACAGCGTCAAGGTGCACGCCCGCTCGCTCTTCGCCGAGGACGTCGAGCTGATGCTCGGGCGGGCCGGACTCAACCTGAGCCGTGTCTGCGTCGTGCTCGGCGAGGCGGACGGGCGGGCACACGCCGTGGCCGTGCTGGAGGGGCTCGACGAACGGGCCGCCGAACTGGCCGAGGACGTGCTCGCCTCCGCCTGCCCCGGCACCCGCCGGCACGTGGCACGGGTGCCGCGCGGCGCCATCCCCCGTACCAGCAGCGGCAAGAGCCGCCGCCGACAGCTCTGGCAGCGGCTCAGCCAGGAACAGGTCTTCGACGGGGCGCCCGCCGCCACGGCCGGCACCTCCCGGACCTGACCGGCAGCTCCGTCCGGCCGGCCCCGCACCACTCCGACCCGGCCGGCTCCGCACCGCCCCGCCCGACCGGCCCCCAGAACAGGAGACCCCATGTCCTACTCCAGTGAAGAGGTGCGCGAGACCGTGCTCGCGATCATCGAGCAACTCGCCCCCGAACGGGAGAAGTTCGAGCCGGGCAAGGACATGCGTCTCGTCGAGGACCTGGGGTTCCACTCCCTGGCCCTGCTGGAGATGGCGTTCGCGATCGAGGACGACTTCGACCTGCCGCCGATCGACGAGCAGACCGGACGCGCCATCCAGACCACCGAGCAGGTGCTCGCCTACGTCCTGAGCCAGGTCGAGGTCCGGACGCCGTCGTGAGAAACGCACCGCCTTCCCGCACGACGACGTCCTGACGCAATGAAGGAGCCACGATGACCGAGGCGATCGCCCTCTCGGACCTCACCAAGCGTTTCGGTGAACAGACCGCACTCGACCGGGTGTCGCTGCGGATCCCCGCCGGAACCGTGGTGGGCCTGCTCGGCCCCAACGGAGCGGGCAAGACCACCCTCATCAACTGCCTCACCACGCTGTTGCAGCCCGACGGCGGCACCATCCGCGTCCTGGGCCACGACCCCGCGACCGACCCCTCCCTGGTGCGCGCCAACATCGCCCTCACCGGACAGTTCGCCGCCCTCGACGAACAGATCAACCCCCGCGAGAACCTCGTCTTCTTCGGCCGCCTGCTGGGCCTCGGCAAGGGCGAGGCCCAGCAGCGGGCGGGCGAGATGCTGGAGCGGTTCGAGCTCGGCGACGCCGCGTACACCCCCGTCGGCTACCTCTCCGGAGGCATGCGCCGACGCCTCGACCTCGCCGTCAGCCTCGTCGTACCGCGGCCGGTGCTCGTCCTGGACGAGCCCACCACCGGGCTCGACCCGCGCAGCCGCAAACTCCTGTGGGAGATGGTCAGGGCCGAGGCCGCGCGCGGCGTCGCCGTGCTGCTGACCACGCAGTACCTGGAGGAGGCCGACCAGCTCGCTGACCGCATCGTCGTCATCGACAAGGGCCGGGTCCTCGCGGACGGCTCGTCGGACGAGCTCAAGCGGGACGTGGGCGGCCTCATGTGCCGGCTCACCCTGACCAGCGCCGCCGACGCCGAAGCGGCCCGCCTCGCCCTCGGTGAACTGCCCGGCGTCACCGCCGAGGGCGACAAGGTGGCCGTGCCCATGGCGCGCCCCGAGGACGTTGGCGGGGTGCTCGCCCGGCTGGACGGCAAGGGGCTGCGGATCGCCGACATCGAGGTCACCAAACCGACGCTCGACGAGGTCTTCTTCGCGTTCACCGAGCCGTCGGCCACCGCAGGGCCGACGGCCACCGGGCCGGCCGCCGGCGGACCCGCGGCGCAGGGGGCCGCCCGATGAGCACCACGCCCGACATCGCCGCGGTGCCCGGCGCCCCGGCGCCCCCGGGCCGCCCGCCCGGCTGGCAGCACGACTTCCAGGTGCTCTTCGACCGGCTGCGGACACGCTCCTTCTCCCGGGGCGGCCTGGTCGCCACCGTCGTGCAGCCGCTGCTCTTCTTCGCCATCTTCTACTGCACCTTCGCCGCCATGCTCGACGCGCGGGGCATCGACTTCGGCCGCTTCGTCACCCCGACCGTCCTGGTGCAGGCCCTGATGTTCGTGGCCATCGGCAGCGCCACCGACCTCGCCGCCGACCGTTCCAGCGGCGTCTTCACCCGCCTGCTGACCAGCCCGGTCGACATGCGTGCCATGAGCCTGGCGCACCTGGCCGTCGTGGCGCTGCAAGGACTCCTGTCCAGCGTCGCCGTCGTCCTCGCCGGGCACCTGGTGGGCTTCCGCTTCGACCAGGGGGTGCTCGCCGCGTTCGGATTCCTGGTGTTCGCCGTGGCGTTCACCGTCGCGCTCTCGCTGGCCACGGCCACCATCGCGCTGCGCCTGAAGAACCTGGAGGCGCTCAGTGCGGTCCTCCACCTGCCGTACCTGCCGCTGCTGGTGCTCTCCACCGGCTTCGTCGAGGCGGACCTCTTCCCCGGCTGGCTCCAGCCGATCGTCGCCGCCTCCCCGGTGTCCGCGGTGATCGACGCGCTGCGCGCCCTGTCGAGCACCGCACTCACCTGGGGCGCGGTGCTGCCCGGCCTCGCCTGGCTGGTGGGACTCGTCGCCCTCTTCTCGTGGACCACGACCACAGCCTTCAGGAAGGTGGCCGTCCGATGACCGTGCAGTCGCCGGAACCTCTCGCACCGACGGCGCCGCCGTCCCCCTCGCCGGAACCGACCACCCTCGCCGGGGCGTCCGCGATCATCGCCGGGCGCGTCGTGCGACAGTTCGTCCGCAACCGGATGATGCTGATCGTCACCGTCGCCTTTCCGCTGCTCCAGCTCTTCATGCTGCTGGCCGCCTTCAGCGTGCTGGTGCGCGACACCCAGGACGTCGACTACGTCCGCCGGCTCGCCCCGCTGATCGTGCTCACCACGGCGTTCTCCTCGATCCTCACCACCGCCATCGCCCTGTGGAGCGACATCCGCAGCGGGGTGTTCAACCGGCTGCGCGCGATGCCGCTGGACATGCGGGCGTACGTCTTCGGGCGGATCGGCGGCGACTTCGTCCGCATCATGGGCGTGGCCGTCCTGGTGACGCTCGTCGCCCACACGGTCGGCTTCCGGTTCTCCAACGGGCCGCTGGCGACACTCGGCTTCTTCGGGGTCGTGGCCCTGTTCGGGATGATGTGCAGCGCGCTGGCGGTCGCCGTCGCACTGGTCGCCCAGCATCCCGGCATCATCGTGCGGTACGTCCAGATGCCCACGCTGGTGATGACGTTGATGTCCAGCGGCTACGTACCCCTGGAGGCCTTCCCGGGCTGGATCCAGCCGGCGGTGGGCGTCAACCCGGTCTCCCTGGCGGCCGAGGCGCTCGCCGGGCTGTCCCACCAGGGCGCGCTGACGGTGCCGGTGCTCGGCACCGCCGCCTGGACCCTCGGCGTCACGGCGGTGTGCACGGTCGTCGCCACCCGGCGCTTCGCGCTCCTCGTGAAGCGCGGCTGACCGTGGCGGACATCGTCGTACTGGGCGCGGGCGTGGCGGGCCTCGGGCTCGCGGTCTTCGCCGCCCGCCGCGGACACCGGGTGACGCTCGTCGAACGGGACGGCCCGCCACCCGGGGGCGGACCCCACGCCGAGGTCTCCGACTGGGACAGGCGCGGCGTGCCGCACGCCCGGCAGGGGCACGCCCTGCTGGGCCTCGGCATCGGGGTGCTGCGCGAGGAGTGCCCCGAGGTGACGGCCGAGCTGACCGGAGAGGGAGCCGTCCCCGTCACGCTGGAGACGGGCGGCGACGACCTCGGCCTGCTCAGCCGCCGGCTGGTCTTCGAGGCCGCGCTGCGCCGCCGCGCCGTCGCGGACCCCGCCGTCACCCTGCTGGGCGACCGGGCGACCGGGCTGCTGAGCTCCGGGACGCCGCACGGCGTTCCCCACGTGCACGGGGTCCGGCTCGCGGAAGGAGGCGACCTGACCGGCGACGTGGTGCTGGACGCCACCGGGCGCAGGTCGGCGGTGGCCGCCTGGCTCACCGCGATCGGCGGCGATCCGCCCGAGGAGACCGTCCAGTCCTGCGGTTTCTCCTACATCGCCCAGGAGTTCGCGCTCGGCCCCGGCGGGCGCTTCCCGTCCCTGCGGGCCCCGGTGGTGCACGAGCTGGACTTCGCCACCGTGCTGGCCTTCCCCGGCGACAACGGCCGCTTCCACCTCTCGACCACCGTCTCCTCCCACGACCCCGTACGCACCCGGCTGCTGGAACGAACGGTCTACCTGCGCTTCCTGGACAGCGTGGCGCCGGTGCGCGAGTGGCTCGACGGGGCGAGCCCGGTCGGCGACCCGATGCCCATGGCCGGACTGGAGAACCGCCGCCGCTCGCTCGCCGTGGACGGCGCGCCCCTGGTCACCGGATACGCGCTGGTCGGCGACGCCTGCGTCCAGACCAACCCCACCTTCGGCCGCGGCGTCTCCCTCGCCCTGGCCCACGCCAGAGCCGTCGCCGACCAGCTCGACCGGCTCGACCAGGACCCCTATGACTGGGCGAAGGAGACCCACCGGGTCACCGACGTGTGCCTGGGGCAGTGGTTCGAGCAGCAGGTCGCCACGGACGCCGCCCGGCTCGCCGAACTCGCGGGCGGCGCGCACGACGACTCGCTGACCGCCCGCGTCCTCACCGCCCTCGCCGTCCTGCGCGAGGAGGACGAGCTGGTACGGGTCGCCGCCGAGCGCGTCTACCACATGCTGCTCACTCCGGCCGAGCTGATGGGCGACCGCAAGGTGGCCCGCCGGGTGCTCGCGTTCCTGCGCGAACACCCCGGCCTCCGGCGCGACCACGTCGGACCCAACCGTCAGGACTTCGAGCGCCTGGTCACCGGCTGAGCGCCCGCCGCGCCGTCGGCCGGGCGTCCACCGGCTACTGAAGGGAAACACCATGAAAGTCACCCTGCCCACCAACGTCACGCTCAGCTACGACGTCTTCGGCCCCGAGGACGGCCCCGTCGTCGTGCTCGTGCCCGGCCAGCACCAGGCCTCCCTCTTCGAGACCATGCAGGTGCCGCAGCTGACCAAGGCCGGATACCGGGTCGTCACCTTCGACCTGCGCGGGGTGCTCCCGTCCGAGGAGACCCCGCCGCCGTACACCGTGGAACTGCTCGGGCAGGACCTGGCCGCCCTCAACGAGGCGCTGGAGCTGGGCCCCTGCACGTACATCGGCTACTCGGTGGGCGCGATGATCCTCCTGGAGCTGGCGATGAAGCGCCCCGACCTCATCGAGCGCGCCGCCCTCATCGGAGTTCCGTGGAAGCCCGGCGCGCTGCAACGGGCCATCCAGGCCGAGGCGGTGGACCGGCTCAAGAACGGCCACAAGGTGCCGGCCCTGCTGGAGGGGGCCTTCCGGGCGATGTACCTGTTCGGGCCGCGCGCACTCAACCGCGACCAGTTCATCGCCCCCTACCTGGAGGGGCTCGCGGGCCTGGCCGAGTCCGGCGGGCACGGCGCCATCGGGCACGCCGAGGCGTCCACCAACTTCCGGCCCAGCGACGAGGAGGTGAAGGCGGTCCGGGTGCCGCTGCTCGTGGTCGGCATGGAGCACGACATCGTCGCTCCCCGCCACCTCTCACGGGAGCTGGCGGACCTGATCCCCACCGCCGAGTACACCGAGATCCGCAACTGCGGGCACGCCTCCCTGCTGGAGAAGCCCACCGAGGTCAACGCGCTGGTGGCCGACTACCTGCGCTCCGGCAAGGTCGGCACCCCGCGCGGCTCGCGCCGGCTCGCCGAGGCCGGCGGCGAGGACGGCTGACGCCGTCGGCGCCACGACAACGCCGCCACGGCAACGGCGCCACCACAACGGCTCCCGGCCTCGCGCAGAGGCCGGGAGCCGTTGTCGTACGGCGTGCCGCGGAGGGGCTAGCGCCGTTGCCCGTACGGCGGGTCACGGGCGGGCCGTGAGCCGGTACAGCCGGTGGAACGGGTGGCCCACGTCGATCACCCGGGTGTCCAGGCCCGCCTCCGCGGCGTACGCGCGCACGGTGTCCGGGCGCATCACCGTGCCCGTGGCCGCGGTCGGCGTCCGGCTCATCCCGACCGGGAGGCAGTGCAGCACGCTCACCGCGTAGTGGAAGCGCTCGCTGTCCGGCGCGGCCGGGGTGAACCGCTCGCCGACCGACGGCTCCATCAACAGCACCGCGCCCCCGGGAGCCAGCAGCCCCCGGCAGGCCCGCAGCACCTCCACCGGCGCGGACATGTCGTGCAGGGCGTCGAACACGCAGACCAGCGTGTGCCCGGCCGCACCGGCCTCACCGGCGTCGCCCGCCCGGAAGGTGACCCGCTCGCGCAGCCCCTCCGCCGGATCGGTGGCGGCGAGGTTCGCCTCGGCGTCCCGGAT
This sequence comes from Streptomyces sp. NPDC088745, assembly GCF_044751045.1. Classification (NCBI taxonomy): domain Bacteria; kingdom Bacillati; phylum Actinomycetota; class Actinomycetes; order Kitasatosporales; family Streptomycetaceae; genus Streptomyces; species Streptomyces sp. NPDC088745. The sequence goes on from NZ_JBIVLB010000009.1 coordinate 181,011, forward strand.
CGACGCCTCGTCCAGGTCGAGCCCGTGCACCTCGGCGTCCGGGAACATCCGGGCCAGCGCCAGCGTGGAGAGCCCGGAGCCGCACGCCACGTCGGCGATGCTGCTGCCCGGCACCTGGAGGCGGGCGTCGACGTCGGGCAGGTGGCGACTGATCCAGCCGGGCAGGTGGTGCTCGAAGACCCCTCGGTTCAGGCCGGCCTGACCGCCGCGCAGGGCTTCGCCGTAGGCCGCGTACGGAAGGCCCCGGCGGTTCCGGTAGGCCTCCACCAACTGCGGCAGCACGGCCGCCATGCCGCCGATGGGCATCACGACCAGCGGGGCGATCCAGTTCGGGCTGCCGGCGTCGAGCAGCGCCTCCGCATGGGCGGACGGCAGCGTGAACCGCCGCTCCTCCGGGGGCCTTTCGGGTGCGTCGACGGTCAGCACCCCGGCACAGGACTGCTGTTCCAGCCACTCCCGGACCATCCGGGAGTCCAGGTCCGCGGCCTCGGCCACCTGGGCGGCGGTGGCGGGGCCGGTGCGGCGCAGTGCCTCGTACAGCCCCAGTTCCAGGCCGAGGAAGCAGGTCATCAGCTCGGCCGAGGCGAGCCCCGCCCCGAAGAGGCGCAGGGAGAACGCCTGCGTGGAGTCGGCAGCGGCGGGCCTCGCCCGCTGCACGGGTATCGATGCGGCGGACTGCCGGTGGGCGGGAGCCACGGCGGTCAGAGGTGGGCGAGGACGTTGACGACGTTGCCGTCGCCGTCCCGGTAGAAGAAGCGCCGCACGCCCCACTCCTCGTCCGCCGGGCCGTAGACGATCTCCAGCCCGGCCGCCCGGGCCTCCTCGAGCGCGGCCTCCAGGTCCCGCACCTCGATGGAGGCCGCCGGGTTGACCGGCCCGGTGGGGTCCTTGGTGATCAGGCTGACCTGTACGGAGTGGTCCGTGGGCGGGGCGAGCGTGGCGATCCAGCCGTGATTCATGATCACTTCCATTCCGGTGACCCGGGTGTGGGCCGCCACGGCGGAGTCGAGGTCGGTCACCGTGAGCAGCGGCATCGCGCGAAGTGCAGACATGTGCGCCAGCGTAGCCAGCGCGCCGCACGCTCCGGGGGGCCTTTCCGCCCTCTTTCACCGCCGTGTCGCGCCTCCTTCGCCGGTCGTAGGTTCTCCCCGCACGGGCCTCCCCGCGCGCCAGCGCGCGCCGGCCGAACCAGCCAACCCCTCAGGAGGACTGACGTGGGACTCGTCACCGCGACCGGCACGGCCATCCCGGAATCCAGGCTCGCGGAGCTGGGGGAGGCGATCAGGGGCCGGACCATCACCGCGCAGGACGCCGACTACGACGAGCGCAAGCAGATCTGGAACGGCTACTTCCAGAAGAGCCCCGGTGCCATCGTCCAGGTCGACGGCGCCTCCGACGTCGTCAAGGTCGTCAACTTCGCCCGCGAGAACGACATCGAGCTGGCGATCAAGGGCGGCGGCCACTGCTTCGCCGGCACCGGCACCGTCGAGGGCGGGCTGCTGCTCGACACCTCCCGGCTGCGCGGCATCCACGTCGACCCGGCCAAGCGCCGCCTGGTCGTCCAGCCCGGCCTGGAGCAGGGCGACGTGGACGCCGAGACCACCAGCTTCGGCCTGGCCGTCACCGGCTCCCAGGAGTCGTACATCGGCATCGGCGGCCTCACCCTCGGCGGCGGCCTCGGCTGGCTCGCACGCTACCGGGGCCTGCTCGTGGACAACCTGATCTCCGCCGACCTGGTGCTCGCCGACGGCCGGCTGGTCACCGCCACCAAGGACGAACACCCCGACCTGTTCTGGGCGATCCGCGGCGGCGGCGGCAACTACGGCGTGGCCACCCGCTTCGAGTTCGACCTGCACCCGCAGGGCGACTGCATGGCGGGCCTGCTGGCCTTCCCGATCGACCAGACGGTCGACGTGGCCCGGCGGCTGGACGAGTTCAACCGGACCGCCCCCGACGAGCTGACCACGTCCTTCGCCTTCCTCACCGCCCCGGACGGCTCACCGGCCATCGGCCTGGGCTTCGTGCACGCCGACCCCGACGAGTCCACCGAGAGCCTGATCGGGCAGATGCGCGGACTGGGCACCGGCGCGCTCCTCGACTTCTGCGGCCCGATGCCGTACGTGGCCGTGCAGCGCATGCTCGACGAGAACACCGTCGCCGGCCACCGCTACTACCCGCGTTCGTTCCTGCTGCCCGAGCTGCGCGACGAACCGCTCCAGATCCTCGCCGACGGGTTCGTCAACGCCCCCTCCGAGCGGAGCCTCGTGGGCGGCGGCCTGATGGGCGGCGTGATGTCGAACGTACCGGCGTCGGAAACTCCGTTCCTGCACCGCGAGGGCTACCTGACCAGCATCCTCACCTCCTGGACCGACCCGGCCAAGGACGAGGAGGCCGTCGAGTGGACGGAGAAGGTGTACGCCGAGCTGCTGCCGTACACCACGGGCGCGGTCTACGCGAACCACCTGGGCGCCGACTCCGCGGAGCGCATCGAGGACGCCTACGGCTCCAACTACGAGCGGCTGACCCGGATCAAGGCGGACTACGACCCGCAGAACTTCTTCCACACCAACAACAACATCAAGCCCGCGGACCGGACCTGACGAAGGGCCCGCCCGCGGACCGCGGGCGGGCCCCGAATCCCCCTGAGAACGGGGCCCCGCAGACGACGGCGCCCGGACCCCACCCCCGTGGTCCGGGCGCCGTCCCGCGTGCGCTCAGCCGGCCAGCCGGATGACGCTCACGCCCTCGCGGACCGTGAGCACGCTCTGGCGCACCCGCGGGTCGGCGGCGACATGGGCGTTGAACGCGCGCATGGCGAGGGTGTCGGGCTGCTGGTCCCGCTCGTTGGCGACGCCGCCGAACTGGAGCACGTTGTCGGCCAGGATCAGCCCGTGCGGGGCCAGCTTGGGCAGTACCGCCTCGTAGTAGTCGACATAGCCGGGCTTGTCGGCGTCGACGAAGACCAGGTCGAAGGGGCCGGGCAGGTCCCGCACCGAGGTCAGGGCCGGGCCCTCCCACAGGGTGATGCGCTCCGCCCAGGGCGAGGCCGCGAAGTGCTTGCGGGCGATCGAGGCGTGCAGCGGGCTCAGTTCGCAGGTGTGCAGCTCGGCGTCCCCGGGCATCGTCTGGGCCATGCAGAGCGCCGAGTAACCGGTGAAGGTGCCGATCTCCAGGATGCGGCGGGGCCGCAGGGCGAAGACCAGGGAGGCCAGGAACTCGCCCTGCATGCTTCCCACCATCATGGCCGGCAGCTCCGTGGCGGCCTCCGTGTCGGCCACCAGGGGGGCCAGCCAGGGCGGCGCGGCGGAGGAGACCTCTTCGGCGTACTTCTCCACGACGGGGCGAACGATCATCCTCGGTTCCTTTCCGCAAGGTCGGTGGGGGCGGACAGCCGCCCGGCCAGCCACCGCGTCAGCTCCGCCTGGGCCGGCCCGCGCAGATAGAAGTGGCCGCCGGGGAAGGCGGTCACATCGGTGCGCCCCGAGGTGGCCGCCGTCCAGGCCGCCGCGTCGTCCGCGTCGACCTCGGGGTCCTCGGTGCCGTAGCAGACGCTCAGCGGCACGGAGAGGTCCCGGGCGGTCTGTGGGCGGTAGGTGCCGACGAGCCGGTAGTCGGCGCGCAGCACCGGCAGGGTCATCTCGCGTATGCCCGGCAGTTCGAGCAGCCGGGCGTGGGTCCCGCCGAGCCGGCACACGTCGGCCCACAGGCGGTCGTCGTCCAGGTGCTTGTCGTCGGGTTTCTGCCGGGCCGGTCCCGGACGCCCGGAGACGACCAGCCGCTCCGGGAGCTTCTCGCCCGCCCCGCCCAGGAGGCGGGTGACCTCGTGCGCGACGGAGGCGCCCATGCTGTGCCCGAAGAACCACACCGGTTTGTCGTCGAGCCGGGTGAGCGCCTTGGCCAGCGGCTCCACCAGGCCGGGCATGTCGGTGCAGCAGGGCTCGCCGATGCGGTCCTCACGGCCGGGGTACTGCACCACCATGCCCTCCACCCCGTCGGGCAGTGCCCGCACCAGCGGCCGGTAGAAGCTCGCCGAACCGCCGCCGTGCGGGAAGAACACCACCCGCCGGACGGCGTCGGGGCGGGGGAAGTAGGCGCGCAGCCACGGGTTCGGGACGAGGGTGCTCATGCCGGGCCCTCCCACAGGTCGGCCGCGGCGAGGAGCTCGGGCGGCGCCTTCGGGTGGTGCAGCCGTACCGGCCCGCAGGCCTCGGCCACCCGCATCCCCAGCTTCGCCAGGCCCACGTGGTACTGCACGTGTCCCCGGCTGTCGGCGCCCGCCCGGACGTCGTCCCAGGTCGCGGCGATGGCGCGGGCCGTGGCCTGCGGCCACAGCTCGCCCAGCACCTCGTCGTACGGTGCGCCCCCGGCCGGGCCCAGGTGCTCCACGCTCGCCACCTTGAGGTGCGGGGCGGCCGAGTCGCCGAAGCGCACCAGGTCCTTCATGTCGCCGGGCATGTGCGGGCGCGTGCTCCACTGCACCGGGCCGTGCGTGTTGACCAGGGTGAGGTGCCCGCCGTCCGTGCCCAGGGTGATGCGGTGGAAGAGGTGGCTGTAGTTGTCGGGATCGGAGGGAACCAGTTCGTTCTGGAGCCGGAAGGACATCGGCACGCCGGCGAAGCGGCCGGTGAGGCTCCGGTACGGTGCGCCCTCCGCCGCCGGGAGCACCCCGTCGATCCCGTGCGGGCGGATCGACCCCAGCGCCTGGCCCAGCACGTCGAAGACCGTGTAGAGCACCTGGAACGCGCAGGTCACGTCGAGGAACAGCGGCCGCTGCCGGGCCACCAGGGCGCGGGCGGCCGTGATGAAGCGGCGCACCGGCTCCACGTGCGGGTAGTGGGTGTTGAGCCGGAAGACCGCCCCGGACTCGGTGGCGGCCCGCAGGCACGCCACCAACTCGTCCGGGTGCAGGGGGTGTTCCTGGAGCACCGGCACGCCGCGCCGCAGCAGCGCCCGGGACAGCTCGGGCCCCGGGCCGCCGTTCATCACTCCGCCGACGACCACGCACGCCAGGTCGACGTCGTCCGGGACCTCCTCGACCGTGTGCCACAGCGGCACGCCGTAGTGCGCGGCGCAGGCCCGGCTGCGGGCGCTCCCGGACGCCAGGATGCCGGCCAGCTCGAAGCCGAAGTCCGCCCGCTCGAAGGCCGCCAGGTAGGCGCGGCCGAAACCGGTGCCGGCCACCAGGACGCGCGGCCGGGTCCGTGGGCGGCTCACAGTTCGCCCTCCTCCATGGCACGGGCCGCCAGGATCGGCCGGTCGACGACCTCCAGCAGCCCCACCGCGGGCTCGGCCCGCAGCGCGGCGAGCACGCTCTGGGCGTCGAGCACGTCGGAGCCGAAGTGCACACCGGGGGGCACCGCGCCGTCGAGCACCGCCAGCACGGCGAGCGCGCCGACGAGCCCGGTCAGGGCGTAGGTGTCGCCGGCCCGCAGCGCCAGGCTGCGGGTGGCGGGCCGTCCGGCGTCGTCGGCGCCGGTGACCTCGAACAGCATCAGCTGGAAGGGGTCCCTGCCGAACAGGTCGAGGGCGGCGGCCCGGGTGAGTTCCTCGGCGGCCGCGGTGAGATCGGACTCGCCGCGCATGGCCCCCTGGAGCCTGCTGAGGCAGTTCATCATGTGTGCGCCGCCGTCGAAGACGTTGTACCAGTCGATCTCGGTCAGCCCGGTGAGCTCGGGCAGCCGTGCGGACTCGAAGCTCAGGTAGGGGTAGACGTCCACCCGGTTGTTCGCGTACGGCAGCTCCACGCCGGTACGGGGCTCCAGCTCCCGTTCCACCCGGATGCCGCCGCGGATCGCGCCCCGGGCCTCGCCGTACGCGCCGCCCAGCGAGAGCAGGTAGTCGGCCGCGCCGGCCGGGGTGAGCCGGTCCATCGTGCCCACGTAGGCGGTGAGCCGCCGCGGGTCGTCGAGGGTGGCGCACAGGTGGCGGGGGAGCAGTCCGGTGAGTCCCGGCTGCATGCCCGCGGTGATGACGGCGGTGCCGGTGAAGGTGCCGGTGCGGGTGAGGGCTTCCAGGAGGGGTTCGTCGCCGCCCGGGTCGACGTAGTCGGCGCCGGCCGCGGCGGCGGCCCAGGCCACCTTGTCGAGGACCTGGTAGGAGGGGCCCGCGCAGTTGAGGACGACGCGGGCGCCGCGGCAGAACCGGGCCGCCGACCGCCCGTCGTACAGGTCCACCTCGACCGCCTCGCCGCGCAGCCCGGACTTGGCCAGCAGGGCTTCGGCCTGCGTGCGGTCGCGCCCGCCGAGCCGTACCACCGTGTCCGGCCGGCGTTCGGCGATCACCCGCAGGGCGGCGGCGCCGACGGCGCCGTAGGCGCCGACGACGGCGAGGGCCGGGGCCGTGTCCGAGGGGGTGCTGTGGTCGCTCACGCGTTCTCCTCGTCGGGCAGGTCGATCACGGCGGAGGTGATCAGCTCGCGGCAGGTGAAGTGGTCGCCCGGCACGGTCTGCCGTACCAGTCCGCCCACGCAGACCGACTCCCACAGCGCCGTCATGTCGGCGGCCATGGCGGGCCAGACCGGGGATTCGTCCTCGTGCACCAGCAACCGGGCCTCCCCGGTGTAGACGCCGGGATCGTGGGCCGCGACACAGGCGGCGAAGGCCCGTCCCCGCACGAGCCGTTCGGCGAGTTCGTCGGCACCGAGGCCCAGCGCCCCGGCCAGCTTGGCGATCCGGTCCCGGCGGGGGAGCGCGCCGAGCACCGCGGCCGGCTCGCCCGCCGCCCGCAGCTCCGGCTCGCTCCGGTCCGCCAGAGCGGCCAGTGCGCCCGGCGGGACGTCCCCGGCCGGGGCGAGCACGGCCAGGGCCGCACCGAGGGCGGGCACCTCCGGGTAGCCCAGGGCGGCCGGGTCCTGACCACGGTCCAGGCACAGCAGCGCCTCTTCCAGGACGTCGTCGCGGACGGTCGCGGGCAGCGGATAGCTGCTCAGCACGGTCAGCCCGCACACCGGCGCCCCCAGCTCGGTCAGCTGCTGGGCGACGGCGAGCGCCAGCACGCCCCCGCTGTGCGCGCCGACCGGGTGGAACGGACCCGGGCTCAACGACCGCACCCGCGCCACGATCTCCTGCGCCACGTCGTCCAGGGTCTGCCCCTCGGCCACCCGCACCGCCGGCACCACCACGACCGGGTCACGCGTCCCCAGCCCCTCGGCGAGCCGTTCCGCGTGGCCGCCCAGCCCGTCGCCGATCAGGACGTGCACCGGGTTGCCGAGCTCGTCCGCGGCCCCGGCCAGCACCAGCTCCTCACCGGACCCGGCCTCCTCGGACACCTCCTGCCCCTGCTGGAGGAACGCGGACAGCTCGCGCACCGACGCCCCGCCCAGCAACTCCCGCAGCAGCTCGTCGAAGAAGACCTCCTCGGCGGCCGGCACCTGCTCGCGCAGCGCCGTCACCAACTGCGCCGCGAGCAGCGAATCCCCGCCCAGGGCGTAGAAGTTGGTGTCGAGCGGCACCTCGGACTCGCGCAGCACCTCCGCGTACACCGCGGCCACCGCCAGCTCCAGTTCGCCGGCCTCGCGCGAGCCCTCCGCGGCGGCCGCCGCACCCGGCGCCCGGTGCTCCTGGGCCCACCCGGCGAGGACGGCGCGGTCGACCTTGCCGTTGCCGGTCAGCGGCAGCCCGTCCAGCACCTCGAAGCGCGACGGGATCATCTCCGCCGGGAGCCGCTCGCCGAGCCGCCGGGTCAGCTCCTCGGTGTCCAGGGGCACGCGGTCGGTCTTGAAGCGGGCCGCGAAGACGTGCATCCCGATGCGCGCCAGCTCGTCCTCCGGCGCGGGCACGCACAGCTCCAGTTCGGCCCCGGCCCCCTCCAGCAGGTCGTACCACTGGTGGCGGCCGATGAACGTCTGGTCCTTGCCGTGGCGCACGTCCTGGAAGTCCCCGGCGGTCGCGTCGAAGAGGAACTCCATCGAGGTCAGGATCTGGTAGTTGTCACGCGTCGTCTCGATGAAGACCAGCCACCCGCCGGGCACCAGCGCCTCGCGCATCCGGCGCAGGACCGCGCGGGCGTCCTTCGCGTAGTGCATGACGTTGCCGCACAGGATCACGTCCACCGAGTTCGGCCGGACGCCCTGCTCGCGGTAGGGCTCGTTGAAGTCGAACAGCGCGTAGTCCACCCACGGGTGCTCCGCGAACCGCTCGCCCGCCTTGTTGAGGAAGAACTGCGACACGTCGCTGAACGTGTAGCGGACGTTCGCGCCCTCCAGCGCCGGAATGGTGTCGACGCTGGTGCCGCCGACGCCCGCTCCGACCTCCAGCACCCGCAGCGGGCGGCCCGAGGTGTTGCGCCGGGCGACGCCCAGCACGGTGGAGGTGGCCAGCCGGTTGAGGTAGCGGGAGAGGAAACCCTCCATGTAGGCGGCCTCGTGGATGCCGAGGTCGCCCTCGGGGAACAGCATCCGCAGCGGGTCCCGCTCGTCGCGCATCAGCTCGGGAAGGTGGGTGGCGGCGAGCTTGAAGTAGTCCACCAGCTCCGGGCGGTCGTTGGCCTCCGGCAGCAGCCGGTCCACCTCGGCCCACGCCTCCTCGACGTCCCGCGGGGTCACCAGCCGCAGGCAGCGGTACGCGCCGTCCTCGGCCCGGTCCAGGTAGCCGTTCTCCGCGCAGGCCGCCAGCCAGCGCCGTACCAGCCGCTCGTGCTTGGACGCCACCCTCGCCAGCCGCATGATCTCGGACGTGGTGTGCCGGGCGGCCGCGTCCGGCCACACGCCCTCCTGCCGCAGCACGTCGACCATGCGGCGCAGCGCCGCGTCGTCGAGGACGGCCGCGAACTCCACCACCTTGCCGACGTCCACCCCCTCGCGGATCTCGTCGGCCGCGGCCAGCACCTCCGGCACGAGGCCCGGGTCCACGGCGTGGGCGGCCGGACCGGCGGGCGCGGGCGAGACGAAGGCGACCAGCCTGCGGTCGTTGCGCTCGCCCTGCGTGGTCACCGCGACCGCGTCGACCTGCGGGTCGGCGGCCAGCGCCGATTCCACCTCGGCGAGCTCGACGCGGTGTCCGCGGATCTTGACCTGCCGGTCGTCGCGGCCGATGAACTCCAGGGTGCCGCCGGGCAGATAGCGCGCCAGGTCGCCGGTCCGGTACACCCGCTCACCGTCCGGCAGCGCGAAGAAGCTCGCCGCCGTCTTCACCGGGTCGCCGAGATAACCCTCCGCGAGACCCGTGCCGGCGATGTACAGGTCGCCCACCACCAGGTCGGGGCTGGGCCGCAGGAACGCGTCGAGCACGTGGAAGCGCTGGTTCTCCAGCGGAGTGCCGTACGGAATGCTGGGCGCGGCGGTGTCGACCTCGCCGATCGGGTGGAAGATCGACCAGATCGCCGCCTCGGTCGCCCCGCCCAGGCTGAACAGCTCGACCCGGGGGAGGCGCCGGCGCACCGCGTCGGGGAGCGTCACGGGTATCCAGTCGCCCGACATCATGCCGAGCCGCACGCTCGGGCAGTCGCGGCCGTCGCCGCGCAGGTACTCCTCGAGCAGCATCATCTGGGCGGGCACCGTGTTGAGCACGGTCACGCCGTGCCCGGCGATCAGCTCCGCCCAGTGCGAGGGGTCGCTGCGCCGCTCCGGATCGGGCAGCACCAGCGTGCCGCCCCGCCCCAGGACGCCGAACACGTCGAACACCGACAGGTCGAAGCCCAGACTCGAAAGACCCAGCGCGACGTCCTCCTCGCCGACGCCGAACCTCCGGCAGACGTCGTCCAGGGTGTTCACCGCCGCCCGGTGACTGATCTCCACGCCCTTGGGCTCACCCGTCGAGCCCGACGTGAAGATGACGTACGCGCTGTCGCCCGGAGCGGCCGGCACCTCGGTGAACTCGGCTGCGGACGCGTCCAGCCGGTCCACGTCGACGCGTTCGACACCGTCGGGCAGCGCGAGACCGGCGGTGCTGTGCGAGAGCACCAGGCCGATCCCGGCCGACGCGAGGATCCCGTTGCGCCGGACGTCGGGCTGGCTCGCCTCGACGGGGACGTACACGCCCCCGGCCAGCAGCACCCCGAGCGCCCCGGCGATCTGCTCCCAGCCCTTCTCCAGCACCACCGCGACCCGCTGGTGCGGCCGGTGGCCCCGGGCGACGAGCGCGGCGGCGACCGCGGCGGCGCGAGCGGTGAGCGTCGCGTAGTCCACGCTCCCGCGGTGGTCGACGACCGCCGTCGCCCCGGGACGCCGCCAGGCCTGGTCGAGCAGGGCCCGGTGCAGCAGCGCGTCACTCACCGGCCGGGCGGTGTCATTGGCCGCGGCACGCCGTTCGGCCTGGTGCGCGGGAAGCGCGAGCGGGTCGCCGTCCCACGCCCCGGCCCCCTCGGCGAGCCGGTGCAGCAGGTCGCCGAACGCGGCGAACATGTCGTCCAGCACCGGCTGGGGCACGGTGTCGTCCCGTACGTCCCAGTTGACGAGCAGCGCCCCGCCCGCCTCCATCGCCTGGCAGTCCACCCACACCTGCGGCGTCTGGCTGATGCCGTTGCTGATCTGTGCGCGCATCATGCCCTGCGGGGCGAGCCCGTCGGACAGCCCGATGGCGCTGGTGAACACCACCGGCATCATCGAACCCTGCTGCCCCCGGCGGCGGGTCAGCTCGCGCAGCACCTCCACACCGGAGAACAGCCGATGGTCGAGGTCCTCGAAAAGCTGCTCGCCCGCCCGCCGGGCCCGCCCCGCGAACGTGTCGGCGCAACCGCCGTCCACCGCCAGCAGCTCCACGGAGGTGAAATCGCCGACGATCTCGCCCACGTCCGGGTGCAGCGGCAGCCTGCTGAGCACCGTCACGTCCAGGGTGAAGCGGGGGCTGCGGCTCCACCGGCCGATCACCTCGGCGTACGCGGCCATCACCGCCGTCGACGCCGAGATCCGCTGCTCCCCGGCACGGGCCTTGAGCGCCGACCACAGGGCGGGCTCGAGACGCAGCTCGCGGCGGGTGAAACCGGCCGCGCCCTGCCGGCTGGGCTTCTCGACCAGCGGCAGCTCGGGGGCGGGCGGCAGGCTGTCCAGGCGGGCCGTCCAGTAGTCGCGGTCGCGCTCGTACGCGGGCCCCTGGCGCACCGCGCGCTCCGCCCGCAGGTAGTCGCGGAAGGAGATGCCGGGGGCCTTGAGGGCGGCGTCGGGGTCCTCGTAGAACGTGCCGAACTCGTCCAGCAGCCGGTAGATGCTGACGTAGTCGGCGATCAGGAAGTCGATGGAGAAGTGCAGGACGGCCCGGTCGGCGAGCGCGGTGACCTCCAGCGAGTACAGCGGGCACTCGGTGACGTCCTTGGACTCCGCGGAGAGCCTGCCGCGGACCTCGCGCAGCGTCTGCTCGCCCGCCGCCGGCGGCAGCCCGGCCGCGTCGTGCCAGCCGATGACCGGGGCGGGCGGGTCCTTCAGCACCCGCTGGAAGCCGTCGTAGTCGATGACCACGCGCAGCATCTCGTGCCGGTCCACCACCCGCTGCCAGGCCCGCAGCAGCCTCTCCCGGTCGAGCGCCGGGAACTCCAGCTCGCCGTACGCGTGACAGGGCACCGAGCCGTACTCGAAGGCGCCCCGGCGGCCCAGCAGGTAGGCGGACTGGACCTCGGTGAGCGGGAACGGCTCGTGGGCGGCGTCCGGGTCGGGCTGCACCCGCTGCGGGGCGCGCTCGCGCAGTTCCCGCAGTACGTCGTCCCGGCTGCCGGTGAGCAGGGCGCGGCGCTCCGGGGTCATCGCCCCCTCCGGGCCCCGGAAGCGGAGCCTGCCCTCGTCCTCCCACAGGTGCAGTCCGGCCTGTTCGAGTTCGCTGATGATGTCGGCGGCGGTCACAGGACACCTTCTTCCAGTCGGGCGGACGCGTGGTGCGGGTGGCTGCCGGAGATCTCGGCGTCGATGACGGCGGAGATCCGGGCGACGGTCGGGTGGTTGAAGAGCTGGCGCAGCGAGAGCTCCACGCCGAAGCGCTTGGCGAACTGCTGGACGACGCGGGTGGCGGTGAGGCTGTCGCCGCCCAGGCCGAAGAAGTCGGCGCTGCGGCCGACGCCGGGGGCGTCCAGCAGCTCCGCCCACACCTCGGCCACCGCGTGCTCGGTGTCGCCCTGCGGCCGGTCGTCGGCCGGTGGCTCCGCCGTCGCGTGGCGCAGCCCGTACAGCTCGGCGACGGCGGCGCGGTCCACCTTGGCGTTCGCGTTCAGCGGCAGCGCGTCGACGACGGTGAGGTGCTCGGGGATCATGTGGGCGGGCAGGTGCGCGGCCAGTGCGGCCAGCAGGTCCGCCGGGGCCGGCGCGGGGGCCGCGCCCGGCTCGCAGGTGACGACCGCCGCCAGGCGGCGCACCCCGGCGCTGCCGTCCACCCACGCCACCGCGCGTGCCACGGCGGGCAGTTCGCGCAGCCGGGTCTCGATCTCGCCGAGTTCGATGCGGTGCCCGCGCACCTTCACCTGGTGGTCGCGCCGGCCCAGGAACTCCAGGACCCCCGAGGGGTGATAGCGGCCCAGGTCGCCGGTGCGGTACCACCGCTCGCCCCCGGCCGTCACGAAGGACGCGGCGGTGCGCTCCGGGTCCCCCCGGTATCCGAGCGCGACCCCCGCGCCCCCGATCCACAGCTCGCCCGGCACGAAGTCGGGCCGGTCGCGGCCGTGCGGGTCGACCACCCGGAAGCGCTGGTTGGCCAGCGGCCTGCCGTACGGGACCGACACCCAGGCGGGGTCGACGGCGGTCACGTCGTGGGCGTTCGACCAGATCGCGGCCTCGGTGGCGCCGCCCATGGCGACGAGCAGGGCGTTCGGGGCGCAGGCCCGCAGCCGGTCGTACAGGTCCAGTCCGACCCAGTCGCCGGAGACGATCGCCACCCGCAGCGCGGGCAGACCCGGCCCCGACTCGCAGGCCACCAGCAGCATGTCGAGCAGGGTGGGCACCGTGTTCCAGACGGTGACCCCGTGCTCGACGGCGAGAGACGCCCAGACGGCGGCCTCGCGCCGGACGTCCTCGGTGAGGGTGACCACGGTGCCGCCCGCCGCGAGCAGCCCGAACAGGTCGTAGACGGACAGGTCGAAGTCGAGCGCCGAGACCTGGAGGGCCACGTCGCCGGGCCCCACGCCGTAGCGGGAGTTGACGTCGTCGACGGTGTTGGCGGCGGCCGCGTGGGTGATCTCCACGCCCTTCGGCTCGCCGGTGGAGCCCGAGGTGTAGATGACGTACGCGAGCTGCCCGGGGTCGACCGGCACGGGCTCCGCGAGGGGAGCGGCCGACGACGCCTCGGCGACCGGCACCCTGCGCACCGCCTCGTCCCAGTCGCCGCCCGGGGCGGCGTCCGCGACCAGCGCCAGGCGCGCCCCCGCCGACCGCACGATCCGGTTGCGGCGCGCGGCCGGCTGCCCGACCCCGACCGGCACGTACGCACAGCCCGCGGCCAGCACTCCCAGAACCGCGTCCACTTGTGCGGGCCCCTTGGGCAGCGACACCACGACGGTCTCGCCGGGCCGTGCCCCGAGGGCCACCAGGTGCCCGGCCACGGCGAGGGCGCGCCCGGTCAGCTCGGCGTACGTCACCGCCGCGCCGGACTCCGTGCGCACCGCGACGGCGTCCGGGGTGCGCCGGGCGGCCTCGAAGACCGGCGCGTGCAGGGTCCGGGCGGGGAGGTGCGCGGCGGTGTCGTTCGCCTCGGCACGGACCCGCGCCTGCCCCTCGGGCAGGGCGATCGGCGGGGCCGGCCGCGACCAGTCGCTGTCGGCCAGCGCGACCAGCAGCCGGCGCATCGCCTCCAGGGCCGCCGGGACCACCCCGGGGCTGTAGAGGCCCTCGACGTGGTCCCAGTTGACGGCGAGCCCGCCGTCCCGTTCCACCACCTGGCAGTCCAGGGCGACCTGCGGGCTCTGCGAGAGGCCGCGCCGCAGTTCGCCGAAGCCGAAGGTGAGGTCCTTGAAGTCCGCGCTCACCCCGAGCGTGGAGGTGAACACCACCGGCATCAGCATCTGCCCGCCCCCGGTGCGCCGGGCCAGCTGCTGCAGCACCCAGGTGGTGGAGACGTCGCGGTGCTCGATGCCCTCCCAGATCTGCCCCTGCAACCGGCGCACGGTCTCGGTCCAGGAACCGTCGGGCCGGCTGTGGTGTCCGAGCAGCAGCAGCGAGGTGAAGTCACCGACCACCTGGTTCACCTGGGGGTGCACGTCCTGCCGGTCGAAGACCGTCAGGTTGAGCGTCAGCGAGGTCTCCGCGCTCCACGCCGCCAGCACCTCGGCGAAGGCCGCCGCGACCACGGCCGACGGGGTCAGTCCCTCGTCGGTGGTACGACGGCGGAGTTTCGCCCAGGTCGCCGCGTCGATGCCGAACTCCTCCCGCACGAAGCGCGGCCGGGCGATGTGCTCCGGGTCGAGGGCGGTGGGCAGCGCCGGGGCCGCGGGCAGCTCCTCGATCGCCTTCAGCCAGTACGCCTCGTCGCGCGCCCGCGCCGCCGGGTCGGTCCGCCGGGTCAGCAGGTAGTCGCGGAACGACAGCTCCAGCTCCGGCAGGCGCAGGTCCGGTTCGGCGTACAGCGCGTTCAGCTCGGTGAAGATGGTCATGATCGACAGCGCGTCGAGCACCACGTAGTCGAAGCCCACCCCGAACACCGTGCGCCCGTCCTCCCGCTGCACGGCGCGCACGTCGAACAGCGGCCAGGACGTGACGTCCAGCACCTGCTGGGCCATGGCGTCCCCGAGTGCGGCGACCGCCTGCTCGTGGTCGGCCGCGGTGGTACGGGTGACGTCGAAGCGGTAGTGCGGCACCTCGGGCAGGATGCGCTGGCCGCCCTCGCCGTCGAGCACGGCGCGCATCATCTCGTGCCGCCGCACCAGCGCGTTCCAGGCGGCCTCCAGCCGGCCCAGGTCGACCCGGTCGCCGGCGAACTCCCAGTACCAGTACGAGGCCACGCCGCCCAGCGCGAAGTCGGGATCGCGGCCGAGCCAGTAGGCGCGCTGCACGTCGGTGAGCGGGAACGGCTCGTGCCGGCGGGCGGGGTCGGCCGGGACCGTGTCGGGGGCCCGCGCCCCGGTGCGGGTCAGCGTCCCGGCGAAGCCGCCCACCGTGGGACGGGTGAACAGGTCGCCGAGCCTGGCCTCGTACCCCTGCCTGCGCAGCGCCGCCAGCAGACGGGCGGCCTGGAGGCTGTCGCCGCCGATGTGGAAGAAGTTGGTGTTCCGGCCGAGCGGCCCGGACCCCAGCAGCTCCGCCCACAGCGCCGCGACCGTCTCCTCCGCCCCGCCGCGGGGGGCGTCCGCCGCGCCGTCCGACCTGTGCGCGGTCAACGCGGCGGCCAGCAGCCGCCCCGCCCGCGCACGGTCCACCTTGCCATTGCGGCTCAGCGGCAGGGCGTCGACGGCCACCGCCCGCGCGGGCACCATGTACGCGGGCACCTGCCGGGCGGCGGTCGCCAGCACCTCCTCGGTGTCCACGGTGTCCGGAGCGAGCAGCGCGTACAGCGCGCCGCCGTGCCCGGCCAGCGGTGTCACCACCACGCCCTGCACCCCGGGGTGCAGGGCCAGCGCCCGTTCCACCTCGCCCAGTTCGATCCGGTAGCCGTTCACCTTGACCTGGAGGTCCGCCCGGCCGAGGAACTCGATCACCGCCCCGGGCCGGTAACGGGCCCGGTCGCCGGTGCGGTACCAGCGCACCCCGTCCGCCGCCACGAACTTCGCGGCGGTCAGCTCCGGCGCGCCCACGTACCCCCGGGCCACCCCGGCCCCGCCGATCCACAGCTCGCCCGCCACCCAGTCCGGGCGGTCCCGGCCGTGCTCGTCGACGACCCGGCAGAGCTGGTTGGGCAGCGGTACGTTGTACGGGATCGAGGGCCAGGCCGGATCCACCTCCGCGACCTCCTGGACCGTCGAGTGGATCGCGGTCTCCGTCGTCCCGCCCAGCACCACGAACACGCTGTCCGGGCGCAGCGCGTGCACCCGGCCCGGCAGGTCGAGCCCCGCCCAGTCGCCGCCCAGGAGCTGCAGCCGGAACGGCCACCGGTCCGGCCCGGTCCGCTGGGCGGCGGTGGTCAGCGCCATGTCGAGCAGCGCCGGCACGCAGTTCAGCACAGTCGCCCGGTGCTGGGCCGCTCTGCGCAACCACACCTCGGGGGAGCGCCGCTCCTCGTCGTCGACCAGGACCAGCGCGCCTCCGGAGGTGAGCGGGCCGAAGACGTCGTACACCGAGAGGTCGAAGTCGAGCGCCGACAGGCACAGGGTGCGGTCGCCGGGGCCCACCCGGTAGCGCGCGTTCAGCGCGGCCACGGTGTTGAGGGCCGCCGCGTGCGTCTGCTCCACGCCCTTGGGCTCGCCGGTCGACCCGGAGGTGAAGATCACATACGCCGGGTCGTCGGGCGAGACGTCCGCCGGCCGCTCCAGGAGCGGCACCTCGGGAGCGGTGCAGCACCGTACGTCCACATACGGAATCGGGCCCTCACCGGTGTCGCGGACCACCGCGCACCGCGCCCCCGACAGCGTCTCCACGGTGCGCCGCCTGGCCTCGGGCTGCTCGGTGCCCACCGGCACGTACGCCGCGCCCAGCGCGTGCACCGCCAGCACCGCCACCACCTGCTCGACGCCCTTGGGCAGGGTGATCACGACCCGGTCGCCCGCGGTGACCCCCGTGGTGCGCAGGACGTGCGCCAACCGCAGCGCCCGACGGGCGAGTTCGCCGTACGTCAGGGCCTCTCCTTCGCCCCAGAGCGCCGCCGGAGCCCCGCCGCGCTCGGCCGCCCGCCGGAAGAACTCCTCGTGCAGCGTCCGGCGCGGCAGCTCCGCACGCGTGGCGTTGGCGGCGCGGCGGGCCTGGAGCTGCGGTGCGGGCGGGCGCACCGGCAACGCCTCCCACCAGGCGCTGGGCTGCGAGGCCAGCAGCCGCACCCGGTTGACGAAGGCCTCGAACATCGCCTCGGGGACCCCGTCCTCGAACAGGTTCTCCGTGGTCTCCCAGTTGATCAGCATTCCGCCGTCGTGCTCGATCAGCTGGAGGTCGATCCACACGCCCGAGGTCTGCGAACTCATCCACACCGGAGCGCCGAGCACCGCGCGGGTCGCCCCGTCGAACAGCTCGCCCAGGCTCAGCGCGCTCGTGAACACCACGCCCGCCCGCCGGTTCGCCCCGGCGGGCGTCCTGGCCAGGTCGCGCAGGACGGACGTGCCGCCGTAAGCGGCGTGCGCGGCGTCCCGCCGGTACTGCTCCTGCACCGCGTGCGCACGCTCCGCGAAGGTGCGGCGCGCGTCCGGCGCCACCCGCAGCAGCAGGAGGTCGGTGAAGTCGCCGACGACCCGGCCCACTTCGGGGTGCACCGGAATCCGGTTGAGCACCGGCAGGTTGAGCAGGAAGTCCGTCTCCTCGCTCCACGCGGCCAGGACGTCCGCGTAGGCGGCGGCGACCGCCATCGACACGGTCAGCCCGTTGCTGCGCGCGTGCTGGGCGAACCTCTCGTACGTCTCCGGGGCCAGCCAGGCGTGCCGGCGCACCGTGCGCACCCGCTCGATCCGCTCCGGCGGCGCGGCCAGCGGCAGCCGGGGCGCCTCGGGGAGCTCGTCGACGCGGTCCTGCCAGTACGCCAGGTCCGCCGGGCGGGGCCGCGGGCCGCCCTCGTCGACCAGCCGGCGGTAGCGGGAGAAGGTCAGGCCGGGCTGCGCGGGGGCGGCGCCCGGGTCCTCGTACAGGCGGGCCAGGTCGCCGACGACGATCCGGAAGCTGGACGCGTCGCAGACGAGCATGTCGATGTCGAGGAAGAGCCTGCCCCTTCCGGCGGGCAGCAGCGCCAGCCGGACGTCCAGGCCGCGGCCCTCGCCGACCGGCAGGGTCTGGTGGGAGAGGGTCTCGCGCAGGTCCGCGAGCCGCTGCCCGCGCTCCGCTTCGGCCGGGCCGCGCAGGTCCACGACCTCGTCCAGGCCCCGGCACTCCGGCAGGATCCGCTGCTCGCCGTCCGGGCCGACCGCCGCCCGCAGCATCGGGTGCCTGCGGCGCAGCGCGGCCACCGCGCCGTCCCAGCGCGCCACGTCGGCGACGACCTCGAACTCGAAGTAGAAGTGCGACCCGCAGCCCAGCGGCATCCCCGGCTGCCGGCCCGACCAGTAGGCGTGCTGCATCGGGGCCAGCGGGAACGCCTCCGCCTCGGCGGCCGCCTCCGGCCCGGCCTCCGGACGCGGGCCGGCGCCGTCGTCGGTGCCGGACAGCAGCGCCGCCCAGGCGCGCACGGTGGGTTCCTCCACCAGGTCGCCGAACGTCACCTCCACACCGGCCTCCTGCCAGGAGGCCGCCAGGTTCATCATCCCGAGGGAGTCCAGGCCGAGGGTGACCAGGTCCTCCTCGAAGCCGATCTCCGCGGCGGGCAGTTCCAGCCGCTCGGCGACGGCGCTGCGGATCTCCTCGGCGGACAGCACGCGTCCCGCCGTCACCTCACTGGTCATCGTGGCCTCCCGTGCGCGGCAGGGGACGGGCCCCGGCCTGGTCGGTGTGGGGCGCCGCGCCGCGGGCGGCGGTCGTGCAGATGTCGACGTACGAAGCGAGCAGCGACCCGGCGAACTCCGGCTCGAACCGGTCGGGGTTGTAGAACAGCAGCACCCGCACCGTGTCCCGGTCCGGCACGGCGACCAGCTCCAGCTCGAAGCGGGTCGCGACGTCGTCCGGCACCAGCACGTCGATGTCGAGACCGCCGGCCCGGGTGGAGTACACCGGGTCCGCCATCATCTGGAACACCACGTCGTCCAGCCGCCGGTCGGTGCCCCCCAGGTTGATCGGCAGCATCTGGAACGGCAGCGCCTGGTGGACGAACGCCTCCATCACCGTGCTGTGCGTGGCCCGCAGGTGCGCGGCGAAGTCGTCCCCCGTCAGCCGGGTCCGCAGCAGCACCATGTTGGCCAGGAACCCCACGGTGCGCCGGTGCTCGGCACCGCGGTTGGCGAACAGCGTGGCCACCGCCAGGTCCTCGGCGCCGCTGACCGACTTCAGCGCCCGGTAGTACGCGGTGAGCAGCGCCACGAACATCGTGGAGCGCTCCCGCTTCGCCAGCGCGTCCAGCGCGGCCACCGTCGGCGCGTCCAGCACGTCCTGGACGAGACGGGTGTCGCGCGGCGCGCCCGCGGTGGCGGGCCGGATCGGCAGCGGAGGCAGCGTCACCTCCTTCAGCCGCTCGCCCCAGAAGGCGCTCAGCCGCTTCCCCGAGGGCCCGGCCAGCGTCTCGCGCTGCTCCTCGGCGAACCGGGAGTACGCGGTGGCCTCCCCCGAGTCCTTCCCCTCCAGCGCGGCGCACAGGTCCTCGAAGATCACGTTGCAGGACCACGAGTCGGTGACCATGTGGTGCATGTTGAGGCAGAGCACGTGGTGGTCGTCGGCGAGCCGCCACAGGGTGACGCGGACGGCGTTCACCCCGGCGTCGATCCGGGTGCCCAGCTCGGCGGCCACCTCCCGGTCGGCGCGCGCCCCGGGGTCCGGGTCGCCGGTCAGGTCGACCTCGCGGATCTCCGCCGTCGCCGTCGGGTGCACGAGTGCCTTGAGGCGGCGGCCGCCGCCGGTGAAGGTGGTGCGCAGCGCCTCGTGCCGGCCGAGCACGGTATCGACGGCCTCCCGGAGCCGGCCGCGGTCGAGCGGACCGCGCAGCCTGCACAGCACCGGGCAGTTGAGCGCGCCCTCCTCGCCCCGGTAGCGGTCGAGGAACCACAGCAGCGTCTGGCCCACGGACGGGCGGATCTCGGTGACTGTCACGTCCGGCAACGTAACGACGGCTGCCGCCCGCGCCGCCGTCGCTGAAAGAAACCTGAGAGGACCGTCAGGGTCCTTTCCTGCCGGGCGGACACCGCCCCCGGCCGGGTCAGGGTGAGGGCACCTGTGTCGCGCGCGGCGCCCCCGCAGGGCGCCGGACCCGTCCAGCGGCACCGTCACACGGGAGGTCGCTCGATGCCAGCCAACCCCTTCGAAGACCCGGACGAGAGCTACCTGGTCCTGTGCAACCAGCGCGGCCAGCGGTCGCTGTGGCCCGCCCGGCTGCCGGTCCCCGCCGGGTGGCCGGTGGAACTGCCCGCGACCTCCCGGGCCCGCGCGCGTGCGTACGTCGAGGAGGTCTGGCCGGACGTGCGCCCGCACACCCCGGCGGCGTCGTCCGCCGAGACCCTTCCCGTCCTCTTCGAGCGGGCCGCGGCGAGACACGCGGACCTGCCCGCCGTCGAGGGCGAGCACACCGCTCTGACGTACGCGCAACTCGGCGACCGGGTGAACGGGCTGGCCCGACGGCTGATCGCGCACGGCCTGGGCCCCGGCGACCTCGTCGGGATCTCCGTGCCCCGCGGCCCCGACCAGGTGGTGGCGGCGCTCGCCGTGACGACCGCCGGAGCCGGCTACGTACCCCTGGACCCCGGATACCCGCCCGCGCTGCTGCGCCACATGGCGGCCGACTCGGGGCTGCGGACGCTGCTGCACACGGGCCCCGTGCCGGTCGACGTCACCGGTCCGGACACCCTCGACATCACCGGTCCGGACACCCCCGGCCCCGCCGCCCCGGACGCCGGTGACCGCCCCGCCGGGCCGGTCACCGACGAGGAGCGGCGGCGTCCGCTGCGGGCCGATGACACCGCGTACGTCATCTACACCTCCGGGTCCACCGGCGTCCCCAAGGGCGTGGTGATCCCGCACGCCGGCATGGCGGCGCTCGCCGAGGCGCAGCAGCACTGGATCGCCCCGGGCCCCGGCGACCGGGTGCTCCAGTGGGCCTCGTTCAATTTCGACGCCGGGTTCTGGGACCTGACGCTGGCCCTGCTGTCCGGGGCCACCCTGGTGCTCACCGACGACCGCGCGGTGCTGCCCGGCGAGGAGCTGCGCCGCACCCTGATCGACCGGCGGATCAGCCACGCGGTACTGCCCCCGGTCGCGCTCACCGCCACCGACCCGGACGGCGTGCTGCCCGGCGGCGTGGTGCTGTCCACCGGGGACTCCTGCACCCAGGCGCTGGTGGCCCGCTGGGCGCCGGGCCGGCGCATGTTCAACGGATACGGGCCCACGGAGATGACCGTGGGCGTGACCATGGCGGGCCCGGTGCGCCCCGGCGAACCGGTCAGCATCGGGGAGCCCTGGCCGGGCAACGAGGTCCGGGTCCTGGACGTCGCCCTCCAGCCCTGCCAGTACGGCGAGGAGGGCGAGCTGTACCTGGTCGGCGAGGGCGAGGCGCTCGGCTACCTCAACCGGCCCGCCCTGACCGCCGAACGGTTCGTCGCGGACCCGTACGGCGTACCCGGCAGCCGCATGTACCGCTCCGGCGACCTCGGCTACCTGGACAAGGACGGCCCGCTCCACTTCACCGGCCGCGCCGACCGCCAGGTCAAACTGCGGGGCTTCAGGGTCGAACTGGGCGAGGTGGAGGCCGCGCTGGAGTCCTGCCCGGGGGTCCGGCTCGGGGCGGTCGTCGTCACCGGCGAGGTGGACTCGGCGCGCCTGGTGGCCTTCGTGGTGTCCGGCACGGACCCGGCGGGCGGCGGCCCCGGGCTCGCGGAGGAACTGCGCGGCCTGCTCGCCGCGCGGCTGCCCGCGCACATGGTGCCCTCGCGAATCGAGGTGGTGGCGTCCCTGCCGATGACCAGCAACGGGAAGATCGACCGTCGGGCCCTGGAGCAGCGCGCCGCCGCGGCGCGGCGCGCGGGGGAGTCCGGGGCCTCGGAGGGGGCCGGGGCGTCGGCCGGCCGGGCCGTCGACCTGTCCGACCCGGTGGCCGCTCTGTGCGCGCTGGCCGCCAGGGTGCTGGAGGTGCCCGAGGTCGCGCCGGACGACAACTTCTTCGACCGGGGCGGCCATTCGGTCCTCGCGGTGCGGCTCGCCAAGGCCGTCCGGGAGGAGTGGGGGATGAACCTGCCGGTGCGGGCGGTCTTCGAGCGGCCCACCATGGCGGAGCTGGGCGGCCTGCTGTCGCCCGCGTGAACCGGGCCGCACCGGCGCGGGCCCCGGGCGGCCCGCGCCGGTGCGGCGGCACCCGCTCCGCACCGCGCCGTCAGTCCAGCCGCAGGCGCAGCGCGCTGTGCCCGAACAGGAAGTTGGAGTAGACGCGCGGCGGTTCCGCCAGGACCTCGATCCGGTCCACCCGCCGGACCAGCGACTCCAGCACCGCGGACAGCTCCAGCCGGCCGAGGAAGGCCCCCAGGCAGAAGTGCGGGCCGTGCCCGAGCGCGAGGTGCGGGTTGTGCTGCCGGCCCACGTCGAAGCGGCGGGGCTCCTCGAAGACCTCGGGGTCGTTGTTGGCCGAGATGTTCCACAGGGTGACGATGTCGCCCGCCGCCACCTCGGCGTCCCCGATCCGCAGGTCGACGGTGGCCGTCCGGGCGAAGTGCATGGCCGGGGTGACCCAGCGCAGCACCTCCTCCACCGCGGTGTGCACCGCCGCCTCCCCGGTGCGCAGCCGACGCCACTGCTCCTCGTGGACGCCCAGCGCGTGCAGGGCGCCGATCGTGGTCACCCGGGTCGACTCGTCGCCCCCGAGGATGAGGCTGTAGCAGTTCAGGGCGAGGTCGTCCTCCGTCATGGTCTCGCCCTGGACCCGCGCCCCGGCGATCATGCTGATCACGTCCTCGCCGGGCCGGCGCCGCCGCTCGCGCACCACGTCCACGAAGTACGACAGGATCTCGTTGCGTGCCTCCAGCGCGTCGAACGGGTCGTCCTGCGCGCTCTCCGAGGACAGCGCCCGCTTGTTCCACTCCAGCAGCGACGGCCGGTCGGCGGCAGGCAGTTCGAGCAGGTCGCACACGGTGTTCAGCGGCAGGTGCTCGGCGATGTCGCGCGCGGCGTCGGCCTCGCCCGCGCCGACCACGGCGGCCACCAGGGCGTCCGCCCGCTGCCGTACCGCCTCCTCCACGTACCGCAGCACCCTCGGTGAGAAGGCGCGCAGCATCACCCGGCGCAGCTCGCGGTGGCGGGGGCGGTCCGTCACCGCCAGCATCCGCCCGCCCGCCGAGTCGGTGCCGCGCAGCAGGACGTCCAGCACCGTCCCCCGGGCCGAGCCGAGCCGGGCCGCGTCCTTGTAGCAGTCCTGTACGTCCCGGTGCCTGGCCACCGCCCAGAAGCCGGGGCGGCCGCCCACCGGGGGGTGACGGCGCACGGGCTCGCTGCGGCGCATCCGGTCCCAGTAGGCGTACGGGTCGTTCTCGACGAAGGCGGCCGGGTCGGCGAGGTCGAGAGCCGCCCAGGAGGTGTCGTCGTACGGGCCGTCGAAGGCGGCGGCGTGGTGGGAGGAGACCACCGGGAGACTCCTTTCGGCCCGGCGGACCGGGCCCGTGCGGGAGCGGCCGGACGCGGACACCGGGGTACGGGCGCCCGGCACGGACATCCGGCCGGCAGGGGGACTTCGCGCCCCGATCGTCGCCCCCCGGGGCCGCCCCCGAGACGGCGCTGAATGAATGCTGACGGATTCGGCGGCGGCCCCCGCCGGGCGTGTGATTCTCAACTCGACGACGAAGAAGGGGAGATGGGGAATGGGTGTGCACCGTGGAACCGTACGTACGGTGACCGGCACCGCGGGTCCCGGCCTCCGGCTCCTCGTGCTGCCGCACTCCGGCGGCCGCGCGGAGAGTTTCACCGGCTGGCGCACCGCGCTGCCCGCCGCGTTTCCCGGCACGGCGGTGGACCTGTGCGTCGCGCAGTACCCGGGGCACGGCGACCGGCTGGCGGAGCCCGCGCGCGAGGACGTCGGCGCGATCGCCGAGGAGATCGTCACCGGGCTGGCCCGGCTGCCGCCCGCGCGCCTGGTCCTCTTCGGCCACAGCTTCGGCTCCGCGGTCGCCTGCGAGGTGGCCCGCCGGAGCCCCGCGGCGGGCCTCGACGTCACCCTGCTGGTCGCGTCCAGCGCCTGGGCCCCCGGCGATCCGGCCCGGCCCCCGCGCGGCGACCACCTGCTGTCCGACGGGGAGTTGTGGGAGCGCCTGGTCGCCCTCGGCGGCATCGACCCCGACCTCGCGGCGGAGACCGAGATCCGTGACCTGGTGCTGCCCGCGATGCGCGCCGACATCGCCGCCCACGAGCGCTACCTCGGCTGCCCCGACCCGGTGTCGCTCGACTGCGACGTGCACGTCTGCGTGGCCCGCGGAGACCCCCTGGTGCCGGTCCTGGCCGCACGCCACTGGGCCCGCCTCACCACCGGGAACGCGAGCGTCGACATCAGACCCGGAGCCCACTTCCACGTCTTCGACGACCCGGCGCTCCTGCTGGCGGGCCTGGCACGGCGGGTACCGCCACGCCCACCTGCGATCCCCATCCACGCGAACGGAGGCGGTCCGGCGCATGAGACGCACGATTCCCCCGAGCCGTACGAGCCCCATGGGTTCCCTGAGTCGCACGAGTCCCATGGATGAAACGGGCAGGGACACGGAGCGCGGCGGTGACTCCTGGGCGGGCCTGCGCCTGGTCGTCACCGGCGGCGGCTCGGGCATCGGGGCAGCCGTGGTCGCCCGCGCCGCCGGGCTCGGCGCCGACGTCCTGGCGGTCGGCCGCCGGGCCGACCGGCTGGCCGAGGTGACCGCGAAGGCCCAGGCCGAAGGACCCGGCACCGCCGTGCCGTACGCCGTGGACGTCACGGCCCCCGACGCCGCCGCCCGGATCGCGGACCGGGCCCGGGACGTGCTCGGCGGCGTCGACGCGCTGGTCAACAACGCCGGGCACGCCGTCTTCGACCGCCTGGAGGACGCCGCCGAGGCGGACCTGCGCGGCATGGTCGACACCAACCTGGTGGCCCCCGCCCTGCTGATCCGGGCGCTGCTTCCCGCGTTGCGCGCCAGCCGGGGCTGCGTGGTCAACGTGTCCTCCGTCGGCGGCGTGCTGGCCATGCCCAACCGGTCCTTCTACGGGGCCAGCAAGGCCGCCCTGAACTCCCTGACCAGGTCGCTCGCCGTGGAACTCGCCCCCGAGGTCCGGGTGAACGCGGTGCTGCCCGGCCCGGTCGACACCGGCCTGTGGGACCTGGCGGCCGGCGAGGGCGCGGACGCCCTGCGCGAGAGGATCGTGTCCGGCACCCCGCTGGGGCGGTTCGGCCTGGCCGCGGAGGTGGCGGCCTGGGTGTGCCACCTCGTCGACCCCGGCTCCTCGTCCTGGGTCACCGGCTCCCTGGTGTCCGTCGACGGCGGCCGCGCGGCCTGAGCCGTACCCGCGGAGCACCACCCGAGCCCCGCCTCCGGAGCATCGCCCGCCCGCACGGGCGGGCCCCGCCCCCTGCCCCGCCCCACCTGCCCCCAGCGGAAAGGCAAGACCCAGATGACGCAGACAGCCCCACCGTCGTTCGCCCCGGCCTCGGCGATCCCCTCCTCCTGGCTGTACGAGTCCTTCCGGATCGCCAACGAACGCGAACGCGAACACCCCGGCCAGATCAAGCTGCACGTGGGCGAGCCCGCCTTCGGCCCGCCGGACTCCGTCGCCAAGGAGTTCGCCGACGCCGTCATCGACGGCCGCGCCCGCTACATCGACGTCCAGGGGCTCCCGGAGCTCCGCGAACGCCTCACCGGCAAGCTGGACACCGTGAACCGCGTCGACACCGAGCCCGCCCGGCTCTTCGTCACCCCCGGCTCGTGCCAGGGGCTCAGCGCGCTGATGCGCAGCCTCGTCCACGCGGGGGCGGAGATCCTGATGCCGGAGATCCACTGGCCCGTACACCTGCAACAGGCCCTGCTCGCCGGATTCCGCCCGGTGTTCTACCAGCTCGACGAACACTTCGCCCCCGACCCCGAGTCGATCCGGCGGGTGGCCGGCCCCGCCACCCGGGTGCTGCTCCTCAACACCCCGTCCAACCCCACCGGCGCGGTCGCCGACCTCCCGCTGCAACAGGCCCTCTACGAGATCGCCGACCAGCACGGCTGGCAGATCATCAGCGACGAGGCCTACGAGGACTTCGCCTTCTCCGGTCCCCACCACTCGATCGCCGCCCTGGAACGTGCCAGGCCCGCCGCCCAGCGCCTGGTCAACAGCGTCTTCACCTTCTCCAAGGGCCCGGCGATGACCGGCTACCGGCTCGGATACGTCGCGGTGTCGCGCCCGGAGACCGCCGCCGCCATGCGCTCGGTCCAGGAGTCCTGCATCATCGCGCCCAACGCGCCCGTCCAGTACGCCGGGCTGGCCGCCCTCGACGCGTCGGGAGCCCTCGCGGGCAACCACGACTTCGTCCGGGGTAACCGGGACACGGCACTCGCCCCGCTGGTCGAGGAGGGACTGCTGCCCGCCCTGCCCGGCGGCGGCTGGTACGCCATGGCCGACGTCTCCTCCACCGGCCTGACCGGCGAGGAGTTCGCCGCCGAACTCATGGACCGGCACGACGTCGTGGTCGTGCCCGGCAGCGGCTTCTCCGCCCGGCCCGAGTTCGCCCCCGACGGCACGCTGCTGCCGCTCGTGCCCGGCGGCGCCGCCTCCGGGTTGGTCCGGATCGCCTTCTGCGTCGACCGCGAGCAGCTCACCACCGGGGTGGAGCGCCTGGTCGAGCTGGTCCGCGAGAAGAGGCAGGGGTGATGCCCGAGGAGGTGACGTACGCCTCCTACCTGAAGCTCGACGAACTGCTGACCCTCCAGGTGCCGCGCACGCCCGGGAGCGAGGCCGACCTCGCCACCGCCCTCTCGGAGCAGTTCTTCATCGTCAGCCACCAGACCTGCGAACTGTGGCTGAAGCAGATCCTGGGCGACCTCGCCGCCGTCGAGGGCAACTTCCGCACGATGACCACCGGGGGCCTGGAGCGGTCCGTCGACCTGCTCTACCGGTGCTGCGAACTGCTGCGCCTGCTGCACGAGCAGCTCATGGCGCTGGAGCGGCTGCCGCTGGAGGACTTCGCCCAGTTCCGGGCGCACCTCGGCACGGCCAGCGGCGCCCAGTCCAGCCAGGCCCACGAACTGGAACGGGTGCTGGGCAGCGCCAGCCGCTCCGGAACGTTGTTCCTGGCCTTCCGCGCCGGTCTGCAGCGAACCGGCACCGACCTGGAGGAGATCGTCGCGGCGGGCGTCGAGGCGGGTTCCCACCACCGGGTCGTCGAGGCGATGCTCAGCGTGGGCAACGGGTACTTCCAGTGGAAGATCGGGCACGTGGGCCTGGTGCTGAAGATGATCGGCGAGCAGCCGGGCACGGCGGGCACCTCCGGGGCGGCGCACCTCATGGGCCGCGCCACCATGCCGTTCACCGAACTCCACGAGCTCCGCGGCAAGGTGCACGAGCGCAGACGCCGGCAGGCGGGCTGAACCCCGGGCGCCCACAGGCGCCGGAGGACGTACGCGCGAAGTGTCCGGCCCCGAGCACGACGGGCCGGACACTTCGCGTGCCGGGGCCGGACGGGACGGCGCCGCCCGGCGTCCTGCGTGGACGGGTCAGCCGGCTGTCTCCAGGATGTAGCCGCGCCCCCAGACCGTGCGCAGGCTCAGCCGGACGCCGTCCAACCGCTGCCGCAGCCGCATGATGTGCAGGTCGATCGCGTTGCTGGTGACCTTCTCGTTGTTGATGCGGCCCAGGGCCTCCTTCAGCGTGTCCCGGCGTACGAGATGGCCGAAGTCGGCCAGGAAACATCGCATCATCTCGCTCTGCGCCTCCGACATGGGCACCGACTGGCCGCCGTAGTAGAGGACCCCGGTCGGGTCCAGCGCGGGCATGAAGTCGGTCCCGGTGCGCTGTTGCAGCGTGTGGACGCGGGCCGCCAGGTCGAGGCGGCCGACCGGGGGGCGCACCCAGTCCTCGGTGGGGGAGATGTCGTTCGGCGGTGCCGTCTGGCCCTCCAGGACCAGCAGGCAGGGCAGTCCCGCCTCGCGCAGCTGGTCCCTCTCGTGGCGCTGGACGGGCCAGCGGAGGAACTTGACTTCTTGCGTGTGAACGAGCGTGGCCATGGTCGTGACCCCGTTTCCCGTGACAAGTGGCGAGTGACGTCTGGGGGGCGGACGCCCTGGGTGCGGACGTCCGGTGTGCGGACATCTGGTCGAGACCGGCGGCTCCGGCGCGGCACGCGCCCGTCGCCCCGGCGGGTCGATCCTGCCCGATCTCGATTCCAGGTCGATTCCGCGTCGATTCCGCTTGGCCGGGGGCCCGATTCCGGTCCGGCCGGAGCGGAGTGCCGCACGGTGAACCGCGCTGCTCAGCCGGTTGCCGCGGGCGCGGCGAAAGAAGCACGACATGGTCGCGTGGGACCGCCCGGTGATCGGCAACAACCCTCGTAAGGGAACAGACCGCCCCCGACCTTCACGGCGGTCACGATCGGGAGCACGTGATGAGAGACGAGAACCGCACACCGCGCCGACGGGTCGCCGTCATCGGCGCCGGCATCACCGGCCCACTGCTGTCCGTGTGCCTGGTGAGACTGGGCTTCGAGGTGGATCTGTACGAGGCGTACGTGCGCCGGGCGCAGGACGTGGGCTCGTTCCTCAACCTGGCTCCCAACGGACGGGCCGTGCTGGAGCGCCTGGGCCTGGCCGACCGGGTCCTCGAACAGGGCGTCCCGGCCGGCTCCATCGCCTTCGCCAACCACAGGGGCAGGGCACTCGTGCGGAACCCCGAGCGCACCACCAACATCATGCGCGGCGAACTCAGCGGCGCCCTGCGCGAGGCGGCCACCGACTCCGGGGTCAAACTGCACACCGCCAAGCGGCTCGTGGCCCTGGCGGAGAACCACGACGGCGACTGGCGGCTCGGCTTCGAGGACGACACGCACGCCGAGGCCGACCTCGTGCTCGGCTGCGACGGCGTGAACTCCACCACGCGCCGCCTGCTGCTGCCCGACGCGCCCCGCCCCGCCTACACCGAGGTGGTCGGTTCCGGGGGCAGGGCGCGGCTCGGCGCCTCGGAACTCCCGGTGGACGGCCGGTTCCACATGGTCTTCGGCCTGCGCGGCTTCTTCGGGTACCAGGTGGTCTCGCCCGGGGAGGTGTGGTGGTTCGAGAACCACCAGGAGACGGACGAACGCAGCTTCGCCGAGCTCGCCGCGATCGACGACGCCCGCTGGGTGGCCGCCCTGGCCGACCGGCACCGTCCCGACCCCGCCGTGGTCCGCCGCATCCTGAACGCCTCCACCGGGCCGGTCGGCCGCTGGCCGGTCCACGAGGTGCCGCCCCTGCGGACCTGGCACCGGGGCAGCGCCGCGGTGCTGGGCGACGCCGCGCACGCGGTGGCCCCGCACCTGGGGGCGGGCGCCGCGCTCGGCATGGAGGACGCCTACGAACTCGCCCTCGCCCTGTACGAACACCCCACCCCGCAGCGGGCGTTCACCGCGTTCGAGGAGTCCCGGCGGGAGAGGGTGGAAGCGATGGCGAAGCAGGCCCGGCAGACGGGTGCGGTGATGACCCCCGACAAGTGGATCACCCGGGTGATACGTGACCTGATGCTGCCGATGGCCATCAAGCAGGGGGTGCGCAAGGGCACCGAGGCCTACTCCTACCGGCCTTCGCCGTGGCCGGTGCGGACCGGCTGACCGTCATCCGGGCGCGGCGGTCACGGAAGCAGCCGTGACCGAAGCGGCCCCCGGGGCCTCCCGCCGCCGCGAGGCGCGGTGCGGAAGGCCCCGGGGGCCGTCGATGCGGGCCGGCGGTCAGCGCAGGTCGCCGGTGACGATCCACAGGTGGCCGAACGGGTCGCGCAGGCGCCCTTCCCGTTTGCCGTACGGGCGGTTCTCGACCGGCACGACCACCGTGCCGCCGCCTTCGACCATCCGGGCGGCGACGGCGTCCTGGTCGTCGAACTCCGCCTCCAGGAGGACCGGGGACCCGCCGACGTCGTCGGGCGAGAGCCAGCCCCAGTCGGTGACGGCGGGGGAGAGGGACAGCGGCGAACCGCCGACCTGGAGGACGACGACCATCACGCGGCCGCTCTCGTCCTGGGCGCGGAAGACCTCTTCGGCGCCCATGGCCTTCTGGTAGTAGGCGGCGGCGGTGTCGGGATCCGGGACGATCAATCGTGGCGTCAGACTCATGAACCGACTGTATTCCCACACGGCGGCCCGCAGCGGACTTTCGAGCGGTTCGCGCCAGGTGTGCGACAGAGTTCTCCGCCGGCCGCACAGGTCACGTGGCGGACGACGCCCCGAAGAACCGGATTCGGCACTGGACCGCAGCCTGGAACGCGCCGTCCTCGGACTCCTCGCCCGCCGGGGCCCCTCCGCGACGAGCTGCCCCCGCGACGCCGCCCGGCCGGCCTCCGACTGCGGCGGTGACGGTCGGCGGGTGCTCCTGGAACCCGTACACCGCGCCGCCCGCCGACTGACCGAGGCGGGCGAGGCCCGGACCACGTCCGGCGTCTTCGCCGCCGACCGGGCGATCAGCGCCTCCATCTCCGGAGGTACGTCCGCGCCCAGCGAGGCCCGGACGGGCGGCTCGGCGGTGACGTGCAGACAGCCGGTCCGGAAGCCCAGCCACCGCCCAGCTCACCGCACCGGCCGGAATGGTGACGTTCCGGCGCATCGAACTGCCTCGACGCCTGCGAGCACGCCGACGCCGTCGTCCTCCGGCCCTGTGCCGAGGGACGCAGGGCCGGAGGCCGACCTGTCCGGCCCGGCCAGGTCGACGGCCCCGGCGCCGCCGCGGACACCACCGCCCGGGTCGCCGACGGCGGCCCCGGTCCGGCCGATCCGCCCGGCGTCCTCGACCTCTGCGCCTTCCAGCCCTCACGTCGCGTCCGGGCCGGCCTCCACGACGAGCAGCACCCGCCCGGCACTGCCGACCCCGCGCGCTGAACGGCCGTACCGGCTGTCCGGCGCGCGCGTTTCCCACGCCGTCGCCGTACGGACCGCGGGGGCGCGGCCACCGGGAGACCGGCGGCCGCGCCCCCGCGGCGCGAAGAGGCGGAGACCTGTCAGATGATGCCCTCCGCGATCTCCTCCCGCTCGCGCTTGGTGCCGTACGCCGCCTCCGACGGCGTCCCGTAGGAATCGCGGGCCACGTACCACCACGCCGTCGCCAGGAGCAGTACCGCCGCCATCGCGAACACCGCGTAGTTCATCGTGTCCCAGTTCACCGGCGCCTTCTGCGGCAGCATGAACAGCACCGTCACGACGGCCACCCACGACACGGCGATCCAGCCGATCGGCTTGCTCCAGCGGCCGAGGTTCCACGGCCCGGGCTCGAACCGGTCGCCCGCACGCAGCTTCAGGAAGATCGGGATGGCGTACGCGGGCGTGATGCCGATGACGTTGATCGCGGTGACCGCGGAGTACGCGGTCGCCGAGTACAGCGACGGCACGGCGATCAGGCACGCCATGCCGACCGACAGCCACACCGCGGGAACCGGCGTCTGGGTGCGGCTGCTGACCCTGCGCCACAGCTTCGAACCGGGCAGCGCGTTGTCGCGGCTGAACGCGAACACCATCCGGCTGGCCGCCGCGACCTCCGCGTTGCCGCAGAACAGCTGGGCGCCGATCACCACGAGCAGCAGCGCCGTCGCCCCGCCGTCGCCCAGCGCGTCCAGCAGGATCTGCGCCGGCGGCACCCCGGTCTCGCTGCCCACGGTGCCCGCGTAGTCCTGGATGGCGAAGGTGAGACCGGCCAGCAGGGCGAACCCCGCGATCCAGGACACCCAGATGGCGCGCACGATGCCGCGCGGGGCCGTCACCGACGCGTTCGAGGTCTCCTCCGACAGGTGGGCGGAGGCGTCGTAACCGGAGAAGGTGTACTGCGCCAGCAGCAGGCCGATGGCCGCCACATAGACCGGGCTGTCGATGCCGGTGTCGTTCACGAACTCGGTGAAGACGAACCCCGCCGACTGGTGGTGGTCGGGGACGATCACCAGCGCGCCGACGATCACGGTGACACCGGCGATGTGCCACCACACGCTGATCGAGTTGAGCACGCTGACCAGCCGCACGCCGAACAGGTTGAGCACCGCGTGCAGCAGCAGGATGCACATGAAGATGAGCATCGTCGACCCGGGCGTCGGCTCGAAGCCGAACCGCAGATTCAGGAACGCGCCGGTGAACAGCGCCGCACCGTAGTCGATGCCCGCGATCGCGCCCAGCAGGCCCAGCAGGTTCAACCAGCCGGTGTACCAGCCCCACTTGCGGCCGCCGAGCCGGTCGGCCATGTAGTAGAGCGCACCGGACGTCGGGTACGCGCTGGTCACCTCGGCGAGCGCCAGGCCGACCGTGAGGACGAAGAGGCCGACGCCTATCCACCCCCACATCATCACGGCGGGGCCGCCGGTGCCGAGGCCGAAGCCGTACATCGTCATGCAGCCGGACAGCACGGAGATGACCGAGAAGCTGATCGCGAAGTTGCCGAAGCCGCCCATCCGGCGTGCGAGCACCGGCTGATAGCCGAGTTCCCGCAGACGCTGCTCCTCGTCCTGCGGGGCGACAGCGTCCGGGCGGGACGATTTCGGTGGGGAGAGGGACATGGTCATTCCTTCGGAGGGGAGAGGGGCCCGGGGGACACATGCGGGTCGCCCCGGTGGCACGTGGAGTGCGGTTACGAACCGGGCGCGCCGAGGAGGCACCGGGCGCGGGCCTGCAGGAAGAGCTCCTGCGCCGCGTGCGTGGTGTCGTCCTGTCCGCCACGCAGGCGGCGCACCCAGGGCAGCGGTGCGTAGTAGGGCCCGAGTGCCCGGAACACCCGGGCGGCGTCCTGGAACTGGTGGGCGCCCCACAGGGCGTGGGCCAGGTGGCTGAGGTCGAGCAGCGAGGACTCCGCGGGGGCGGCGGAATCAGCGGAGCGGGCGGAATCGGCCGGGTGGGCCGGAACGAACCAGTTGCGCAGTGCCCACTGCGCGTCCCTGATCGCGTCGTCCGTCACCCAGTGCATGTCGAGCGCCCGTTCCTGGCCCCGCTCCCGGCGATAGCGCTCCACGCGCACGTACAGCGGGAGGGTGTGCACGGGAGATCCCGAAGGTGCCGAGACGATCGCCCAGTGCGCGTAGTTGACGGCTTCGGGGAGGGCGCCCCGCTCGTTCCTGGCGTACACGAACTGGAGCATGCGCTGGTGCGCCTCGCGGTTGGCGGGGTCGCGCTTGGTGACCTCGGCGAGCAGCCCCCACGGGCCGGGGAAGAGCATCGGCCCCGGCGGCGGCAGCCGGTGGTCCGCCATCCGCTGCCCCCGGTCGAGCGGGGCCAGGGCCAGCAGGCACACCCACGGCACCGGGTCGTCGGGCGCCTGCTGGGCGCAGACCTGGCAGGCCTCCCACGCCTCGTGCCACAGCGCGGCGGTCTGCGGGTGCTCCTTCTGGTGGGCGCGGGTCGCACGCTCCACCGCGACCCGCGCGTGCATCACGGTCGCCGCGAGGCTGTGCGGCTCCTCGCTCCGCCAGGCGCGCACGGTGTCGGTACCGGCCGCGACCGCCGCCAGGACCTGGGTGCGACGGGTCCACGCAGCCCAGTCCGCGGTACCCGCGAGCAGGTTCCGCATCGCCACCCAGCGGCCCGCTCGTAATTCCTGTACGACGAACCGTAATTCGGCGTCATGGCCCGCCGGGTGGTACACCGGCCGGAACTCCTCGCTGGGCATCGTTGCAGGTCCTCTGGTGCGTTCGGCGGTACGGAGGAGGCCGGGAAGGCCCCCCTTCGCAGTGCGTACGCATCGGCCAACCCATCGTGTTCGACGTGTAGTTGACCACGAATCAGGATTCCGATCCAGTAATTCATGGGCGCAGAACGGAGGAGTTCGGACGTGGGCGACTGTTTTTTGGCAGTTCTTGACTGAGGGGCGGGGACTGTCCCAGGCTGCTGGCTTCCGAACGGACGACCAGGACGAGGCGGTACGGGGATGCGCAACGACGGACCGGTGCTGGCTGTCGACCAGGGGACCTCCGGCACCAAGGCCCTGGTCGTCTGCCCCGAACGAGGAGTGATCGGCTCCGGCACGGCCGCCGTCCGCCCCCGCCACCTGCCCGGCGGGCGGGTCGAGGTCGCTCCTGCCGAGCTGTACGCGTCGGTGCTGGAGGCGGGGCGACAGGCCCTGGCCGAGGCGGCCGAACCCGTCGTGGCCATGGGCCTCGCGAACCAGGGGGAGACGGTGCTCGCCTGGGACCCGGTGACGGGAGAACCGCTGACGGAGGCGATCGTCTGGCAGGACCGGCGGGCGTCCGGCATATGCGGCGAACTCGCCCCGTACGCAGACGATCTGACCGCGTGGACCGGACTGCCCCTCGACCCCTACTTCGCCGCGCCCAAGATGGCGTGGATACGCCGCCGCCTGACCCGGTCCGGAGTGGTCACCACCAGCGACGCGTGGCTGGTCCACCGCCTCACCGGGGCCTTCGTCACGGACACCGCCACCGCGGGCCGCACCCAGCTCCTCGACCTGGACCGGGCGGTCTGGTCGCCGGACGCGCTGGACGTCTTCGGGCTGGGCGGCGAACGTCTGCCGGAGGTCGTCGACTCCGACAGCTGCGTCGGTACGACGAAGGCCTTCGGCGGGGAACTCCCCCTGACGGGGCTCCTGGTGGACCAGCAGGCCGCACTGCTGGCACAGGGGGCGACGGGCTTCGGGGAGGCCAAGTGCACGTACGGCACCGGGGCCTTCCTGCTCGCCTCGTCGGGCACGCGGCCCGTGCGTTCCACCACGGGCCTGGTCGGGTGCGTGGCGTGGCGGCTGCGCGGACGTACGAGCTACTGCCTGGACGGGCAGGTCTACACGGCGGCCTCCGCGGTGCGGTGGCTCACCGACCTCGGCGTCCTCGCGGGCGCCCACGACCTGGACCGGATCGGGACGACGGTGCCGGACTCGGGGGGCGTCACCTTCGTCCCGGCACTGGCCGGTCTGGCCGCCCCGTGGTGGCGGGCCGACGCCCGGGGAACCCTGACCGGCCTCGGCCTCGACACCACCCCCGGCCACCTCGTCAGGGCCCTCTGCGAGGGCATCGCGGCCCAGGTCGCGGAACTGGTGGACGCGGTGGGGACAGACCTCGGGGCGCGGCCCGGCGCGCTCCGGGTGGACGGCGGGCTGACCCGGTCGGCCCTGCTGATGCAGGCGCAGGCCGACCTGCTCCAACTCCCCGTGGAGGTGGCCGATGTGCCGGACGTGACGGCGCGAGGCGTCGCGGCGGTGGCACGGCTGGGAATCGACAGGGGACTGAGCGTGGCGGACGCGGTGCCGGGCAGAGGGGTGTCGGCGGTGTACGAGCCCCGGATGGGGGCGGCGGAGGCGGAGGAACGGAGGGAGGGGTTCCGGCAGGTGGTGGGGTGAGGGGCGCGGTCCGCCACCGGGGACGTGCGAGTGCCTACGGGGGTGCGCGCGTGTACGGGTTCGTCGTGGCCGGTCGCACAGGTCCCTGCGGCCGTGAAGGCGGGCGCTTCATGCCGCTTTCTGCACCGTGCCGCCCCCCTGTGCCGCGCCGCCCCTCTGCGTCGTGCCACCCTCTGTGCCGCGCCGCCCCCCTGTGCCGTGCCGCCCTGGCGCCGCGCCGCGCAGCCTTGGTGCCGTGCCGCCCTGGCGCCGCGCCGCGCAGCCTTGGTGCCGTGCCGCCCTGGCGCCGCGCCGCGCAGCCTTGGTGCCGTGGCCCCCCCCCTGCGCCGCGCCGCCCCTGCGCCGCGCCCCCCTGCGCCGTGCCGCCCCTATTGGGCAGCCCCCACCGGAGGCGCACCCCCTACAGTTCCGGTCCGCCCCGGTACCGGTCCACCACCACGGGCGGAGGCCCCGCTCGCCCCGACCGCCCCGCCCCCCGGTCCCGCCGCCCCGACCGCCCCGCCGCCCCCCGTCCCGCCGCCCACACACCCACCCCCGTCCGGAGGACGACATGACCCCCGCCCCCTACGACCTCGCCGTCATCGGCGCCGGCGTCGTCGGCACCGCCATCGCCCGCGAGCTGGCCCTCCGGTCCTCCCACCGGATCGTCCTTCTCGACGCCTCCGACGACGTCGGCAACGGCACGTCGAAGGCCAACACCGCCATCCTCCACACCGGTTTCGACGCCACCCCCGGCTCCCTCGAATCCCGTCTGCTGCGCGACGGGCAGCGCCGACTCCTCGACCACGCCGCACAGGCCCGTATCGCGGTCGAGAAGACCGGTGCGCTCCTCGTCGCCTGGAACGAGGACGAACTCGCCGCCCTGCCCTCCCTCGCCGCCAAGGCCGCCGCCAACGGGTACACCGCCACCCGGCTCCTCACCGCCGCCGAGCTCCGCACCCGCGAACCCCACCTCGGCCCCGGCGCCCTCGGCGCGCTCGAAGTCCCGGACGAGAGCATCATCGACCCCTGGTCGACCACCCTCGCGTACGCCACCGAGGCGGTCCGTGCCGAAGTCGAACTGCGCCTGCGCACCCGTGTCACCGGGATCGGCACCGACCCGGACGGGCATCTCCTCCACACCACCCGCGGCCCCCTCCGCGCCCGCTTCCTCATCAACGCCGCCGGCCTCCACTCCGACGACATCGACCGCCTCCTCGGCGTCCACGACTTCACCGTCACCCCGCGCCGCGGCCAACTCCTGGTCTTCGCCAAGGAGTCCAGGTCCCTCGTCCGGCACATCCTGCTGCCCGTACCGACCGCTCTCGGCAAGGGCGTCCTCGTCACGCCCACCGTCTTCGGCAACGTACTGCTCGGCCCCACCGCGGAAGACCTCACCGGGCGGGAGCACGCGAAGAACGAGAACCACACCACCCCCGAGGGCATCGCCGGACTCCTGGAGCACGGCCGCCGCATCATGCCCGCGCTCCTCGACACGGGTGTCCTCACCTCGTACGCGGGCCTGCGCGCCGCCACCGAGCACGACGACTTCCGCATCCGCGCCCACCCCGCCCTCCGCTGTGTGACCGTCGGCGGCATCCGCTCCACCGGCCTCAGCGCCTCGATGGGCATCGCCTCGTACGTCGCCGGACTCCTGAGGGAGGAGATGGACGTACCGCTCGCCGCGCGGCCGACGGACGCGAGCGCACCGGCCATGCCCAACCTGGGCGAAGCCTTCCCCCGCCCCCACCAGCGCCCCGAGCTGATCGCCCGCGACCGGGCCTACGGCGACATCGTCTGTGCCTGCGAGCGCGTCTCCCGGGGCGAGATCCGCGACGCACTCACCGCGACCGTCCCGGCCCGCAGCCAGGGCGGCCTCCGGCGCCGCACCCGCGTCATGTCGGGGCACTGCCGCGGCGCGGATTGCGGCGAGGCGGTCCGTGCTCTGTGCGAGCAGGTGCTCGGGGAGACGGTCTGGCCGGAGGAGGAGAAGGGCCGGTCGGAGGGGGAGGCAGTCCGGCCCGTGCAAGGGAACGGCTAGCGGAGCAGTCCCGGTACCTCCCGCGCCGCGAACCGGACGAAGCCGGGCTCCGGGCCCAATGCGTCCGCAGCCGGCCCGGACCGAGGACGCGGAGCCCCACCGGTCGAGGCGGGTAGCCTGGCCCGACAGCCGAGTGACACAGCCGAGGAGCACCCCTTGCCCGAGCAGACTCCCGGGTTCGGTACGGCCCGCCCCACGCTGGAAGCGGTCGCGGCCCGTGCCGGGGTCTCCCGTGCCACCGTCTCCCGCGTCGTCAACGGCGGCGCCGGTGTCCGGGCGTCCCTGGTGGAGAAGGTGCACCAAGCGGTCGACGAGCTGGGATACGTCCCCAACCACGCGGCCCGCACCCTGGTCACCCGGCGCAACGGCGCGATCGCCGTGATCGTCGCCGAACCGGAGTTCAGGATCTTTTCGGACCCCTTCTTCGCCCAGCAGATACGAGGCATCAGCCGGGAGCTGACGGCGCACGACTCCCAGCTCGTCCTGTTGTGGGTGGAGGGACCGGGGGACTACGAACGCATCGCCCGCTATGTGGGCGGCGGGCACGTCGACGGAGTGCTCGCCTTCTCCTTGCACGACCACGACGAACTTCCCGCGATCATCGCCCGGACGAAGGTGCCGGCGGTGTTCGGCGGGCGTCCGGGCGGCCCGGGGCCGGCAGGTGCGACAGCCGCTCCCGCGGTGCCGTACGTCGACTGCGACAACCGGGGCGGAGCCCGGGAAGCGGTACGGCACCTGGTCGCGACCGGGCGGAGCAGCATCGCCCACATCGCGGGTCCGCCCGACCAGACCTCGGCGCTGGACCGGGCCGACGGCTATCGCGACGCCCTGCCGGCCGGCGGTTCCGAGTTGATCGGTGTGGGGGACTTCACCGAGGAGAGCGGTGCGCGTGCGATGGCCGAACTGCTGGAGCGGCGGCCGGACGTGGACGCGGTGTTCGCCGCCAACGACTTGATGGCCGCAGGGGCGTTGGCGACGCTGCGCGAGCGTGGTCTGCGGGTGCCGGAGGACGTCGCCGTGGTCGGGTTCGACGACATGGCCTCGGTGGTGGAGCGGATCGACCCTCCCTTGACGACGGTGCGTCAGGACGTGGAGGAGATGGGCCGGTTGATGGTGCGGCTGCTGATGCGGTTGCTGGGCGAGCGGGGCTCGGGGGCGCCGGCCCCCGAGCCCGTGATCACGTCCACGGTTCTGGTGCGGAGGGACACGACGTAGGTGCCGACGGTGCTCCCGGGCCCCGTCGGCACCCGCGCGGGAGCGGTCAGCCGAACGGAATCGTCAGCACCGAATCCGCCGTCCCGGTCCTGAGCCTGGCCGGTGCGTTCCCGATGGCCGACCACACCTCCAGGCGTACCGTCCCGCCCGTCAGGTTCCCGAGCGAACCGGTCGCCGACTTCGGTCCGCCGCCCTCGCCGTACGTCTCCCAGCCGGTCACCGGATCGGTGGCGAAGTACCGGTAGGTTTCGGTCCGTTCGAAGGTACCGTCGCCCGTGAGGTCGTAGCTGACCCTGGCCTGCGGGCCGAGGCCGACCGCGGTCCCGGCGTCCACCTGGAGGCGGAAGGCCGTGGTCCGGCCCGCGGCGAGGGTGCCGTTGACCTTTTTCGCCTCGTAGACCAGGGGCCGGTAGGGCGTGCCGTCGTGGTTGGCGCCGTCCGCGGACGCGATGGTGTCGCTGCCGGCCGTGCCCGTGGCCGCCGTGGTGAGGACGCCTCCGGTGCGGAGCTGGAAGACGTTGCCCGACGGCGGGTCCGGGTCGGGGCCGCCGCCGGTTCCGGTGCCGGTCGCCGTGGAGCGGGCCGGGACGACGAGTTTCGCGCCGTCGGAGAAGGTGACCGTACGGGGTGCGGAGTCGTAGTTGTGGGCCGCGTAGGTGCGGACCGTCCCCTTGGTGAAGACCGCCGACGTCGGGAGGTCACCGGTCACCCCCGGATCGGGGGCGCCGAGCGCGTCCAGGGTGCCGGTCCAGTGGTACGTGTGCGCCTTGGACTCGCCCTGCTCGGGCGTATAACTCCCGCTGCCCGCATCCCACTTGGACTTCGCGGCTCCCGGGTCGGCGAGCGACTCGAACTCCCAGAGGATGTCCCGCCACTCGACGGCGGGCCCGCCGTTCTCCCGTACGAGCTCGGCGAGGTTGCGCCGGATCGCGGCCTTGTTCCCGGCCAGGTGGAGGGAACCCCCGGTGACCGGGAGGACGTTGATGCCGTGGATCTCCTCGGGGTTCGCCGTCCACCACGTCGAGTACGCCGCGCCGCTTCCCCACACCATCCCGGCCGTGTCGTGGCCGAAGCCCGCGGGGAACACCTGCTCGTCGGCGTCGAACCAGTACTGGGCGACCGCCTCCGACTCGGTGGTCAGCAAATAGGAGCCGAGTTCGCGGAGTTCGGCGTTGCCGGTGGCCGAGCCCCAGAGCACGAGGGCCGCGCTGAGGTTCGTCGACTCCGACGAGGACTCCTGGTTGTTGCCCGCCGCGAAACCCTGGTGCCCGGAGGCCCAGCTGTGGCCCGCGTAGACGTCGAAGCCCCGCAGGAACGGGAAGGCCGGGTCGCTCCTGGCGGGGTTGGCCGCGTCCTTGATGAGGGCCTTCACCATGCCGCCCCACGCCGAGTCGGCGGCCCACGCCTGGTCGTACTGGGCGACGACCGCGGCGGCGTAGACGTAGTAGCTGTAGTGGAAGTGGTGGTCGTTGAGTTCCGTGTCGCTGCCGTAGGAGGCCGGGTAGCCGGTCAGGGTCTTCCAGTCCTTGTCGTACGAGAACTCACTCGCGCCGCCTGCCGTGAACCACTCCTGGAGCCTGCCCTTGAGCAGGCCGATGAGCTTGTCCCGGACGGCGCTCTCGCCGAACTGGTCGGCGATCGGGACGAGTTGGGCGAGGCGTCCGAGGGCCTTGCCCGTCCAGTACGTGTCCGTGGCGCCCGAGAACGGATCGGGGGCGTTCACCACCTCGTCGAGATACGTCTTCAGGCGCGCGCGGTCCACGCCCGAGGACTTCGGCAGGGCGGGCAGCACCGGAGAGGACTTCTGGGTGGTGGTGAAGGAGGTGCCCTCGCGGACCTTCATCGTGCCGCGCGGTGAGACATAGGTGTAGGGGGTCAGCGGGTCGGCGGTGTGCAGCCACTGGTGGCGGTAGAGCGCCTGGAGCGTACCGGTCTCGCCGCCCTCCTGGGCCTGGGTGGTGAGGGCGTAACCGGCCCTCACCGAGCTCGCCGCCGCCGACCAGGTCACCTTGGAGCCGGTGACGAAGCTGAAGGCGTACTTCCTGTACGTGGCGAGCGCGTCGGTGGAGGGCAGGACGGCCACGGAGAAGTAGTCCTTGGCGCCCAGCCCCGCGGTGATCGTGGACCCCGACACGTTCCAGTCGCTGCCGCTCGGGGCGAAGAGGGCGTAGTGGTGCCCGGCGACCGTGATGCCCAGGACGTTGCCCTGGTCCGCG
Organism: Streptomyces sp. NPDC088745; assembly: GCF_044751045.1. NCBI lineage: Bacteria > Bacillati > Actinomycetota > Actinomycetes > Kitasatosporales > Streptomycetaceae > Streptomyces > Streptomyces sp. NPDC088745. Next base: position 221,487 of record NZ_JBIVLB010000009.1, read on the forward strand.
AAGACGGCCGGCGCGGCGGCGGTGGTGATCTGGGCGTTCGCGCCCGACCCCTTGGCGTACACGAAGGGCAGGCCGTGGCCGATGGTGGTGCGCAGGGTGCGCGCGCCGTCCGACCAGTACGGGGTCACGGTCCAGTCCGACCAGGCGTCGGCCTTCGTGTCGGGGGAGTTGAGACCGGTCAGGCCGAGCGTGAGGTCGCGCTTGTGCGCGTACTCGTACTGGCGGCCCTCGCCGACGACCGCGGGAGTGGTGGGGTAGCCGACCTCCAGGCCGCCCGCGGTGGCCTGGTAGGTGAGCGGGTGCCCGTACATCGGGGTGGAGTACGGGTTGTCGCCGTACCGCTGGAAGGCCAGGGAGGACCACCAGTCGTTGGTCGGTACGGGCCTGCCCTTGGCCGCCGGGGTGACCTTGGGGGTGACGGGGGCGCCCGTGTGGGTGGTGGGGCCCGAGGTCCCCGCGGGGCGGGTGTCGGAGTGACTTCCGGAACCGACCGGAACGGTGGCCGCCACCGCCGGTGCGGCGGCGGGGCCGAGCCCGACGGCGGCCAGGGCGGCGACCAGGGCCAGGGCGACGGCGGGCGTGCGGCGGGGAGTTCTGCTCTGACGGGCTCTGCTGTGGGGGGCGGGGTGCGAGCGGGGATCTGGCATGGACGGCACCTCGAAGTCTTGACGGGAAGGGCCTATCGAGAGCGCTCTCAGACGTCAAGGAACGTAGAACTCCGGAAACAGCAGTGTCAATAGTCCGCGTAAGGAGGGGAGTTGGCGCGATCACCGGCTCGTCACGTCTTCGAGCCTTGGCGGGACACGAACGTGCGGACTCCGCTGCGGGAGCCCGGCGGGGCCGTGCGGCCGGCGTGGCCCGCTGTCCGCCGCACCCGGCGCACAACGGCACGGCATTGGCATGGACCTGTCCGCGTTCCTTCGCTAGTCTCCTTCCCGGCACGCCCTGAGAGCGCTCTCAGACCGCATCGTTCTGTTCCCTCCCCCACCACCGGAACAACGAAGGGCCCTCCCCATGAGACGCATGACAGCTCTGCGCACCGCCCTGTCGGCACTCCTCGTCGTCGGTACCGGCGCGGTGCTCGGAACCGCCCCCGCAGCCGCGGCGGAGGACGCCCCGAAAGCCGGGCGCGCCCCGGCCTCCTCGGGTGTACTCGCCGCCATGCAGCGCGACTTCGGGCTCACCCGGAGTCAGGCCGAGGCCCGGCTCGCTGCGGAGAAGGAGGCGACCGCCGTCGAGAAGCGGGCCAAGGCGGCGGCCGGAACCGACTACGCCGGGTCCTGGTTCAGTCCGGAGAGCGGCCGCCTGACCGTCGCGCTTGCTGATCCCTCGAAGGCCGCCGAGGTGCGGGCCGCCGGGGCGACCGTGAAACCGGTCGCCCGCAACGCCCGGCAGCTCGAAGCGAACCTTCGGCGTCTGGACTCCCTCAAGGCCCCGAGTGGCGTGAGCAGTTGGAGTGTCGACTGGAAGACCAACAAGGTCGTCGTGGAGGTCCAGGCCGACCGACAGCACGACAACGATGTCGAACGTTTCCTCGCACAGGCGCGCGATGCCGGGCCCCTGACCGTCCGGGCCACGGATCACGAGCCGACCACCTTCGCCGCGGGCACGGTCGGCGGAGACCCGTACTACACGGGCAACGTCCGCTGCTCCATAGGCTTCTCCGTGCACGGCGGATTCGTCACGGCCGGCCACTGCGGCGGCGCCGGTCAGGCCGTCAACGGCTGGGACCGCTCCTACATCGGCAACTTCCGGGGGTCCTCGTTCCCGGGCAACGACTACGCCTGGGTCAACGTCGGCAGCGGCTGGTGGACCGTCCCGGTGGTCCTCGGCTGGGGCACCGTATCCGACCAGCTCGTGCGCGGTTCGGCCGAGGCGCCCGTCGGCGCCTCGATCTGCCGTTCCGGCTCCACCTCGCACTGGCACTGCGGGACCGTGCTCGCCAAGAACGAGACCGTCAACTACAGCCAGGGCGCCGTCCACCAGATGACCAAGACGAGCGCGTGCGCCGAGCCCGGCGACTCGGGCGGCTCGTTCATCAGCGGAGACCAGGCCCAGGGCGTCACCTCTGGCGGCTGGGGCAATTGCGGCAGCGGCGGCGAGACCTGGCACCAGCCGGTCAACGAGATCCTCAACCGCTACGGACTGACCCTGCACACGGCCTGACCACCGGCCGGGCGCTTTCGGGCCGGTGCGGCCTCGCATCCGCGACGTCCGCACCGGCCTGCCCGCCGCCCCCGGAGGACGCCCCCGAGCGGGTACCCGTACCGGCGACCGGCCGCCGCGATGCAGTCGGTCCGCCGTGCCGCCGGGCGGCGGCCGGCTGTCTCGACACCAGTCGCCGGCCGTCTGTCACGCGCCGCGGCCGGGGTGGTGCCGGTCTGCCCAGCGGCCCGCGCGCAGATCGTGCCGACGGTCTCGTCCGGTACGCCCCCCAGGCCGAGAGGGCCTCGTCCGGTACGCCGTCGGCCCCGATCGCACCGACCACCGCGTCCCAGGTCACCGGGTCGACCTCGCGCATCGCGTCGGGCTCGGCACCGTCACCCGCAATTCCACCGAGGCCGTCCCCTGCCCGCGCGGACTTTCGCGCGCCACCCGTGGCGGCAGCCCCGGCCGGGCACCGCGGCCGGGAAGCCCGGTGCGCAGGTGGGCGAGCGCGTGTCACTCGTGCGGGTCGCGGATGCATGTCGCGCGAACCGCTTCGAGTTGCGCTCCGCTCCGGAATTCGTCACGCGAGGGACGGGGCTTTCGTCGCAGGTCCGGGGATTTCCGGAGTGCCGGGGCACGGGAGCGCGGAGCGGCCTCGACCGACCCGGACGGGCCTGCGCCACGGGCCTTCTTTTTCCGCCGCATTCACCGGACATCAGGTTTCTCCGGTGCAGGATCCCCGGAACGAACGACAAGTCCTCGCCGTCGTGGCGGGGCGGTCCTGGTGGCGTGCCACCTCGGGGGTCGCCGGGACGTCTGGTCGACGAAGGGTTGTGCATGACCGCGCATGTCCGTGTTCCGTCGATGATCACCAGGGTTTCCACGGCAGGGGTGTTCGCTCTTGCGCTGACGGGAACGGGTGTGGTGGCTCCGGGTGCGGCTCCGGAGGCCCACGCCGCGCCGCACGCCGTGAAGGCGCTGGATGTCGCCGCCTCGAAGGAGGGCGCCCCGTACAAGTACGGGGCGAGCGGGCCGCACCGGTTCGACTGCTCGGGGCTGACGCTCTATTCGTTCAGGACGGCGGGCCGGAGCCTGCCGCGCTCCGCCCAGGCGCAGTACGGCACCAGCCGGCACGTCGAGGCGAAGGACCGGTTGCGGGGCGACCTGGTGTTCTTCCACCGGGGCCGCAGTGTGTACCACGTCGGCATCTACGCCGGCGGCAACAAGATCTGGCACTCGCCCAGGACCGGAGCGCTGGTGCGGCTGGAACGCATCTGGTCGAAGGGCGTCTGGTACGGCCGGGTGGGCTGACGCGCGGTCATCCGTGAGCCCTGCGGTACCGGAGCGGGTGGCACCGCCCCGCGCACACGGAGCCGACCTCGCGTGCACGGTCGTCGGGGCCACGGCCGCGACCGGGACCCCGCCGCTCGTCCCCGATGAGATCAGCGCAGGCGGGCGGTGTCGTCGAGCGACTGCGCCGAGGCGTTGCCGTGCGCGTAGTGGGCGGTGGCCGACACCGAGGCCGCCGCGGCCTCCATCCGGAACAGCGGCTCGGGCGGGGCGCTCAGGGCGAGGCGGACCAACTGTCGCACCGGCGCGCCGTGCGTAACGACCGGCACGGTCTCGCCCGGATGCCGTGCGAGCAGCCCGTTCCGCGCGGCCGCGACCCGTCGCACCACACCGGCGAGGGGCTCACCGCCGGGCGGTGCGGCCGTCGGCGAACTGAGCCGGGCAGCCGGTTCCCCGGGACGGCGCTACTGCACCTCCGCGTACGTGAGCCCTTCCCGGACCTCGAACTCGGCCTCCCGCAGCTCTTCGCCGATCCGGGCTTCCGGCCCCGGCCGTTCGACCGCGAACCGAGCGGTCTGCCGACAGCGCCGCAGTGGCGAGGGGACGACGGCCCGTACCTGTCCGCGTGCGGCCGGCCTCTCCACGGCTGCGGCCGCCTGGAACTTCCCAGCCGGAGCCCGAGGAGCCCCGCGGCGTCGCGCGCACCCCGCAGGACCTCCAAGGGTTCCGCGAGTCCGCTGAACCGCCACGCCCTCGCCGCCCCATTCCGGTGCGCGTCCGCCGACTCCGCGCCGACCCGATCACCCGCCTGCGCGACCTGCTTCGCGGCGGAGCCGCTGGATCGACGTCACGGGCAGGCGGGCGGTATACCCTCAACCGCCATGAACAGTGAACAAAACAGTACAAGCAATCGCATTAGCCCCAAGACGCACACCGGCCTCGCGCTGTGCGGGTTCGCCGCCGCGGCGCTCCTGCTGGCCGGTTGCGGGAACGACGAGCCGAAGGCGCAACCGACCCCGGTGGCGAGCGACGCCTCCGCCTCCGCCACCGCCTCGCCGTCGATGTCGGCGTCGCCCTCGTCGTCGACGGCCGGCCTCACCGAGGACCAGGCGGAACGGCAGCAACTCGTGCCCGCGGCGAAGGTGGACCACCAGAAGGCCGGAACCGCTGCCGAGGCCCGGGTCTCCGGCAGCAAGCTCGTCTCGGCCGAACTCAAGCGCACCCGCGACGGCGCCCCCGAATGGGAGACCGAGGTCGCCGCGTCCGACGGCGCGGTCCAGAAGGTGAAGGTCGACGCCGTCAGCGGCGAGGCGGCACAGCCCCGGGCCGATGCCGACCAGGACGTCGAGGACCGGCGGAAGCTCACTGCCCGCCTTGCTGCGGCCAAGGTGACCTGGGAGAAGGCGGCCACCACCGCGAAGGACCGCAAGCAGGGCACGGTGACCGCCGTCGAGCTCGACGACACGGCGGACGGCAAGCCGCTCTGGAAGGTCGACCTCGTGACTCCGGGCAACTGGGACAAGACGACGTACGACATCGACGCGACCGACGGGAAGGTCGTACGGGAACACGTCGACCGGGACTGAATCCCCGGGACGGCCGCGGGCCCACCCCTTCTCCGCCGACGGGACCGCCCCGCGGCCACCCCGAGCGTCCCCCCCCGGCGAACAGCTACGGGCCCGCAGCAACGAACGTGCTGCGGGCCCGGGAACCGGCGGCGGCGGCGGACGGACCTTCCCGGCCCCCGCGGGGTCGAGTGACACCCCGGACGGGTCCGGCCCCCACGCCGCCGGCGAACTCCTCAGTACCAGCGGTACAGGAACCACTTGAACTCGCCGTCGTGGCCTATCCCGGAAGTGCACTTGTAGCGCCCGCCGAGGGCCTTGCCCCGGTTCTCGCACTCGCTCCTGGTCCAGTGCGCCTTGTAGAAGTGCCAACTCGCCTTGAGCGCGACGCTCTTCTCACCGGCCGATGCCCTCGCGGGCGCGTCCGCCTGAGCCGTCGTAGCGGTACCCCCGAGGACCAGCGCGCCCCCCAGGACCGCGCCTACCAGTGCACGTTGCATGCGCATGATGTTCCCCTCTCCGGAAAACGGTCGGAATCCGGCACACCGCCGTACCGCGGAAGGGACCCGACGGCGCGCCGTGACTGGACAACCACAAAGTAGGAGCGGGGTGGCAACGGTGTCGTCCCACACTGGTTGGACCGCCGCACAAACCCTCGTGGTACCTGGCCCTCGCCCTGCACCTCGTGGGGTAGACCACGGGCGGTAGCCCGCGCGGTGACCACACGGCGGCAGCCGCGTCATCCGTCCCCGTCCGCGCCCTCCTCCAACTGGCCGAGCGCTTCGCGCAGCGCGTTCTCCACGACCTCGGTCAGCGCCGGGTGGATCCAGAGCGGGCTCTCCGCCAGCTCCCGCGCGGACATCCCGGCCGTCATGGCCACAACCAGCGGTTGGATGAGGGTCGCGGCCTGCGTGCCCAGGATGTGGGCGCCGATGACCCGGCCCGAGGCCCGGTCGAGGAGTACCTTGCAGAACCCCTGCTCGTCCTCCAGGGCCCACCCGTACGCCACGCCGTCGTACCGGCGTGTTCCGGTCACGAAGTCCGGTCCGCTGTCGCGGGCCTCCTGCTCCGTGCGGCCGACCTGGGCGATCTGCGGACGGGTGAAGACCGCCGAGGGCACGACGTCGTAGGACATCGTGCGGGGCTTCTCCGGGTGCAGGAGGTTGTGGGCGACGACCGCGGCCTGGCGGTTGGCGACGTGCTTGAGGTGCGGGCCGCCGTCCGTGATGTCGCCGAGCGCCCACACGCCCGGGGCACTGGTCCGCAGTTGCGCGTCGACCTCGATCAGGCCGTCCTCGTCGACGGAGATTCCTGCCCGGTCGAGGTCCAGGACGTCGCTGTTGGGCCGGCGCCCCGCCACGACCAGGAGCAGGTCCGTGTCGATCCGTGCCCCGTCGTCCAGCGTCACCCGCAGTGTCCCGGAGGCGTCCGCTTCCGCTTCGGTGCTCTGCTCCACCCCCGTCACCTCCCGGCCGAGCCGCAGGTCCCACTGGGCGCCCACGATCTCGGTGAAGGCCCGCGCGACCGACTCGTCCTGCGGGCCGAGCAGGGTGTCCTGCTGCTCGACGACGGTGACGGCGGTACCCGCGGAGTGGAAGACGTGGGCCAGTTCGGCGGCGATGTAGCCGCCGCCGAGGACGACCATCCGGGCGGGGACCTCGTCCAGGCGCATGACGGTGTCGGAGGTCTCGTACGGAACGCCGGCATCGGCGATCACCGGCGGAACGACGGGGCGGCCGCCCGCCGCGACGACCACGCGGTCGGCGGTGACGCGTTCGGTGCCCCGCTCCGTCCGCACCTCCAGTTCCCGCTCGCCGGTGAAGCGCGCCCGGCCCCGCAGGACGGTGACCCAGCCACTGTCCCGCCGCCCCTGCTCCCCGTCGCGGGAGTTGGCGTCGAGCCTGTCGAAGACACGTTCCTGCACGCGTGGCCACGCGATGCCTTCGAGCCGGGCCGCCACGTCGTGGCGGTCGCTCTCCCGGACGGAATCGGCCACTTCGGCGGTGACGGACAGCATCTTGCTCGGGATGCACCCCGCGTTCAGGCAGGTACCGCCGAAGGGGCCCTCCGACACGAGGGCGACGTTCAGATGGGAGAAGCGGTCGTCGAGGAGGGCGTTTCCGCTGCCCGCGCCGAGAACGACGAGATCGTAGTGCGACATGCACCATAGGTAGCCCGTACGGCCGCCTTCACACTCCCTGTCCTTCGCCCGGGCGCACTGACGGACGATCCGGGGGGCGGGCGTACGGAACGGTCGGCATACAGCGCCGCCAGGCGGAGGCACGGGGCCGGGGGCGGGCGTTGGACCGGAGGACTCCATAGGGCGGCTGCTTCCATGGCGCGGAAGCGGGCGACCCGGTGCACGGATGGGACAGCCACGTCCCGAGTCCCTGGCGCACGGCGCCCCCGCCGGGCCTGCTCGCCCTGAGGACGTGCCGACTGTGGCACGGGGGCGCATCTCCCCCCGAGAAAAGAGAATTTCCCTGTTCAGGAACCTGACTGCACGAATGTCCACCGAATGCCCTTGCGGGGAAAACTCGAACGGTACTGCTCGGTAATTTCCCGGGTCTCCAAGGAAATCGCAGGTCCGGGCCGGTGGCGGGCGGAAAGCGGCGTGAACGGTGCGGCTGAAACATTTTCAGGGCCCACCCGGATGTGCCCCGAATTTCGTGTGGCTATCGTTTCTGATCGAAAGAGCCTCGGGTGCCTGGCGCAAGCAGTGGGGTCCCCGTGGCTGCATTGCAGAAAGGCAAGGAGGAAGACGTGAGGAACCAGAAGTGGGTCCAGCGGTTGGCGTTGCCTGTCGTGGCTGCTCTTGGTGCGGTCATGCTGACGACCACGACGGCTGAGGCGGTGCCGTCGAAGTGCAGTACGTCCCGCGTCGACAAGGACACCTTCACCGGTACGTGCAGGAGCGGGACCGGGACCTGGCGGCTGCGTGTCGACTGCGACAAGGTCGAGCCGGACAGCTTCTCCAGCTGGCTCAAGCCGGGGAAGACCGCGTCCGAGGGGTGCTGGTGGGGCAAGGCGCGCGGCGCCAGCATCGAGGTGCGCTGACCTGAGCGGACGGTCCTGCCGCCGCACGGACGTGCGGCGGCAGGACCGTGCGGAGCGGCGGACGCGCTCTCCGGGCCGGTCCCTTTTGCCGAGCGACCGGCCTGGGCGTCCTCAGTGACCCGGCAGTGTTCATTGAAAGAACCTCGAATGAACGACTGTTCCGCTTTATCGTTTCGGCAACATCATGTCGGCAGGCTTCGCCCTCGGATCGATCCGTGACCCCGGAGATGGGGCAGCTCATCAGTGGTGCAGACGGGATGGGAGATGCTCAGGATTTCTGTTTCACGAGGGGCGTGGACGGAAAATAAAGTGCTCCCTTTAAATGCTGAACAGCTTCCTCTCCACTCTCTCGTGGGGTTAATTTCCCGATTGCTTGATTTTCGCCCTGCGCCTCCCCTCGAATGGAGAACGGACCCCGTCAAAGTGGCGGGACACCGGTGCGGTGGCACCGGGGGAGAAAGATCCGAAAGAGGTGTGAGTCATGGAATCCACGAACCAGGTCGTCACGACCGACGTCGAGTCGCTGTTCGAGGAGATGGCGGTTCCTGAGAACGAGGAGGCCTTCGCGGGCCACAGCTGCCTGTGCTGGGTGGCCGAGCCCGACGCGTCCTAGCCCCGTAGGCCCCCTGGCCGCCGCTTGCCCGGCGGCCAGGGGTGCCGGCGCCCAGAGCCCCCGAGCTGTGACCCCCTCGCCCCGCGCCAGGAAGGCGGACCCATGGATGCTGAGACGGAACTGCGGCCCGACGTACGACTCGTACCGCGCGACGACATGCTGTACGTCTGCACGAGCACGGGAACGCTACGGGTTCCGGCCCGGCTCCCCACGTCCGCCGAGGACAGCGGCACCGGTGCGCGGCCGGACACCGTTGCCCTGCGCACGGGCGCCGTGCCCGACGCCGTGGTGAAGGGTCTGCGCTCCCGGGGACTCGCGTACGACAGCGGGCGGTACGTCCACCCGCTCTACGGCGAGCTGGCGGTCGGCGGGACCCGGACGGTCGCCGTGGCACCGCAGGCACTCGGCGACGAGCTGGGCACGCTGCTCGGACGCGTGGGCGTACGGACCGTGCCGGACGGCGCCTCGGAACGGGCGGCCGTCACCGTACTGCCGCTCACCCTGCCCGAGGAGCAACTGGTACGGCGGACGGAAGCGGCGCTGAAGGGCGGTACGCCCCTCGTCGTGTACCTGAGCACCCCCACCCGGCTGCTCTTCGCCACCCTGACCCCGCCCGACACCCCCTGCCCGGTGTGTCTCGTACGCCGCCTGCGCGCCAACCACTCCTGGCAGGCCATCGCCGGCCTCCCCCTGGACATCCTGTTCGGCGCCGCGCACGGCGACGGATGCCCGAGCACGGTCGTCGCCGCGGGACTCCTCGCACACGAGGTGCTCGTGCTCCTGGGCACCACACCACGACCCGCACCCGGCGCACCCGCCGGCACCGGCCACGGCGCGCCGAGCCACCCCGCCCGCACGGTGTTGACCGAGCTCGCGCACGGTTCACTCCAGCGCACCGAACACCGGCTCTTCCACCTGCCCGGCTGTCCCGCCTGCGCGGATCACGTCACGCCGCTCGCGCCTTCCGGCCCCACCCCGCACGAGAAGGACCGCACTGCCGCTCCCCCCGGGAACGCCGACGAGGCAACGGGGCGGGACGACGCGGCCTGCTGGGAGCGGATGCGGCACGCCGTGGACCCGCTCACCGGCATGGTGCCCCAGTTGCGGGTGGACGAGTGCGACAGCGACCTGGGCGGTGCGACGTACGCCCGTACCGCGGGCATGACGAAGACGAGCTGGTTCTCCCCCGTCACGGCGGAGGCGCGCGGCGGCGCGGTCAAGAGCGACCCGGTGACCGCTCGCGTCTGCGCGGTGGGGGAGACCCTGGAACGCTACGCGGCAGGCGTCTACGATCCGCGCCGGCTGGTGCGCGCCTCGTACACCGAGCTGGGCGAGGACGCCGTGGACCCCCGTGCGCTGCCGCTGGGTTCGGCCGCGGAGTACGCCCGGTACAGCCGTCTCGCCCCGTGCGACCCGGACGCGCGGATCGACTGGGTGCCGGGCCGGTCACTGGTCACCGGCGGCGTCCGGCACGTCCCCGCGTGCGCCGTGTACCTGCCGTACCGCTTCCCGCCGGGACACCGCGCCTGGTACGACCCCATCTCCACCGGTCTCGCGGCCGGCAGCGGCTACCACCACGCGGTGCACGGCGGGCTGATGGAGGCCGTCGAACGGGACGCCACCGTCCTCTTCTGGGAGAACCGGCTCACCCTGCCCACCCTCGACCTGGACACCCTGCCCGAAGGCCCGGCCCGGCGCATCGTCGCCCGGATGCGGGACCAGGGCGTCTCGGTCACCGCGAAGGACCTCACGACCGATCTGGGCATCCCGGTGATCGGCGTGCGCTTCCTCCGCCACACGGAGAGGCGGCCCGTCGTCACGCACGCCGCGCGCGCCGGCCTCGACCCGTACGCGGCTCTGCTCGGAGCGCTGGAGGAGGGGTGTCTGGGCTGGGCGGGGGCCCGGTTGTGGCAGGAGCACCTCGACGCCGGTGAGTCGATTCCGGGTACCGACGACGTGCTGACCTCGCTCAAGGAGTTCTCCCTCTACTACTGGGCGCCCGACCGGGTGCGGCACCTGGAGTTCTGGGACGAGGGCCCGGTGCGTGACGCCCCGGCGCCGCGCGCGCAGGACGGCTTCGGGGCGGAGGTGAAGGAAGCGGCCGGGCGGCTCGCCGCGCGGGGGTACGAGGCGGTCGCCGTCGACATCACCCCCGTCGACGTCACCGAGTGCGGCGTCACCGTCGTCAGGACCGTGGTGCCCGGACTGTGCCCGATCACCCTGCGCAGCGACTTCCACCGACGGGGCGGGCCGCGCGTCTTCGACGCCCCCGTGGCCATGGGCGTGCGCAGCACCCCGCTGACGGAAGCGGAACTCAACCCGCTGCCACTGCCGTTCCTGTGACCACCACGAGCACCCCCGGCCCCTCCCGCAGAGAGGACGCGAACGAACCAGTGAAGTCCCGCGAAGACGTACAGCAGCACCCGCCGGCCACCGGCCCCGGGCACGGCACGGGACAGCCCGTCCGCTACTTCCGCAACCCCGACGTACTGCTGGAGTGGCAGGACGGGGCGGGGCCCGTCCTGATCGACTGCCGCCGCTGGCGCAAGTTCGCCGCCGGCCCCCGCCTGCTGGACCTGCTGAATGTCCTCGACCGCCCACTGACCGCCCCAGAAGCGCACACGAAGTGGAACGGTACCGACGGGCACGCCGCCGAAGGGGAGAGCGGTGGCGGACACGACGACAGGCGGGAGGGCGGTGAGGGACACGACGACAACGGAGACGGCAGGGGGGACGCCGGCGGAGCCGCGGTGGCGGCGACCCGGCGGATGCTGGAGCGACTCGCCGACGTCGGCCTGCTGCGCACCTCCTCCCGCGCGGCCCCGCCGCCCCTGGGACTGACGCCCTACGATCTCGCCGCTCACGCACGGGCCGGGCAGGGGACGGCAGACGGCACGGGACGGGGCCCCGCCCCCTCGGCACGGCTGCGCCACCCCGGCAGCGGCGACAGCGTCGTCCTCGCTGCGGAGGACCGGCTGCCCAGCGGGTCGCTGCGCGACGTACTCGACCGGCGGCGTTCCCTGCGCGGCTACGCGCCGTCGCCCCTGCCACTGGGCCTCCTCGGGGCGCTGCTCGGACGTTCCGCGCGTGTCCGCGGCCGTCTCGGCCCCGCCGAGTACGAGCAGACCCAGCGTCCCTCGCCGTCCGGCGGCGGGCGGCACAGCATCGAGCTGTACGTACTCGCCCGCGACGTCGAGGGCCTGGTCCGGGGCGCCTACCACTACGACCCGTTCGAGCACGCTCTGCACCGCCTGGCCCCATGGGACGAGGAGGTGGCCGAGGTACTGCGCCAGGCCGTCACCCTCCCCGCCTACCTGGACGAACCACCGCCCGTGGGCATCTACCTCGCCTCCCACGCGGCACGCACCGGCTGGAAGTACGAAGGGCTCGCGCTGAGCCTCGTCTACCGGGACGCCGGCTGCCTGCTGCAAACCCTCTGCCTCACGGCGACCGATCTCGGACTCGCCGCCTGCCCCACCGGCACCATGCGGCCGACCGGACCGGTGAAGTTCCTCGCACCCCATCAGGAACTGCTCCTCCACGTCGGGAATCTGGCCCTGGGACTGCCCCGCCCCGACGCGGCTCCGACGCCTCCGCAGCCGTTGGTCTGAGTGTCCGGGGCAGCGGATGCCCCCGGGGACGGGGGGGGGGCGGGCCCCCCCCCCCCCGGGCGCCCCCCCCCCCCCCGGGCCCCCCCCCCAAACCCCCCCCCCCCCCCCCCCCCCCCCCCACGGCCGCCCCCCCCCCCCCCCCGGGGCCCCGGGCCCCCCCCCCGCCCCCCCCCCCCGGGCCCCCGCCCCCCCCGGGGGGGGGGGGGGGGGCGGCGGGGGCGGGGGCGGCCCGGGGGGGGGGGGGGGGCCCCCCCCCCCCGGGGGCCCCCCCCCCCCCGCCGCTGCGGCCGCGCTCCGAACCCCGCCCCCCGACTCCGGACCGCGTGGCCGTCGCAGGCTGTCGCGGTCTACGGTTCGCGGGCCCGGCAGGCGCGGTCCACGACTCGACGGGCGTTACGAGTCCAAGTTGACCCAGAGGTGGTAGTTGCTGGTGGTGCTGCTCTTCTGGCAGTACCAGTCGGAGTAGACGGAAGCCCGCCCGTCCGCTTCGCAGGCACGCTTGGTGTGGTAGGTGCCGACGTCGGTGTACTTGCGGGCCATCTCCGCCCCGGCTTCAGCCCCGTCGGCCGCGACGGCCGCCGTCGTGCCCACCACGGAGGGCACGGGAGCCGCGTGTGCGGCGGCCACCGGTCCGGCGGCCAGCAGAGCTGTTCCCGCCACGAAACTGGCGAGCCGTGTACGAGTACGCATGGTGTCTCCTTCGTCGGTTCTTCGCGTGCGGATACCTGGGTTCGGGTCACTGGGTGCGACACCGCCCGGCCGGCGGTCCGGCCCGGGAGGCAGCGGAGGCTCCGTTGCGGAGACGTCCGAGCGTGCCTTCGGGTCCCGGGGCGGTGACCGGGACCGGCCGCCGCCGACAATGGCCGCCCGGGCGGAGGCACGACAAGACGATCCGGTGTTCGTGTCTGTTCGGAACGGAGCTCACCTCGTTCCGTCCGTGCCCGAACACGGCTGATTTGGGCCCTGCACCTGAGCGACCAGTGGGTCATGCTGCGGTGATGGAGCAGAAGGGGGACGGCTGTGACGACCCGTCGGCGGAAGCACCGCAGCCCGCACGGACCGGGACTCCCGCCGAGTTCACCGCCTCCCTCCGCGCGCTGCGGCTCTGGAGCGGGCTGACCTACCGTCAGCTGGAGGCCAGGGCGGGCGCACGCTCCGACACCCTTCCGACCAGCACCATCGCGACCACCCTCGGCCGCGTCACCCTGCCCCGCGAACAGTTCGTCGACGCCTTCACCCGCGCGTGCGGACTGAGTGACGAGGACGTACGCGAATGGCGCGAGGCACGCCGGCGCATCGCCACCACCGGCCCGGCGTCGGCCACGGCCGACAGCGACGACCGTCCCGCCGCCCCGCCCGCGGGCGCCCCGGCACGGATTCCGCGCTGGCGCCGGGCCGCCGGACTGCTCGGTGCCGCCGGGATCGGCGTCGTCGGCACCCTGGGCGTCACCGGTCTGCTGCACGCTTCCCCGACCCCGGGCACCCTGCCCGAGACGGCGGTCGCCGGACTGCGCATGCCGGCCGTGGGCAGTTGGGCGCGGATCCACCCCGCCCGCACGCCCGAGTTCTGCCTCACCGAGGGCCGGGACCGCAGCGGCCGGTACGCCACCGCGGTCGCCGCCCAGCGCCTCTGCACGAAGGAAGCACTGCCGCAGGTGTTCCTCGAACCGCTGAGCGGGAACGCCGTGCAGATCCAGTGGCACCACCCGAAACACGGCATCGGCTGTCTCACCGTCCTGACGGACGGACCGGGCCGCGACCTGATCGAACCCCGTGACGGCTGTGCCGACACCGATCCCGCGCAACAGTTCCGCCTCGAACTCCTCGGCCCGGCTGCCGCGGCCCGCTTCCGTATCCGCCCGGCCGTCACCGGCCAATGTCTGGGCCTGCGCGGCCAGGACACCCAGGACGGCGCGGAGGTCGTCCACGGCCGCTGCTCCGGTGCCCCCGACCAGGACTTCCTGATCGCCTTGACCCCGCCCCCGCCCCCGCCGTCGGCCGCGGACAGCACCCGTCCGCCACGGTGACGGACAACGGACAGCACCCGTCCGCCAACGGTGACGGACAACGGACAGCGGAATCCGTGACCGCGCTCGCCGTCTTCCAGCGAGCGCGCTGCGACAACGAAGGGTCGATGCCGAACTGCCCCGCCGGGCACGGAGAACGCTCCCCCAACCGCCCTCCCCGGGCATCAGGTGCATCCACGGGTGTTATGACCCACTGGCATTGGCGGCAGCCGACGTGGTGCTCCACACTCCCCACCAGGAAGCATTGACAGTGCATTGACAAGACGGGGGCGCGCTCCTCCCGCAAGGGGTCGCCTCCGCTGCTCGCGCCCCCGCCCCCCGGGGCCTCCCCCTGGCTGAGACCAGCCTGATGAAGGGATCGTCATGTCCCGCTCGAAGTGGTTCGCCGCAGTCGGCACCGCCGCAGCCCTCACCGTGCTCGCGGTGCCCGCCGCGTACGCCGTGCCCGCGCCCGCGACGGCTGCGCCGACCGGCGCCTCCGCAGTCACGACCCTCTACTACGACGACAGCCTCGCGCGTGGCTGGGAAGCCGCCGTCGCCGCTGGAGTCGCCTCCTGGAACGCGAACACCAGCAAGGTCAAGCTGGCGAAGGCCGGCCCGGGCGCCCGCGCCGAGATCCAGATCGTCGCCACCAACGGCTGGCCGCAGGCCACACTGGGACCGGTCCGTCCCGGCGGCCGGGCCAGGGTGGAACTCGGCAACCAGGCGGTCGCCCAGGGCCATGACAAAACACGCATCGCCGCCCACGAAATCGGACACAACCTCGGCCTGCCGGACACCAAGCCCGGACCGTGCTCCCAGCTGATGTCCGGTTCCAGCGCCGGCACCGGCTGCAAGAACTCCGTCCCCAACGCGGCCGAACGGGCCCGGGTCGAGTCCGCCTACGGCATCCGTGCCGCCACGCACACCCACGAGGAAGGACACCTGCTCGTCGACGCCCGCTGACCGCCCGGGGCACGGATGTGCCCGCCTGCCGCGCCCCGCCCGACGAGTTGGTGCGTGAACAGGGGGTGAGGCGTGTTCGGCTTGTCCCTGGCCTGTTGTCAGCCGTTGTCGGCGCGGTCGGGGACGAGGCCGGCGATGGCGCGGTAGGTGCCGGGCAGGTGATCGCGGCTGAGGTCGAGGCAGCCGTCGTCCAGGAGGACCTCGGCCACCGCACCGACGGGCCTCCGGTCGTGCCGCACGACGCGTTCGCCGCGCACGGCACCGACGGGCCGAACGGCATGCCGGGGCCCGCCTCCGAGCCCGTGCGCGCACTGTCTGCCGGACGTCCCGACATCGCTGAGCAGCTCCTGACGCCGTGGCAGGTGCTGTTCGGTGCCGGGCCGCGCCTGGAGGTCTTCTCCCACGGCACCCCGGGCACCGGGCCGGGACCCCCCCCGGCTGGCCGCCCGCTGTGCACGACCGACCCGCGGGCCGACGCCTCACCGGTGAAGGACGTGAGCCCCCGGGCGGCCGTCGCCGGGCGCGCCCTGGCCGTGACCGCCGCCAAGGACTCCTCTTCGCCCTCGACACCCGGAAGCCGCCGAGCACGGGCTGACCAGGGTCATTCCAGCCCCTGGAAGGCCCCGGGCACGGGCTGACCCGGCAGGTCACACGGTGAGCGTGACGGGCAGCCCGGCGATGCGCGTCGCCGCCGTGCGCCAGGCCGCCGTCACCGCCGCGTGGGCGTGCGCGGTACGGGCCGCCAGGTCGTCCCCGGCCGGGCGGATCGCCGCACCGACGTGGACGTGCAGCCGGGGCCGCCGCAACGGAGCCGTCGCCAGCCCCGCGAGCTGCTTGGCCACGCTCCCGGAAGTGATCCGCCGGGCCCCCGCCTGCCCGAGCGGCACCACGGGCGCCCCGGTGCGCTCCGCGAGGCGGGCCAGTCCGCTGCGGAAGGCCCCCGGCGCGGCCTCGCCCGCGTCCGGACGGTCCGGGATGCCGCCCTCCCCGTAGATCAGCACCACCCGGCTCTCGGCGAGCGCGTCGGCCGCCAGGTCCAGCGCGTCGGCCGCCCGGCGCGAACGCCGGTGCACCGGAATGTGCCCGCCCTCCTCAAGCACCCGGCCCAGCACCGGCACCCGCCACAGACCCGCCGCCGCCATCACGGTCGGCCGCACCCCCAGCCCGCGGAGCGCGGCCAGGACGAGCGCGGGGTCGGCCAGTGAGGTGTGGTTGGCGGCCACGATGCTGCCCGGCACCACCTCGGCCCCCGGGTCCGCGCTCACGGACAACCGTCCGGCGCAGGGCACGAGAACACCGGCAAGACGGCTGAGCATCACAGAACCTCCAGGTCAACGGCGATGTCCTCATCCTGGGCGCCCCGGCAGACCCGGACGTGAGTACCCGTACTCAACTTCCCCCGTGCGTACGGAGACCGGCACCCGCCCCCGCCCTCACCCTCCCCCCCCCCGCACGGCGGTCCGGAAAGACCAGTTGGCCGCCCGGCCCGAACCGCGTGGCCCGGCAGCCCCCGCCCGTACGCGCAGGAGGGGCGGCCGGGCCCGGGACCTGCGGCTACGGGAGCCGGTAGTCCGCGTTCAGCGCCGCTCCCCTCTGCGGCTGCGTCTCGTCGTACCCGCGCGCGTCGCACTGGAGACCGCCGACGACACAGTGGTCGACCAGGGCCTTCAGCGTGCGCTCCTCCCACGCGTTGAAGAAGTCGTAGTGGAAGGAGTAGCCGCGCCCGCTGGCCAGCCTGACCTTGCTCATGTCGCCGTTGACCGGCCACGCCATCTTGAACTCGATCATCGGCAGCGCGACCGGGTGCGAGGCCGGGCACATGTTGTCGTTGGTGCCGGGCTTCACGACGGGGTACGCCATGTGGCTCTTGTGGTCGGGCGTGTCGAGGTACTTGCCGTCCCAGCAACTGGGCGCCTGCATCCGCAGGTTGAGCTGCACGTCCGGCCGGCTCGGGCAGGTCGCCGGAATGTCGGTGTTGAAGAAACTGTCACCGCATTCCCAGCCCTCGACGAAGCCCTTGTGCGCCCGGAACTCCGAGGCGCTCTGCATCGGGTCGCCGACGACGAACCGCAGCCCCTTCGGGAAGGGGCGCACACTGGTGTAGTCGGTGACCCCCGACTTGTAGTAGATCGTCTGCGGACCGGTCGGCATGACCTTCTGGTCGCCGTTGTACAGCGAGGGCATCCAGTACGCGGACGCGTCGGCGGGCGCCCTGCAGGAGGTGGTCCCGCCGTGGAGGCTCGCGGTCGTACTGGCGGCGTTCGTCGACGTGTTGCCCATGAACGTGTGGTCGTGGGACCTGCCGAACTGGCCCGGGTAGACGATCGGGTCGTCCGGCGCGGTGTGCGTGGCCGCGCAGTTGGCCTGGAACTCGTGGAAGTACGCGCGCGGCGGCGTCCTGTCCGACGGTGTCACCCCGGTGACCTGCGGGACGGCCGGAATGAAGCCGTCCCCGTCGGGGTCGTCGCCGGAGGCCCTGGTGGAGGGGGCCATGTGGTGTCCCGCGTGCGGAGCGGCTGCCGCCGGGACCTTGGCGCCCTGGTCCGGAGAGGCCGTGGCGACCGTGGCGACGCTCAGTGCGCCGACCACCGTCGCCGTGCTGACGAGCAGTAAGGACAGGCCGCGTGACCTGGATTTCCTGTGTGTTCGCATGGGGTCTCCCGCCCATGTCGAAGGGGTGGGTGGACGTGCGGTGCGGCCGGGCCCCGCACGGCGGCGGGGCCCGGTGGTCAGCTGTGGATCCCGAACTCGCGCAGCGAGTAGCCCCAACCGGTGCCGCGCTGCGTCAGGTGGAGCCGGACGTGACGGGCGCTCTCCCGGAGGGCGATGGTGTCGACGTCACCGTTGCCGGTGGTGGTCGAGTGGACCGTGCGCCAGGTGGTGCCGTCGTTCGACACCTGCACCTCGTACGCCTTCGCGTATGCCGGGTCCCAGACCAGCTGGATCGTGCGGATCGCGGTGGGCGCACCCAGGTCGGTCCGTATCCACTGCGGATCGGCCCAGTCGCTCGCCCAGCGTGTCTCCTGCCTGCCGTCGACGGCGAGCGCCGGGGCGCACGGGCAGTCCCCGTACGAACCCTGGAAGGAGGAGGCGGTGGTCGGCTTGTTCAGCGCCACGTTGGTGCCGGTCACCGGCGGGGCGACCACCTTCACGGACTTCGTCTCGATGCCCGCGTTGCCGCGTCCGTCCTCCGCCTGGACGTACACCTTCCACACGCCGAGCTTCTCGGGCGCGGTGACGGCGAAGGTGCCGTTGCCGGTGGAGCGCCACTGGGCCTCGACCAGGCGTTTGTCGCCGGTGGCGTAGTTGCCGCTCAGGTAGATCCTGTAGGTGATCGGGTCGCTGTCGGGGTCGCGCACGTCCGCCCGTACGGTGAACTCGCCCCCGGCGGGGGCCGAACCCGCGGGCGTGACCGCCATGCCGCTGATCACGGGCGGCGTGTTGTTCCCGGCCGTGCTGCCCGTGTACGCCTTCTTCACCGCGTAGTACGAGAGCCGCTTCAGCCCGTCGGGCAGCAGGTTGAACCACACGCCGCCGAAGTCGTGCTCGGTGCCGTAGTGGAACATCGTCGCGCCCAGCGCCACGCCCTGATGACCCGTCACGCACCCCCAGGCCCTGGTGTAACCCTCGGCCTTCTGCACGTCGGTGGGCTCGTCCGGGACGCCGTTGGCGTCGTCCGGCACCTCCCACTCACCGGCCGGGCCGGTCTCGGTGACGAGGTACGGCTTGGTGTAGCCGCCGTCGATCCAGTCCTGGCGGACCTTGCACATGTTCCCGTAGGAGTTCATCGAGTACAGGTCGAGGTCGGGGGCGTTGCGCCGGTAGTACGGCCACGCGCCGGTCCACGCGTCCGTGGACGTCACCGGGTGGTCCGGGTCGATGGAGTGGATCTTCTTGGCGACGTCGTTGACGAAGGAGGTGTACGCGTTGCGCTGCGCCTCCAACTCCGTACCGCCGTAACAGTTCTGGAGCCCGAGCACCGACTCGTTGCCGACGTTCCACATCAGCGTCGCCGGGTGGCTCTTGTACGCGTCGACCCACTTCGCGAACTCGTTGAGCGCGTTCGTCTTGTACGCCGTGTCCGTGACGTAGTCGACGCAGCCGCCGCTCCCGGGGCCGCCGCCCGGCTGGAGCCAGAAGCCGTTGACCACGCGCAGGCCCTGCGCCGCCGCGCTGTCGAGGAGCGGCCCGGTGGAGCCGTCGGTGCCCCAGGTGCGGATCGTGTTGACGCCCATGGACTTCACGTCGGGCAGGTGCTTCGGGGCGTCCGCGGCGGACGGACCCCAGGTCAGGCCCTTGACGGTGTACGGCTGGCCGCCGACCGTGAGCCGCCAGGCGCCCTGCGAGCCGGTCACCTCGACCGGGCCGCCGGGCGGCGGGTTCGTCCCTCCGTCACCGCCGTGGACCTGGAACTCCCAGAGCGAGTAGCCGTATCCGCCGGAGCGCGCCACGCCCTGCATGCGCACGTACCGGCCGGAGCCGGTCACGGCGAGGTCGTCGGTGCCGCCGTCGCCGCCGGAGACGGTCTTCAGGGTGCGCCAGGTGGTGCCGTCGTCGGAGGCCTGGATGGCGTACGACCTGCCGTACGCGGACTCCCAGCTCAGCACCACCCGGCTGAGGCTGCGGGTCGCGCCGAGGTCGACCTGGAGCCATTCGGCGTCGGCCCACTTGCTGGCCCAGCGGGTGCCGGTGAGGTTGCCGTCGACGGCGGCCGCCGCGGCGAGCCCGTCACCCTCCTGGGAGGAGGCGGTGGCCGGCCTGCCCTGGGAGAGCAGGGTGTCGGCCGCCCCGGCGGAGGGCGCGGTGGCGAGGGTGGCGCAGGAGGCGAGGAGTGCCCCGAGGGTGATCAGCGCGACGGGACCGCGCACGTGGGGCGGGGTGAGGGGGACGGGTGGACGGGTCATGACCGCTCCAGGGGGAGGGGAACCGGGTCCCGGCAGCCCGAAACGTGTGCATGGCATGCACCTGCCAAGCAATGGGGGGCGGGCGGCCTGCGGGAACCGGGCGTCGGACGGTGCGGGTCGGGCCTCTCCGGGCCGGGGCTCGCGGGAGGCGAGGCGCCCGGCCCGGAGAGGGGCGGTGCGCCCGGACGCGTGTCAAGTGGTACTGCACGCCGGGCAGTTGAGGCGTCGGCCGTTACGGGAAGGAGGTGACCGTCGACGGAACGGTCGAGGTTCCCGAAGTCGGCGCGCCGGTGTCGTTCACGACGTGCTCGAACTGGCCGTTGCCGCCCAGCGAGACGGTGAGCAGGCTGTGGAACTTCACGCCGGGCTTCACCGGCACCTTGAACCCGTGGTCCTGACGGATCGTCGGGTCCACGTTGTAGTAGCAGTAGCTGCCCAGGCCCCAGCCCTCGTGGACGTCGACCGAGTCGTCCACCCGGTAGGCGGCGTAGCCCTTGGTGGCGCCGTTCTGGATCGCGGCCTGGTTGGGGGCGTCGTACGCCTTCTCGTTCTGGAAGAAGATCGTCCGGCCGCGCTCGCCGTACCACTCGACGTCGTACTTGTTGAAGTGCTCGACGAACAGGCCGGTGGCCAGTACGTCGTCGCCGTTGACCCGCAGCCCGTAGTCGGCCCGGTTGGTCTCCCAGCCGACGCCCTCGCCGTGGTCGGCGCGCCAGATCCAGGTGTGGTCGACGACGGTGTCGTCGCTGTTGACCACCATGCCGGTGGTGGCCTTGCCGGGACCGGCCCCGCCGATGCGGAGGTAGACGTCCTGCACGGTGGTGGGGTTGGCCGCGTGGTCGGCGGACGCGTTCTGCGGGCCGACCTCCAGCAGGGTGGGGGAGTTGACCGGCCCGGCGTCGATCAGGAAGCCGGCCAGGCGGACGCCGTCCACGTCGGCGACCTTCATCGCGGTGACGCCGTTGTCCGGGATGATCGTGGCCAGGCCCAGGCCCAGCACGACAGTGCCGGCCCGGTTGATCTCGATGGGCCGGTCCACGTGGTAGACGCCCGGGGTGAACAGCAGGTGCAGGCCCTGCGCCACGGCCCGGTTGAGGGTGGCGGCGGTCGCGCCCGGCTTGACGACGTAGAACCTGCTCAGCGGGATCGACTCACCGGCCGGGGTCCCGCTCGCCCAGGTGGTGCCGCGGGCGTTGGTGCGCTTGGCGGGGGCGAAGACCTTGTACTCGTTGCCGTCGAGGTAGAGGAAGGGCTTCTCGCGGGAGACCGGGGTGGTGTCCAGGGTGGTGTAACGCGGCTCGGGGAAGCCGGTGGCGGGAGCGCCCTCCGTACCGGAGAAGACCTGGTTCCAGACGGAGTTGGACCAGCCGCCGATGGCGCTGTCGCGGGTGTACCACTGCTGCTGCGAGTAGTTGCCGACCTGGCCGTCGATCTTGCTGTCGGCGATGTAGCCGCCGCTGGCCCAGCCGTAGCCGTCGGGAGCGAGGTTGAGACCGCCCTTGACGTGCATGCGGCGGAAGGAGGCGGCCTGGGAGACCGCCCAGCGGTTGGTGCCGCTCACGGGGTTGAGGGTGAGGTTCTCGGCGGAGCGCCAGAAGTTCTGCGTGGCGTTGCCGTTGAACCAGCCCGCGTCCACGGTGACGTCGCCGTGGAAGGTGGTGTCGCCCGGCCGCAGGCCGAGGCCGGCGATCTGGGTGTAGAAGCCGATCTGGGCGTTGAGGTTGCTGTACGTGCCGGGCTTGAAGAGCAGGGCGTGGCGACCGGTGCCGAACTGCGCGGACTCCTGCTCCTTGAAGATCTGGTCGACCTTGGACTGGATGCCGGGGGTGGCGGGGTCGAAGACGTGCACGTTCGGACCGAGGTCACCGCCGCCGGGCAGCGTCGGGCCGCCGTCGGTCCCGCCGTACACCTGGAACTCCCACAGGGAGTAGCCGTAGCCGGTGGCCCGGGTCAGGCCGAGCATCCGGACGTAGCGGGCGGTGCCGGTGACGTTCAGGGTCTCGGTGCCGCCGGGGCTGTTGGCCGCAGTGTGGACGGAGGTCCAGTCGGTGCCGTTGTCCGACAGCTCGATGCGGTACGACTTCGCGTGCGCGGCCTCCCAGCGCAGGACGACCTGGCTGACGGCCGTCGGCGCGCCCAGGTCGACGCGGATCCACTGGGGGTCGGCGAAGGCGCTGGACCAGCGGGTGCCGGTGTCGCCGTCCACGGCGGCGGTGGCGGGGGTGCCGCCGCTCTCCTGGCTGGAGGCGGTGACGGGCTTGCCCTGGGAGAGCAGGACGGGGGCGGCGGAGGCCTGGGTGGAGGGGAGGAGGACGAGCAGGACTGCGGTCAGGGCGCCGGCGAGGATTCCGGCGAGCGTGCGGCGAAGGGCGGGTGCCGGTGGCCGGAGCGCGGGTCTGGCGGGGGGAGTGCCGACTGCGGGCATGAAGGGTCTCCTCGGATTCCCGTGCGGGTGATGTGGGGTGGTGCGAGTGGCGCCGTTCCTCGGGGTGGGTGGCTTTGTGGGTCCCGTGCGGGCCCGGTCGTCCGGGCCCCTTCAGGGGGCGGGGGAGGCGACGGGGGAGGGCGGCCCGTCGTCCAAGGGAGCTGGGGAAAGGGCGTTGGAGGGTGGCGTCGCCGCCCAAGGGGGCCGTCGCCGCCCGAGGCGGCCAGGGAGGAAGGGGGGAAGTGGGGAAGTGGGTCAGGGGGCTGTGGCGGCGCGGTGGGCGCGGATCAGTTCCGCGTAGCGTCGGCCGCTGGCCTTGACCGTGCGCCGCTGGGTCTCGTAGTCGACGTGGATCAGACCGAAGCGCTTGGCGTAGCCGTACGCCCACTCGAAGTTGTCCAGCAGCGACCACGCGTAGTACCCGGCGAGCGGCGCGCCCTTGCGCAGGGCGCTGGCGCAGGCCGCCAGGTGCTCCTCCAGGTAGCGGGTGCGCTCCGGGTCTTCGACGGCGCCCTCGGGAGTCACCGTGTCGGGGAAGGCCGAGCCGTTCTCGGTGACGTACAGCTCGCGCACCCCGTAGTCGTCGGTGAGGCGCATCAGCAGCGTCTCCAGGCCGCCCGCGTCGATCGGCCAGTCCATGCCGGAGCGCGGCACGTCCGGCAGCCTGATCTCGCGGGCGTGGATCGGCCCGCCGGGGTCGTCCTCGACCGTGACGGGGAAGTAGTAGTTGACCCCGTGCCAGTCGAGGGGGGCCGCGATGATGTCCAAGTCCCCCTGTCGTTCCGGGAGTTCGACGCCGTACAGCTCGCGCATGTCCGTCGGGAAGCCGCGCCCGTGGACCGGGTCGAGGAACCAGCGGTTGATGTGCCCGTCCATCCGGCGGGCCGCCGCCAGGTCCTCGGGGCGGGTGCTCGCGGGTTCGACGGGGGAGTGGTTGGTGACCAGGCCGATCCGCGCGCCGGGCACGGCCGCCCGTACCGCCTGCGCGGTGAGGCCGTGGCCGAGCAGCAGGTGGTACGAGGCGCGGACGGCGGCGGTGAGGTCGGTGAGCCCGGGGGCCATCACGCCGTCCAGGTGCCCGATCCACGCCGAGCACAGCGGCTCGTTGAGGGTGGCCCACTGGGAGACCCGGTCGCCGAGCCGCCCGGCGACCGCGCTCGCGTACGAGGCGAGGTGCTCGGCGGTCTCGCGGACCGTCCAGCCGCCGCGTTCCTGGAGGACCTGCGGCAGGTCCCAGTGGTACAGGGTGACCGAGGGCCTGATCCCCGCCTCCAGGAGTCCGTCGGTCAGCCGGTCGTAGAAGTCGATCCCCTTCGCGTTGACGGGGCCGTCGCCGCCGGGCACCACGCGCGGCCAGGCCACCGACATCCGGTAGGTGTCGAGACCCAGTTCCTTCATCAGGGCGATGTCCTCGGGCCACCGGTGGTAGTGGTCGCAGGCCACGTCGCCGGTGTCGCCGCCCGCGACCTTGCCGGGCGTGTGGGAGAAGGTGTCCCAGATGGAGGGGGAGCGGCCGTCCTCGGCGACGGCGCCCTCGATCTGGTAGGCGGCGGTGGAGGCTCCCCAGGAGAAGCCCTTCGGGAAGGCGGAGAGGTCGGGCGATGCGGACACGGAGGACCTTTCGGTGGGCGGGGGAGGTACGGACGGGCGCGCGTGCGTACACGGGCAGCCGCGTCTGACGTACCGTCACCAAATGTGGAACAGAAGGGAGTTACTTGACCGCACCGGCCGTGAGGCCGGCGACCAGATAGCGCTGGAGGAGCAGGAAGCCGGCCACCACGGGGATGCTCACCACGAGGGAGGCGGCCATGACCTGGTTCCAGTACACGTCGTTCTGGGTGGCGTAGCCCTGGAGCCCGACCGCGAGGGTGCGGGTGGTGTCGTTGGTCATCACCGAGGCGAAGAGCACCTCGCCCCAGGCCGTCATGAAGGCGTACACCGCCACCGCCACGATGCCCGGCAGCGCGGCCGGCACGATCACGCGGAACAGCGCGCCGACCGGCCCGCAGCCGTCGACCTTCGCCGCCTCGTCCAGGTCCCGGGGCACCGAGTCGAAGTACCCGATGAGCATCCAGATCGAGAACGGCAGCGAGAAGGTCAGATACGTGACGATCAGGCCGATGCGCGAGCCGAAGAGGGCGATGCCGGTGGCGTTGCCGATGTTGACGTAGATGAGGAACAGCGGCAGCAGGAACAGGATGCCGGGGAACATCTGGGTGGAGAGCACCGTCACGGTGAAGGCGCGCTTGCCGCGGAAGTCGTACCGGCTGACCGCGTACGCCGCGAAGACCGCGATGACCACCGAGCAGACCGTCGCCGCGCCCGCCACGATCAGGGAGTTCACGAAGTAGTCGGCGAGCGGGACGGTCTTCCAGATGTCGAGGTAGGGGCGGACGGTGAGCGAGGAGGGAATCCACTGGAACCTTCCCGTCACGTCGGCCAGCGGCTTCAGCGAGCCGGAGACCATCACGAAGACGGGGAGCAGCACGAAACCGGTGAGCAGGGCCAGGAAGATCCTGCGGCTCCACAGGAACGAGCGCGGGGCCGCCATCGGGGAGCGCGGCGTGGGTCCGGGCATCTCAGACCTTCCTTCCTCGGGAGCCCCGGGAGGTGATCGCCAGGTAGACACCGGTCACGACCAGCAGGAACAGCAGCAGCAGGACCGACATGGCCGAGCCGGTGCCGAAGTTCCAGGTCTGGAAGGAGGACTGGTAGATGTGCAGCGAGATCAGGTCGGCCGACTCGGGCGCGGCCTTCCCGAACAGCACGAACGGCGTGTTGAAGTCGTTGAAGGTCCACAGGAACAGGACCAGGACGAGGACCTGGTTGACGGGTGCCAGCGAGGGCATGGTGATCTTCCGGATCTGCTGCCAGATCCCGGCCCCGTCCAGCGCGGCGGCCTCGTACAGGTCGCGCGGGATGTTCTGGAGCCCGGCCATCAGCATCAGGAAGGCGAACGGCCAGCCCTTCCACACCGACACCACGAGCAGGGTGACGAAGGCGTTGTCGCCGATCAGCCAGAACGAGCTGCCGTCGGTGAGGCCCAGATCGCTCAGCACGCCGTTGACCAGCCCGTTGTCCCGCTGGAACATGAACGCCCAGGTGATGACGGCCGCGTACACGGGCAGGGCGTAGGGCACCAGGAAGATCGTGCGGAGCAGCCCGCGCCCCCGGAAGTCCTCCTGGAGGAAGATCGCGGCCGTCACGCCCAGCAGCCAGCACAGGCCGACCGACAGGACGGTGAACAGGCAGGTGGTGACGAAGGAGGCGAGCAGCGCCTTGCCGACGGGAGCGTCGAAGTCGACCGAGACGCCGTAGTTGTCGAGTCCGGCCCAGGGCGCGGTGCCCCAGTCGCGTATGTAGAACTGCGTGAGCTCCTTGAAGCTCACGACGATGCCGATCACCATCGGCACCAGGTGCACCAGGAGTTCCAGCAGCAGAGCGGGGAGCAGCAGCAGGTACGGCAGTCCGATCCGGCGGAGCCGCCCGAAGCGCGGCGCACGGGGGGCCGGCGCTCCGGACGTGCTCCCGCCCTCGCGGACCGCCCGCTCGTCTGCCCGGGGGGCAGCGGTAGTGGTCATGAGGGTTCCGTACTCACTTCTTCGGCATCTGCTGCTGGGCCTTGTCGAGCTTCGCCCTCACCGAGGCCCCGGTCACCGGACGTCCGGCCGCCGCTTCCGCGAACAGCTCCTTGACGGCGGTGCCGACGACCGTCTCGAACTGGGACTCCTCCGGCACCTGCGGCAGGGCCGCCGCGCTGGTGGCGAGGGTCTGGCGCAGCGGGGCGGTGGCGGGCCCGTTGAACGCGGGGTCCTCCTGCGCGGTCTTCACCGGCGGGATGGATCCGTACGCCTTGTTGAGGATCCTCTGCTCCTCGTCGCTGCCCATGAACTTCACGAACTTCAGCGCGCCTTCGGTGTTCCTGGTGTTCTTGAAGACGGCCATGTTGATGCCCGCGACCATGGAGTTCACGTTCTTGCCCGTGCCCGGGGCGCCGGACTGGACGGGCGCGGGGACCACGCCGTACGCGTCGTCGGCCATTCCCTGGGCCTTGAAGGTGGCGGCGGCGGTCTGCCACAGCACCATGCCGGTCCTGCCCTTGGTGAAGTCGCTCAGCGACTGGTTCTGCGCGTACTCGGCGTTGCCCGGCGCCACGATCTTGTCGGCGGCCATCAGGTCGACGTACTGCTTGACGGCCTTGACCGCGCCCTCGGAGGTGAAGTCGGCCCTGCCGTCGGGGGTGAAGAAGTCGGCGCCGTGCTGCTTGCCGAGGACGAAGACCTGGTGGATGTTGTTGGAGAGGTTGGAGCCCTCCACGCCGATGCCGTTCCTGCCCTTGGCCTTCAGCTTCTTGCCCGCTGCGGTCACCTCGGCCCAGGTGGTGGGCGGTTTGGCGATGCCCGCCTCCTGGAACAGCTTCTTGTGGTAGTAGAGCGCGTACGCCATCGAGTACAGCGGCACCGCGGCCGGCGGCTTGCCCGGGGCGCCGGTGGAGCCGAGCGCGGAGTCGACGTAGCGGTCCTTGCCGCCGATCTTCTGGAAGGCGGCGTCGTCCCAGTCGAGCAGCGCGCCACTGGCCTGGAGGGAGGCCGACCAGGTGTTGCCGATGTTCAGGACGTCCGGGCCCTGGCCGGACGTCGTCGCGGTCAGGATGCGGTTGAGCAGGTCGGCCCAGGGGACGACCTCCAGCTTGACCTTGATGCCGGTCTGCTTCTCGAACTTGTCGAGCTCGGGCTGCAGGACCTCCTTGTCGACCTCGATGCTCGCGCCCTGGTTGGAGGCCCAGTAGGTGAGTGTCTTGGGCCGCTCGTTGGATCCGCCGCCGTTCGTTCCGCCGCCGCAGGCCGCCGCGGACAGGACGAGGGAGAGCGTGACGGCACCGACGGCCGCCACTCGTGCGGCTCTGATTCTGGGCATGGCTCCAGGGCCTTTCGAAGAGGCTGAAGTCGCCTGAGCGGGAAGGGAGATGAACGTTCCGCGTTCACTTCCCGAAGCCCCTCATGGCTTAATTTATGGTGTGAGTTAAACCTCAAGGGAATGTCGCGTCAAGGGCTGTGGCAGAGGTATGTTGCGGTCAGGTTTCGAGAACATGGGGGACGAACGATGGCCAGTGGCGGACGGACTGTGCGTGACCTGCGCAGGGAGAACCGCACCGCGGTCCTGCAACGGTTGTATTTCGACGGGCCGATGAGCCGGTTCTCGCTCGGCCCCGCCACCGGGCTGAGTTCGGGCTCCGTCAGCAACGTGGTGACCGAACTGGTCGCCGACGGCCTGGTCGAGGAGGCCGGCAGCGTGGACTCCGCGGGCGGGCGTCCGCGCATCCTGCTGCGCATCGCCCCCCGCAGCGGCTATCTGATCGGCGTCGACATCGGCGAGACCCGCGTCCGCGTCGAGCTGTTCGACCTCGCCCTGTCCGAACTCGCGCGCGTGGAGAGGCCGTTGGAGGCGGGCGGCCCCCACCGCACCGACCGCTACGACGTCAACGTGGTCGTCGCCCACCTCCGCGACGGCATCGACGAGGTCCTCGCCCGGGCCGCCATCGCCCCCGAACTCCTCCTGGGCGTCGGCGTCGGCGTCCCCGGCATCGTCGCCCGCACCCCCGAGGACGGCGCGGTCGTGCACGGCCAGACCGTCGGCTGGGACGCCGTCCCGTTGGAGAAGCTGCTGCGCGAGACCGTCCAACTCCCGGCATCCGTCCCGTACTTCATCGACAACGGGGCCAAGACCCTCGGCCAGGCCGAGATGTGGTTCGGCGCGGGACGCGGCGCGCGGGACGCGGTCGTGGTGCTCTTCGGCTCGGGCGTCGGCGCCTGCGTGGTCACCGACGAGATCAGTCCGGGACGCGGCCTGGAGTGGGGGCATCTGACGGTACGGGTCAAGGGCCGCCGGTGCCGGTGCGGGGCGCTGGGCTGCCTGGAGGCGTACGCGGGGGCCGAAGCGCTCCTGGACCGCTGGGCGGAGGCGGGCGGGCGGCCCCCGGTGGGCGCCGACGAGGAGACCGCGCTCACCGCGATGATCGCCGCCGCCTACCCGCCGGACGGCGACGGCGTCCCCGACGCCACGGCGCTCGCCGTCCTGGAGGAGACCGCCGAATACCTCGGAGCCGGGTTCTCCGACCTGATCAACCTCTTCCAGCCCGAACGCATCCTCGTCGGCGGCTGGGCGGGCCTCCAGCTCGGCGCGCGCTTTTTGGACCTGGTGCGGGCCCACGCCACCTCGTACGCCCTCAGCCACCCGGCGAGCCTGGTCACCGTCAGCCTCGGCACGCTGGGCCCCGACGCGGTGACCGTCGGCGCGGCGATCCTGCCGCTGGCCGACTTCTTCGCCCGGGGCGGCCACCCGGCCCCCGCCGAACCGCAGGAAACGGCTCCCGCCTGGCACCGCACGCTGCGGGAGCGCACCGCCACCTGAGTCCCCGGCGTGCCGGTGCGGGGCGGGGCCCCTCGCACTGCGGGCATGGCTGTTCACTCACTCCTGGCGCCGGAGCGGCCAACGGACCACCGCGTCGAAAGGGCGGGCTCCGCGGGTCCGGTTGGCTGATCGGACGGACGGCCGGAGCCGATGGCGGCCCACGGCGCGCTCCCGCCCGCCTTCGCCCGCATCCACCCCCGCTTCGGCACACCCGCCTTCGGCACCGTGTGCTGGGCGGCCGCGACCGCGGTGGTGCTCGTCCTCCTGACCGCGCTGTCCGCGGACTTCCTGGGCGACGCCATCCTCTGCCTCGGCCTGCTGATCGCCTTCTACTACGGGATCACCGGCCTCGCCTGCGCCTGGTACTTCCGCGGCCAACTGCGGGACTCAGTACGCGTGTTGATGCTCAAGGTCGGTTCTCACCGGGGCGTGCTGGCAGTGCGCTGTGAGGACATTCCGTGCCGGGACGTCCAACGAACGGCAGCAGGCCCCTTTCACGCAGACGATGTGCTGCACGTCCCCCGCCCCTCCTCGGGGATCACGTACCACAAGGCGGCAGGAAGTCCCCGGTCAGCCCGTTGTCGAAGCGGACGCGCTCCGCGAACGCGACGTACGACCGCACCGCGACCGCCGGCAGTCCGTCCGCCGCAGCATCCTCCCTGACCTCACCTTGCCACCCGCCCTGCGGGACCGCTCGCCTACCCATCCGTTGTGCCGAGGCACGATAGTGGTCACCAAGCAGGACGGTTGGAAGGCCCGCGTACGTGAAAAGGAACAGGCACGACCCGTGGTCCGACTGCCCGCGGGGCGACGAGGGAGGAAACAGGCATGGCACAGGCCCATCGACCGACCGGCACCGGCTCCGGGCCCCGTTCCCCGGGAACGGCCCCGGCCGCCCCGCGCAACTGGTTCCTTCGGCTGGGCGCACCGCCTGTCGCGGCGACCGCACTGACGGCGGCCGTCGCCCTCTACATGTCCCTGGTCGCGTTCGGGAACATCACCGATTTCGGGACCAACCAGCAGTTCGTCCAGCACGTCCTGAGCATGGACACCACCTTCAAGGACCCTGACCTGATGTGGCGGGCAGTCGAATCCCCCGCCGTTCAGAATGCCGCCTACGTCACCGTCATCGCCTGGGAGACGCTGACCGCTTCCGTGCTCCTGGCCGCTACCTTGTTCTGGATCGCGGGGCTGCGTCGCGACGCGTACGATCTCGCCCGTGCGGCCAGCACCGTGGGTCTGGTCATGATGCTGCTGCTCTTCGGGATGGGCTTCCTTGCCATCGGCGGCGAGTGGTTCGCCATGTGGCAGTCGTCCGACTGGAACGGTCTGGACGCCGCGGCCCGCAACGTCGCACTGGCTGTCTTCACGCTCCTCGTCGTGCACCTGCCCGGGATGCGCCGGGCGGGCGCGGCGCGGCCCTGAGACGGGCCGGGCAGCGGGCGAAGAGGGGCGGCAAGCCGGAGCCCGGCTTGCCGCCCGGAGCCGGGGCGACGCGGACGCTGCCGACGCCGGTGTGCCTGCACACGGTCGTCGGCGACCCCGGAGAAACCCGTGCATCGATGGATGCCCGCCATACCGTCGACGACTCCGAGTTCCGCGAGCTGGAGGGGGCGAGGAAGTCGGCCGGGCGCTTCAGCCGGCCGCCGCCGTATCCAGCGAAACATGTCATCGGTGAGGCGTTTGCCGCCCGCCGGGGAGGGCGGGCGGCAAACGGGCTCGAACACCCCACGGCGGTGTCCGCGGCGGACGCTCCAAGATCCGTGGGGCGGAGACGGGCAGCCAGGGGTGACCGTCAGAAGGAGTAGAAGGCGCTCTCGGCCGCGTCCTTCAGGCAGGTGTTGCCGAAGGTCTCGACGTGGTGGACGCGTGCCCCGCGTAAGACTCCCTCAACGGTCACGGTGACGGGATCCCACTGCTTGGTACACGCCCGACCGGGTGCGGGAGCGCTCAGCGCGGCGAAGTCGCCCTGTACGGCGTTGAGTTCGGCGCAGGCCGCCCGGGGGGCCGGATGCGTGCCGGCGACGGGAAGACAGGACAACGTCACGGCCCGCTGCACGGCGGTGTCGTGTTCGGCGTTGCCCCGGTGGACCGAGAGGACCAACGCGGTCGGTGCGTAGGGGCTCACGGTACTCGGGTGCGGAGCGCCGCTCCTGTCGGCGGCCTGCGCGGCGGGAGTGAAAGTCAGCCCGGTCAGGGCGACAGCGGAAGCAAGGGCCATTCCTGCGAGGATGCGCATGGAAATCACCTTTCCCTTCGTGAGGGTGAGGTCGGCTGGGAACGGCGTCAGTCTTGCCGCACAGCCCATGCGTCCGCACATCGGCCCGACGGAATTCGGAAGCTCACCCCTTTCCATCACGGATGAAAGGCCGAGGCCCCCGCCGCGCGCCGTTCTCGGACGGTACGAAAAACTCGGCGCGAAGACGCCATGAAGTAGTGGAAATTGGCCAGGGACAGGCACAATCACGCCGAGGTCGCCGGGCAGCCGGACACCGGAGGGGCGGGACAGATGCCGCGCCCGGGTTCCGCAGTTCGGTCAGGGCGTGGAGTGGCGGGGAACGGCATCTGGGCCATGTCCACTCTCTGATCTCTGACCGATGGCCCCGTCGAGGGCGGCGTCCTGTAACTCCAGTGATTTTCCGTTACGCAATGGCGGGGTGATCCGGCCCGCGTGCGCGGAAGACGCAAGGCCGGCGTATGAGCGGGGGATTTTGGGAGAAGCGGGGCCGTATCGCTGGCGTATCGGAAAACGCATACGGCATCGCAACGGTGACTCCCCTTTGTACGGAGACACGGATTCCGACAACAGGCACCCCGCCCCCCCCATGCCAGAGGCGCTGAGGGGCCGCCTGGAAACCCTGCCGCACTTCCTGACCGCACAAGGTCAGGGAACCGGAAGAACCTGGAGGAGCGAACAATGAGGTCACTTCTTCGACCGGCCGCTTGTCCGCTGGCCAGGAGCAGCGCCACCGCGGTACTCCTCTTGGGCTCCGCCGCCACCGCCCAGGCCGGCGCACTCTGCCCGCCGTGCCCCGGTGGCTGTGCTCAGACGGTGCCGGACGGCTTCCAGGTTTCCGCCGCCCCGCAACAGCGAGTTCGCCCCGCGGCGCTCTGGCGGCTGCATCAGTGGGCACCTGCCACACCTGCCGCGGGCACCGAGGGCAACTGGGAGCCCCACTGAGGCCGCTCCGTCCGCTCAGACCCGTCAGCTTTCCGGGGCACGGCCCTGGCGCGTTGCCGGCGGTGCGAGTGAGCACCCTGTCCGTGCGGGCTGCCACTGCCATCAGACGGACACGAAGCCGAGGGCTCCCGGCAGGCGGTCCTCCAGCTCCGTGAGGCGTGCGGCGTGCGGGGCGATCACCGCGTACCGCCAGGAATGGCCGTCCGCGGGCTCGTCCGCGTAGAGGACGACACCCGCGCCGTGTGCGGGGTCGAAGGCGAGGCGGTGTGCCGCCAGCCGTTCGAGAGCCTCCGGGAGTCCGAAGCGGTGCCGCGCCCTGCCCTTGCCGAGCGCCCACGTCGGGTGCGCGGGGCCCGACGCCGCCGTCAGGCGGGTGACCATGGCGTGGGGCGTGGTGGTGGCGGTACGGCGGATGTTGCTCTCACTCGCGTACAGCCGTCCGTCCTCCGTCACCAGGGCGTCCAGGCTGAAGGGCCCGGCGTAGCCGTACTGTGCCAGGTGCCCGCCCAGTTTCGTCCCCCACTCCTCCAGCTCGTCGACCAGGTGCGCCCACTGCGGCGGGAGCGGGGAGAGGTAGCCCGTGAAGGACCCCTGCACCGTGCGCATCGCCCCGTGGAACACGGCACGGGTGCCCTCGGCCGTGTTCTCCAGTTGGATGCTGACCGATGCCGCCACGTCGAGGCACTCCTCCACCACCCACAGGCCCTCGGCGCCGCCCACGGCCGCCAGGGGCTCGTCGGCCCACCACCGGTCCTCCCGTCCGACGAAGCGCAGTCCGTGTCCCCCGGCGGAACGGTCGGGTTTGACCACCACCCGTGGGTACTTCTCCAGGAGGCCGGACACGGTGGCGGGGGTCTCCGCCCGCCGGCAGACGTCCCCGGCGGGCAGCCGCATGCCCAACTGCCCTGCCACGTCGCGGAATCCCGCTTTGGTGTTCAGCAGCATGGTGACCTCCAGGGCGGCCCCGGCGGCGTCCACCGTCGGGAACGGGTGCACCGTGACCCCGATCTCTCGTGCGAACCCGATGGCGGAGGCGTCCAGGGCGGTGGGCAGCAGAACCGTACCGGGCGCGGCGGCGAGCGCCCGCACGCGCTCGGTCAGTTCGGCCTCGCGCACCGCCTGGGCCAGCGGCACGGCCCCGGCCGGGGGTACGTCCAGCACCGTCACTGACGCGGGCGGCATGCGCAGAAGCGCGCAGGCGTAGGCCATGAACGCCTCGCTGAGCGGCAGGGGCGTCACCAGTACGTCTCCCGGCCGCAGGGTCCAGATCTTCCGGGGTGCCTGCTGGGCCCAGTGGGCCAGTGCCTCGCTCTCACCGAGGTCCACCGCGAGATCGGACAGGAAGTTCGCGAAGACCACTCGGGGTGTCGCATGGACATCGTTCACCGCAGTGCCTCTTCCAATTCGTGGGGGGGAAGACGTGCCGCTTCGCTCCGGTTCCATCGGCTCCACGGTTGACGCACGCCGGAAGTCAGGGACGGAGTGTGCGGTCCTATTGTTCCCGCGTGCTCAGGCGGCCGCTCCCCGCGACACCGCGCCACCTCGCCCCGTACTTCCGCTCATCATCATGTCCGGCGGCCCGAAAGGGCACTGCCGACGCACGCAAGAGGGCCGGATCGGTCGCGGGCGCGGGGCCACCGGTCGGCAAAGCACGTGGGTGGACGATGCTCTGCGCTGGGGGGTGTGAGCTCTGTCAGTCGGTCCCGCGCGCCCTCCCGCCCTGCGGCCGGGACGGGGCCGGCCGATGGCGCTCGCGAAGCTCCGCGCACACCCCGGGGACGACGCCACCACGCCGGGGAAGGGGCACCGTCGGCTGGGACGACGTCGTCCACCTGCGAGAGCTGACCGAAGCGCGGGGTCACGAGACCGACGACCAGTCGTCGGTCCGGGAGTACCGCCAGCTCCTCCAGCAGTTGCTCGGCCGCCTTACGCGCGGGGGCCAGGCGTGGTTCCTCGGGACCGGCGTACGGACCGAGGACCTTCACGGCGGCGACGAGCGTCACCGGTCTGCCGTCCTGGGACACCAGAAAGCCGCGCCGTTCGCTGCGGAGGCGCTCCGCCGGACGGGATGCCGCAGAGCTGGACGGAGCCGCCGTGTTTCGGGGTGGCGAAGTCGACGGTGCACCGCCGCTTCACGATCTGGTCGAGAGCCGGTGTCTGGGGCCGGCTCCACGAAGCGGTGGTGCACCGCCTCGATGACGCCGGCCTCATCGATGTCTCCCGTGTGGTGCTGGACTCGGCGCACGTACGGGCAAAAAAGGATCTCCACAGTTCGAGGGGATTGACACCCGTACCCGAAGCCGCGCCTGGACCGGCTCCCTGTCGCGCCCTGTCGCGCGACGAACTCCGGATCTACTGCGATGTCGACAACAGTTCATTTCGCACTGTGAATAAAAGGGTCCGGTACTGAATTCCGGTGGCCCCGGCCGCTTCATTCTGTCACTGTCAGGATGTCGGCCACCCGGCGGCCGAAGCGCTACCGGAATCCGCTTATTCGTCACGGAGGCATCGAATGTCCGAAGATGAGCAGCGCACCTACTCCGTCGTCCGGAACGGAGAGGAGCAGTATTCGGTCTGGCCTGCGGACCGAGAGATCCCCCAGGGCTGGCAGGTGGCAGGATTGTCCGGTTCGAAAGCGGAATGCCTGACGTACATAGAAGAGCACTGGAATGACATGCGCCCCCTGAGCCTGCGGGGGCAGTGAGGGCCTGAGGGACGGGAGTGGCGCAGTCGTGGTCGGAGCCGACCGCCCCGCCGGGGGTGTTCGCTGCAGCCCACGGGCGGGCGGTTGGCACGGCCGTCACCTGCGGTGGTTTCATCAAGAAACACTGCCGTCACATTCGTGGCACGATTCCAGCCCGCCGTGTTACGGTCATCGGTGAAATTTCGGATCGGGATATGTACGGGGGTGACGTTCTCTCCCATGGCTGGCGCTGTAGGATTAGCAGGCTTCCTGGAACGATTGAATTGGTCGCCGGAGCGACTTGCGCGTGAAATCAATCGGCTCTGTGGCGACGGCACAGTCAGTGCCAAAGCCCCATATCATTGGCTGCGCGGCACGTATCCGCGCCGAGAAATTCCTGAAGCCGTTGCCCAGGTCCTGTCGCAGCACCTGAAGGAGACGGTCGACATCGCTTCCGTATGGCCACAGTCACGCCCGAACGGAGCCGCGCCGGTCGTCACCGCGTCGCGCGAGCCCCGGGAGCCGGGTCTGACGCCACTCCTCAAGGACTCGTGCAGCTCGGCCCGGCTGGTGCAGGACGCCTCCGAGACCAACGCCGACGACTCGACCCTGGAGCAGCTGAGGCGCGAACTGAGCAGCATCTCCAGTTCCTATCTGCACGTGCCGCCCAGCTCGCTGGTCTATCGCGCCGTGATGCTGCGCGACCGGCTGGCACGGCTGCTCCAGGGACGGCAGAAGCCGGCACAGCGGCGCGTGCTCCTGTCGCTGGGCGCCAAGTCCTGTGCACTGCTGGCCTGGATGTCGGACGATCTGGGCGACGGCAACGCCGCGTACAACCAGGCGCTGGCCGCCTGGGACCTGGCGGATCTCGCGGACGACAACGAGGCCCGGCGCTGGGTGCGCGTGGTGCAGTCCAGGCAGTCCTACTGGTCACGGAACTTCGTGGAGTCGGCCGAGCGTGCCGTCGACGGCACGACCTGGCCCTCCAGTGACGGGCTCGATGTCTTCCTCAAGCTGATGGCCGCCCGGTCGTGGGCGGCGGCAGGCTTCACCGACCGGGCCCTGGAAGCGCTGCGCGAGTGGGAGCAGGCAGGGGAGGGCGACGCCGTCGGCAGTTGCATCGGCCTCTTCTCCCTCCAGCACGACCGGCAGCGCTACCTCGCCGGGTCCACCCTGCTGACGCTGGGCGAACCCGAGTGGGCCCTGCGGGAGTTGACCGCCTCGCTGGACTGGGCCGGGCGGCTCCCCGCGGGCCAGAGCTTCTACGCCGTGGACGTGCTGGCCAGGGTCGACCTGATGCGGGCCCGGTTACGGCTCGACGACCTGGGAGAGGCGCGCGAAATCCTGGAGCCCGTCTTCGCCCTGGAGCCGGACAAGCTGATCAACATGGTCATGCTCACGTTGCGCAACGCGGCGGCCGAACTGCGCCGCGACGCGGCCGGCGGCAACGGCGGGAGCACACGGGAGAAGGGCGACGAATCGGCCCGCCGGAACCGCACTGCGGCCGTTCATGAAATCGCGGACAGGATCGACGATTTCCTCGGATCGGTTCTCGAAGTGTCTCGTCTGGCACAGCTGGAGGGCTGAGCGAACCGGCCTGTTCAGACGGCCTCGGACAAAGTGTCTCGAACAAAGAGCAGCGATACGGGCACCCGCTCCCAAGGAGCGGGTGCCCGATTTTCGTATGCGTGTCCGGGGAAGCGGTGTTCACCAGCGGCTCTACCGGTCAAGTTGACCAATCTGACTGCGTTCTCACGAAGTTGACCCCGGATCCGCTTTCCGGCCACGGTGCCGCCCTATTGACTGAGGGAGGAACTTCAACCGGTGGTCCCGGAGGGGAGCGGAGAATCATGGATCGGGTTCTGCTGACGACAAAGGACGACTTCTCGCACGAGCACATTCTCGCGGTGGTCAAGAAGGAATACTTTGCCGTCCTGGTGAAGGACTTCTGCAGCCCGGAGAGCCTCAAGCGGGCACAGGAGGAACTTTCCTCCTACCGTGCCCGCGAACAGTCCACTGTGGACAGCGACTTCTGGCGCCTGGGGTTCCCCTATTCCGAGATCACCGACGAGGCGACACGGCGCAAGTACCACGACGAAGCTCAGCCTTCGATGGCCAGGCTGCGGAAAATTTTCGCTCCTTACGCCTCCCCGGAGGACGAATTGCGGCTGACCCTCGACGAGCGCTGGCCGTCCGGTGCCGAACTCATGCGCGTGAACGGCGAGAAGTGCTTCGTCGGCGTGGCCCGGTTCCAGGGGAACAACGTGGATCTCGTACCGCACAGCGACCGGGTGGAGCGGTTCCTGCCCGAGGGCTATCAGGCCCGTCTGCAGGCACAGCTGTCCACCAACATCTATGTGGACATTCCGGACGTGGGTGGCGAGCTCGAAATGTGGGACATCGAGCTCGACGAGGAGGAGTACCAGCGCCGGGTCGGCGACCGCGCCTACGGAATCGACCGCGCCGAACTCCCCGAGCCCACCGTGGTGGTGAAGCCCGAACCGGGAGACCTGGCGCTCCTGAACCCGCGGCTGATCCACGCCGTACGGCCGTCGAGCGACGCCACCCGCATCACGATAGGCAGCTTCATCGGCTACCTCGGTGAGGACCGGCCGCTCGTCTACTGGAGCTGACCGGAGCCACGGATCCCCGCCACACCCCCTCGTGCCGCCGGTCCGGCGGTGCGCGGCCTCGCCACGTCGATTTCAGGGATGGGAAATGCGAATTCCAGCTCAAGACGCGCAGGAAGCACGTTTCTCGCTTTCGCGCGCCCAGCACGAGACGTGGCTGGCACACCAACTGAACCCCGGTGGCCAGGGCCTGCGCATCGGCGAGTACCTGGAGCTCCACGGCTCCCTCGACATCGGGATCTTCGAGTCGGCGCTCCGCGAGGCGGTCGCCGAGGCGGAGCCGCTCCACGTGAGGTTCGGCGACGAGGCATCGGGCGAGGGGGAGCCCGGAGGCGACAGGCAGGGAGAGGCCGGCGAGTACGGCCACGGCGGCGGGCTCCGGCAGTGGATCACTCAGCAGAGCGACTGGGCCCTCCCGGTCGTCGATCTCCGTGCGGAGCCCGATCCGCTCCGCGCGGCCCGTGCCTGGATGCGCGCCGACCTGGACAGGCCGCTGGACCCGGCCCAACACCCCTTGTTCTCCTACGCGTTGCTCCTGCTGGAAACGGGCAGGACCCTTTGGTACCAGGGGCCGCACCGCCTCGTCATGGACGAGCGGGCGATGTCGCTCCTCGCCGCCCGGGTGGCCGCGCTGTACACGGCGCGGCTCACGGGTCTCGACGCGCGGCCCACGCCGTTCGGTCCGCTGCGCACGCTCGTCGACAGCGACCACGCGTACCAGAACTCCCCGGCCGCAGAGGCCGACCGGCGCTACTGGCAGAGCCGGCTGGCGGGCCTGCCGGAGCCCGTGCGGCTGCCGGAGGAGCACGCGGACCCCGAAGACCTCTGGCACACCGGCACGTTCGAAGTGCCCGGCGACACCTCCGGTACTCGGCAGGCCGATCCCTCCGACCCGGCACCCGGCGCTCAGCACACGGACCCCACCGACCTGGTGACCGCGGCCCTGGCCGGCTATCTGCACCGGCTCACCGGTCGCGGCGACCTCGTGGTCGGCCTGTCGCTGCCCGCCCGCCCCGACGACACTCTCGACCGCGTGCCGGGCCCCGTCGCCAACGTGCTGCCGCTCCGGCTGTCCGTACGGTCCGACACCGCCCTCGCCGACCTCGTGCAGCAGGTGTCCGAGCGGGCCCGCGAGGCCCGTGCGCATCAGCGTCACCGCGGTGAGGACATCGCCCGCGACCTCTCGCTGCGCGGCGGCACCAGGGACTTCACAGGGATCACCGTGCGGAGCGCACCGGAGGCATCCCCCCTGCGGTTCGGGCAGGTCGAGGCCACGGCGCACCAGGTGCCAGGACGCGACCGCGCCGATCTGGCCGTCGTCGTCCGGCCGTCCCCCGCAGCGGGGGCGCCGACCGTGGTCGAGCTGACCTCCTCAGGGGGACGCGCCGCACTCGACGCGCACCTGGACCGGCTCCGCCGCGTCGTCCGCGCCTTCGCCGCTCCGCACGCGCCGTCGCTGACGCTGGCAGACCTCGACCTGCTGGCCGAGGGTGAGCGGGAGCGGCTGCTGGTCGAATGGAACGGGCCGACGGCACACGTGCCGGAGACCTCTGTGGTGGACCGGTTCGCGGCGCAGGCCCTGCGGACGCCGGACGCGGACGCGGTGGTCTTCGGCGAACTGCGGGTTTCGTACGGAGAGCTGGACGCGGCATCGGACCGGCTCGCGCAGCTGCTCGCGGCGCGTGGGGTGGGACCGGAGTCCGTCGTGGGTCTGGTGCTGCCGCGCTCCGTCGACATGGTGGTCGCGCTGCTCGCCGTACTGAAGGCGGGCGGGGCGTATCTGCCGGTGGACCCGGAGTACCCGGCCGAGCGCGTCGCGTACGTGCTGGGCGACGCGGCCCCCGCACTCGTACTCTCCACCACCGGTTCGGCCGCGCCGTTCGGTGCGCGCTCCCGCGGCTGGCTGTTGCTGGACGACCCCTCGACGATGCCCGAACCGGCCTCCGCACCCGCAGACGCGTCAGCCGTGCGGCCCGCGATACAGCCTCAGCATCCCGCGTACGTCATCTACACCTCGGGCTCGTCCGGCCGGCCCAAGGGAGTTGTCGTCCCGCACGCCGGGCTGCCCAACCTGATCAGCGCTCAGGCGGACCGGCTCGGCGTCCGCCCGGAGAGCCGGGTCCTGCAGTTCGCGTCGCCGAGCTTCGACGCGTCCGTGTCCGACATGTTCGTGGCCCTCTGCTCGGGGGCGACGCTGGTCGTGGCCCCGGTGGAGCGGCTGCTGCCAGGGCCGGCCCTGACCGAGACGGTTCGACGGTACGGGGTGACGCATCTGAAACTGCCGCCGACCGCGCTCGCCGCCATGCCGCAGGACGGCCTCCCGGCCGGACTCACCCTGTCCGTCGCCGGAGAGCCGAGCACCAGGAGCCTGGTGGCCCAGTGGGCTCCGGGCCGCAGGCTCGTCAACATCTACGGCCCCACCGAGGCGACCGTGTGCGCCACGATGAGCGAGCCCCTCAGCGGCGACGACCCGTGGGAGGTGCCGCCGATCGGGCGTCCGCTGCCCAACACCTCGGCGTTCGTGCTGGATGCGGAGCTGTCACCGGTGCCGGTGGGTGTTCCCGGTGAGCTGTTCCTGGCGGGGGCCGGTCTGGCCCGCGGCTACCTGGGGCGTCCCGCGCTCACTGCTGAACGCTTCCTGCCGAATCCGTTCGGTGCCGGGGAACGCATGTACCGCACCGGCGACCTCGTGCGCTGGACCGCCGAGGGGACGCTTGAGTACCTCGGCCGCGGCGACGACCAGGTCAAGATCCGTGGGTTCCGCATCGAACTCGGCGAGGTCGAGACCGCACTCGCCGCCGCCCCCGGAGTCGCCCGCGCCGCGGTCGCGACCCATGCCGACGCGTTCGGGGCCCAGCAGCTCACCGGCTACGTCGTACCGGACGGGAACACCACTGTGGACCCGACCGCGGTGCGCGACCGGCTGCGCGGCGAACTGCCCGCGTTCATGGTGCCCGCCGCGGTGCTCGTCCTGGACGGGCTGCCGCTCACACCCAACGGCAAACTGGACCGGCGTGCCCTGCCCGCCCCGGCGTTCGGCGGTCCGTCGGGCGGCCCCAGGACTCCCGTGGAAGAAGTCGTCGCCGGGCTGTTCGGACAGGTGCTCGGACTGGACGACGTGAGCATCGAGGAGAGCTTCTTCGACCTGGGCGGCCACTCACTGTCCGCGACCCGGTTGGCCGCGCGGATCCGCTCCGTCTTCGGACTCGAACTGGGCCTCAGGGAGCTCTTCGAGGCACCCACGGTGGCCGCGCTCGCCCGGCGGCTGTCCGGGGCCCGGACCGCGAGGCCCGTGCTGCGCGGGGGAGCCCGCCCCGACGTACTGCCGCTGTCCTTCGCGCAGGCCAGGCTCTGGTTCCTGTACCGCGTGGAGGGCCCCTCCCCGACGTACAACATCTCCTCGGCGATCCGGCTCTCCGGCGCGCTGGATGTGCAGGCACTCACCGCGGCGCTGGGTGACGTCGTCGAGCGGCACGAGAGCCTGCGCACCGTCTTCCCCGACGTGGACGGCGTTCCGCGCCAGGAGATCCGCACCGGCGAGGACGCCCGACCCGACGTGACCTTCCGGACGGTGCGCGAGGAGGATCTCGACGCGCGGATGCGCGAGGCCGCCCGGCATGCCTTCCGGCTCGACGAGGAACTCCCCGTCCGGGGCTGGCTGTACGAGGTCGAAGGCCCCGAGCCGCACCACGTGCTTCTGCTGATGCTGCATCACATCACCGGCGACGGCTGGTCGATGGGCAAACTGTGGCGCGATCTCGCGGAGGCCTACACCGCCAGGCGCGCCGGCGCCGCACCGGGCTGGGCACCGCTGCCCGTGCAGTACGCCGACTACGCGCTCTGGCAGCGCGAACTGCTCGGCGACCCCCAGGACCGCTCCAGCCTGATCTCGCAACAACTCGGCTACTGGCAAAAGCATTTGGCAGGGCTCCCGGACCGCATCGACCTGCCCACCGACCGGCCGCACCCCGCCGTCATGTCCCACCGGGGCGAGACCTTCACCGTCCGCTTCGACGCCGAACTGCACGACAAGCTGGCCCAGTTGGCCCGTGCGTCGGACGCGAGCCTGTTCATGGTGGTGCATGCGGGCCTCGCCGCCCTGCTCTCCCGGCTCGGCGCGGGGGACGACATCCCCGTCGGCGGGCCCACCGCCGGCCGGCTGGACGAGAGCCTGGACGACCTCGTGGGCTTCTTCGTCAACACCATGGTGCTGCGCGCCGACACCTCCGGCCGGCCCTCGTTCCGCGAACTGGTGGCACGGGTCCGCGAAACGGACCTGGACGCCTTCGCCCACCAGGACCTCCCCTTCGAGCGCGTCGTGGAGGCCGTCAACCCCACCCGCTCGCTGGCCCACCACCCGCTCTTCCAGGTCAGCCTGGCCTGGCAGATCACCCGCGGCGAGCTGACCATGCCCGGCCTCGACGTGACGCCGCTCCTGGTCGACAACGGCACCTCCAAGTTCGACCTGGTGATGCACTTCTTCGAGCACCGCACCGAGGACGGCGACCCCCAGGGCCTCGAAGGACACGTCGAGTTCAACCTGGACGTCTTCGACCGGGCGACCGCCGAGGGGATCGCCGACCGGCTGGAGCGACTGCTGCGCGCCGCAGTCGAGGCCCCCGACCTCGCCCTCGACCGGATCGACCTGCTCGCCGACGGGGAACGGCAGCAGCTGCTGACCGACTGGAACGGGCCTGCGGTCGCGCCGCCGCCCGACACGATCGCCGACCGGTTCGCCGCCCGCGCGGCCGACGACCCCGGCGCGGACGCGGTGGTGTTCGGCGACCTGCGCGTCTCGTACGGGGAGCTGGACGCCGCATCGGACCGGCTCGCGCGACTGCTCGCTTCGCGG
Organism: Streptomyces sp. NPDC088745; assembly: GCF_044751045.1. Lineage (NCBI taxonomy): Bacteria > Bacillati > Actinomycetota > Actinomycetes > Kitasatosporales > Streptomycetaceae > Streptomyces > Streptomyces sp. NPDC088745. The sequence goes on from NZ_JBIVLB010000009.1 coordinate 263,829, forward strand.
GGTGTGGGCCCGGAGTCCGTGGTCGGTCTGGTGCTGCCGCGCTCCGTCGACATGTTCGTCGCGGTACTGGCCGTACTGAAGGCGGGCGGGGCGTATCTGCCGGTGGACCCGGAGTACCCGGCCGAGCGCGTCGCGTACGTGCTGGGCGACGCGGCGCCCGCACTCGTACTCTCCAGCACCGGGCAGGCCGCGCGGTTCGAGGAACTGAGCGCGTCCTGGACCCTGCTGGACGCGCCGGGCACCGTGACCGAGCTGGAGTCCACGGCCTTGGCGTCACCGGACTCGGAGCCCCGGGACCGTACGACCGCCTTCGAGCGGCCCGCCGTACGCCCGGAGCAGCCCGCCTACGTCATCTACACCTCGGGCTCCACGGGCCGGCCCAAGGGTGTGGTCCTGCCGCACGGCGCCCTCGACAACCTCCTCGCCGCGCTGTCGGACCGCTTCGCCCTGGACGCGGACGACCGCTGGCTGGCGATCACCACCTTCGCCTTCGACATCGCGACGGTCGAACTGCTGCTGCCGCTGACCTGCGGCGCCGCGGTCGTACTCGCCGACCGTGACACCGTACGGGACCCGCAGGCGCTCGCGAAGGAGATCGCCTCGCACGACGTGACGCATCTGCAGGCCACCCCGTCCCTGTGGAAGGCCCTGGTGCACGAGGCGCCCACCAGCCTGACCGGACTGACCGGGCTGACCGGCGGCGAGGCGCTGCCCACCGAGCTCGCCCAGGACCTGTGCGCGCTCGGCGTACGACTGAGCAACCTCTACGGGCCCACCGAGACCACCATCTACTCCACGGGCGGCGAGGTCCGCCCCGACAGCCCAGTCACCATCGGGCGACCGCTGCCCAACACCTCGGCGTTCGTGCTGGATGCGGAGCTGTCACCGGTGCCGGTGGGTGTTCCCGGTGAGCTGTTCCTGGCGGGGGCCGGTCTGGCCCGCGGTTACCTGGGGCGCCCCGCGCTCACCGCTGAACGCTTCCTGCCGAACCCGTTCGGTGCCGGGGAACGCATGTACCGCACCGGCGACCTCGTGCGCTGGACCGCCGAGGGGACACTGGAGTACCTCGGACGCGGCGACGACCAGGTCAAGATCCGTGGGTTCCGCATCGAGCTCGGCGAGGTCGAGACCGCACTCGCCGCCGCCCCCGGAGTCGCCCGCGCCGTCGTCGCACCGCGCGCCGATGCCCTCGGCGCCCAGCAGCTCATCGGCTACGTCGTACCCGCCAAGGACACCGAGGCGGAGGACGAGCTGCGCGCCCAGCAGCTCGGCGACTGGGAGCAGATCTGGAACGACGTCTACCGGGCGGCCGACACAGGAGCCCTCGGCGAGGACTTCTCCGGCTGGAACTCCAGCTACGACGAGGCGCCCATTCCGCTGGACGAGATGGCCGAATGGCTCGACCGCACCGTCACCGCCATCGGCGGACTGCGGCCCCGACGGATCCTGGAGATCGGCGTCGGCAGCGGACTGCTGCTGTCCCGCCTGGCGGGGGAGTGCGACGAGTACTGGGGCACCGACCTCTCCAAGGAGGTCGTCGCGGCGCTCGGCGCCAAGGTCTCCGCCGACCCGGCGCTCCGCGACCGGGTACGGCTGCACACCGCGCCCGCCGACGACCTCTCCGCCCTCCCGCAGGGTCACTTCGACACCGTCGTGCTGAACTCCGTCGTCCAGTACTTCCCCAGTGGCGCCTACCTCGCCGAAGTCCTGCGCAACGTGACCGCCCTGCTCACCCCGGGCGGCACCGTCTTCGTCGGCGACGTCCGCAACCTGCACCTGGCCCGTACCTTCCACGGCGCGACCCAACTGCACCGCCTCAGCGGCGCCACGACACCGGCCGAAGCCCGGCACGCGATCGAACAGCGCGCCCTGCGGGAGAACGAACTGCTGGTCGCCCCCGAGTTCTTCGCCGCGCTCAGCCACGACGCACCCGAGTTCGCCGCCGCCGGCATCGCCCTCAAGCGGGGCTGGTACGACAACGAGCTGTCCCGCTACCGCTACGACGTCGTCCTGCACACCGCACCCCCGCGGACCGTGCCCGCCGAGTCCCTGCCCGTACTGCGCTGGGGCCACGACGTGGGCTCCGCCGAGCAGTTGGAGCAGCGGCTGCGCACCCTGCCGTCGGCCGTACGGGTCACCGGCGTCCCCAACCGGCGGCTGGCGGCGGACGTCCGTACCGTACGCGCGTTGGAAGCCGGGCACACGAGGGGCGACGTCCTGGAACCGTCCGCCTCCGCGGCTCCCGGCACGGTGGTGCCGGAAAGTCTGCACCGGCTGGGTGAACAGCTCGGACGGCCGGTGACCACCCTGTGGTCGCAGGAGGGCGCCGACCTGTTCGACGCGGTCTTCCTTGCGGCGGACGCTTCGTCCTCCCCCGTTGTCGTGACCGCACCGCGCCCCGTCGGCGACCCGGCCTCCTTCAGCAACAACCCCGCCGCCTCCCGCGACGTCGGGCAACTGGGCACGGTCGCACGCGAGTTCGTCCGGCTGCGGCTGCCCGACTACATGGTGCCCGCCTCGGTGGTGGTGCTCGACGCCATGCCGATGACCGCCAACGGGAAGGTCGACCGCAAGGCGCTGCCCGCCCCGGTGTTCCACGCCGGCAGCGGGTCCCGGCGGCCGCGCACTCCGGTGGAGGAGGTGCTGACCGGGCTGTTCGCCGAGGTGCTCGGCCTGCCCTCGGTCGGTGTGGAGGACAACTTCTTCGACCTCGGCGGGCACTCCCTGCTGGCCACCCGGCTGGTGGAGAAGGTGCGCTCGGCCTTCGGCGCCGAACTGGGGGTGCGCGCACTGTTCGAAGCGCCGACCCCTGCCGGACTCGCCCGCCGGGTCGGCTCGGAGGACGACGGGGGCGGGCTCGACGTGCTGTTCCCGCTGCGCGCCAAGGGCGAACTGCCGCCGCTCTTCTGCGTCCATCCACTGGGCGGCCTCGGCTGGTCCTACGCAGGGCTGCTGCCGTACGTCGACCGGCGCCGACCGGTGTACGCGCTGCAGGCCCGCGGTGTCGCCGAACCCGGCATCCGTCCCGGCTCGATCGCCGAGATCGCGGCCGACTACGTCGCGCAGATCCGCATGCTCCAGCCGTCCGGGCCCTATCACCTCCTCGGCTGGTCCTTCGGCGGGATCGTCGCGCAGACCATGGCGGCCCAGCTGCACGACGCGGGGGAGCGCGTGGACCTCCTCGCCGTCGTCGACATCGGACCGTACCCACGCGAGCGGGGCCACGAGCCCATCGACCGCGACGTGCTGCACCTGCTGTGCGAGGCGGTCGGCGTGGACACGGCGGAACTGCCGGAAGGAGTGACGGGCCCCGAGGGCGTCGCCGAGGCGATCAAGGCGGGCGGCTCACTCGCCGACGCCCTGCCCGCGCAGCGCGAACTCCTCGCCCTCGTGGACGTCATCAGGCACCACTTCCGGCTGCGGCAGGAGTTCGAGCCGAGCAGGTACGCAGGAGACCTGCTGCTCTTCCGGTCGGTGACCGACGCCCCGGGAACGGCCGGTGCGCCAGAGGTCCGGCTGCTCGATCGGGAGTGGGAGCCCTATGTCGCCGGACACATCGCGCAGCACGACGTGGCCCGGCCGCACAGCGAGCTGATGCGGCCGCAGGCGCTGAAGGTGATCGGGCCGGTCCTCGCCGAGGCGCTGGACCCGCTCGGGCCGCCGGCCTGACCGGGCTGCGGCACGCAAACCAACGACATCGAGAGACGAGAGAGCAACCGTGTGCGGGAATGGGGCGGCGTGATCACTGAGACCAACCGGAAGTGGTGGGTGCTGGTAGGCGTCAGCACGCTGAGCTTTCTGGGCTGTATCGACCTGACGATCGTGAACACGGCCGCACCGGCCATCCGCCAGGAGCTGGACGCGGACGTCGCCCAACTCCAGCTGATCGTCAACATCTTCATCGTCGCGCTGTCCATGTTCATGGTGACGGCCGGCCGGCTCTCCGACCTGTTCGGCAGGCGGAAGGTGCTCTACATCGGAGCCGGGCTGTTCGGCCTCGCCTCGCTCGGCGCGGGACTGGCCACGGAGATCGAGTGGCTGATCGCCTTCCGCTTCCTCCAGGGAGCGGCCTGCGCGGTGCTGTACACCAGCTCCAGCACCATCGTCTCGGACGCCTTCCCCGAGGAGCAGCGGGGCCGGGCCATCGGCGCGCTGTTCGGAGTCAACGGCGTCGGCCTCGCCGTCGGGCCGATGCTCGGCGGATTCATCGTCGGCTGGCTGGACTGGCACTGGGTGTTCTGGATCAATGTGCCGCTCACCGCCGTGGCACTGCTGATCTGCGCCTTCAGCGTCCGTGAATCGCGCGGCGGCGAGGACGGCGCACGGATCGACTGGCCGGGTCTTGTCCTCGTCGGGCTCGCACTGTCCGGGCTGATCTTCGGGCTGACCTTCAACGACACCTTCGGATGGGGTTCCTGGCAGGTGCTCGGACCGCTCGGCGTCGGGGTCGTCGCCCTGGTGCTGTTCGTCGTGGTGGAGCGGAAGGCCGAGTTCCCGATCGTCCGCTTCGAGCTGTTCCGCAACCGGCTGTTCGTCAGCGCCCTGTCGGCGGACTTCGCGCTGGCGTTCTTCTACACCCTCGCGCTGTTCCTGATGCCGCTGTACCTGAGCTGGGTACGGGACTACGGCGAGCTCACCATCGGGCTGATGATGCTGCCGACCACGGCGACGATGGCGATCGCCTCACCGTTCGTGGGGCGGCTCGTCGAGCGGGTCGGGCCGAGGCCGCTGCTGTCCTTCGGTTTCGCGGCCTTCGCGCTGTCGGCTCTCTGCCAGTCGATGCTGAAGCCCGACAGCAGCCTCGGGTTCGTCATCCTCTCGTTCGCGCTGATGGGCATCGGCTGGGCATTCGTCCTGGGCCCGGCCGCGGTGGCAGCCCTCTCGTCGGTGCCCGACCGGATGGCCGGGCTCGCGGTCGGCTCCACCTGGACCTTCCACAACTTCGGCGGCGCCGTCGGCCTCGCCGTGGGCATGACCGTCTACCGCTCCTCCGCCGAGGGCTCCCTGGTCGAGAACCTGACCGCCCGGGGCGTGGAGACCGGCTCGTGGACCAAGGAGGCCGTCACCAACCCCGACGCGGCGCTCGTCCTGCTCAAGGAGCACGGCTCGATCACCGGCAAGGAGGCCGACGATCTCCTGGACTCGCTCTTCTCCGCGGGCGATCAGGCCGCGATGTGGCTGCTGGCCGGCACCTCGCTGGCCGCGCTGCTGGTCATCCTGCTGCTCGGCCGCGGCCGTGGTGGCGGCGCTTCCGCCGAGCAGGGGCCCGGTGCCGCCGACGTACCCCAGCAGTCGGCGGGCGCCGGGCACGCCGCGGTGCCCGAGGCCGAGCCGGACGTAAGGACACCACGATGAGCGGACTGGGCACACTCACCCCACCACAGCACCAGGAGACCCCGGAACCGGTCGTTCCGCTGCGGCACTACGGGCGCTGGGCCGCGGTACTGGCAGCGCTGCTGGTCCTCCTCGTGGTGATCAGGTCGGTGGTCACCAACCGCAACTTCGACTGGCCCGTGGTGTGGCGCTACTTCACCGCCCAGAGCGTGCTGGACGGCCTCGTCCTCACGCTGTGGCTGACCGCGGTGACCGTCGTCATCGGCTTCCTGCTGGGCGCCGTGCTCGCCACCATGCGGCTCTCCCGCAACCCGGTGCTGGCATCGCTGAGCTGGGGATACGTCTGGCTGTTCCGCTCGACGCCGCTCCTCGTGCAGCTGCTGTTCTGGTTCAACATCGGCGCGCTGTATCCGACGCTGACACTCGGGCTGCCCTTCGGTGGCCCCACCTTCCACACCTTGGACATGGTCAATCTGATCGGGCCCACGGCGGCCGCGGTGATCGGGCTGACGCTGCACGAGGCCGCGTACGCCGCGGAGATCATCAGGGGCGGCCTGCTCTCCGTGGAGCACGGCCAGACGGAGGCGTCCCAGGCGCTCGGCCTGAGCAGGTTCCGCACCTTCCGGAAAATCGTGCTGCCCCAGGCGATGCGCTCGATCATCCCGGCCGCGGGCAACATGCTGATCGGCACGCTCAAGGGAACCTCCATGGTGAGCGTGCTCGCCGTCGAGGACCTCCTCTACGCCACGCAGCTCATCTACAACCGCAACTACCAGATCATTCCGCTGCTGATGGTGGCCACGGTCTGGTACGTCGTCGTGACGAGCGTGCTGTCCGCCGTCCAGTACTACGTGGAACGCCACTACGCCCGGGGCAGCGTCCGCCGGGCAGCCGGAAAGGCGGCCCGATGAACGCGCCAGGCACACCCACGGACGCCGCGGTCCCCATGGTCCGGGTCCGCGGCCTGACCAAGCGGTACGGCACCGTCCCGGTGCTGAACGGAATCGACCTGGACGTCCTGCGCGGCGAGGTGACCTGCGTCATCGGCCCCTCGGGCTCCGGCAAGAGCACCTTGCTGCGCTGCCTGAACCACCTGGAGCGGATCGACGCGGGCACCGTGGAGATCGACGGCCGGCTGATCGGCCACCGCCGCCGCAACGGCAAGCTCCACGAGCTGAAGGAGTCCGCCATCGCACGCCGCAGGGCCGACATCGGCATGGTGTTCCAGAGCTTCCACCTGTTCCCGCACCTGACGGTGCTGGAGAACCTCGTCGAAGCCCCGACGGCAGTGCGGAAACTGTCCCGGCAGGACGCCGAACGCACCGCGGGCGACCTGCTGGAGCGGGTCGGCCTCGCCGGACGGCAGGACGCGTACCCGCGCCACCTCTCCGGCGGCCAGCAACAGCGCATCGCGATAGCCCGCGCACTGGCGATGGAGCCCAAACTGATGCTCTTCGACGAGCCCACCAGCGCCCTCGACCCCGAACTCGTCGGCGAGGTCCTGGACGTGATGCGCGACCTCGCCGCCAGCGGGATGACCATGGTCGTCGTCACCCACGAGATGGCGTTCGCCCGGCAGGCCGCCGACACGGTCGTACTCCTGGACTCCGGTGAGGTCGTCGAGAGCGGACCGCCGGAACAGGTACTCGTCGATCCGCGCGAGGCCAGGACGAGGGAGTTCCTCGCCCGGGTCCTTGAGCACACCCCCGCCGGCCGGGAGGCGAGGTGACCATGCCGCCCTCCTGGACGTCCCGCACCCGTACGAGACTGGCCCTGGGCCTGTGCGCGTTGCTGACCGCGACCGCGTGCGGCACCTCCGGGGCACAGCTGCCCGGCGAGATCGACCCCTCGCAGGACGTGCTGTCCAAGGTGTCGCGCGTCGACGCCATCGCGGCGCAGCTCCCCGCGGCCGTTCGCGCGTCGGGCCGCATCAAGGTCGCGACCGCGGCCAAGGGCAGCGCACCCGTCCGCTACTACACGGAGGACACCAAGGAACTGGTCGGCGTCGAGATCGACCTGCAGAAGGCCGTGGGCAAGGTGCTGGGCGTCCGGATGGAGAGCGAGGACGCCACCTTCGACCAGATCATCCCGGCGATCAGGTCCGGGCGCTACGACATCGGGCAGGGCAACTTCGGAGTGACCGAGGAACGCAAGAAGCAGGCCGACTTCGTCACGTACTACGACGACGGATTCGGTTTCCTGGTACGGGCCCAGCGCAAACAGCCGCCCGTCCGCGAGGTGTCGGACCTCTGCGGGCTGCGGGTCGGCACCAACGCGGGAACCAGCTTCGAGGAGCTGCTGCACAACAACGCCTCGAAGTGCGCGGCGAAGGGCAAGGACAGCTACCGCGTCTCCGTGTACCGGGGCACCGCCGACAGCATGCTGGCGCTGTCCCAGAACAAGATGGACGTCCTGGTCCTGTCCAGCGTGTTCCTCCAGTACGCCGCCGAACGCCAGCCGCACCGGCTCACCTACGTCAACAAGATCTACAACGAGCACATCGGCTTCCTGCTGAAGGCCGGATCCCCGCTCACCAAGCCCCTGCAGCTCGCCACCCAGGAACTCATGGAAAGCGGCGTCTACCAGCAGATCATGAAGAAGTGGGGGCTCGAATCGGCGATGATCGACAGGTCGCTCGTGAACCCCCCGGGGCTGAAGTGACCCCGAAGAAGTCCGGGGCTCTCCGCGTCCGCGACCGGCACTCCCCGCCCCGGGCGGTGCGCAGGTCGCTCGTCGCCAGCGTCGTGGGCAACGCCCTGGAGTGGTACGACTGGAACGTCTACGCGGTCTTCGCCACGTTCCTCGCGTCGGCCCTCTTCGACAAGTCCGATCCGCTGTCGGCGCTGCTGAGCACGTTCGCCGTGTTCGCGGTCGGCTTCGTGACCCGTCCGCTCGGCGGCGTGCTGTTCGGCGCGCTGGCCGACCGGATCGGGCGACGGGCGGTGCTCGTCGCCACGATGCTGCTGACGGCGGCCAGCAGCCTGGTCGTCGGCCTGACTCCGGGTTACGACAGCATCGGCGTCTGGTCCTCGGTGCTTCTGCTCCTCGCCCGGCTCGCCCAGGGGCTCGGGCACGGCGGCGAGTCCGCAGCAGCCTTCGCATACGTGTCGGAACTGGCCCCACCCGCCCGGCGCGGCCTGTGGTCGAGCTCGGTCTTCACCGGTGTCTCCGCGGGCACCCTGCTGGCCACCGGCCTGGGCGCGGTCCTGACGGCCGTGCTCCCCACCGAAGCCCTCGCCTCGTGGGGGTGGCGGGTCCCCTTCATGGTCGGCGGGCTGCTCGGCGTGTTCGCCCTCCATCTGCGGCGCACCGCAGTGGAGAGCGACGTGTTCGAGGAACAACAGTCCGCGGACGGCGGCGGCACGGCGGCGGCCGAGCGGGCGGCCTGGCCCCGGCGCAGACTGATCGGTGCCGGACTCCGCATAGTGATCATCACCGCCAGCATCGGGGTCATGTACTACTCCTGGATCGTCTTCGGCGCCGGCAACGCCGTGAGCCGGCACGGGATGCCCGCCAACGAGGCCTTCACGGCGGGATTCGCGGCCCAGTTCATCGGGCTCCTGAGCCTGCCGCTCTGGGGCCGCCTCTCCGACCGGTACGGGCGCAGACCCCTGGCGCTCGGCTATGCGCTGGGCTGTGCGGTGTTCGCCTTCCCGATCACGCTGATGGTCGGCGCCGAGCCGGAGACACTGTTCGCCTCGGAACTGTCCGCCGTACTGCTGTGGGCCATGATGGCCGCCATCTACCCGGCCCTGGTCTCGGAGATGCTGCCGACGAATTTCCGCAGCAAGGGCATAGGCATCGCGACCTCCCTGGCGAACACGGTGTTCGGCGGCAGCGCACCCTATCTCGGCCAACTGCTGGAGAACGCCGGCCTGTCCTGGATCTTCACCCTGTACGCCACCGTGCTGTGCCTGCTGAGCGCGGTCGCTGCACTGACGATGCGCGAGACACGGGGAATCGACCTGGCCGGCATGAAGTGATCCGTTCCACCGGGGCTCCGCACCACTGAACTGCCCACAGCTGAAAGGCCTGCTCATGACTGATCCCGTCACCGCCGCCACCGAACCCCCCGCCGACCCGGAGGTGCCCGACGTACGGGCCCTGGGCGCCCGGCTGAGCAACTGGGGCCGCTGGGGCGCCGACGACGAACGCGGCACCACCAACCTGATCACCCCCGCCCGCATCGTCGAGGCGGCGAAGCTGGTCCGTACCGGCGAGGTGTTCGACCTCGGGATCCCCCTCGACTCCGACGGCCCGCAACCCGGCGGGTTCCGCGTCAACCCGATCCGGCTGATGTCCGAGAACGGTCAGGAGCAGGAACTGCCGGGCGGCCTGACCTGGGCGGACGACTACGTCTTCATGCCGCTGCAGGCCGGCAGCCAGTACGACGCGCTGTCCCACATCCACTACGACGGCCGGCTCTACAACGGTCACCCCAGCCGGGACGTGACGAGCAAGGGCGCTCAGCGCTGCGGCATCCACACCCAGGCCAACGGCATCACCGGCCGCGGTGTGCTGCTCGACATCGCAGGCCTGAACGGCGTCGACTGGCTGCCCGGCGGCCACCTCATCTCCCCGGCCGACCTGGAGGAGGCCGAACGGGCCCACGGCGTCACGGTGGGTCCCGGTGACATCCTGTTGCTGCGCACCGGCTGGTGGCGGAAGTTCACCTCCGACCGAGACGCGACGGCGTTCATGGACACCGAACCCGGTCTCGGCCTGGCCTGCGCCGAGTGGCTGCGGGACCGGGACGTCGCGGTGGTCGGCGCCGACAACCACGCGATCGAGGTGGTGCCGGGCGAGAACAAGGCGGGCATGTTCGAACTGCACATGGTGCTGATCCGGGACATGGGCGTCACGCTGGCGGAGATCCTGGACCTGGAAGCCCTGGCGGCGTCCTGCGCGGCAGACGGCGTCTACGAATTCCTCTACGCGGGATCACCACTGAAGTTCACCCGCGCGGTGGGCTCGCCGATCAACCCCCTGGCCATCAAGTAGCCGCCCCGGGAGAGCGACGGCCGGGACGAGCCGGGCCCCGACGGGCCCGGGAATGCGCAGGACGCCGCCCCCCCCGCACCCCTGCTACAGGATTTCCGGGGGCTCCTTGCGTACGGGCGCGCGGAACGCGGCATCCAGTGCCTTGAGGTCCTCGTCGGTGAGGCTGATGCCGAGGGCGGCGTGATTGTCCTCCACGTGCGCCACCGTCGAAGCCCTGGGAACGGCGATGACGTCGTCGCGCCGCAGCACCCGGGCGAGCGCCTCCCGGTCACCATGCCGACGTCGGCCACCGCCTTGCGGCCGCGACGGAGCCTCCGGCACCACCCGCTGGAACAACTCCCACAACTCGTCCGGCACCAGCCGCTCGACGATCCCCACCACGACCAACACTTCACCGGGCTAGCCAGATGAGCTGATCTCTTAGCCGTACGCCCCGAAGGGTGCCCGGCAGGGAAAACCCCTGTTCAGGCACCCTTCTTCTGTGTCTAGAAGAAGCCCGGCTTCTTCGGCGAGTACGACACCAGGAGGTTCTTCGTCTGCTGGTGGTACACGGATTCCTAGCTTCCTGACCTGCGGAAAAGAATGAATGCTCGCGGTGGGGAGCGGAGTTGGCCCGCTCCCGGTCCGGATCTTGACGAGGTCGCTCTGCGGCCTTGTCCGTCGCCGGGATCCGCGATCGCCCCCTCTCTCCTCAGACGTCCTCGCCCAGGGCGGCTGCGGTTTCCCTGCCCAGGAGGCGGACGTACGCGGTGGTCCACGCCTCGACCGTGGTGCGGTCCCACAGGTCGGTCGAGTACTCCACGTAGCCGGACAGTACGTCGCCCGTGGGGACCAGGCCGAAGTTGAACTCGGAGCGTGCGCCGGGGACCACGACGTCCTCGACAGCCGTGGTCACGCCCGGCAGTTCAATGTCCGTCTCCAGAGAGCTCTGGTACTGGAAACCGAACGGCAGCTTGTCAGGTACCTCCGTGCCCCACGCGGCACTCAGTTCGGCGGCCATCGCGCGGATCGGTGCGGCGTGGTCCATCGCCTCGACCGTGCTGCGTGCCACCTGGTCCACGAGCGCGCCGAACGACTCGGCCTCGCCGCGGACCCGCAGCGTGAACGACGAGACCGTGCAGGCCGCCAGCGCCTCGAACTCCCGCCGCTCGCGATTGGCGTGGGAGATGCCGAGGACGACGTCCGGCTCGCCGGTCAGTCCGGACAGCAGCGTGGCCAGGGCGGCGGCCGTCACCACGAAGGGCGTCGTGCGGCGCCGTCGCGCCAGTTCTTCCAGGTCGGTACGCGTTCTGCGCCCCACCGTGAACAGCACGACGTCGCCCCTTCCTGTGGGCTCCTTCGGGCGGGGCCGGTCCAGGGGCAGCGACGAGCCGAACGGGGCGCCCTTCAACTCCCTCGCCCAGTAGTCGATCAGACGGCCCTTGTCCTGCGTGCGGCTCCGTTCGCGCTGCCACCGCGCGTACTCGCTCGGCTGCGGTACGCGCTCCGAGAGGCCGTGCGGTACGCCGGTGGCCGCAGCCCGGTACAGCGCTGCCAGTTCGCGCAGCAGGACACTGACCGACCATCCGTCGCAGGCGGCGTGGTGCAGGACGAAGAGCAGCTCCCAACGGTCACTGCCCGTGCGCAGCAGGCGGAACACCGGGGCGAGCTCGGCCCGGATGTCGAATGGGACCGCGGCCGTCTCCGCTGCCACGCGTGCCGCCTCGGTCTCCGGGTCCGGCTCCGCAGCCAAATCCTCCTCCGGCAGCTCCACCGGCCTGGACCGCAACGCCTCCTGCCACCACTCGCCCTCGTCGTCCTGTACGAAGCGCGTGCGCAACGCCTCGTGGCGCGAAACCAGTCCGGTCAGTGCGGTGCGCAGAGCCGGTACGTCCAGCGTGCCCGTGAAGGTGAGGCGCATGGCCACGTTGTAGACCTGCGGACGGGGGTGTGACTGGTGGCGGCCGATGAAGGTGCTCTGCTGGACGGTGGCCGGTGCGCGGCCGACCGTCACCCTGTCGGTTTCCCGGGCCTCCCTGCCCGTATTCCTGCTGTCCCCGGGGGCGCCGTCAGGATCGTCGGCGCCCCCGAGAGCGCCACCACCGGCGAGGTACGTCGCCATGGCGTTAAGCGTGGGCTCCGCGTAGAAGCGCGCGATGGGGTACTCGACACCGAACGCCTCACGCACCCTGTTGGTCAGCCGGATCGCCGTGATCGAATGGCCGCCGAGGTCGAAGAAGGAGGCGTCGGGGCCGATCGCCGCGATGTCCACCTCGAACTCCTCGGCCCACAGCCGCCTCAGGCGCACCTCGTCGGCCCGGGCAGCCGTCGGGCGGGCCACCGGCGTCGTCGCCCGGACGGGAGTGGGAGCGGCAGTCGCGGTCACGACGGAGGCGGCGGGCAGGGTGGCCCGGTCCAGCTTGCCGTTCGCGGACAGGGGGAGGGCGGGCAGCACAGCCCAGGCATGCGGCACCAGGTGGTCCGGCAGCCTTCCGGCCAGCTCCTCCGTAAGACGGTCGGCGAACTCCTGCGGCCGTCCGGCCGGCCCCGTGGGGACCACGAAGGCGGCGAGCTGAGCCTCGCCCCGCCGGTTGCGGCGGGTCATGACGACCGCTTCGCCGACCTCCGGCAGGCCGTTGAGCGCGCGGGAGACTTCCTCGGGCTCGACGCGGTAACCCCGTATCTTCACCTGATCGTCGGACCTCCCACGGAACTCCAGTGCTCCCGACTCGTTCCAGCGCACGAGGTCGCCGGTGCGGTACATCCGCCCCTCGGTGCCTAGCGGGTCGCGGACGAAGCGCTCCGCCGTCAGGTCCGGCCGGCCGAGGTAGCCGGTGGCCACACCGGGGCCGCCGACGTACAGCTCACCCACCTCTCCGACGGGGACCTCGCGGCCGTGCCCGTCGAGCACCCGCAGCGTGACGTTGTCCACCGGCCGGCCGATCGGGATCGGGACCGCCGCGGCGCCCGGTGCTTGTGGTTCCACCGTCTCGACCGTGCACAGCACGGTCACCTCGGTGGGGCCGTAGACGTTCACCGTCTCGTAGGGAACACCGGGACGCGGGCGGGTGCGCAGCACGTCGCCGCCCACCAAGAGGTGGCGAAGCGGGGGCTGTTGTGCGGCCGGGAGCGCGAGGACCGCCTCTCCCAGGGCCGTCGGAAGGATGGAGAAGCTGATCCGCAGGTCCGCGTACCAGCGGGCCAGCGCGGCCGGGTCCCTGCGGACCGCCTCGTCGGCCACGACGACCGTCGCTCCCGCGGTCAGTGCGGGCCAGATCTCCAGGGCTGCGGCGTCGAAGCCCTGGCTGCACACAGCTGCGCTGCGGTCGTCCGCGGTGAACCCGAAACGCTCGTGGTGCCACTGGCACAGGTCCACGACGGCCCGGTGCGGCACGGCGACGCCCTTGGGGGTACCGGTGCTGCCGGAGGTGTGGATGACGAAACAGAGGGATTCGGGGCCGGGCGCGGGGGGCGGATCGTCCATCGGATCGGGCGCAGGAGCCGGGTCGCGCAGCGGGTCGGGTGCTGCTTGGGCGTCGACGGCGACCACGACGATCCCGCCCGGCGGCGTTGACGGCGTGTCCGTCCGCCCGCTGTCGCTCACCAGGATCCGTGCGCCGCACTCCTTGAGGATGGCCTCGGCCCGCGCCCACCCCTGCCCCGGGTCCAACGGAACATATCCGTGGCCCGACTTGAGAGCCGCGAGCATGGCGACGACCAGGTCGGTGCCATGCGGCAGCCACAGGGCGACCGGCGCTCCGGCCTCGCCCTCCGCCCGCAGAGACGCCGCGAGGCGATCCGCGCGTTCGTTCAGCTCACCGTAAGTGAGAGCGGCTTCACCACAGCTCACCGCGGTGCGATCCGGGGCGACCGCGGCCCACCGCGAGACCAGGGAATCGACGGTGCTCCGGGTCGGTTGCCGGACCTTCCCCCGCCGCCACGCATCCGGGATCGCCGTGCCCTCTTCACATGCGAGAAGGGTGGCGGTCTCCACCGCCTCGGTGAGAACGTCCCGGAACGTCCCGAAGAGTGCGTCCACCGTCGCCTCGTCGAAGAGATCGGTGTTGTACTCCAGGTGGCAACGGATGCCGTCCTCCTGGTCGGTGAAGTACACGCTGACGTCGGCGAGCGCCTTGTCGGGACCCGAGTCGAGCGGCGTGGCCCGGACCCCGGGCAGGTCGAACCGGAAGGGGTCACCGGTCTCGAACTCGGCCAGCGTCTGGAAGACCGGAATCCGGTCGAGCGCCCGCGCCGGCGCCAGCTCCCGCACGACCGTCCCGAACGGCACGTCGGCGTGGTCGTACGCGTCCAGGGCGACGCCACGCACCCGGTCCAGGAGCGTGCCGAAGTCCGGGTCGCCGGAGAGGTCGATGCGCAGTGCCAGAGTGTTGACGAAGAAGCCGACGACGTCCTCGTACGGGGGTGTGCGGTCGGACATCGGGGTGCCGATGACGAGGTCGTCCTGACCGGTGACGCGGTGCAGCGCGGCCGCGTATCCGGCGAGCAGGGCCATGAAGAGGGTGCTGCGCCGCTTGCGGCTCAATGCCCGTACCCGCTCCGACAGTTCAGGGCCGAGCGTACGGAACAGGGCGCGGCCGTTGGAGGTCATCACGGCGGGCCTGGGCCGGTCAGTGGGCAGCTCCAGGACGGGCAGGTCGCCGGCGAGCGTCTTCTTCCAGTAGGCGAGGTCCTCCGCCGTCTTCGCGTCGCCGAGGGAAGCGAGCTGCCGACGGGCATGGTCGGCGTACGTACGGGTGAGGGCGGGCAGCTTCGCGGCGGGCGCGCCGGGCAACGCCCCCCGGTACAGGGCGGACACGTCGCGGGCGAGCACCGCGGCCGATGCCGCGTCCATCACGATGTGGTGCAGGGACAGCACCAGCACGTGTCGTCGATCGCCGAGTCGGACGAGGCGCGTGGCGAACAGCGGGCCCCGCGCCAGGTCGAAGCGGCGCTCGCTCTCGGCGCGGAGAGTGTCGGTCACCGCGTCCCCTGCGCCCGTGCCGTCGATGACCGCGAAGTCCACGTCCGCCGCGGGCTGTACGAACTGCCTTGACTCGCCTGCCACTTCCCGGAACACCGTACGCAGCTGCTCGTGCCGTCCGACCAGGGCGCGCAGGGCGGCCCGCAGCGCGGCGACGTCCAGCGGGCCTTCCAGGTCGATCGCCTTGGTCTCGTTGTAGGCGGTACGACCGGGGAGCATCCGCTCCAGGAACCAGATCCGCTGCTGGCCGGGGGACAGGGGAGCGGGGTCCGCCACGGGCGTGTCCGTGACCAACAGGGGCGCGGAGCCCGCCCCGGGCGTCTCCGCGACCATGGGGGCCGTTGTCGCCACGGGGGTGGTCGCGCAGTCGCGGCGCAGCGCGTCGAGATGGACGAGGCCGGAGCGCATCGCGTCGGGCTCGACGCCGAAGTCGACGAGCGCGACGACCTCGTCGGCGCCCGCTGCACGCACGGCGTCCACGACGGGCCGCACGCTTTCGGGGCTGCCGATGAGAGCTCGCTGGTCGCAGTAACGGTCGTAGGCCCGCCCGAACACCACGTCCAGATCGTCGTCGGTCATTGCCGACAGGTCGACCCGGTGACCCAGACTGTTGGCGACGTTCCCGAACAGGGACAGGGAGGCGCGCATGTACCGGGACAGCGGATCGCGCGCCGTGGCACGCGCCTCCACATGGTCCTCGGCGAGGAAGGTGTGCAGCAGGACGGCCACTCGCCCCGTGTCCGGGTCCAGGCCGTGCCGGGCGCGTGTGCGGCGGAAGAGCGCGATGTTCTCCCGGAGCTGCTCAAGGCTCTGCGTCATCAGATTGGTGACGATGCCCAGGCCGTGGCGGGCGGCCAGCTCGTAGGACGCGGGGTTGCCGACGACGGCCGTGTACATGGGCGGGGTGTCCTGGACGGGGCGGGGGAACAGCCGCAGGTCGCTCTCGCCGTCTCCGGTGGTGCGGCGCACCGGCTCACCGCGCCACAACTTCCTTATCTGCTCGACCTGTTCGTACATCAGCTCCTTGTGGGAACCGAAGCGGTCGGGGAAGAAGGCGAAGTCGTCGGCGTGCCAGCCGCTGGCGCAGCCGATGCCGATCCGCCCCCCGGAGAGGTTGTCGACCATCGACCACTCTTCGGCGACGCGGATCGGGTCATGGAGCGGCAGCACCACGGAGCCGGCGTTGATGCGGACGCGGTCGGTCTCGCGGGCGAGGGCCGCAGCGAGCACGGCGGGGTTGGGGAACAGGCCGCCGAAGGAGTGGAAGTGCCGTTCGGGAATCCACAGGGAGTGGAAGCCGTGGCGGTCGGCGAAGCGAGCGGTCTCCAGAATCTGGTCGTACTTTCCGTGCCGGGAGGCCGTCTCGTCCTGCGGATAGTCGCCGAAGAAGTAGACGCCGAAGTCCAGTGTTCGAGCGTCCTGTTGGGCTGCCGCCCCGGAGGGGGGCTGCTGCTCCGGCTCCGGCTCTGGCTCCGGCTCCGGTGCTGGCTGCGGTGCCGGCTTCGGCTCCGGGCGAGCCGTGGCCGCCCTGTTCCAGGCCATGGCCATGGCCTGGGCCCGGGGCTCCGGCGAGGGCGCGGGGGCGACTCTCGGCCTCCCGCGGAAGAAGCCTCCGTCGCGCAGCTCGCGCAGTGACCCCTTGACCGCTTCCACGATGAACTCGACGTCGCTGTCGGTGTGTTCGGTGGACAGGAAGAAGTTCCGCCATTCCCACACATGGACGCCGCGCAGCATGAGGTGGTGGTAGAGCAACTCCATGTCGGCGCGCTGCTCGAAGCGGAACTGCGAGCCGAAGTGGCTCATGCTCAGGGCGAACCCCTCCGCCTCGAAGAACGCGTTGAGCGTCGCGGCCAGCTCGTCGGTGCGCGCGTTCAGCCGCTCCTGCAACCGAGGGCTGTGCTCCTTGAGATGCGCCAGTACGGCGCGGGCGGCGACCATCGACACCGGGTGCTGGATGTAGGTGCCGCCAAAGAACGTGGTGTCGGCCGACGGGTAGCTGTCGTCCCCGTAATTCCAGTGCCCGCCGTCGATGCCGTCCATGATGTCGGAGCGCCCGGCAATCGCTCCGATGGGGAATCCGCCGCCGAGCACCTTGCCGTAGGTGGCCAGGTCGGGAGTGACGCCGTAGAGCTCCTGGGCGCCGCGCAGCGCGGGGCGGAAGCCGGTCAGCATCTCGTCGAAGAGCAGCACGATGCCGTGCCGCCGGGTCAGTTCGCGCAGCCGCCGTACGAAGTCGGCAGGGCGCAGCGACGGGTGACGGCTCTGCACCGGCTCGACGACGACCGCCGCGATGTCGCCCGCCTGCTGCTCGATGACAGCGAGACTCTCGTCACTGCCGTACGGGAGGACAAGGAGGTCGGCGACGGCATTGTGCGGGATCCCCGCGGACAGGGGAACGGTGGTGAGTCCCTCGCCCCCGGTGCCGGGGGAGCGGCCGAGGACGTTGTCGGCATGGCCGTGGTAGGCGCCCTCGAAGGTGATGATGCGAGAGCGTCCGGTGGCGGCGCGGGCGAGCCGAATGGCGGCGGAGTTCGCCTCCGTACCCGAGTTGGCGAAGGCGACCCGTTCCAGGCCTGTCAGCTCGGCGAGCAGCTCGGCGGCTTCGCCGGTCTCCACGTTGCGCGGGCCGAGCTGGACGCCACGGGAGAGGTGCTCGCGGACCGCCTCGGTGACGAAGGCGGGTTCGTGGCCGAAGAGCAGCACGCCGAAGCCCATGGTGATGTCGACGTAGCGGTTGCCGTCGATGTCCTCAAGCTGCGAGCCCCGCGCCCGCCGGCCCGCGATGGGGTACAGCATCTCCTTCGTGCTGCTGCGGAACCCGACGGCCGCGCGGCTGTCGGCGAGCACCCGGCGGTAGCGCTGGGCGATCCGCTTCGAGGTGGGCGTCTTGGCGGTGTAGCGGCGCACCAGGTCCTCCAGGTGCGCCCGTTGGGCGTCGGACGCGCCGCCGCGGACCATGCCGGACGCGCGGGCGACTTCCAGGCGCGGCCCGTGCTGGGCGGCCCTGACGCTGGGCTGCTCCTCCTCTGCGACTGGCGGCCCCATCTGGCGGGAGATGCGTTGCGAAAGCTCGGTCATCGCGGCGAGATCCTGGTCGACCGCCGCCGATGCGCCGACGGCGTCAGTCCCGGTCATCGGCCCGCCTCCCCGGTCTGCGAGGCCAGCAGCTGCGAGAGGTGACGCATGAGTTGAAGCTGCATCTGGGAGAGCTGGTGCACCTGGCGTACGAGATCGTCCACTTCGCGGCGCGTGGCGTACTCGACCGGGGCGGGGGTGAAGGCCGCGACCGGTACGGGCGCCGGGTCGACCGCCACGGGCTCATGGGCCACGGACGAGGGCTCATGGACCACCGGCTCCGGCGCGCGGGCAGGTGGCACGGCGGCCACTGACGGGGCGGGCGCCACGGGCCGTGCGGCGGGCTCGGATGAGGCGGGCGCCCGGGGCGGTGCGGCCACTTCCGGGCCGCCTGCCTTCCGCGCGATGATCCGCGCCAGCTCCTTCGCCGTGCCCGCTTCCTCGAAGAGCTCCCGCATCGACACCTTGACCTGGTGTTCCTCCTCCAACTCGCGCAGTACGCCGATCATTTGCAGTGAGTCGGCGCCGAGATCGAAGAAGTTGGCGTCCTCGGCCACCTCGTTCGTGTCGTAGCCGAGATGCTTCGCGGTGACCTTGATGATGTGCTGGAGCACGCGCTCGACCGCTGCCTCGTCCTGTGCCACTGCGAACCCGTCCCTTGTCGGTTGTGCGGACCTGGAGAAGTGGTTCTCCGGCCCTGTCCAGTAGTCCTTGTGCTGGAATCGGTATCCGGGCAGGGGGATCCTGCGGCCCGCCCCTTCCGCCAGCACCCGCCAGTCGACCGGAGCCCCGCCCCGGTACAGGCCCGCCACCGCGTCCCACAGCGGTTCGAGCCCCGCCCCGCGCCGCAGCGTCGGATACGCGGCCTTGCCCGGCAGCTCCCGCCGTGCGAGCCCGCTCAGCGTTGTGTGCGGTCCGATCTCCACCAGGGCGCCGAAGCTCCTGTGAGATGCCCCCAACTCCCTCAGTACGTCAGCGAATTGCACCGGCTGACGCGCCTGCCGTACGAAGTACTCCGGGTCCGCGACCCAGCCCGCCGGCCGCGTGCGCCCATCCAGGCCGCTGACGAACGGCACTTCGCACGGCCGGAGTTCCACCCCTGCGAACAGTTCCCGCAGCCCGTCGAGGACGGGATCCATCAGGGCGGTGTGGAACGCGTGGTGCACCGGAAGCCCACGGGCCGGGACGTCGCGCTCGGCCAGCAGTTCCTTCAGGCGTGCCACGGCGTCGGCCGGGCCCGCCAGGACCTGGCTGCGTGCGCCGTTGGTGACGGCGAGCTCCACCCCCGGAACCTCGGTGGCCAGCTCCCGCGCCGCGCGTGCCCCGATCGGGACCGCGACCATCGCGCCCGGCGCGCAGTACTGCTGCATCAGCCTGCCGCGCTCCGCCGTCAGGCGGAGCCCGTCCTCGGCGGACAGCACCCCGGCCGCGTACAGCGCCGCGTACTCGCCCACGCTGTGCCCGGCCACCACGTGGGGCACGATGTTGGCCGCGCGCCACAGGCGGACGAGCGCGCACTGGAACGCGAAGAGCGCAGGCTGTGCGACCTCGGTGGGCCAGGCGGGCTCGGCCCCGCCCTCGTACTCCTCGCAGAGCAGCGGTTCGAGGAGGCTGTCGCCGCCGGTGAGCGCGGCGTACTGCCGCTCGCAGGAGTCCAGGACCTCGCGTACGACGGGGAAGCGCGCATGGAGGGTGCGTGCGGCGCCCCGGTGGATGCTGCCCTGCCCGGTGAACAGGAACCCGACGCCCGCGGCCTCCGCGTCTCCCGTCGGGCGTGGATCCGTGATCCAGGCGTCGAGAGCGCTCGTGAACGCGCCCACGGTGTCGCCGCGTACCGCGAGGCGGTGCCTGCGGTGGGCGCGGCCGAGCGCCAGCGTCGTCACGAGGTCCGCGGGGTGCGTGCCGGGGTGCGTACGCAGGTGGTCGCGCAGGGCGCGGGCGTTGTCGGCGAGGGCCGCCGGCGTGTGGCCCGCGATCGTCAGGACGGCCGGGGGAGGCAACGCGTCGGCGGGGCGCGGCGCGGGCTCGGGGGCCTGTTCCAGGACGATGTGGACGTTCGTGCCGCCGATGCCGAACGAACTGACGCAGGCCCTGCGAGGTACGTCGCTCCGCGGCCAGGGCCGAGCGGACTCGGGGATGTAGAACGGGCTCGCCGCGAGGTCGAGTGCCGGGTTGGGGCGGCGGAAGCCCGCCATCGGCGGGATGACTCCGTGCTGCAGCACGAGCAGAGCCTTGATCATCCCCGCCAGGCCCGAACACACGTCGAGGTGACCGATGTTCGCCTTGACCGAGCCCAGGGCGCAGTAGCCCGTGCGATCGGTGTCCGCGCGGAACGCGGCGGTGGCACCCTCGAACTCGATCGGGTCGCCCTTGTACGTTCCGGTCCCGTGCGTCTCCAGGTAGCCGACGGTGCCCGCGCCAATGCCCGCCCTCTCCAGGGCACGCCGGATTGTCTTGCGCTGGCCGTCCGCGCTGGGCGCTGCGAACGTCCTTTTGCCCGCACCGTCGTTGACGACCCCCCTGCCTCGGATGACGCCATGGATGTGGTCACCGTCCGCGACGGCCCGTTCGAGGCACTTGAGTACCACGGCTGCCACACCCGTGCCGCCGACCGTCCCGTCCGATGCGGCGTCGAAGGGCCGCAGCCGCCCGCTCCTGGAGAGGATGGAGCCCTTCACGTACGGGTAGCCGAGGACCTGCGGCACGTGGACGGCGGTGGCTCCGGCGACGGCGACGGCGCAGTCCTCCGCGGCCACGGCCTGCGCGGCGAGGTGCACCGCCATCAGTGAACTGGAGCAGGCCGTCTGCACGTTGACCGCCGGGCCCGTCAGACCGAGGCGGAAGGCGGCGCGGTTGGCGTTGAAGTCGGTGAAGTTGCCGACGGTCGCCTGCATTCCGGCGAGCCAGTCGTCGATGCCGCCCGGGAGGACGTTGTTCTGGAGGTAGGTCTGCAGGGAGTAGAGGTGGTAGCCGGTGCTGGCATAGACACCGATCTCATGGCCTCCTCCGTCGGAATCCGCCCCCTCCGAGGCGCCCTCCGCACCTCCCGCGTACCCGGCGTTCTCCAGGGCGTGGTGCACGCATTCGAGGAACAGCCGGTGCTGCGGATCGGTGATCTCGGCCTCGTGCGCGCTCATCCCGAAGAAGCCCGCGTCGAAGCCCGCGATGTCGGCGAGGAGTCCGCTCGCTCCGACGAAGTCGTCGGCGCTGTACTGCTCTTCGGGCACTCCCGCAGCGGCCAGTTCGGCCTCGGTGAAGCGATGGATGCGGTCCGTACCGTCGTGGATCGTGCGCCAGAACTCCTCCGGCGTGTTCGCACCGGGAAAGCGGAAGGACATCCCGACGACGGCCACGGGAACATCGCGACTGACGGTCATCGGGCCTCGCTCCCCACGGCCGGCGCGCTCTGTTCTCCCGGGGGCGCGGACCCGGGCCGACGCGAGTGCCGCACCAGAACGATGAAGAGCCCGACGCACAGCACGATCGCCAGTCCGTGCAGCAGGCCCACCACGTGGAACGGTGTGAAGCGGTCCAGGAGCGCGCCGCTGACCAGCATCCCCAGACCGAAACCGGTGTTCTCGACCGACGCGGACAGGCCGAAGAGCCGGCCGCGCTGCTCGTCGGGGGCCGCCTGGAGCCGGGTGACGTAGGCGGTCTCGGTGAGCCCGTCGGCCATTCCCGCCATCAGGGCCGCCGCGACGGCCACGCCCGTGGGCAGGCCGGCGAACACCACGATGAACGCGGCAGACATCACACAGGCCCCGATCGCGAAGGCCCGTTCCCCGGGTCCCTGTCGTCCGCCGCGCCCGGCCCACCTGCTGCACACCTGTTGCATGACGATGTTGCCGATGGCCCACGTCGCCCAGAACTGGCTGACGAACGTGGCCGGGTGGGACGGGTCCAGGATGCTGGAGTAAACGGGCAGGGCGACGTTGTGCGACGAGGAGCCGAGGCCGTCGGCAGCCCGGACCACCAGCATGACCGCGAGCACGGGGGCAGCAGACAGCAGCATGAGCGAGCCTGCCTTCCGCGCTCGCCCGGACACCGAGCCGTCCTCGCTTCTCTCCTCCCCGCTCCTCTCCTCCCTCTTCTCCTTCTGCGCTCGCGTACGGATCGGCAGCGAGAGCAGAAGGCAGGCCGACACCGCGAACGTGACGGCGTCCAGCGAGATGGCGGCGACGTATCCCCACTGGGCGACCACCACACCGGCGGAGGCGAACCCGGCGATCATCGCCAGAGAACGCCCCGTCGACAGCTGCGCGTTGGCTCGCATGCGCAGATCACTGCCGACGATCTCCGGGATGCTGGTGCGCAGCGCCACCCCCGACAGGGTCGAGCAGAAGCCGGTGACGACGGCCAGCAGGTACAGAAGTCCCGCGCGCGAGGGCTCAGGAGCGATCAGCAGGGCTACCATTGCCGCGCACTGGGTCAGATCGGCGCCGACCATCAACCTCTTGCGGTCGTACGCCGAGACCAGCCTTCCGCTCGCAAAGCCGGATACGACGCTGGTCATCAGGCGTACGGCCATGAAGATCCCTGCGGCCAGGGCGCTGTCGGTCACCTCGTAGATGAAGACGTTGAGGGCGACCATGTTCAGGTAACTGCCGTACGCCGAGAAGCCGTTGCCCACGACGAGCAGGCGAAATTGCCTCACGTGTTCTCCCTGGTCCGCTACTGAGCTGTACGCACGGTCGTGCACGGCTGCGCTCAGCCGAGGCCGCCTTCACACTCACTCGCACGGAAGTGCGCTTAAAGTCACCCGAACTGGTGACTTGACAGGGTCGCTGGAGTTCCTGCGCCAATCTCGTACGACAGGACGGCGACGGGGGCGGTCCAGGGGCGCGGTGTACGGCGTCAGCGGTGCAGCCGGCCCGAAGCACGTGCGGCGGAGTCCGCCTCCACCCTCGCCCCCCGCCGGGTACGACCGCAGCGGGGGGCGAGGCAGGGAAGGTCCTGGGTGCGGTACTTGCCCTCCTCGACCGCATGGATGAGGAGGCGGGGCTGCGGTTCCAGCGCCGACGTCTGGCATCGACGTCGCGCCAACATCGAAGGCCGGCCGTCTCGTTGGCCCCCCGGATGCGCAGCACCCTTTGTGTTTCCACATGGCCATGGTTAGATCCACTTGTGTTCGAGGTCGCCGCAAAAGTCGACATTCCTCCTGGAAGGAAAATGCCAGTAGACAGCTGCCCTGAGAGCCGGCCTGCGTTATCCCACAGAGAGAAGCAGGTGTTGGCGTACGTCGCGGCAGGCTTCTCGCACAAGCAGGTCGCCAAACGTCTGGGCATCAGCGTGCACACGGTGAGCACCTATCTGCGCCGTATCCGCAGCAAGCGCACCGCGCCCACCGTCGCGCATCTGATCCACCTGGGCCTCGTCGAAGGCGTGGTCCCCGCGTCGAACTCCTAGGGCGGGTCTTCCTGCCCACTGGACCCGGTTCCGCAGGAGCGACGGCGGGAGACTCCTCGGACGGTGAGGTGCCGGAAGGGCGGGGCGTCCAGGTCGATGGTGGTGGCAGGGCCCGCGGAGGGAGATCAGGGCGACAAGAGCACGCTGGTGCGACCGGAGCCGGCGGGCGGAAGAGTGAGACTGTCAAAGATCCTTGCGTTCAGGCAGCGGAGGGAGTGCCGCGAGGGCACCGTTCGGTCCGCGGCTGGTCCGAGAGGGAACCGTTCGACGGGCGAATGGTGACCCAGCCCCATGGACGATTGCAGTGCGTGATCTCTTGTGGGGGTTGCCTGGAGCGCAACGCGGGCTCCAGGAAACTCACTTGAAGCTCTGGAAGAACCCGGGCTTCTTCGGGCTGTAAGAGCAAAGAACGTTCTTCGTCTGTTAGAGGACCTAACAAAGGCGTTGGACGTGTCGGTGGGCGATGAGGCAGGCGGCGAGGCCGAGGAGGGCTTCGGGAATGTCGTCGCGTCGTTCCCATCGGACGCGGAGCCGGCGGAAGCCGTGGAGCCAGGCGGTGGTCCGCTCGACAACACCAGCGGTGGACTCCCGGGCCGGATCCGTGGGGGACGCCGCGGCGGGCGATCACTGGTTTGATGCCCGGCGCCCAGACCAGGCGGCGGTGTTTGCCGTGGCCGTAGCCGCGGTCGCCGAGGAGGCTGTCGGGTCGCCGGCGTGGCCGTCCGACCAGGCCGGTCACGAACGGGATCTTCTGGAGCAGGAGTATCAGTTGGATGATGTCGTTGCGGTTGCCGCCGGTCGGCGAGACGGCGAGCGGGATGCCCCGGCCGTCGACGACGAGGGGGTGCTTGCTGCCCGGACGTGCCCGGTCGACCGGGCCGGGCCCGCATTCGGGCCCCGCCGGGCTGCCCTGACGTGGGGGGAGTCAATCACCGCCCGCGACCAGTCCAGCCTCTTCGCGACCCGCAGCTTCTCCAGCAGCACCACGTGCGGTTGGTCCCAGACGCCGGCATCGTTCGACGCGGCCAGGCGCCGCCAGCAGGTCATGCCTGATCCGAAGCCCAGCTCCTGCGGCAGGTACTCCCACCGGATTCCGGTATGCAGCACGAACAGGATCCCGCAGAGTGCCTGCCGGTCCGGGACCCCGGGGGCGCCCCTCCACCTGTTCCGGCACCGGCTGCGGCAGCAACGGCTCGATGAGTGGCCACGGTTCATCCGACACGATCCACGGTCGCGACTCACGTTTCCCCACGGCCGGACCAACAACCGCCCAAACCGAAAGTCACATGATCAACGACTTCTGTTAGGGCCTCTTGGTCATACGCACCGAAGGGTGCCTGGTAGGAAAAACCCATGGTCAGGCACCCTTCTTCTGTGTCTAGAAGAAGCCCAGCTTCTTCGGCGAGTACGACACGAGGAGGTTCTTCGTCTGCTGGTAGTGGTCCAGCATCATCTTGTGCGTCTCCCGCCCGATGCCGGACTGCTTGTAGCCGCCGAAAGCCGCGTGCGCCGGATACGCGTGGTAGCAGTTGGTCCACACCCGGCCCGCCTGGATCGTGCGGCCCGCCCGGTACGCGGTGTTCATGTCGCGGGTCCACACGCCCGCGCCGAGCCCGTACAGGGTGTCGTTGGCGGTGTTCATCGCGTCGTCGAAGTCGGTGAACGACGTGACCGCGACGACCGGGCCGAAGATCTCCTCCTGGAAGACCCGCATCCGGTTGTCGCCCTCGAAGATGGTCGGCTGGACGTAGTAGCCGCCCGCCAGGTCGCCGCCGTGCTCGACGCGCTGGCCGCCCGTCAGGATCTTCGCGCCCTCCTGCTGGCCGATGTCCAGGTAGGACAGGATCTTCTGGAGCTGGTCGTTGGATGCCTGCGCCCCGATCATGGTGTCCGTGTCGAGGGGGTGGCCCGGCCTGATGCGCTCGGTGCGGGCGATCGCCGCCTCCAGGAACTCGCCGTAGTGCCCGCGCTGGATGAGGGCGCGCGAGGGGCAGGTGCACACCTCGCCCTGGTTGAGGGCGAACATCGTGAACCCTTCGAGGGCCTTGTCGCGGAAGTCGTCGTCCGCGCTCCACACGTCGTCGAAGAAGATGTTCGGGCTCTTGCCGCCCAGTTCCAGGGTGACCGGCTTGATGTTCTCGGAGGCGTACTGCATGATCAGCCGCCCCGTCGTGGTCTCCCCGGTGAACGCGATCTTCGCGACCCGCGGGCTGGACGCCAGCGGCTTGCCCGCCTCCGCGCCGAAGCCGTTGATGATGTTCACCACGCCCGGCGGCAGCAGATCGGCGACCAGGCCCATCCAGTAGTGGATCGAGGCCGGGGTCTGCTCGGCGGGCTTGAGGACGACGGCGTTCCCCGCCGCCAGCGCCGGCGCCAGTTTCCACGTCGCCATCAGGAGGGGGAAGTTCCACGGGATGATCTGGGCGACCACCCCCAGCGGCTCGTAGAAGTGGTAGGCGACCGTGTCGTCGTCGATCTCGCTGAGCGACCCCTCCTGCCCGCGCAGGGCGCCCGCGAAGTACCGGAAGTGGTCGATCGCCAGCGGGATGTCGGCGGCGAGGGTCTCACGGACCGGCTTGCCGTTCTCCCAGCTCTCGGCGACCGCCAGCTCCTCCAGGTGCGCCTCCATCCGGTCGGCGATCCGCAGCAGGACGTTCGCACGGTCGCCCGGCGCGGTCCGCCCCCAGCCGGGCGCGGCCGCGTGCGCGGCGTCCAGGGCGAGTTCGACGTCCTCGGCGGTGCCGCGGGCGACCTCGGTGAAGGGGCGTCCGTCGACGGGGCTCGGGTTCTCGAAGTAACCGCCGCGCACCGGGGCGACGTACGCGCCGCCGATCCAGTGGTCGTAGCGGCCCTGGTACGACATGATCGCGCCGTCGCTGCCGGGTGCGGAGTATCGGGTCATGGCGTGGCCTCCCTCGGGCGGCGCCGCCAGCCGTCGGGCGGCACCGGCAGGCACGCTAGGACGGCGGACGTTGCGACACCGTTGCGAAGGGCGACCCGCGCACCGGCGCCGGCGCGCGCAGCTCACCGTCCAGCTCCCTCATGCGCGCACGCACCACGGGACGCTGCCGTACGGGAGCGACCTCCGCCAGTGCCCGCCACGCCGCACAGTCGTCCTCGCCCCACGGGCTGTGCACCCAGTCCGACAGCAGCCCCGGGTCCGCCCGCGCCACCAGCGCCGCCCGCAGTTCGCCCTCCAGCCGCCCGCGCAGCCGCACCACGGCGGGAGCCTGCGAGCGGGGCAGCAGCGGCCCCGCGTACGCGCCCATCGCGGCGGCCACCGCACCCGAGCCCAGCCGCCGGGCCACCACCGTGAAGTCCGCCTCCACCGGCACGGTCAGCCGGTAGGGGCGCGAGCGCAGCAGCCCGTCCCCCAACAGGCGTCGCAACCGCGACAGTTCCGCGCGCAGGGTCACCGGAGTCACCGACTCGTCCTCGTACAGCTCGCACAGCAGCCGGTCGCCCGACAGGCCCTCGGGGTGCCGGGCGAGCAGCACCAGGATCTCGCTGTGCCGTCTGCTCAGCCGGACCCGGGAGCCGCCCGCCACCAGCAGCGCCTCGTCCCGCCCCAGCGCGTACAGCAGGGCGCGGTCGTCGTCGTCACGCGGCAGGGGCGCCGACAGAGCCAGGTGCGACTCCGCGGCCCGCGCCACCGCCTGCACGAACGCCAGGCTGTGCGGATGGGCGAGGCTGTCGCCGCCGGTGATGTCCACCGCGCCCAGCAGCCGCCCGGTGTGCGGATCGTGCAGCGGGGCCGCCGCGCAGGTCCAGGGGTGCACCGGGCGCAGGAAGTGCTCCGCCGCGAACACCTGGACCGGCCGGTCCAGCGCCAGCGCCGTGCCCGGCGCGTTCGTGCCCACCGACGACTCCGCCCAGCGGGCCCCCGGCACGAAGTTCATCCGCCCCGCCCGCCGCCGCGACCGGGCGTCCCCCTCCACCCACAACAGGCGGCCGGACGCGTCGCACACGGCGACCAGGTGCTCCCCGTCACGGGCGTATGCGCCCATCAGCTCCCGGAACAGCGGCATCGCCCGCGCCAGCGGGTGACCCTCGCGGTACGCGCTCAGGTCGTCCTCCGCCAGCTCCACCCGCGCGCTGCCGTCGGGGCTCACCCGGGCGCGCGCCGAACGCCGCCACGAAGCGGCCACCACCGGGCGCACCGGACGCTCCACCCGGCCCGCCGAGGTGAACGCCTCGTGCGCCCGGCGCAGCACGCCGAGCCGCGCACCGGGATCGGCGCCCGGTTCCAGAGCCACCCAGGCATCGGTCAACTCGGCCTCCCCGGCGAAGACTTCGGGCGACAGTGGGCTTCTCGGCCGGTGCCGAGCGGCCGATGAGCCCCATCGTCGCCCCGCCGGGGGAGGGCGGCAACCGTCCCGGCAGTGCCCCTTCCGGGCCGGGTCAGCCCCTTTGACTGTTCCCTCGGACCGGGGCAGCCCTCCGACTGCTTCCCGGGCCGGTTCAGCCCTCCGACTGCGCGGCGATGATCAGCTCCTTCATCAGCTCGCGGCTCAGCTCCGGATCGTCCTCGAACGGCAGCCAGTCGCGCCCGCACCGGCACCGCATCCGCACCACGTCGCCCCACCTGCCCCCGGCCGAGAAACCGGTGACGGCCGCGCAGCCGGGGCACGCCATCGGTCCCTCGCCCGCCACCACGATCGGCGCGAGCATCTCGATCGACCAGGGGTCGAGCAGTTCGAACTCCTCCACGACCGCGCGCCTACCGGGGCGGGATCTCGCCGAGCTGGGCGCTCAGCGTCCGCAGATCGCCCGCGGAGATCCCCGAAAGGGCCGCCACCTCCTCGACGTCCGCCCCGGCCCGGGCGGCTGCCACGGCCTCGGTCTCGACGTCCGCACGGGCCGCGTTCAGCGCGACCTCGGCCTCCTGCAGGCGCTGCACGGCCAGTTCCAGCGGAGCCAGGCTCTTCTCGGTGTCCATGCTGCGGATACTGGCACGGCGGAGGAGCACACGGCCAACCGGAGGTGCGGGTCAGCCGAGGGCGCCGAGCGTCCCGGCCACCTGCCGCAGGTGCCGGTGCAGCCCCCGGTGCGGGTCCCCGGGCGGCAGCCACTCCTTGCGGATCTTGGCCACGCACGTGTAGTTCGTGTCGCACACGTTCGCCAGCGGCGCTTCGCCGGCCTGACTGACGAGCTGGTACGCGTCCAGCTCGGACAGCCCGTAGTCGCGCGCCAGCCACCTCACCAGATCGAGCTGCGAGATCCGGAACGCGTCCTCCAGGGGCCGCGCGGACCCCGTCGACAGCAGATGCGTGTCCGACTCCAGCCGCGGCCACGGCGTCGCCACCCCCTTGAGCAGCTCCACGACCACCACCGTGTTCATCGCGCACTCCACCGCCACGCCACAGGTCTCGCCCTCGCCCTGCCGGGCGTGCCCGTCGCCCAGGCTGAGCAGCGCGCCCGCCACGTTGACGCCGAGGTAGCAGGTGACCCCCGCCCGCATCTCCGGGGTGTCCATGTTGCCGCCGTGCGCGTCGGGCACCAGCGCCGAGCGCACCTCCAGATTCGCCGGGGCCACCCCCACCGTGCCGTGCATCGGGTCCATCGGCAGCTCCACCTCGATGCCGCTGTCCCGCGCCCGGAACAGACAGGTCCGCCGCTCACGGTCCAGCTCCCACATCCACACCACCTCCGGCAGCGGCGCCTGCAGGGAGGCCGTGGTGTGCGTGGACGTGAGCGCGCCGAACAGCGGTACCGTCGTCGACGCCGCCCAGTCGCGGGCCGGTTCGATCGACACGAAGTGCACCGCCACCGTGTCGCCGGGCTCGGCGCCCTCCACGTGGAAGGGGCCCGTCTGCGGATTCAGGAACGGGAACTCGCACACCTGCGAGACGAGATCCTTCTCGGAGCGCACCCGCCCCGCGAAACAGTCCTCGGTGTACAGGTCGAGCACCGTGCCCGGTGCGATCCGCGCGACGGGTGCGGCCCCGCCGAACGTCCAGGCGTAGTCGCCCTCCTGCGGTCGTACGGTCACCACGCGGGGATCGGTCATCGCTGCGCTGCTCCACTTCCGGGGCGGGACGGGTCGGAACCTTGGTACAGGCCGCCCGGAGGACCGTCCAGAGGCACGCGGCCGGTCGGCGCCGCCCGCCGAGGGGCAGGACGGTGCCGCGACCGGCCGCACAGGAGGCGGAATGTCGCGATCCGTCACGGGCCGGGCCGCAACTTCGGTACGGGGGTCGCGAGTCGCCCCCGTACGGCCGACCCTGGAGGGTATGGCCACGCCGCCCGCACCTCCTCCGCACCAGCCGCCCGGAACACCGCCGCAAGGAGGCTTCGGCCCCCCTCAGGCCCCGCCTCCCGGGCCCCCTTCCGGACCCCCTCCGGGGCCGCCTCCCGGGGGGCCGCCGTACGATCCGCCGCCCGGTCCGCCGGGAGGCTTCGGCCCGCCGACGGCCGGGGGAGGGCACGGGTGGCCCCCAGAGGGCCCGCCCCCGCCCGGTCCCGCAGGGCCGCCCGGCGGGGGCGGCGGCGGGCGGCGCCCGCTGCTGATCGTGCTCGCCGTGGTCCTGGCGATCGCCGCCGCGGTGGCCGTCGTCCTCGTGCTGACCGGCGACAACGGTGCGAAGGAACCCGGCGCACCCACGACGACCAGCCCGGCGCCGAAGCCCACCTTCCACCTGCCGTCGGAGTTCCCCACCGGCCTCCCGTCGGGCTTCCCGACGGAGCTCCCCTCGGCATTCCCCACCGAACTGCCGAGCGGCTTCCCCTCGGACCTCCTCTCCGGCCTCCCGTCCGATTTCCCCTCCGACTTCGGCACCTCCTTTCCCTGACACCCGCGCCGGTGCACGCCCGCCTCCGGGTGTCACGGGGGAAAGCCCCCCACCGGGTCCGGGTGGTGCCGTCATGGCCGCGACAGGCCCCGCTCCGTAGCTTTTCCGGTAGACGCGCGCCGCAGAGGCGAAGCGCGCCGCCACAGACCGGAGCCCCACATGCCCCAGGCCGTCGACGCCGCACCGGCGCCCTCCGCCGGAACCACCCCGGGAAGCGACTTCGCCCCCCTGCTGCGCACGGTCAGGGGACAGGGACTGCTCGACCGCCGGCACGGCTGGTACACCGCCCGCGTCCTCGTGAACCTGTGCTCGCTGGCCGCCGTGGTCACCGGCGTGGTCCTGCTGGGACACAGTGGGTGGGTGCTCCTGCTGGCCGTCCCGTTCTCCCTGGTGTGGACCCGCGCCGCCTACCTGAGCCACGACGCCGGGCACGCGCAGATATCGAGCAGCCGCCGCACCGGCAGGTGGATCTCCCTCACCCACGCCAATCTGCTCCTCGGCATGAGCCAGGCGTGGTGGAACGAGAAGCACAACAAACACCACGCCAACCCCAACCACGTCGACAAGGACCCGGACGTGGGCGTCGGCGCACTGGTCTGGACCCAGCAACAGGCCGCCGGACGCGCGGGGTTCGCCCGCTGGCTCACCCGCAACCAGGCCCGGCTCTTCTTCCCCATGCTGCTCCTCGAAGGCATCGCCCTGAAGGTGTACGGATTCCAGGACCTGCGCCGCCAGGACCGGCGCGAGGCGAGGACGGAAGGCGCCCTCCTCCTCACGCACCTCGCCCTCTACGCGGCGCTCCTGCTGACCACGATGGCCCCGCTGACGGCGCTCGCCTTCGCCCTCCTGCACCACGCCCTGTTCGGGCTCCAGCTCGGCATGGCCTTCGCCCCCAACCACAAGGGCATGGAGATGCCCGACCCCGACGGCGAGCGCTGGGGGCACCTGCGCCGCCAGGTGCTCACCTCGCGCAACGTGCGCGGCGGTCCCGTCACCGACTGGTTCCTCGGCGGCCTGAACTACCAGATCGAGCACCACCTGTTCCCGAACATGCCGCGCCCCCACCTGCGGCTCGCGCAGCCCCTGGTACGCGACCACTGCCGCGAGGCCGGCATCCCGTACACCGAGACGGGACTCCTCGACTCCTACCGGCAGGCGCTCCGCCACATGCACGAGGTCGGCGCACCGCTGCGTGAGGAGCCCCGTCCCCCGAACGTGTGAACCAGGGCGGGAGGGAACCACACCGGCCCGCACTGCGTTGTCTCAGGCAGGAGCGGCGACAGCCGCGAAGGAGGCGTCGAAGATGTCGAAGAGTTCGAAGGTCGCGGCCGGCGGTGTCGTCGTGGGCATCGCCCTCATCTGGTTCATCGGTTTCTGGCCCGCCCTGCTGGTCATGGTGGGCGTGCCCGTCGCCGCCTACCTGATGCTGGACAAGACCCAACGGCGTAGGCTGCAGCGCATCACCCGCAAGGAGCTCGGCCGCTGAGGCCCCGCCCGCCCGGGCGCCCGGCCGCTCCTGCCGGAAGACGCCAGAACCGTCCGTACCAAGGTCAGGAACGATCATCGGTCCGGGAGGAGGGGAGCCCCGTCATGGGCGCGGCAGTCACGGCGGTCAGCAGCAACGGCACCCACACGTTCACCAAGCCCGACCGCGACAGCATCACCCTGCTCGCCGGGCTCGGCGTCGAGGGCGACGTCCACTGCGGCGAGACGGTCAAGCACCGCTCCCGCGTCGCCCAGGACCCCACCCGGCCCAACCTTCGCCAGGTCCACCTCATCCACCGGGAACTCTTCGACGAGGTGGGCGAAGCGGGCTTCGACGTCGGCCCCGGCCGGCTCGGGGAGAACGTCACCACCAGCGGCATCGACCTCCTCGCCCTGCCGACCGGCACCCTGCTGCGGCTGGGCGAGGAGGCGGTCGTGGAGGTCACCGGCCTGCGCAACCCCTGCCTGCAGATCGACGCCTTCCAGGACGGGCTGCTCAAGCAGGTCGTCGGCCGCGACGCGGAGGGCAAGGTCGTCCGCAAGGCCGGAATCATGAGCGTCGTGCGCACCGGCGGCGTGGTCCGCCCGGGCGACCCCAACACCGTCGAACTGCCCCCCGCCCCGCA
Source organism: Streptomyces sp. NPDC088745 (assembly GCF_044751045.1). Taxonomy (NCBI): domain Bacteria; kingdom Bacillati; phylum Actinomycetota; class Actinomycetes; order Kitasatosporales; family Streptomycetaceae; genus Streptomyces; species Streptomyces sp. NPDC088745. Next base: position 296,507 of record NZ_JBIVLB010000009.1, read on the forward strand.
CCGCCCGCTCGAACGCGTCTGAGTACTCGCCACCGCCCGCCCGGACGCGACGGACATCCCGCACCGCCCGCTCGTACGCATCCGACGCTCGCCGGCACCGGCGCCCGGCCAGGGCGCGTCCGACACTCCTCACCGCCGAGCTCGGACGCGTCAGGCCCCCAGCCCGGCGCGGGCGTCAGGACGGCCGCGCCGCCAGCTTCTCCAGCGACTCCAGCAGCCCCGGCAGTTCGGCCCCCCGTCCCACCGGCAGGAGCTCTCCGGGCTCGTCGTCGAGCAGCAGGAAGGCGATGTCGTCGGTCCTGGCCACGAACGACCAGCCCGGGCCGTCCGCCCGCAGTGTCCGCGCCCCGCCCGGGGCGAACGCCGACCGCACCCGCCCGGCCGGCGGCGGGTCCGCGACGTACCCGTGCAGGGCGTCGATCACCCGGCGCACCAGCGGATGGAGCTCGCCCTCGGTGCCCTCGAAGGTGTCCGACGCGCTCTGCTCGTCGAGCCGGCCGCGCCAGGTCGCCCACTGCCGGGCGATCTCGTCGGCGCCCAGCCGGCGCTGGGCGGGACCCCACTCCCCGGTGTCGGGCGGCGTCAGCAGCGGCCCGTCCGGGGAGCCGTCGGGCAGTTCGGGGTCGTGCGGCGCGGGAACACCGGGAGCGGCGACCGCGAGGGCGAGCGGCCAGCCGGGCAGAGCCGCCACCACCGAGCGTTCCGGCGGCGACAGGTCGTACTCCATGCCGCAGTCCCACGCGGCGATCGCCACCGCCACCAGGGACACGTCGTCCACGACCACCGTCCAGCGCGCCCCGGACCCGTCCTGCCCGAGCACCAGCCCGTAGCCGCGCTCGTCGGGCGCCAGGCCGAGCGCCCCGCACGCCTCAGGGAAGTCGTCGCCGAGCACCGCGGGGAACTGCGCGGGCGTGAGCAGCACCGCCGTGAGCACGAACAGCTCGTCCTCCCCGGCAGTCTCCTGACGCGCGGCCGCCGTCTCCTGCGGGAAGTCGCCCCCGGCAGCTTCCGTCCCGGTCACAGCACCCTCCCCAGACGTTCGGTCGTCGGCGCACCTTAACCAGTGGGTAACCTGCGCGTCGAGAGGTGACGGCCGATCCGCTACGGGCCGCCCCGCACCCCGGGGTCGGCCCGCCGCCGAGGTCAGGCCGCGGGCAGACCGAGCAGGCTGCGGGCCACCCGCTGCGGCTCCTCGTCGCGCTCCCGGGCGAGCGCGATCACCGCCCGGCACGCCAGCTCCGTCACCCCGAACGACAGCGCCTCGGGCGACACCCAGCCCGCGGCCTCGTCGCTGCGCGGCTCGTCGTCCTCCACGCGGGCCGCCACGTACTCGGCGGCCGCCTCGAAGAGGTTGTGCGGACGTGCCGTCGGGGATTTCACCGGACGAGGCTCCTGCGAGGACCGGAAGAGCCGGGCGATTCTGTTCAGCATCCGCACCACATCCCGTGAGCCGTAGGTCTCGGATGCTCCAAGTGTGCCCCCTGGCCGTAGGGTTGAGCCGCCGCGGACCGTCCGCGATGGTGAGCGACAGTGCCTCGCGCGGTGCGGCGCGAGCAGGGACCGACCGCCGGAGGCGACCCGGCAGAAGGGCGACACATGGTGAAGCGCTACGACCGGCTCCGTCAGATCCGCCGACTCGACCCCGAGAAGGACTTCCTGCGGATCTACCGCCTGACGTCCACCTACGAATTCCCCTGGGACTTCACCCGGGCCCTGGAACTGGCCCTCTACCGCACCTACGCGGTCCCCTCCATCGGCCGCCTCCTCGCCGAGACCGCCGAGCTCACCGACCGCTCGCAGAAGCGCTACGACGACACCGCGCTGCTGCTGGACGCCGTCGTGGAACACGGTTTCGCCAGTGCGGAGGGGCGCACCGCCATCCAGCGCATCAACCGGATGCACCGCAGCTACGACATCAGCGACGACGACATGCGGTACGTCCTGTGCACGTTCGTCGTCACCCCCAAGCGCTGGATCGACGCCTACGGGTGGCGCAGGCTCTGCGACCACGAACTGCGTGCCTGCGCGGCGTACTACCGCACCCTCGGCGCACACCTCGGCATCCGGGAACTGCCGCGCACCTACGAGGACTTCGAGAGCTTCCTCGACAGTTACGAGGCCGAGCGCTTCGGCTGGGACGAGGGCGCCCGCAAGGTCTCCGACGCGACGCTCGACCTGATGGGCTCCTGGTACGGGCCCCTGGCACCCCTCGCGAAGGGGGCCAGCCTCGCCCTCCTGGACGATCCGCTGCTGCGGGCCTTCCGTTACGAACGACCGCACCCGGCGGCCCGCGCCGCCGTCCGGGGAGCCCTGCGGCTGCGCGGCCGGGCGGTGCGCCTGCTGCCACCGCGCCGCGCACCGCACTACGCCCGCCAGAACCCCGAGATCAAGGGCTACCCGGACGGGTACGACCTCGCCGCCCTTGGCACGTTCCCGGTGCCCGGCGTGCGCGGCTGCCCCGTACCGCACGGCCGACGCACCCCGTAACCCCCGGCTCACGCGCGACGCCCCGGCTCACTCCTCGCGGACGGCCAGCGCCAGATACCGGTCGTCCTCGTCGACGTACGACAGCAGACGCCACCCGGACCGCTCCAGGAGCGGCCGCAGCCGGGGTTCGGCCCGCAGGTCGTCCTCGGTGATCCGCCGCCCCTGGCGGGCCGCGAGGGCGGCCCTGCCCACCGGGTGGAACAGGGCCAGCAGCCCACCGGGACGCACCGTGCGGGCCAGCTCGCCGAGGTTCTCCCCGGGGCGGGGCAGATGGGAGATCAGCCCCGCCCCGAACACCGCGTCCAGCACGCCCGTACCGAGCGGCAGACGCGCCACGTCGGCCTGCAGGAGCAGGGCCCCGCGCCCGCGCCCCTTGCCGGCGGCCACGTCCAGCATCTCCCGGGTGAGGTCCGCGCCCAGCACCGTCCCGGCGCCGCCCACCGCCCGCCGCAGGTACGGCAGCGCCCTCCCCGTGCCGCAGCCCGCGTCCAGCACCGCGTCGCCCGGACCCAGCCCCAGCGCGGCCACGGCGGCCTCGTAGGCGGGACCGTCGTCGGGGAAGCGCTCGTCCCACCGGGCGGCACGGGACCCGAAGAACTCCTGCACCTGCGTCCGGTCGTGAACCCGCGTGTGGTCATTCGTCATGTCCACATGATCCCCCCGGGACACCCCGCGGCCACATTGCGCCGCCTTTCGAAAGGAGCCCCGGAAAGCCGAGGTCCCGGTACTACCGTCCACACCTCACAGGTGCGCAGCGCGCCGCACCCAGGCCGGAGCCGGAGAGACCCACGGATGACCGAGCATCAGAGGGCGGCCGAAGGCACCGACCAGTGGTACGACGCGGACGCGGGCCCCCTCGTACGCCCCTACGCCACGACCGCGACGGGTGCCGCCACCGGCACCGGAGGCCGCCACCTCGACCTGGTCGCCCACGTCACGGCGGCCGACGGAGCCGGTGCGCCCGACGCCTCCCTGCTCGGCCGCGAACACCAGGCGCTGCTCTCCCTGTGCCGCGGCGGCACGCACACCGTCGCGGACCTCGCGTCGTCCGTGGGGCTGCCCACCGGAGCCGTACGCACCCTCCTGAACGACCTGCTCAGCGCGGGCCGGCTGGAGCTGCGCGGGCCCGCCCGCCCCACCGCCCTGCCCGCCGGCCTCCCCTTGCAGGACGTCGTCGACGCCCTGCGCGCCCTGTGACGGACGCCCGGCGCCGGGCGGGCCCCTCCCGGCCTCCGACCCACCTCCGAAGGAAGCACCCGATGGCCCTCGACCGCAGCGACCGCCCGGACAGCACCGACCCCTCCCGCGCCGAGACCGCCGGCAGCCCGGGAGAGGGCGTCGAAGAGGAGGCCGCGCCGCTCGCCCTGAAGATACTGGTCGCCGGCGGATTCGGCGCCGGCAAGACCACCCTGGTCGGCTCGGTGAGCGAGATACGCCCGCTGCGCACCGAGGAGGTGCTCAGCGCGGCGGGGGAGTCGGTGGACGACACCGCCGGGCTCGACCGCAAGGCGGCGACCACCGTCGCCATGGACTTCGGACGCATCACCATCCGCTCCGGCCTGTCCCTGTACCTGTTCGGCACCCCGGGGCAGGACCGTTTCTGGTTCCTCTGGGACGACCTCTCGCACGGGGCGCTCGGCGCCGTCGTCATCGCCGACACCCGCAGGCTCGCCGACAGCTTCTTCGCCGTGGACTACTTCGAGGACCGCCGCATCCCCTTCGTCGTGGCCGTCAACTGCTTCGCGGGCTCGCAGACGTACGGGGCGCTCGAAGTCTCCCGTGCCCTCGACCTCGACCGGGGCACCCCGGTCGTGCTGTGCGACGCCCGGGACCGCGACTCCGGCAAAGAGGTGCTGATCCGGCTCGTCGAGTACGCGGGCCGTGTCCACACCGCGCGCATGCTCGACGCGATCAGCTGACCGGGCCTCCGGCACCCGCGACCGAACAGGCGTCTCCCTCCGTGATCCCGATCTGCTTGCCGCTGCGGCGACTGTGGGTAAGGCTTGCGGGAGAACAGGGGAAAACGGGAAACGGGGAACGACCGAGCGGGGAGAGCCGAAACATGGCACTGAGCAAGGGACTTGACTGGCTGCTGGACGACCTGACCAACCGGATCCAGCACGTCCGGCACGCCCTGGTCCTGTCCAACGACGGACTGGTGACCGGAGCGAGTTCGGGACTGGCACGACCCGACGCGGAGCATCTCGCCGCGGTCTCCTCGGGCTTGCACAGTCTGGCGAAGGGTTCCGGCCGGCATTTCGGGGCCGGAAAGGTGCGTCAGACGATGATCGAGTTCGATGACGGAGTCCTCTTCGTCACCGCCGCGGGCGAGGGCAGCTGCCTGTGCGTCCTGGGCGCGGCCGAGGCCGACTTCGGACAGGTCGCCTACGAGATGACGCTGCTCGTCAACCGCGTCGGCGAGCACCTCACAGTGGACGCACGCCAGCCGGGCTTCTGACTGACCCGTCAGAATCGCTGCTGACCTGCATGAACGCGCTCGGTCTGAGAGTTTTCCACAGGCCGGGCGCGGTCAGGTCCGCCCGGGCTACGGTCGTCACTGAGAGTGATGCCAACCGTACTGGGGAGGACCGTCGTGGCCGTACAGGAAATGCGGAAAGCCCGCGCCGAGGAGCACGCCGACCGGAATTCGGGCCGGCTGGGGCACGGAAGTGTCACCGCCGTGCGGGCGGCCCGGGAACTGGGCCTGAAGAAACGCGAGTTCGATCTCGCGGTGCAGCTCGGACGCATCCGCACCGTCGCCGACTGCGGCGGCGGACGGCGACGGGTGGCCCGCGAAGAGCTGGACCGGCTGCTGGAGTCGGAGCGGACGGCCACCCCGCTCGGGGAACGCCTGCGCACCGCGGGGACCAGCGAGGGGGCGGCGCTGCTGGGCATCGGGAGCGCGCGCTTCACCGGGCTCGCCCGCGCCGGGTACCTGCGGCCCGTGCGCTTCTACCTCAACCGCTACCGGGCGGTCGTCTGGCTCTACCTGGTGGAGGAACTGACCGACTTCGCGGCCCGGCACCCGGAGCTGCTCCGGGGCGGCTACCCGCCGGCCATGCGCGCCGTCCTCGCCGCGGGGGAGGACCGCCGGCCGCGGAACTGGCGCAGCCGACGGCTCGGTGAGTTCCTGTCCCGCACCGAGGACCCCTGGGAGCAGGCCGCCCTCTTCAGCTCACTGCTGGAGCCCGACCGGGTCGCCCGGGTGGTGGACACTCCGCGGGAGGCGGACCGTCTCGCCGGGCTGCGCGCCGGGCTCGTCGCGGCGGAGCCCCGCGGCCCCGCCGCCCGCGAAGCGGTGCACAAGCTGCTGGTGGCCGACGATCCCGACGAGGCCGACTGGATCGTGCTGAACCTGGCGATGTCACTCGACGAGGCACGGGCGCGCGACGAGGCACGGGCGTGCGACATGACCCGGGCCTGTGACGCGACACGGCCGAAGGAGGGAGCACGGGTCAAGGCGGAGACGCCGGTCAAGCAGGCACGGGCGGCGGCGGACCCGGTGAAAGTCTCCCGGCACACCGGGTCCGGCTGCTGCGCGGTCTGGACCGCGTGCCGTGGCGGTCGTGGAAGGCGTCGGCGAGGAGGTGGGCCGGGGGCAGCCGGGAGCCGCGGGCACATGAGGCACACTGAGCGACGTGTCTTCTCCTCGCCGTGTCTGTCCCGTGTGCCGTCGTGAGATCGCCGTCGTCGCCGCGCGCTTCGCCCGTCACGACCCGCCGGGCGCGCGCGGTACGACGGAGCTGATCTCCTGCCCCGGTTCCCGGACCACCGCACCGCTCGGCTCGGCCGTGCAGCCGTCCCTCGACGGCTACGCGGTACCGGAGTTCCCCGGTCAGCTCCCGCTGTTCTGACCGTCCAGGTACGTCCAGAGCCCGTCGACGCGTACGAACCGGCTCACCTCGTGCTGGCTGCCGGCCTCGCCCTCATGGACGTAGTGCGCCCGGAACTCCACGACCCCTTCCTGGTGGAAGGCGCTGCCGCCCTCGGTGCGCAGGATCTCCAGCCCCGCCCACCGCATCGCGGGTTCCAGGTCCAGGCCGGCCGGCCGGGTCGTCGGATGCCAGGTCCGCAGGAGATAGGGCACGTCGAGGACCACGAAGGCGCTGTAGCGCGAGCGCATCAGCCGCTCGGCGGTGGGGGCGACGGCGTCACCGCGGTGGAAGCGGCCGCAGCAGTCCCGGTACGGCTCCGCGCGCCCGCACGGGCAGGGGCTGCCGCCGGGGCCGGCCGGAACGGGCGCGGACCGGGGGGAGCGGGCCGGTCCGGCAGCCGCGGAGGACGTACGGGAAGGACGGGAGCGTGAGGCCTTGGACATGTGCCCATCTTCTCCGACCCGGCCGGGGCCCGGTCCCGCACCCCGGCGCGCCCGCCCGGCAGGGGGCCGCACCGCATCCGGCCCGTGGGCTCAGAGACCCCCGCGCAGTTGCTCCCACTCCCGGCGATCGCGCTTGGTCGGACGGCCCGCACCACGGTCGCGCACACCCGCGCCCATCGCCTCGCGCGGCGGACGCGGCGCGCTCTTGTCGACATAGGCCTCGGCGGCCGGTGCGGCGCCCACACGCTTGCGGATGAGCTGGGACACGATCACGACGCGCTCCCAGCCCTCCTGCCGCACCCGCACCTCGTCGCCGATCCGCACCGACTGGGCGGGCTTGACCCGCTCGCCGTTGAGGCGCACGTGCCCGGCCCGGCAGGCCGCGGCGGCAGCCGACCGGGTCTTGGCCAGCCGCACCGACCACACCCAGCTGTCGATCCGTACCGTTCCCGTCTCCGAAGCCATGCGGCCACCCTAATACCGCAGGGCGTCGCGCAGGCCGGTCAGCGACGGCCGGACTGCTTCCCGGAAGCCGGTGCGCCGCGGCCCGCCCGGGGCCGGGGGAGCGCCCCCGGCCCCGCGTGCGAAAGCGGCGCCCGCGCTGCCTACTGGGAGCAGGACTGGCCGCCCCCGGTCAGCCTTCCACCCGCCGGGAGGTCCCGCCATGTTCCGCCCCCGCCCCGCCTCCGCGGCCGTCGCCACCGCCCTGCTCGCCACCGGCCTCCTGTCCGGCGCCGCGGCGGCCGACCGCCCCGGCCCCGGTGAGGACCGCTGCGCCGTCATCCAGCACGACCTCGACGCCTACCGGCGCGGCGAGGTCCAGTACTACGCCGATCCCGAGCCGGCCTGGCGGGCGGAGGCCGCCCGGCTCGGCTGCGAGATCTGCGGGCTCTGACGACGCGGGGAGGCAGCGTCAGAGCCCGCAGGCCTCACCTCGGGAGCCGCAGACCGCAAGAGCAGCCGGGCGCCCGGACCGCGCCCCCGGTTCAGGCCGGCAGCCGGTTGGGGTGCGACATCCGGCGCGCCGCCCGCAGCAGCCCCTGGATCTGCGGGCCCGCCTGCTCCACCCCGGTCACCGGCGTGGGGAAGGCCAGCCGTACGTCGGCGTGCGCACGCGGGTACTCCAGACGCAGCGTCAGCCCGTACCGGTCCATCGCCACCGGCATCGCCCGCGTCAGATCGGCGGTCCGGGGCGCACGCACCAGACGCAGCAGCAGCGGCACCAACTCGGCGTGCGCGTCGAGCAGATGGGTCAGCATGCCCGCCTCGCAGGTGGCCAGCGGATCCACGACCGCCTGCTCCAGCTCTTCGAGGGCGACGAACGCCCGCCCGTCCGCGTCCTCGATCACCGCCTGCCCGAACTCCATGCACGTACTGCCCTGGTGCGCCTCCGTGGCGTCGAAGGGCGCGGCGAGCAGTCCGGTGACCGTCACCCGGCAGCGCACCCGGTCCCGTACCGGAGTGGGCGCGACATCGGTGAACTCCAGCCGTACGGGGATGCGCCGGTGCCCGGGGGAGGGGGACGCCTCGTCGGTGGGCTCGTGGACGTGGACGCGGCTCATCACGCCCTCCCCGTCGAGCCTGCGGACCTCCGTGTGCACACCGTCGCTGACGACGGTCATCGAGTGGGCGGCGGCCAGGACGGACCTGGCCCGCTCGGCGTTGGTCGGCTGCTGGGCGCGGGAGGGGCGGGGCAGGCGCATGCGGGATCTCCAAGAGGCAACGGCAGGACGCCGGATCGAGCAACTTAGGTAAGCCTAACCTAATGCTCTTCCGGTGGCTGCGTCACGACGCGGACCGACCGCGTTCCGCTCCCGCGGCCTACTCGAAACGCTCGGTGTCCCCGGCGCCGCGCCGGACGATCTCCGCCTCGCCGCCCGAGAAGTCGACGACCGTCGTCGGCACCGTTCCGCAGTCGCCGGAGTCGATCACCGCGTCCACGACGTGGTCGAGCCGCTCCTTGATCTCCCACCCCTGCGTCATCGGCTCCTCCTGGTCGGGCAGCAGCAGCGTGCTCGACACCAGCGGCTCGCCGAGCTGCGCCAGGAGCGCCTGTGCGACGACGTGGTCGGGGATGCGCACCCCCACCGTCTTCTTCTTCGGGTGCAGCAACTGGCGCGGCACCTCCTTCGTCGCGGGCAGGATGAAGGTGTAACTGCCCGGCGTCGCCGCCTTGATGGTGCGGAACACCCGGTTGTCGAGCTGCACGAACTGCCCGAGCTGCGCGAAGTCGTGGCAGACCAGGGTGAAGTGGTGCCGGTCGTCCAGGTTCCGGATGGTCCTGATCCGGTTGATGCCGTCCTTGCTGCCGAGCTGACAGCCCAGCGCGTAACAGGAGTCCGTCGGATACGCGACCAGCGCGCCCGCCCGGATGCTGTCGGCCACGCTCGCGATGGTGCGCGGCTGGGGGTTCTCGGGGTGCACGTCGAAGTACTTGGCCATCTGCCGAGTCTAGGCGATCACCGCATTCCCGCCCGGCGGCGCCCGCCCCGGCGCCGGACCCCCTTCCCGCCGCTACTCGGCGGGCAGCCCGTCCATCGTCCGCCGCATCGCCATGTTGCTCACCAGCAGCCCGCCGTCCACCGGCAGCGTCACCCCGGTGATCCACGACGCGTCCGCCGAGGCCAGGAAAGCGACCGCCGCCGCGACGTCCTCCGGCTCCCCGAGCCGCCCCAGCGGATAGTGCGCGGGCAGTGCGTCCAGCGGCGTCTCCCGCCCCTCCCAGGCCCTCGTGCGGACGGTTCCGGGCTCCACGACGTTGACGCGCACCCCGCGCGGCGCGCACTGCACGGCCAGCGTGCGCGTGAGGGAGGCCAGGCCCGCCTTGGCCGCGCTGTAGGCGTGGTTGCCGAAGTGCCGCTCGGCGTTGACCGAGCCGATGTTGACGACCGCGCCGCGCCCTCCGGCCGCCGCCAGGTGCGGCAGGGCGGCGCGCACGCAGCGGAACGCGCCGTGCAGGCTCACCTCGAAGTCCTCGTACCAGGGGCCGTCCGGCGTCTCCTCGAAGAGCGCGGGTTCCGCATGACAGGCGTACGCGTTGTTGACCAGCACGTCCAGCCGCCCGAAGGCCTCGACGGCCGCCCCGACCGCCGCCTCCACCGCCGTCCGGTCGACGACGTCGCACGCCCGTGCCAGTGCCGACCCGCCCTCCGCGCGGATCGCCGCGGCCACCCGCCCGGCGCGCGCCTCGTCCCGGTCGGTGACGAGCACCCCGGCCCCTTCCCTCGCGAACCGCCGCGCGGTCGCCTCCCCGATGCCCTGGCCCGCGCCGGTGATGAGTACGCCGTGTCCGCCGAAACGTGTCATGCCCGAAACCGTAGGCACGCGGCCCGCCCCGGCGAGCCGTTTTGCGCAGAAACTCGTACACCCGTCCGAAGTCGGCCGTGTCACACCGAACGACTTTGCATGGGCATGCATCTTTATGCATACTCTTCCTATGTCTAAGGTCCTCACCTCCCTCCCCGCCGGCGAGCGCGTCGGCATCGCCTTCTCCGGTGGTCTCGACACCTCCGTCGCGGTCGCCTGGATGCGCGACAAGGGTGCCGTCCCGTGCACCTACACCGCCGACATCGGCCAGTACGACGAGCCCGACATCGCCTCGGTGCCCGGCCGCGCCCAGGCCTACGGCGCCGAGCTGGCCCGCCTGGTCGACTGCCGCGCCGCACTGGTCGAGGAGGGCCTGGCCGCACTCGCCTGCGGCGCGTTCCACATCCGCTCCGGCGGCCGCGCCTACTTCAACACCACCCCGCTGGGCCGCGCCGTGACCGGCACCCTGCTGGTGCGGGCGATGCTGGAGGACGACGTCCAGATCTGGGGCGACGGCTCCACCTACAAGGGCAACGACATCGAGCGGTTCTACCGCTACGGCCTGCTCGCCAACCCCCACCTGCGGATCTACAAGCCCTGGCTCGACGCGGACTTCGTCACCGAGCTCGGCGGCCGCAAGGAGATGTCGGAGTGGCTCCTCGCCCACGACCTGCCCTACCGGGACTCCACCGAGAAGGCGTACTCCACGGACGCCAACATCTGGGGCGCCACCCACGAGGCCAAGATCCTGGAGCACCTCGACACGGGCGTCGAGACCGTCGACCCCATCATGGGCGTCCGGTTCTGGGACCCCTCCGTCGAGATCGCCGCCGAGGACGTGACGATCGGCTTCCGGCAGGGCCGCCCGGTCACGATCAACGGCAAGGAGTTCGCCTCCGCCGTCGACCTCGTCATGGAGGCCAACGCCATCGGCGGCCGCCACGGCATGGGCATGTCCGACCAGATCGAGAACCGGATCATCGAGGCCAAGAGCCGCGGCATCTACGAGGCCCCCGGCATGGCCCTGCTGCACGCGGCCTACGAACGCCTCGTCAACGCCATCCACAACGAGGACACCCTCGCCCAGTACCACAACGAGGGCCGGCGGCTCGGCCGCCTCATGTACGAGGGCCGTTGGCTGGACCCGCAGGCGCTGATGGTCCGCGAGTCCCTCCAGCGCTGGGTCGGCGCGGCCGTCACCGGCGAGGTGACGCTGCGGCTGCGGCGCGGCGAGGACTACTCGATCCTCGACACCACCGGCCCGGCCTTCTCGTACCACCCGGACAAGCTGTCCATGGAGCGCACCGAGGACTCGGCCTTCGGACCGGTCGACCGGATCGGCCAGCTCACCATGCGCAACCTCGACATCGCCGACTCGCGCGCCAAGCTGGAGCAGTACGCGGGCCTCGGCCTGATCGGCTCCTCCGATCCGGCGATCGGCGCGGCCCAGGCCGCCTCGACCGGTCTGATCGGCTCGTCGATGCCGGACATGCCGGAGGGCGGGGCGCAGGCCATCGCCTCGCGCGGCGAGGTCTCCGCCGAGGACGAGGCGCTGGACCGCGCCGCCATGGAGTTCGGCACGGACTGATCCTGCCCGCCCCGGCCGTGAGGCCCCGTCGGACGCGCACGCCGTCCGACGGGGCCTCACGGCGTGACGCGGTGCGGCAAGCGCCTCCGTACGGGCCCCCGGACCGTGCCACGGCCGCGCGGGACTACGGGTGGCTACGGGGCTATGGCGAGGGAGGCCGGACGCGCATCCGCTCGTACGCGTACACGCACCCGGCCAGCGCCAGGTCCGACAGCAGCATGAAACCGATCGAGTACGAGTCCTTGGCGCTGTAGATTGCGCCCATCAGCAACGGCGGCAGGAACCCGCCGAGCCCGCCCATCGCCCCGACGATGCCCGTGACACTGCCCACCTGGGCCTGCGGAGTCACCTGCGCCACCAGCGCGAAGACGCTGCCGCCCGCCGCCCCGAGCCCCGCCGCCATCGACAGCAGCGCGATCGTCCCCAGCGGCCCAAGGGCCGGGTCGAAGGCCTGCACGACGGCGAACACCGCCACTGCCGCCAGCGCGCCCGCCGTCACCGCGGCCGGGTGGAAGCGGTCCGACAACCGCCCGCCGATCGGCCGGAAGACCACCGTGACCAGGGCGAACCCGGCGGCCTTGGTGCCCGCGTCGGTCGGCGACAGCTCGTACCAGGTCTTCAGATACGTCGGCAGGTACACGCCGAACGCGACCACACCGCCGAACCCGATCGCGTACAGCGCCGACAGCTCCCACGTCACCCGCAGTCTGCCCGCCCGCCCCAGCCGGGAGGCGAGCGAGGCCGTCGGCACCGTGCGGTCCGGCGGGTCCGTGAGCAGCACGGCCGCCAGCACGGCGAAGACGGCGAGCGCCACGGCCACCACCACGAAGGGCAGATTCTCCCCGTGTGCCGCGATCCGCGGCGTGAAGTACCCGGACAGCGCCACCCCGCCCGTGCCCATGCCGAACACGCCCAGCGCGAACCCCCTGCGGGAGGGCGGGAACCACGAGTTGACCAGCGGAACCCCGATCGCGAACGTCGTTCCGCCCAGCCCCAGCAGGAACCCGACCAGCAGCAGCACGAGATAGCTGTCCCGCGCCGGAATCAGCAGCAGCACCGGCACGATCGTCAGCGCGGACACCAGCGGGAACATCAGCTTCGCGCCGAACCTGTCGGTCAGCGCGCCCGCCGGGATGCGCCCCACCGACCCCACCAGCACCGGCACCGCCACCAGCAGCGACTGCTGGAACGAACTGAGCCCCAGCCGGTCCCGGTAGTCGGCCGCCAGCGGAGCGATCAGGTCCCACGCCCAGAAGGTGAGCGTGAACCCCAGCGTGGCCACGAGCAGATTCCGGTACGCGGCGGCCGGGGGCCGGACGGCCGCGGGCTCGGGTGCATGGTCCATCCCTCCAGTGAAGGAGCCGCGGGGCCCGCGGTCGCGGGGGAGTGGGCCGTACGCGGTACCCGGGCCCGCGTCCCTACCCCGGGGCGACCTCCTCGGCGGCCTCCAGCGCCAGGTCCAGGTGTACGGCCCGGTCCTCCCCGGAGTGGGTGGCCGCCGCCGCACGCGGAGCGTGACCGGGGGCCCTCGCCGCGAGGATGTACGGGCCCCGCGCCGGGACCGCGAGCACGTACCGGCCCGCCGCGTCGGTCACGGCGGTCCCGGCCCGGCGTCCGCCCCGGTCGAGCAGGGTCACCCGGGCGCGGGCGACGGGCGCGCCCTGCGCGCCCACGACCCTGCCCCGGAAGGCCGCGAGGGCCTCCTCGGCCCGCGCGAGGACCGCGTCCTGCTCGCTGCCGGCCCGCAACTGCCCGGCCGGCCCGCGACGGCCGGGCAGGAACAGCGCGAGCAGCACACCGGCGACGACCGCACCGGTCGCGATCAGGAACGAGAGGCGGAAGCCGTGCAGGGTGGGCACCGCCACCCCGCCCACGTGGTCGGCCGTGTCGGCCAGCACCATGCCGATGACCGCCGACGACACCGAGGTGCCGATCGACCGCATCAGGGTGTTGAGCCCGTTGGCCGCGCCCGTCTCGGACGGGTCGACCGCCCCGATGATGAGCGCGGGCAGCGAGGAGTAGGCGAGCCCGATGCCCGCGCCGACGACCACCGAGACGACGACGGTCTGCCAGGCGGCGCTCATCAGGCCGAGCCCGGCCCCGTACCCGATCGCGATGACCAGCAGCCCGAGGATCAGCGTGACCTTCGGCCCGAACCGCGCCGAGAGACGGGCGTACACGGGTGCGGTGAACATCATCGTCAGGCCGAGCGGGGCCACGCACAGCCCCGCCACGACCATCGACTGGCCGAGCCCGTGCCCGGTCGCGGACGGAAGCTGGAGGAGCTGGGGCAGCACCAGCGAGATCGCGTAGAAGGCGACACCGACCATGACCGAGGCGAGGTTGGTGAGCAGCACCTCGCGCCGGGCGGAGGTGCGCAGGTCGACCAGCGGGGCCTTCAGCCGCAGCTCCAGCACGCCCCACCCGAGGAGCACCAGGAGGGCCGCGCCGAACAGGCCCAGCGTGGTGCCGCTGCCCCAGCCCCAGTCGCTGCCCTTGGTGAGGGGCAGCAGGAGCAGGACCAGGCCCAGCGTGAGGCCGAGGGCCCCGGGCACGTCGAAGCTGCCCCGGGCGCGCAGCGGACTCTCCGGGACGACGAGGAGCGTCAGCAGGATCGACAGGACGCCGAGCCCGGCCGCGCCGAAGAACAGCGCGTGCCAGTTCGCGTGCTGGGCGACGAGGGCGGCGACCGGCAGCGCGAGCCCGCCGCCCACGCCGATGGAGGAGGACATCAGCGCCATGGCCGAGCCCAGCTTCTCCGGGGGCAGCATGTCGCGCATCAGTCCGATGCCGAGCGGAATGGCGCCCATGGCGAAGCCCTGGAGCACCCGGCCCGCGATCATCACCAGCAACTGATCGGTGAGACCGCAGATCAGCGACCCCACCACCATGACCGCCAGGCTGGTGACCAGCATCCTGCGCTTGCCCGCGAGATCGCCGAGCCGGCCCATGACCGGCGTGGCCACGGCGCCGGCCAGCAGGGTCGCCGTCATGACCCAGGTGGCGTTCGAGGGGGAGGTGTCGAGGAGCGCGGGCAGGTCCTTGATCACCGGTACGAGCAGGGTCTGCATGACCGCGACGACGATTCCGGCGAAGGCGAGGACAGGGACGACGCCGCCCGTCCGGCGCGTGGAAGTCGTCGGCTGTGGCATGGGAAGGGGCCTCCGGGGAGCGGTCTCGGGCGGGAACGGGCAACAGGCCGGGGGCCGGCCAGGAGTCGCCGGCAGGGTACGTGCCACTCGAACCTGTTTCCTGGGGCGACTATTCCGAGGATTCCCCCGCGACCGCGTCCTTGACCGTCCGTTGACCGCGCACCGTGGCCGGCCGCCCCGGGAGCCTGCGGCGCTGCCCCGAAATGCCGTCCTTGTCCTGATGATGATTTGATCGTTCCAGGCCCCGGGGCACCCCACCGGGGCGCTCGCACCCGAAAGGACGGCAGACCATGCAGGGACAGCACGCCATCACCGTGGAGGGCCTGGAAACCCGCCCCCTCACCGAGGACGCGGTCCCCGCCTGGCTGGAACTCCACGAAGCCGTCGAACGCACCGACCGCACCGGCGAACACGTCGGCGCCGCCGAACTCGCCGAAGCCCTCGACGACCCCAAACTCGACCTCCGGCAGGACAGCCTCGCCCTCTGGGAGGGGCCGCGCATGGTCGCGTACGCCCTCCTGCACACCCCGCACGGCGCGGTCGACGCGGCACGCTTCGGCGCGGACGCCGCGGTGCACCCCGACTGGCGCAGGCGCTCCATCGGCACCCGGCTCGTCACCTGGCTCCACGACCGCGCGCGGGAACGGTACGCGGCCGACGCGGAACTCTCCGCCCTGAACGGCGAACTCCTCCTCGGCGGCACAGCGGGGGACGAGGGACTGCGCAAGCTGGCCGCCGCGTGCGGCTTCACACCCGTCCGCTGGTGGTTCTTCATGAAGCACCCGCTCCAGGACCTCCAGGAGCCGCGCCCCGCCCCCGAGGGCACCCGCATCGTCCCGTACGACACCGCGTACGACGAAGGCACCCGGCTCGCGCACAACGACGCCTTCCGCGACCACTGGGACTTCGCCCGCCTCGACGCCGCCGACTGGAAGACCTGGGTGACCGGCGTCAGCGCCTTCCGGCCCGCCCTGTCCCGGCTGCTGGTCGCGGGCGACGAGGTCGTGGCCTACCTCCTGGCGGAGGAGAACGAGGCGGACACCAGGGCGACCGGCAGCCGCGACTGCCACGTCGGCTACCTCGGTACGCGCAGGGCCTGGCGCGGCCGGGGCGCGGCCCCCGCCCTGCTCGCCGACCTGCTGCGCGCGGCCGCCGACGCCGGGTACGACACGGCCTCGCTCACGGTCGACACCGCGAACCCCAGCGGCGCGCTCGGCTTCTACGAACAGACCGGATTCGTGGCCGACCGCGAGTCCGTGACGTACGCGCGACCCCTCTGAGGGCGGCGCGCGCATCCCCAATGGATCACCGGGTACGAGGTCGGGCACCTTGGCTCACCGAACGGTCGTGGAGGCGGACGCATGGCGGACAACCTGCTGGAAGAGGACCTGTACCGATTCGAGGAACTCCTCGACGACACGGAGCGCGAGACCCTCCACCGGGTCCGCGAGTTCCTGCGCGACGAGGTCGCCCCGCACGCCGACACCTGGTGGGGCAAGGCGTCCTTCCCCCACCACCTGATCCCGCGCTACGGCGAGCTGGGCATCGCGGGCATGGCCTACGAGGAATGCACGGACACCCCCGCCAGCAGCCTCCTCAACGGCTTCGTCGCGCTGGAGATGGCCCGCGTCGACGCCTCCCTGGCCACCTTCTACGGAGTGCACTCCGGCCTCGCCATGGGCAGCATCGCCCGCTGCGGCTCCCCGGAGCAGCGCGAGCGCTGGCTCCCCGCGATGGGCCGCATGGAGAAGGTCGGCGCGTTCGCCCTCACCGAACCGCAGGGCGGCTCCGACGTTGCGTTGGGCCTGCGCACCACCGCCCGCCGCGAGGGCGACACCTGGGTCCTCAACGGCCAGAAGCGGTGGATCGGCAACGCCACCTTCGCCGACCTCGTGGTCGTCTGGGCCCGTGAGGAGGGCGAGGACGGCGGCGTCCGGGGCTTCGTCGTCGACACCGCCACCCCCGGCTTCCGCGCCACCCTCATCGAGAATAAGATCGCCCTGCGCACCGTCGAGAACGCCGACATCGTCCTCACCGACTGCCGCGTTCCCGAGGAGAACCGCCTCCAGGAGGCGAACGGCTTCCGCGACACCGCCGACGTCCTGCGCCACACCCGCAGCGGCGTCGCCTGGGAAGCCGTCGGGGTGATGCTCGCCGCCTACCGCATCGCCCTCGACTACACCCGCGAACGCGAGCAGTTCGGCGGCCCCGTCGCCCGCTTCCAGCTCGTGCAGGACCTCCTGGTGCGCATGCTCAGCGACGCCACCTCCTGCCTCGGCATGGTGGTACGGCTCGCCCAGCTGGAGGACGCGGGCACCTTCCGCGACGAACACTCCGCCATGGCGAAGGCGCACTGCACGACCCGGATGCGCGAAGTCGTCGGCTGGGGCCGCGAACTCCTCGCGGGCAACGGCATCGTCCTCGACTACGGCATCGGCCGCTTCGTCGCCGACGCCGAGGCCCTCTACTCGTACGAAGGCACCCGGGAGATCAACACCCTGATCACGGGGCGTGCGGTGACCGGCCTCGGCGCGTTCGTCTGAAACCCGCGCGGCCGGCCCGGGCCCCCGCCCCCGGCTCGGCCACGACCCCGGCCGTCGGGGGAGTGGCGCCGGGGGCGCGGGCCGCCGCCCGGACGGCCCCCGGCGCTCCCGCCGACGCCCGGACCCTCCCGGCCGGCCTGTTCAACGCGCGCACAGCTCCGCGAAGCGCCGGGCGTCGATGTTCCCACCGGACACGATCACGCCCACCCGGTCCGGCAGGTCCCCGATCCGCCCCGCCAGCAGCGCGGCAAGCCCGGTCGCCCCGCTCGGCTCCACGACGATCTTCAGCCGCTCGAAGGCGAACCGCATCGCCTCCCGGATCTCGTCGTCCGTCACCAGCACCACCTCGTCCACCAACTGCCGGTTGACCGCGAAGGTCAGCTCGCCCGGACTCTGGATCGCCTGCCCGTCGGCGATGGTGCGCGGCACCGGCACCGTGACCCGCCGTCCCGCCTCCAGCGACCGCTTGGTGTCGTCCCCCGCCTCCGGCTCGACCCCGACCACCCGGGTGTTCCGGTACAGCCCCTTGACCACCGTGGAACTCCCTGCGATGAGGCCGCCGCCGCCCACCGGGGACACCAGCGCCCCGAGCTCGCCGCTCTCCTCGACCAGCTCCAGCGCGACCGTGCCCTGCCCGGCCATGACGTGCGGATGGTCGTACGGCGGGACGAGCGCCAGCCCGCGTTCCGCCGCCAGGGTGCTGCCGAGCGCGATCCGGTCACCCGCGTATCTGTCGTACGTGACGACCTCCGCCCCGTACCCGAGAGTCGCCTCCACCTTCGACCTCGGGGCGTCCTCGGGCATGAGGATCACCGCGCTCGTCCCGAGCTCCCGGGCCGCCAGCGCGACGGCCTGCGCGTGGTTGCCGGACGAGAAGGCCGCCACCCCCTTGGCGAGCTGTCCTGGAGAGAGCCGGGAGATCGCGTTGTACGCACCACGGATCTTGAAGGCGCCGATCCGCTGGAAGTTCTCGCACTTCAGGTGCACCTGGGTGCCGACCAGCTCGTCCAGCGTGCGCGAACGCAGCACGGGGGTGCGGTGCACGGCACCCTTCAGCCGGGCGGCGGCGTCGCGTACGTCGTCCAGAGTGATGGGGAGGGTCATCTGTGTCCTTCGCTCGGGAGCTCGATGAGGGGCGTCTTCCGGTACGTCACAGTGCTGCGCCGGTACAACGTCCTTGTCCCGCGGCGGTGTTCCCGGACGGCGGGGAGGGACGAGCGACCGGTGAGCCCGCTGCGTCCCTCCCGCGGCATGCCGTCGGGGAGGGCGCCCGCGCACGTGCCGCCGCGCACGCCGACCCACCGGTGCGTCCGCTCCCCGGCCCGGTGGCGCTTCGCCGCTGCCGGGCGGGGAAGGGATGCCCTCGTGGTTCCTGACCGCACGACGCCAGGGGTGCTCATGGGGAAGTTCGTCGCCGCCTCAGGACCGCACGCGTGGGAACCGGCAGCCCTGAGCGAGCGGGACTGGCTGATCCATCTGCCCGACGCCCGCCCCGCGACGGCCCCCACCGCCCGATCGGCCCCCACGTGCCTGCCGCCCGGCCCGGCCGCCCGCCTGCTCGCCGCCCTGCGCGAGGGGCCGGGATTCGCCGTGCTGCGCGGCCTGCGGCTGGACGGGCTCGACGACCAGGCCTGCGCGGAACTCGGCCGACGGATCGCCGCGCTGGCGGGCACTCCGCGCCCCCACGAATCCGCCGCACCCGGGGACCACCTGCTCAGCACCGCCCCCCTCGCCACGGCCCCGCCGCCGGCCGCCCCCACGGGCCCCGCGGACACCCAGGACCCCATGCCCGAAGTCCCGGCACTCGCCCCCCACACCGACCGTGCCGGTCCGCCCGGCCCCCCGCACTTCCTCGCCCTGCTGTGCGTGCGGCCCGCGCCGACCGGCGGCGCCTCACTGCTGATCAGCGCCACCACCGTGCACGACAGGCTCGCGGCCCGTCACCCCGGCCAACTGGCCGCGCTGTACGCGGACTTCCACTTCGGCGCGGAACCCGGCCTCGCACGCACCGGCCCCGTCTTCGCCCGCCACGACAGCCGGCTCGCCGTCCACTACAACAGGCACCAGATCGAACGCGGCCACCACGCGGCGGGCGTCCCGCTCGGCGAGGCCCGGACCCGCGCCCTCGACGCCTTCGACGGCGTGCTCGCCGACCAGGACCTCGCCCTCCGGGTGCCCCTTCGCCGCGGTGACCTCCTCCTGCTCGACAACACCGCCGTACTGCACGGCCGTACCGCTTTCACCGACCACCCCGACCCGTCGCGCCGACGCTGCCTGACCCGGTCCTGGGCGGACTGACCGCCGTCCCGGGGGCACCCCGCCGGACTCCGCCGAAGCGACCCGGAGCCGAGGGGGAAGTCCGCTTCGGCGTGGCCGGATCACGTCGTCCCCAGGGCAAACATTCTGCGGGCGCGATCATCGTATCGAGTTAATGTCACCGGATTTCGCGGGCCGAAGGGCCGTACCCGTGGCTACTGTTCCACGGTGTCCGGGCCGATTCCCCGGCCTTTGACCCCCCTTCTGCCCCTTTGCCCGCCGGGCGGGCGTACCCCACCGGCATCCCACCGAGTCGACCTGCCCAAGGAGAAGCCGCCCGATGAGCCTGGAAACGAGCCCCGAACGGCACGTGGAGACACCCCAGCAGGCCCTGAGCACCGGTGCCGCCCGCAATCTCGCCACCACCACCAAGTCCGCCCCGCAGATGCAGGAGATCACCTCCCGCTGGCTGCTGCGGATGCTCCCCTGGGTGGAGACCAAGGGCGGCGCGTACCGGGTGAACCGCCGCCTGACGTACACCGTCGGCGACGGGCGCGTCGAATTCGTCCAGGACGGCGCCCACGTGCGCGTCATCCCCCGCGAACTCGGCGAACTCGCCCTGCTGCGCGGCTTCGACGACGAGGACGTCCTGACCGCGCTCGCCGACCGCTGCGAGCAGCGCGACTTCCGCGCGGGCGAGACGCTCGTCGAACGGGGCGCCCCCGCCGACCGGCTCCACCTCATCGCCCACGGCCGCATCAGCAAGAAGGCCGCCGGCAAGTACGGCGACGAGCAGGAACTGGCCGTACTCGCCGACGGCGAACGCTTCGGCGACCAGGCCCTCCTGGACTCCGACGCCCGGTGGGAGTACACCGCCACCGCCGAGACCGCCGGCACCCTGCTCACCCTGACCCGCGACGCCTTCGAGTCCGTGCGTGCCTCCGCTCCCGCCCTGCACACGCACATCGAACGGATCCGGTCGCTGCCGCGCCAGCGCCAGAACCACAAGGGCGAGGCCGAGATCGCCCTGTCCGCCGGCCACACCGGCGAACACGCACTGCCCGGCGCGTTCGCCGACTACGAGGCCCGGCCCCGCGAGTACGAACTCTCCGTCGCGCAGACCGTCCTGCGCGTCCACTCCCGCGTCGCCGACCTCTACAACGGCCCCTTCCACCAGACCTCCGAGCAACTGCGGCTCACCGTGCACGCGCTGCGGGAGCGCCAGGAGTACGAGCTGATCAACAACCGGGAGTTCGGACTCCTGCACAACGCCGACTTCAAGCAGCGCATCCAGCCCCGCACCGGCCCGCCCACCCCCGACGACCTGGACGAACTCCTGTGCCGCCGACGGGGGTCCAAGTTCTACCTCGCCCACCCCAGGACGATCGCGGCGATCGGCCGCGAGTGGAACGCCCACGGCCTCTGCCCGGACCAGGTCGACCTCGGCGGAGAGCCGGTGCGGGCCTGGCGCGGCGTGCCGATCCTGCCCTGCGACAAGATCCCGATCGCCGACGACAACACCAGCTCCATCCTCATCATGCGCACCGGCGAGGACGACCAGGGCGTCATCGGCCTCCACCAGACCGGCCTGCCCGACGAGTACGAACCGGGCCTCTCCGTCCGCTTCATGGGCATCAATGAACAGGCCCTGCTCTCCTACCTGGTCACCACCTACTACTCGGCCGCCGTCCTCGTCCCGGACGCCCTCGGCGTGCTGGAGAACGTCCAGATCGGCCACTGGCGCACCTGACCGGCTCCCCGCCCCGCCCTTCCGCCCCCTCGGACAAGGAGCCCCATGCCCGTGCCCGACCCGACCCCCGCGCAGCCGAACATGCTCGAGGCCGCCTCGCACCCCGGGGTGCACGTCCTCGCCGAAGCGGCGGCCCGCGCCCTCGGCCTGGCGACCGCGGCCACCGGGGGCCCCGCGCTCGTACCCTCCCCGCCGCGGCCACCCGCGACCCCCGCGGCCCCCGACGCCGCCACACCTCCGCCGCCCACCCCGCACCTCCCGCACGGCCCCAGCGGCCTCGGCACCTCCGGCCTGCGCCTGACCACCGCGACCGCCCCGGCCCCACCGCCCGAACCACCCCCGGCACAGCCCGCCGGCCGCCCCATTCCCGGCCTCTACTTCCATCCGGTGCCCGAACCCGATCCCGTACGCGTGGCCGAGGTCAGCCGCCGAATCAAGGACTGGGCGATGGACGAGGTCGACCTCTACCCCGACGACTGGGAGGAGGAGTTCGACGGCTTCTCCGTCGCCGGTTACATGGTCGGCTGCCACCCGGACGCCCCCACCGTCGACCACCTGATGCTCGCCACCCGCCTGATGGTCGCCGAGAACGCCGTCGACGACTGCTACTGCGAGGACCACGGCGGCTCGCCCGTGGGCCTCGGCGAACGCCTGCTCCTGGCGCACACCGCCCTCGACCCCCTGCACACGACCACGGAGTACGCGGGCGGCTGGGCCCGGTCCCTGCACGCGGACGCCCCCCGCCGCGCCTACCGCTCCGCCATGGAGCACTTCATGAAGGCGGCCACCGCCTCCCAGGCCGACCGGCTCCGCCACGACATGGCCCGCCTCCACCTGGGCTACCTCGCCGAAGCCGCCTGGGCCCTGGAGGAACGCGTACCGGAGGTGTGGGAGTACCTGGCGATGCGCCAGTTCAACAACTTCCGCCCCTGCCCCACCATCACCGACACCGTCGGCGGCTACGAACTCCCCGCCGACCTGCACGCCCAGCCCGCCATGCAGCGCGTCATCGCGCTCGCGGGCAACGCCACCACGATCGTCAACGACCTCTACTCGTACACGAAGGAACTCGACGCCCCCGGCATCCACCTGAACCTGCCGGTGGTCCTCGCCGAACGGGAGGACCTCTCCGAACGCGACGCCTACCTCAAGGCCGTCGAGGTCCACAACGACCTCATGCACACCTTCGAGTCCGAGGCCGCCGCCCTGGCCGCCGCCTGCCCCGTACCGAGCGTGCAGCGCTTCCTGCGCGGCGTCGCCGCCTGGGTCGACGGCAACCACCGCTGGCACTGCACCAACACCTACCGCTACACCCTGCCCGACTTCTGGTGACGGGCCCGCACCCGCCACCGCGCAGCGAGCGGCACCGCACAGCACATCGAGCCGCACCACTCACCGAACAGAAACGGAATCATCTGTGACCAGCACGACCTCCGCCTTCGTCCCCGCCCCCGCCACCCCCTACCAGGGCGACATCGCCCGCTACTGGGACGGCGAGGCCCGGCCCGTCAACCTGCGCCTCGGCGACGTCGACGGCCTGTACCACCACCACTACGGCATCGGCGAGGTCGACCACACGGCGCTGGGCGACCCCCAGGACAGCGAGGCCGAGAAGAAGCTCGTCGCCGAGCTGCACCGCCTCGAATCCGCCCAGGCCGAACTCCTCCTGGACCACCTCGGCGACATCGGCCGCGACGACACCCTCATCGACGCCGGCTGCGGCCGCGGCGGCACCAGCGTCATGGCCCACCAGCGCTTCGGCTGCACGGTCGAGGGCGTCACCCTCTCCGCCAAGCAGGCCGAATTCGGCAACCGGCGCGCCCAGGAACTCGGCATCGACGACCACGTCCGCGCCCAGGTCTGCAACATGCTCACCATGCCCTTCGAAACCGGGCAGGCCCAGGGCTCCTGGAACAACGAGTCCAGCATGTACGTCGACCTGCACGACCTCTTCGCCGAGCACTCCCGCGTCCTCGCGGTCGGCGGCCGCTACGTCACCATCACCGGCTGCTGGAACCCCCGCTACGGCCAGCCCTCCAAGTGGGTCTCGCAGATCAACGCCCACTTCGAGTGCAACATCCACTCCCGCCGCGAATACCTGCGCGCCATGGCCGACAACCGTCTCGTCCCGCAGGCCGTCATCGACCTCACCCCCGACACGCTGCCCTACTGGAAGCTCCGGGCCACGTCGTCCCTGGTCACGGGCATCGAGGACGCGTTCGTCAACGCGTACGAGGACGGCTCCTTCCAGTACGTCCTGATCGCCGCCGACCGCGTCTGACCCCGCCCCGTCCCCGGGGCCCGCTCCAGGCGGCCCCGGGGATCACCGGCGTTGGAACGCCGCCCGGTACTCCCGCGGCCGCCGCCCCGTGTGCCGGGCGAAGACGGAACTGAACGTGCCGGCGTCGCGGTAGCCGACATCGGCGGCGACGCGCGCGACGCTCCGGTCGGTGCTCTCCAGCAACCGCCGCGCCCGCTGCACCCGGGCCGCCTGCAAGTACGCCAGCGGCGACTCACCGGCCTCGTCACCGAAGCGCCGCAGCAGAGTGCGCGTACTGACGTGGAACTCCCGGGCCAGCGCGGGCAGGTCGTACCGGACGTCGAGATGCTGATCCAGCCACCGCTTGACGCCGAGCGAGAACTCCAGGCCGGGCGTCGGCAGCAGCGCCGCGTCGACGTACGGGGCCTGCGTGGACCGTGCGTCGTCCACCAGTGCGACGCGCGCGGTACTCCGGGCGACGCCGGGGCCGAGATGCGTGCGCACGAGCTGGAGCGCGAAGTCGTACATCGTGCTGAAACCCGCGGTCGTCGTCACCCCCCGGTCGGTCACCACCAGCCTCTCCGGACACATCCGCACCTCGGGATACCGACGGGCGAG
The DNA here is from genome assembly GCF_044751045.1 of Streptomyces sp. NPDC088745. Classification (NCBI taxonomy): domain Bacteria; kingdom Bacillati; phylum Actinomycetota; class Actinomycetes; order Kitasatosporales; family Streptomycetaceae; genus Streptomyces; species Streptomyces sp. NPDC088745. The sequence goes on from NZ_JBIVLB010000009.1 coordinate 320,785, forward strand.
CCGATCCGCGAACAGCCACGACGTCGTCGCCTCCCGCCCGTCCAGCAACCCGGCCTCGGCCAGCAGGAAAGCCCCCACGCAGATCGACACGACCGCCGTACCGGCCGCCGCCCGCTCCCGGATGACCGCCGTCTCCGGCCCGAGCCGCCCCAGCGCCGCGTCGAGATCGAGCGCCGGCGACAGCTCGAAACCCGGCACGACCAGTACGTCCACCGGCCGCACCGCCGCCACGTCGAGCCTCGTGCCACCGGACGCGGTCACCCGTCGCCGCGGCGAGAGGACCGTTACGTCGAACGCCGCCTCCCCGACGGCACTGACGTGCCCGGCCATCGTCAGCACATCCGGCACCCCGTACACCTCGGACGCGAAACAACCCGGATGGGCCAGCACACCGATCCGCAACGCACCCATGCTCCCCCTCCCGCCACCGGTGTGGCGAGATTACCGGGAAGCCTGGCGATGCCGCCGCTTCCGCGCACCGGTCACCGGCACGCACCATCACTCCCATGCCCCTGACACGCGGACAGCGCGACCCCCTGGACGACTTCACACGGAGAACCGTTTCCGTCGACGGGACGGAGAAGACCGTGTACGTCGCCGGTTCCGGACCGGCGGTCGTCCTCATGCCCGAGATGCCCGGCATCAGCCCCGACGTCGCCCGCTTCGCCCGCTGGATCCGGGACGCGGGCTTCACCGTCCACCTGCCCTCCCTCTTCGGCGTCGACGGCGCCTACCCCCTGGCCGAGGCCCGCCGCACCGTGGTCGCCCGCGCCTGCGTCAGCGCTGAGTTCCGCGCCTTCGCCGGCGGCGGTACCAGCCCCGTCACCGCCTGGCTGCGGGGCCTCGCCCGCCTGGCACACGCCGAGTGCGGCGGTCCGGGAGTCGGCGCCGTCGGCCTGTGCTTCACCGGCAACTTTGCCCTGACCATGGCCCTCGAACCCGCCGTCATCGCCCCCGTCGTCAACCACCCCTCCCTCCCGCTCGACGACCCCGGCGCCCTCGAACTCAGCGACGAGGACGCCGCAGCCGTCGCCGCCCGCGTCGAACGGGACGGCCTCACCGTCCTCGCCTACCGCTTCGAGAACGACGCCTGGTGCACGGGCCGACGCTTCGCCGCCTACCAGAAGCTGCTGGGCGACGCCTTCGACGGCCGCGTGCTTGCGGCCGAGACGGCGAACCCCGACCCCCCGCCCTTCTTCCGCGACGTCGTCGGCTGCGCCCACAGCGTCGTCACGGCCCACTTCGTCGACGAGGAGGGCCACCCCACCGTCCGCGCCCGGGACGAGATCCTGGCCCACCTGGCGGAACGGCTGAAGCCGCACGTCCAGTAAGGGGAAGCGTGCGCACCCGCGACCGGGAAGGGCATCCGCAGTCCATGATCAGCGACGACCACGGGCGTGGCGGCTCCCGCCCGGCCGCAGTGCTTGAATAGACCAGTCGTTCCTGGTCTGCGAGGAGAAGTGCTGTGCCCCTGGTGTCTGTCGTCATGCCCGTCTACAACTCGGCAGCCACTCTCGGCGCGGCCGTCCGGTCGGTGCTCACCCAGACCCACACCGACCTGGAGCTGCTGGTCACCGACGACCGGTCCACCGACGCCTCCATGGAACTGCTGCGCGAGTTCGCCGCGCAGGATGAACGCGTCCTGCCGCGGACCGCACCCGAACAGGGCGGCGCCGGCCGGGCCCGCAACCTCGCGATGGAGCGGGCCCGCGGGGACTACATCGCCTTCCTCGACAGTGACGACATGTGGCTCCCGGAGAAGACCGAGAAGCAGCTTGCCTTCGCCCAGGAGGGCACCGCCCCGCTGACGTTCACCTCCTACTTCAAGATGGACGCCTCCTACCCCGGCGAGAGCACCGACTGGATTCCGAACGGACGGGTGATCCAGGCGCGGGCCCACGTCACCTACCGCGACATGCTGGTCCAGGACCACATCGGCGCCCTCACCGCCATGTACGACCGCAACGCCCTCGGCACGAGGCTGATGCCGCAGATGCGCAAGCGCCAGGACTACGCGCTGTGGCTGAGCATCATGCGCGACGGCGCCGACGCCCGGGGCCTCGCCGAGCCCCTGGCCGTCTACCGGGCCCAGCAGGCGGGCTCGCTGTCCTCCAACAAGCTCTCCCTCGTGCAGTACAACTGGGCCCTCTACCGGGAGCACGAGCACCTGTCCGTCCCGCGGGCGACGCGGGCCCTGGCCGGCGCGGTCTGGCAGTCGGTACGCAACTCCCGCATCTGACCAGACCGGCCCGCGAGCAACATCCCCGGAAAGCCCGGGGGCCGAGGGGCGAAGCCGCCCCGGCCCCCGGGCGTCCCCTCTCCTACGCCTGGAGCGCCAGCGTCGGGGACAGCCGGGAGGCCCGGACCGCCGGATGGAGCCCAGCCACCGTCCCGATCACCAGCGTCGCGCCGAAACTACCGCCCACCACCCAGGGCAGCCCGGCGACGTACGCGTACCCGCCCGTCGCCGCCGCGCCCAGGGTCGCGCCCGCCACCCCGCCGAGGCCCGAGATCATCAGGGACTCGGCCACAATTACTGGGGACCTTTTCGAGCTGCCTCCCATACCGGGCGGCTGCCCGCCGCGCGAACCCGTTCGAAGCTGTAGGCCACAGCTGTCGGCCGGCCTGGAGCGGCCTCGTGGCCGTAGGCCGGGCCTGCGACGGCGTGCACACCGCGATTGGACGCGCCGGTGCCGACACCGCTTTCAGGCTGCGGCGGGCGGTGTCGCAGACCGCGGACGGCGTCGTCGAAAAGAACGCCCCCGTTATGGGCGGCCAGGGCTGCAAGCAGAGCGGTCGCACTATCGCACGGGCAGGAGCCAGGAGCTTGCCGACGGAAGAATTCCTTCAGGTCGAAGAATTCGGCCGGGATTCTCGGGCCTCGGTGACCCCGTCCGCGACCACCAGTAGGCACGCCCCGGGCGGGATCGTGCAGGAAACCGCCTGAGGTGCCCTGCCAGGTATGTGGGCGAACACGCCTGGCAGTGCTCCCGGTGGCAGGACGACCTCGCGTATCCCCTCGGCGGACAGGAACGAGGGCGTACACGGCCGCAGTCGACCGTGTCGAGCCGTCCGTCGGGTGCTGTCTCGACGATGAGGACGCTGGCGAAACGGTGGTCCTCGGTTCTCCGTACCGCGGTGTGCGGCGCGAGGAGCCCGTACAGGTACAGCGTTGCCGCGTCATACCCAACCGGCCCGAGGCCGTGTCCCCCCAGGTCGAGAAGAACAGGCCCGTCCATGGTGAGGTTCGCGAAGTGCAGGTCCCCGTGAACTGTCGCGGTCAGACAGTGGGGCCGCGTGGTTCCGACCGGGCAGCTTCGGACGATGCTCCGCCAGGTAGCTGATCGTCGACTTGATCGGCCCGCCCCTGCTCCTCGCATTCATAGGCCTGCACGATGGCCGCAGACCATCGACGTGCCGCCGACCAGGTGGGAAAAGCGCCGACACCGGGACGCAAGGCCAAGGAAAAGGTGCGTCTCAGTATGTCCTGTTCTACGCAGAGCACTTTTCCTTTAGCCGCATACCCGCACCAGCACCAGAATTTTTCCTCCGGGTTGGTGCCGACTGCTTCATACCCGTCCTGGAGATGCCCGCCGGGCTCCTGTCCGGCATCTACGACCCCATCGGGCCGGGGAAGCTGCTGTTCGCGTTCTTCGCGGCGATGGCGGAGACCGAGCGGGAGAGCATCCGCCGGTCAACGCTGGAAGGCCTCGACACCGAGGTCCGTAAGGCACGCACGGTGGCCCGGTTCGGGCCCGCTGACCCGCCCGACACCTACTGAACGTCAGGAATGCCCATGCACCCCAGCCGTCGCGCCCTGCTCACCACCGCCGCCCTCACCACCCCCGCTACGCTCCTTACCATCGGCACGGCTGCCGGGGCCGCCGTGGCGCAGCGTCCGCGTGCTCTGGTCGGCCCTGGGGAACCACTCGTCTACGGAGTCATCGGTGACAGCATCACCGGCCGTGGCAGCTTCGCCTCCAGCGCCGACCTGGCATGGACTTCTCTGTTGCAGGCCCGCCTGTCGAAGACCTGGCAGGTCACCCGCGTCAACGGCGTCACCTCACGGGACGGCCAGGGCCTGACCTGCCTGGCGACCGTGGACACCGTGCCTTTCGGATGCGATCTGGTCGTCGTGGGCCTCGGCACCAACGACTGCCGCGAGCGACGGGACAACAGATACGTCTACACACCCAAAGACACCCGTAGCGCCGCCCGGGCACTTTTCACTGCAGTCGCGGCCGCCAGCCCCGGCGCGGTCGTCGTCGGTCTCGGCGTCTGGGGCGACCGCACGCTCCTCTGGAGCCCGGAGGACTGTCCCCGCCCGGTCTCCAGGGTCGCGTACTGGGACGAGCTCCTCGCGGAGTGCTGGGCCGAGAACGGTGGGATCTTCGTCCCGTGCGCCGATCTCTATGACGTCCCCGCCCATCGACTTCCGGCAGGGCGACCGGCCTTCGGCGGCTACACCACCGATGGCTTCCACCCCAACGACGCCGGACACCAGGCCCTCTATCAGCGGGTCGCTGACCTGCTGCGTCTCCCCTGAAGACTAGCGTCCTGCGGAAGCCCTCTTCGGCCGATGCCTTCACCAGGGTGGTTTGCCGGGCGGCGAGTCGGGCCCTGCGGACTTCTGCCGAACGGCCCTCAGTACCCCGGAGCTGGGCGACTTTGAGCTGGGTGTTGGTGATGTCCACACACGACCTGGTAGGGGGCGCAGATTCCCCGGTCGATCGCTTCTGAGAGCGTCAAAGTGAACGCCCGGCGGCCGAAGGGGCCCTTGGGGTTGTTGTCCATGCTCGCGGCCAGCTCACCCGGTGCACCGACCTCGTCATTGTCTCCGAGCTGCCAGAGCCGGGGGGTGGTTGTCATGTAGAGGCGGCGCAGGGAGGGGATCTTCTGGTTGTCGTGGACGACGGCCCAGGGCTTTCCGATCCGGCCCGAGACGCGGTGGGCTTCGTCCACGACGATCAGGTCCCAGGCTGCGAGGCCCCCGGCGTGTGCCCGCTCCAGTGTGCCGAGTCCGAGGCTGGCGTACGTGGCGTAGACGGTTACCTTGTCCATGCTTCGCGTCCACTCCACCAGCTCGTCCACGTCCGTGGTGTTGGGGAGGGACACTTCCTCACCCCGCAGGGAGGACACTCCGATTATCGGTTTCCTGCGGCCTCCTTCGCGCCATGTGGCCTCGGTCTGGGTGAGCAGGTCCAGCGAGGGCACGAGCGCCAGTACCCGGTCGGGTGTGGAGCTCTTCGGCGCTTTTCCAGATCCGGTCGCCATGATGACCTGGGCCTGGGTCCGGAGTTCTTGCTCGGGTACAAGTGAGCCTGTAGGAGATTCGAGAGCACGCAATACGGCATTTACGGCTTCCCGCTGGTGGGCACGTAGTTCCCTGACTGCCATTGCGATGTCCCCCTTCTCTTTCGGCCGCAGGAGTCCCTGCATCCGGCCCGGGGCTCACATACAGGCCCATGGACACCGCCCAGCAGGACTACAGCGAAGCCGCCCGGACATGGGACCCCGCACCGGCCCGAGATGCCTGCCGCTCAAGCCTGATAGGCATCTCATTGCAGAGCCTATCTGAAGAAAAAAATGAATCAGATCAGAGACGACTCAACACGCACGCCATGGGTACGCGGATACGAATACTGTCCACCACCGTATCGGAGACGCCATGAACCAGAGGACTGAAGACCAGCAGGGAAACCGGTTCTGCAAGGCATGCGGCACACCTGCAGAGGACGGGAAGCTATGCGAGCACTGCGGCAGCGTCCTGGGCCTGCCGGACAACGCAGGGCTGGTTGGAGACCAGGGTGTAGCTGCACGAAGGGTCTTTGAGGGAGACGGCAGGCAGCGACCCTGACCAGAACGAAAAGAGTCCGGGCCGCGAGGTGCTTCTGCCGGCCCCAGCAGCTGGGACCGGCAGAAGCACCCCTACGCGCCCGGTAGACGCAACACATCAAGGGCACACGGATGAACATGCCACCGAAGACCGAACACTCTTTGTCCCTGCGGGCCGCACGACAACTGCGCCGGACCCGCGGTTTCTACCAAGCAGGAGCCCTGCTGTGGGCGGCCATCGCGCTCTGGACGGGGTCGACTCATCCCGGGAGCCGACAGATGTGGGTCTCCCTGCTCCTCATGGTGGTCTTCACCGGCCTGCTCACCACCGTCTCCTGGTGGCTGCATCGCGTCCAAAAAGCCTTGCCACGCACCCCGGCACACCACGCCGCACCCCGGCGGGCCGCCACCCCCGACCACGTACACGCTTGAACTCCGCTTCCCGGCCTGCGTGAGCACACCGGGCCCAGTCCGAGGAGAGGATGTGCCGGGAGGGAGCGCAGCGGACCCTGCACAGCTCCCTCCGAGCAGAACTCGAAGGGAGCTGTGCAACACGCCCGCCCCTCTCACCGCTGCCCGAGCCGCAGATCCATGGGTGGGCCGCGCGGAGCGTGGCACGCCTGCCCCGCGGGGCAGTTGGTGGGCTACCAGCGGGTGGCTGGAGCGACGCGGAGGCCACGGGTCGGCCGGAGGGCGGCCGCCGGGGCGCGGAGCGGCCCGGTTTCCC
>NZ_JBIVLB010000010.1:0-324422 GCF_044751045.1 Streptomyces sp. NPDC088745
CGCACCACCGCCCACACCCGATGACCACGACGCACCGCATCCGACAACCGCTCCAGCACCACCATCCCCACGCCCTCACCCCAACCGACACCATCAGCGGCTTCGGCGAACGCCTTGCAGCGGCCGTCGGGCGCGAGGCCACGCTGGCGGGAGAACTCGATGAACGTCGTCGGCGTCGACATCACGGTGACGCCACCGGCAACCGCCAGCGAACACTCACCCGCCCTCAGCGCCTGCGCCGCCAGATGCATCGCCACCAGCGACGACGAACACGCCGTGTCCACCGTCACCGCCGGACCCTCCAGACCCAACGCGTACGACACCCGACCGGAGGCAATACTTCCCGCGCTCCCGCTGCCCTGCTGGCCCTCGAACTCCCGGCCACCCAGCAGACTCGCGTAATCGCTGTACATCACACCCGCGAAAACGCCGGTCTGCGAGCCGCGCAACGACACCGGATCAATGCCCGCCCGCTCCACCGCCTCCCACGTCGTCTCCAGCAACAACCGCTGCTGAGAGTCCGTGGCAAGCGCCTCACGCGGACTCATCCCGAAGAAATCCGGATCGAAGTCGGCGGCGTCGGACAGGAAACCGCCGGAGCGGGTGTAGCTGGTGCCCAGGTTCTCCGGCGCCGGGTCGTAGAGCGACTCCACGTCCCAGCCGCGATCGGTGGGGAAGCCGCCCACGGCGTCCACGCCGTCGGCGACCAACCGCCACAGCCCCTCCGGCGAGGTCACGCCTCCCGGGTAGCGGCAGGCCATGCCCACGATCACCACCGGATCGTCCGCGTCCGTCGCGCTCCGCGCGGCAAGCAACTGCTCGGCCGCCGTTGCGTGGGCGAGCGCCCCGCCGTCCGGCTCGTCGAACAGCTCGTCGTTCAGGAAGCCCACCAGCGCGTCCGCCGTCGGGTAGTCGAAGACCAGCGTGGCGGGCAGCCGCAGGCCGGTCGCGGCGTCGAGCCGGTTGCGCAGCTCGACTGCCATCAAGGAGTCGAAACCGAGTTCCTGGAAGGCCCGGGCGGGATCCACCTCCGCCACGCCCGCGTGTCCGAGCACGAGCGCGATCTGCGTCCGTACGACGTCGAGCAGTGCTTCACGACGTGTCTGCGGGTCGAGACCCGCCAGCCGGTCGGTGAGCCCGGTGGGGGCACCGGCCGTGGTGGCCGTGCGGCGGACGGGCTTGCGGATCAGGCCGCGCAGCAGTGAGGGGACCTCGCCCTGGGCCCGGATCGCAGCCAGGTCCAGGCGGACCGGCAGCAGCGCCGGCCGCCCGGCCGACAGCGCGGCGTCGAACAGGGGCAACGCCTGTTCCGGTGCCAGCGGCGGCATCCCGGCACGCGTCATCCGCTCGGTGCCGGCCGCGGTGAGAGCGCCGGTCATGCCGCCGCCCGTACCGGACCACGGCCCCCAGGCCAGTGAGGTTCCGGGGAGCCCGAGGGCGTCCCGGTGGCGTGCGAGGGCGTCCAGGAAGGAGTTCCCGGCGGCGTAGTTGGCCTGCCCCGCGTTGCCGAAGGTGCCCGCCACGGAGGAGAACAGGACGAAGGCGGCGAGGTTCTGGTCACTGGTCGCCTCGTGGAGATTCCAGGCCGCGTCCACCTTGGGGCGCAACACAGCAGCCAGCCGTTCCGGGGTGAGCGAGCCGATCAGCGCGTCGTCGAGCACACCGGCGGTGTGGACGACGGCATGCACCCGGTGGCGGGCCAGCAGTCCATTCACGGCGTTCCGGTCGGTGAGGTCGCACGCCTCCACGGCCGCGTCGGCGCCCGCTTCGGCGAGTTCCGCGAGGAGTTCCCGGGCACCCTCCGCTTCCGCGCCGCGCCGGCTGACGAGCAGCAGGCTGCGTACGCCGTGTTCCTCGACCAGGTGCCGGGCCACGGCCCGGCCCAGAGCGCCGGTGCCTCCGGTGACCAGGACCGGGCCCTCGCCGTTCCAGACGGGGGCGGCCGCGGTGGCGGGCACCGCGACCCGGGCCAGCCTGGCGGCCAGTACCTGGCCGTCACGGACGAGCAACTGGGGCTCGCCCAGGGAGACCAGGGCCTTCAGCAGCTCCGCCTCGGGCTCCTCCCCCGCCACGTCCACCAGGACGAACCGGCCCGGCTGCTCCGACTGCGCCGAGCGCAGCAGACCCCAGGCGGCGGCAGCGGCAAGGTTCTCGCCGGACACCGCGCCTCGGGTCACGAGGACCAGTGGGGAGTCGGTCGCGGAGCGCTCCTCCTGCACGAGCTGTACGAGTTCCAGCGCCCGCGCGGCCTGGGCGTGCACCGACCCGACGACCCCGGCGGCGTCGTCCGATCCGTCCGCCGCACTGTCGGAGTCCGAGCCGTCCGCCGCACTGTCAAGGTCGGCCCGGGCATTGTCGTCGTCGGTGTCGCTGTCGGTCGCCGAGCCCAGCCGGACCAGTTCCACATCCGGCACGGCGGCCCCGGTGTCGGGAACCTCGACCGGCGTCCACTCGACCGTGAACAGCGCGTCATGCACGGCCGTGCCGCCGTCACCCAGCTGCTGTGCGGAAACCGGCCGCACAGTGAGCGAGCGTACGGAGGCGACGGGCGCTCCCGTACCGTCCGCGAGGGCCACGGCCAGGGCCCCGTCGGCCCCCGGAGTCAGCCGGACCCGCAGGGCAGAGGCACCGGACGCGTACAGCGACACTCCGGACCAGGCGAACGGCACTCCGCCGCCCTCACCGCCCCCCGCTCCCGCCGCTGCCGCGTGCAGGCTCGCGTCGAACAGGGCCGGGTGCAGGCCGAACGCCCCGCCGTCCACGTCCTCGGGCAGCGCGACCTCCGCGTACACCACGTCGTCGACCCGCCAGGCCGCCCGCAGCCCCTGGAAGGCGGGCCCGTACTCGAACCCGGCCTCCGCGAACCGCCCGTACACCCCGGACACGTCCAGCGCCTCCGCACCCGCGGGCGGCCAGACCGCCGCGTCGAACGCGGGCGCGCCGTCGGGGGACACGGCGAGGAAGCCCTCGGCGTGACGCGTCCATCCGGTGTCGGCACCGGTGTCCGGCCGGGAGTGCACGCTCACCGGCCGACGGCCGGAGCCGTCCGGCTCGCCCACCCAGACCTGCACCTGTACGCCGCCCTCGGCGGGCAGCACCAGCGGCGCGGCCAGCGTCAGCTCTTCCAGGGTCGCGCAGCCGACCTCGTCGCCCGCCCTGACGGCGAGTTCCACCAGTGCGGTGCCAGGTACCAGTACCGTGCCCATGACCGCGTGGTCCGCGAGCCACGGATGCGACTGAACCGACAGCCGCCCGGTGCACAACTGGCCCGCGCCGCCCGCCAGTTCCACCGACCCCGCCAGCAGGGGGTGGTCAGCTGCCCTGAGTCCGACGGACTCCGCGCTTCCCGCGTACGCCATGACCGTCGGCCAGAAGCGCCGGTGCTGGAAGGGGTAGGTGGGCAGTTCGACGCGTCGGGCCCCGGAACCGGCGTAGAAGGCCGGCCAGTCGACCGGTACGCCGTGCGCGTGCAGCCGGGCCGTGGCCTGACGTACGGCGGACTCCTCCGGGACGTTTCCACGCAGTGCGGGAACCAGGGCGGCGGCGTCGGGGGCCGAGTCCTGGGCCATGGCGGTGAGAACACCGTCGGGGCCGATCTCCAAGAAGCGGGTCACGCCGAGGGCGCCGAGGGTCCGGATGCCGTCCGCGAAGCGGACCGCCTCGCGGACGTGGCGCACCCAGTACTCCGGGGCGCACAGCCGGTCGCTCTCGGCGACGTCGCCGGTCAGGTTGGACACGACGGGGATCGAGGGCTTCGAGAAGGACAGCCCGGACAGCACCGTACGGAACTCGTCCAGCATCGGATCCATCAACGGCGAGTGAAAACCGTGCGACACCCGGAGACGAGTCGCCTTACGGCCGAGCGCCTCGAAGTGGGCCCGCACGGACTCCACCTGCTCCGACGCACCGGACACGACCACGGAGGACGGACCGTTGACCGCCGCGACCGAAACCGACTCGCCCAGGAACGGAAGGACTTCCTCCTCCGTCGCCTGCACGGCCAGCATCGCGCCGCCCTCCGGCAGCGCCTGCATCAACCGCCCACGCGCCGCCACCAGCGCACACGCGTCGGCCAGCGAGAACACCCCGGCCACATGCGCCGCAGCCACCTCACCGATGGAATGACCCGCCACGAAGTCCGGCCGCACACCCCACGACTCGACAAGACGGAACAGCGCCACCTCCACGGCGAACAACCCCGCCTGCGCGAACATCGTCTGATTCAGCGCATCGGCGTCGTCGCCCCACATCACGTCCCGCACCGGGACGTCCAGCTCCGCGCACACCGCATCGAACGCGGACGCGAACACCGGGAAGCGGGCATACAACTCACGCCCCATCCCGAGACGTTGCGACCCCTGACCCGAGAACAGGAATGCCAGCGGTGCGGTGGTCGCGACGGCTGTGGCCGCCTCGCCGCGCACGACGGCTTCCAGGCCCGCCAGCAGCTCGTTCCGGTCCGACGCGGAGATCGCGGCGCGGTGACCGAGTGCCGCCCGGGTCGTCGCGAGCGAGTGGCCCAGGTCGGCGGGGCTCGTCTCCTCGGACTCCGCCACGAGTGCCAGCAGGCGTCCGGCCTGAGCGCGCAGGGCCTCGGGCGACGCTGCGGACACCACGAGTGCCGTGGGGGCCGCGACGCGGGACTCGCCGGATGCGGGCTCGGCGGACGCGGGCTCGGAGGAGGGTTCCGGGGAGGACGGCTCGGTGACGGCGGCCGGGGCCGTCGGGGCCTCCTCGACGATCACGTGTGCGTTGGTGCCGCTGATCCCGAAGGACGAGACGCCTGCCCGACGGGTGTGCCGGTCGTCGCCGGACCACTCGCGGGCCTCGGTGAGCAGCCGTACGCCTCCCGCGCTCCAGTCGACCTCGCGGCTCGGCTCGTCCACGTGCAGCGTCACGGGCAGCTCCCGGTGGCGCATGGCCATCACCATCTTGATCACGCCCGCAACACCGGCCGCGGCCTGCGAGTGGCCGATGTTGGACTTGACCGAGCCCAGCCACAGCGGCCGGTCGGCGGGACGCCCCTGGCCGTACGTGGCGAGCAGGGCCTGGGCCTCGATCGGGTCGCCGAGCGTCGTGCCGGTGCCGTGTGCCTCCACGGCGTCGATCTGGTCGGCGGCGAGCCGGGCGTTGGCGAGGGCCTGCTTGATCACCCGGCGCTGCGAGGGGCCGTTCGGTGCGGTCAGGCCGTTGGAGGCGCCGTCCTGGTTGACGGCGGAGCCGCGGATCACGGCGAGCACCTGGTGCCCGTTGCGGACCGCGTCGGAGAGCCGCTCGACCGCGAGGAAGCCCGCGCCCTCGGCGAATCCGGTGCCGTCGGCCGCCGAGGCGAACGACTTGCACCGCCCGTCGGAGGCGAGCCCGCCCTGACGGCCGAACTCCGCGAACACGCCCGGCGTGGCCATCACGGTGACGCCACCGGTGAGCGCCAGCGAGCACTCTCCCTGCCGCAGGGCCTGCACCGCCAGGTGCAGGGCGACGAGCGACGACGAGCAGGCCGTGTCGACGGCGACCGCCGGGCCTTCGAGGCCGAGCTTGTAGGAGACCCGGCCCGAGACCACGCTGCCGTTTCCGTCACTGCCCGGGTAGTCGTGGTACATCACGCCGGCGAACACGCCGGTGCGGCTGCCCCGGAGCGTCGTCGGGTCGATGCCCGCGCGCTCCAGCGCCTCCCAGGCCAGTTCCAGGGTGATCCGCTGCTGCGGGTCCATGGCGAGGGCCTCGCGCGGTGAGATGCCGAAGAAGGCCGGGTCGAAGTCGGCCGCTCCGTCGAGGAAGCCGCCGGTGCGGGTGTAGTAGGCGTCCGGTCCCGTTCCGTGCGGGTCGCGCAGGGACGACAGGTCCCACCCCCGGTCGGTGGGGAACGCGGAGATCGCGTCGCCGCCGGAGGTGACGAGCCGCCACAGGTCCTCGGGGCTGGTCACGCCGCCCGGGTACCGGCAGGCCATGCCGACGATCGCGATGGGCTCGTGCCGGTCGGCGGTGAGCCTGCGGTTGTCGGCGCGCAGCAGGGCGGTCTCGCGGCGGGCCGCCGCCAGCGCGTCCCCGTCAGCCGCGTCGCCCGTGTCGTGCGGTTCCGGCTGCTCCTCCTCCGCGAGGTCGGCGGGGGTGACCCGTACCTCAGCGAGGTCGAGGAGGCTCTGCATCAGTCCGGCGTCGCGCAGCCGGCTCGTCGGAATGGTGCGGAGCGCTTCGCGGACCTCCTCCTCACCCGGGGTGCCGCCGGTCACGGCACCGCCGAGGAGGGTGAGGAGGTGGTCGGTGACGGCTTCGGCGTTGGGGTGGTCGAAGGCGAGGGTGGCGGACAGGCGCAGGCCGGTGACCCGGTTCAGGTGGTTGCGCAGTTCGGTCGCGGCGAGCGAGTCGAAGCCCAGTTCCTGGAAGGCCCGGTCCGCGCCGACCGCCTCGGCCGAGGCGTGCCCGAGCACCGACGCCACCTCGTCCCGGACCAGCCCCAGCACCGTACGCCGGCGCTCTCCCGCCGACAGGCCGGACAGCCGGTCGTGCAGGGTCGGCTCGGCCGGCGCCGAACCGCTGCGGGCCGCCGCCGCCCGCCGTACGACGGGCGCCAGGCCGCGGAGCAGCGCGGGCACGTCGTCCGTGCGGGAGCGCAGGGCGGCCGTGTCGATCCGTACGGGGACGACGGCGGCGCGATCGGACCGCAGGGCCGCGTCGAAGAGGGCCAGGCCCGCCTCGTGGGTCAGCGGCGGTACGCCCTGGGTGGCCATCCGCTTGCGGTCCACGTCGCGCAGGTACGCGCCGAGCCCGCCGCCGACCTCCCACAGGCCGAAGGCCATGGAGGTGGCGGGCAGCCCCTCGGCCGCACGCTGTACGGCGAGGGCGTCCAGGAAGACGTTCGCCGCCGCGTAGTTGCCCTGCCCCGCGGTCAGCACCAGACCGCCCGCCGAGGAGAACATCACGAACGCGGCGAGGTCGTACTCCCGCGTCAACTCGTGCAGATGCCAGGCCGCGTCGACCTTGGGCGCGTACACCCTGTCCACCTGCTCATGGGTGAGCGCGTCCATGACGGTGCTGTCGCCGATGCCGGCGGCGTGGAAGACGCCGGTCAGCGGACGCTCGGAAACGGTCTCGGCGAGCAGGCCCGCGAGCGCGTCCCGGTCCGACACGTCACACGCGACGACACGGACCTCCGCACCCGACGCGATCAAATCTGCCGCCAGCTCCTCGGCCCCCGGAGCAGCCAAACCCCTCCGGCTCGTCAGCACCAGGTGCCGCACCCCGTACTCGGACACCAAACGGCGGGCCACCACCGCTCCCAGGCCACCGGTACCACCCGTCACCAGCACAGCACCGTCGGAAGCGAATTCAGGAGCTTGATCGGTTGTCTGCTCCAGCCGGACGAGGCGCGGCACCCACACCGCGTCCCCGCGCACTGCGGACTCCGGCTCACCAACCGCCAAGGCGGACACGACAGTGCCCACTTCCGCCCCGGGCTCCACGTCCACCAGCGCGAACCGGCCCGGATTCTCCGCCTCCGCCGCACGCACCAGACCCCACACCGGAGCCTGCACCACATCCAGCCCGACACCCTCCGACACCGCCACCGCACCACGCGTCAACACCACCAGACGCGACGCCGCGAACCGCTCCTCAGCCAGCCACGACCGCACCACATCCAGCACCCCGTACGACATCGCACGCACCCCGGACGGAACACCCAGGCCCGTAGGGAAGGCACCGCAGTCCAGCACCACCACACCCGGCACCGGACCCGCCGCGGGCACCTCCTCCCAACTCACCCACGACACCTCGCCCGCACCAGGAACCGCCGGAACAACCGACCAGCCGACCCCGAACAACGGACTCCCCGAACCACCCAACTGCTCTGCCGACACCGGTCGGCTGACCATTGAGCCGACCGAGAGCACCGGCGCTCCGGTGACGTCGGCGAGCGCGAGAGTCCAGCCGTCCTCGCCGACGCGGGTCAGCCGCACCCGCACCTCGGACGCACCGACGGCGTGCAACGCCACGTCGTTCCAGACGAACGGGATGGCGGCCTCTCCCGTACTCGTCAGGATCGCCGCGTGCATCGCCGCGTCGAGCAGGGCGGGATGCAGGCCGAACCGGCCCGCCGCGTCCCGCTCCTCCTCGGGCAGCGCGACCTCGGCGAACAACTCCTCACCACGCCGCCACACCGCACGCAGCCCACGGAACACCGGACCGTAACCGAACCCGGCCCCGGCGAAGCCCTCGTACGCGCCCTCGACGGACACCTCCTCGGCACCGGCCGGCGGCCACATCCCCGCGTCGAAACCGGCGAGAACATCCCCCGCCTGCGCACCCACGGCATCCGCGCTCAGCACACCACCGGCATGCCGCACCCAGCCCCCGTCCTGCTCCTCGTCCGTCCGTGAGTGCACGGTGACCTGACGGCGGGCGGAGCCGTCCGGCTCTCCGACCCAGACCTGTACCTGTACGCCGCCCTGCTCGGGCAGCACCAGCGGCGCGGCGAGCGTCAGCTCCTCCACCGCCGCACAGCCGACCTCCGCCCCGGCCCGCAGAACGAGTTCGAGCAGACCGGTGCCGGGCACCAGGACCGTGCCCATCACCGTGTGGTCCGCGAGCCACGGGTGCGTGCGGAGGGACAGTCGTCCCGTGAAGAGGTAGCCGTCGGCCGAGACCAGCTCCATGGCGGCCCCGAGCAGCGGGTGCTCCGCGGAGGCGACACCGACCGAGTCCAGATCGGCAGTGCCCTGGGTGGCGTCCAGCCAGTAGCGCCGACGCTGGAAGGCGTACGTGGGCAGGTCGATCCGGACGCCCCGCGGGCCGTCGGCGACAGCGCCGAAGAACTCCCGCCAGTCCACGGCGATCCCGGCGCAGTGCAGTGCACCGAGCGCCGCGACCAGGGTGGCGGCCTCGTCCCGGCCCGCGCGCAGCAGGGGGAGGGCGGAGGCGGTCGTGCCGTCCAGGCAGTCCCCGGCCATTCCGGCGAGCACGGCGTCGGGGCCGATCTCCAGGAAGCGGGTCACGCCGAGGGCGCCGAGGGTCCGGATGCCGTCGGCGAAGCGGACCGCCTCGCGGACGTGGCGCACCCAGTACTCCGGGGCGCACAGCCGGTCGCTCTCGGCGACGTCGCCGGTCAGGTTGGACACGACGGGGATCGAGGGCTTCGAGAAGGACAGCCCGGACAGCACCGCGCGGAAGTCGTCCAGCATCGGATCCATCAACGGCGAGTGGAAACCGTGCGACACCCGGAGACGAGTCGCCTTACGGCCGAGCGCCTCGAAGTGGGCCCGCACGGACTCCACCTGCTCCGACGCACCGGACACGACCACGGACGACGGACCGTTGACCGCCGCAACGGACGTCAACTCGCCCAGCAGCGGCAGGACTTCGGCCTCCGTCGCCCGCACGGCCAGCATCGCGCCGCCCTCCGGCAGCGCCTGCATCAACCGCCCGCGCGCCGCCACCAACGTGCACGCGTCGGCCAGCGAGAACACCCCGGCCACATGCGCCGCAGCCACCTCACCGATGGAGTGACCCGCCACGAAGTCCGGCCGCACACCCCACGACTCCACGAGCCGGTACAGCGCCACCTCCAGGGCGAACAACCCCGCCTGCGCGAACATCGTCTGATTCAGCGCATCGGCGTCGTCGCCCCACACCACCTCCCGCACCGGGACGTCCAGCTCCGCGCACACCGCATCGAACGCGGACGCGAACACCGGGAAACGGGCATACAACTCACGCCCCATCCCGAGACGTTGCGACCCCTGACCCGAGAACAGGAACGCGCTCGTTCCGGCCCCTCGGGCGGATGCCATGAGGACGCCACTCGGAAGTGTGCCCTCTCCGGCCGTCAGTCCGCGCAGTCCGTCGACCAGCTCCGCACGTCCGGTGCCGACGACCGCGGCCCGGTGTTCCAGCGCCGTCCGCGTGGTCGCCAGAGCGCCGGCCGTCGCGACCAGGTCCAGGTCCGGCCGGGATTCGACGTACGACAGCAGGCGTGCGGCCTGCTCCTGGAGGGCTTCCGGGGTCGCGGCGGACACCAGCCATGGCAGCGTACGGGCCACCGGACTGCTCGTGACGTCGGACTCCGGTTCCCTCGTGACGCTGGTCCCCGGTCCGTTACTGGCCTCGGAATCCGGCCCGTTCGCCGGCTCCGGTTCCATTGTGCCTTCGGGCTCGGGTCCCATGGCGGCCCCGGGCGCCTGCGCCGGGGTCTCCGCCGCCGTCTGCTCCAGGATGACGTGCGCGTTGGTACCGCTGATGCCGAACGCCGACACGCCCGCGCGGCGGGGACGGCCGGTCTCCGGCCACTCGACCGCTTCGCCGAGCAGTTCCACCGAGCCTTCGGTCCAGTCCACGTGCGGCGAGGGGTCGTCCGCGTGGAGGGTGCGCGGGAGCACGCCCTCCCGCATCGCCATGACCATTTTGATCACGCCTGCGACACCGGCGGCGGCCTGCGCGTGCCCGATGTTCGACTTGATGGAGCCGAGCAGGAAGGGTTGGTTCTCCGGCCGGTCCTGCCCGTACGTCGCGATGAGCGCCTGGGCCTCGATCGGGTCGCCGAGCGTGGTGCCCGTACCGTGCGCCTCGACGGCGTCGACCTCGGCGGCCGTGAGAGCGGCGGAAGCCAGGGCCTGACGGATGACCCGCTGCTGCGACGGACCGTTGGGGGCGGCGAAGCCGTTGCTGGCACCGTCCTGGTTGACGGCGGAACCGCGGATAACGGCCAGGACCTGGTGCCCGTTGCGCTGCGCGTCGGACAGCCGCTCGACGAGCAGCACGCCCACGCCCTCGGACCAGCCGACCCCGTCCGCGCCGCTTCCGAACGCCTTGCACCGGCCGTCGACGGACAGACCCCGCTGCCGGCTGAACTCGATGAACATGCCGGGCGTGGACATGACGGTCGCACCGCCGGCCAGGGCCAGCGTGCACTCCCCCGCCCGCAGCGACTGCACCGCCAGGTGCAGCGCCACCAGGGAGGAGGAACACGCGGTGTCCACCGTGACGGCCGGGCCCTCCAGACCCAGCGTGTACGAGACCCGGCCGGAGACCACGCTGCCGCCGCTGGTGCCGGAAGGGTGCGCACCGAGCGCGTAGTCGTGGTACATCACACCGGCGAAGACGCCCGTGCGGCTGCCCTTGAGCGTGCTGGGGTCGATGCCGGCGCGCTCCAGGACCTCCCAGGAGGTTTCGAGCAGCAGTCGCTGCTGCGGGTCCATGTAGAGGGCCTCGCGGGGGGAGATGCCGAAGAAACCGGGATCGAAGTCCGCGGCCTCGTGCAGGAAGCTGCCGCGGCGCGTGTAGCTCTTGCCCTCCTTGCCGGGCTCCGGGTCGTACAGGTCCTCCGTGTTCCACCCCCGGTCGGCGGGGAGGTCGGAGACGGTGTCGCCGCCGTCCAGCAGCAGCCGCCACAGGTCCTCGGGCGAGGTCACCCCGCCCGGGTAGCGGCAGGCCATGCCGACGATCGCGATCGGGTCGTCGTCGAGCGGACGCCGCTGTCCGGTGTCCCGTACCGCAGCGTCCGGAGCGGCCCCGCCGGTTCCGGTTCCGGTTCCGCCGAGGAGGGTGAGGAGGTGGTCGGTGACGGCTTCCGCGTTGGGGTGGTCGAAGGCGAGGGTGGCGGACAGGCGCAGGCCGGTGGCCCGGTTCAGGTGGTTGCGCAGTTCGGTCGCGGCGAGCGAGTCGAAGCCCAGTTCCTGGAAGGCCCGGTCCGCGCCGACCGCCCCGGCCGAGGCGTGCCCGAGCACCGACGCCACCTCGTCCCGGACCAGCCCCAGCACCGTACGCCGACGTTCACCCGCCGACTGGCCGGACAGCCGCTGCGCCAACGAGGCGGCTGCGGTACTTCCGGAGCCGCCGGCCGCGCGTCGGGCGCGCCGCGGGGCGAGTCCGCGCAGCAGGGCGGGTATCTCGTCGGTACGGGTGCGCAGGGCGGCCGAGTCGACCACGAGAGGAACGACGGCGGGCCGGGCGGAGCGCAGCGCGGCGTCGAAGAGCGCGAGGCCGGTTCCGGCCGACAGGACGGGCAGTCCCTGGGTGGCCATGCGCTTGCGGTCCACGTCGGCGAGGAGCGTGCCCATGCCCGCTCCCGCGTCCCACAGGCCGAAGGCCATGGAGGTGGCGGGCAGCCCCTCGGCCGCACGCTGCGTGGCGAGGGCGTCCAGGAAGACGTTCGCCGCCGCGTAGTTGCCCTGCCCGGCGGTCAGCACCAGACCGCCCGCCGAGGAGAACATCACGAACGCGGCGAGGTCGTGCCCCCGCGTCAACTCGTGCAAGTACCAGGCGGCATCCGCCTTCGGCGCGAGGACGACGTCGAAGTCGTCCTCGGTCAGCGCCCCGACGAGGGCGTTGCTGCTGATGCCGGCGGCGTGGAAGACGCCGGTCAGCGGACGCTCGGTGACGGTCTCGGCGAGCAGGCCCGCGAGCGCGTCCCGGTCCGACACGTCACACGCGGCGACACGGACCTGCGCACCCAGCGCCGCCAATTCGGACACCAGCTCCTCGGCACCCGGAGCGGCCAGACCCCTCCGGCTCGTCAGCACCAGGTGCCGCACCCCGTACTCGGACACCAGCCGACGGGCCACCACCGCACCCAGACCACCGGTACCACCCGTCACCAGCACAGCACCGTCGACATCGAATTCGGGTGCCTGGTCGTCGGACTTCTCCAGCCGTACAAGACGCGGCGCCCACACCTGACCGGCGCGTACCGCGGACTCCGGCTCACCGGTCGCCAGCGCGGACGCAACCGTGTCCACGGCTGTCCCGGGCTCCACGTCCACCAGCACGAACCGGCCCGGATTCTCCGCCTGCGCCGCACGCACCAGACCCCACACCGGAGCCTGCACCACATCCAGCCCGACACCCTCCGACACCGCCACCGCACCACGCGTCAACACCACCAGACGCGACGCCGCGAACCGCTCCTCAGCCAGCCACGCACGCACCGCCTCCAACACCCGGTACGACACCGCACGCACCCCGGACGGAACACCCGCACCCGTCGACCCCTCGACAGCGCCACAGTCCAGCACCACCACACCCGGCACCGGCCCCTCCGCAGGCACCTCCTCCCAGCGCACCCACGGCACGCCCCCGGTGGCCGGAACCGACGGAATCGCCGGAACAACCGACCAGCCGATCCCGAACAAGGGACTGCCCGAAGCACCCAACTGCTCCGCCGAGACCAGCCGGCTGAGCATCGAGCCCACGGACAGCACGGGCTGCCCCGTCACGTCCGCCATCTGCAACGAGAGCCCCTCGTCGCCGACGCGGGTCAGCCGTACCCGTACCTCGGACGCACCGACGGCGTGCAATGCCACGTCGTTCCAGACGAACGGGACGACCGTGTCGTCACCGGCGCCCTCCAACAGGCCCGCATGCAGGGAGGCGTCGAGCAGGGCGGGGTGCAGGCCGAAGCGGCCCGCCGCGTCCCGCTCCTCCTCGGGCAGCGCGACCTCGGCGAACAACTCCTCACCACGCCGCCACACCGCACGCAGCCCACGGAACACCGGACCGTAACCGAACCCGGCCTCCGCGAACCGCTCGTAGGCTCCCTCGACCGGCACCTCCCCGGCACCGGCCGGCGGCCACACCCTGGCGTCGAAATCGCCAAGAGCATCTCCCGCATGCGCAGCCACGGCATCCGCGCTCAGCAGACCAGCGGCATGCCGCACCCAGACGCCGTCACCGGCTCCTTCGGTGCTTGAGTACACGCCCACCGTGCGCCGGCCGGTCTCCTCGGGTGCCGACACCCGTACCTGAAGCTGTACGCCGCCCTGCTCGGGCAGCACCAGCGGCGCGGCGAGCGTCAGCTCCTCCACCGCCGCACAGCCGACCTCCGCCCCGGCCCGCAGAACGAGTTCGAGCAGACCGGTGCCGGGCACCAGCACGACGCCCTTGACGGTGTGGTCGGCGAGCCACGGGTGTGTCTGCCGCGAGAGGCGGCCCGTCAGCACGGTCCCGTCCTCGTCGGCCAGGCTGACCAACGCGCTCAGCATCGGGTGCTCCGCCGCGCCGAGCCCCGCGAACCGCACGTCTCCGGTTCGCAGCACCGCCCCGGCGGGCCAGTACCGCTGCCGCTGGAAGGCGTACGTGGACAGCTCGACCCGGGTGGCGCCGGTCCCGGCGAACAGGGCGCCCCAGCCCACGTTCACGCCCTGGACGTACAGCTCGGCGACAGCGCGTACAGCCGTCTCCTCCTCGACGCGTCCCTTGCGCAGAGCGGCGACGAACAACGCGTCGGACTCGGCCGACTCCTGGCCCATGGCCGACAGCACGCTGTCGGGTCCGAGCTCCAGGTAGCGGGTGACGCCCGCTTCGGAGAGCGCGCGGATGTCGTCGGCGAAGCGGACGGCGTCACGGACGTGGCGCACCCAGTACTCCGGGTCGCACACGGTCTCGGTGCCCGCCACCAGCGAAATCGTCGGAGCGGAGAAGGACAGCTCCGAGACCACCGCACGGAACTCGTCCAGCATCGGGTCCATCAATGGCGAGTGGAAGGCGTGCGAGACGCGGAGACGTGTCGTCTTGCGGCCCTGCGCTTCGAAGTGGGCCCGCACGGACTCCACCTGCTCCGACACACCGGACACCACCACGGACGACGGACCATTGACCGCCGCGACCGAGACCGACTCGCCCAGCAGCGGCAGGACTTCCTCCTCCGTCGCCTGCACGGCCAGCATCGCGCCACCCTCGGGCAGTGCCTGCATCAGCCGCCCGCGCGCCGCCACCAGCGTGCACGCGTCGGCCAGCGAGAACACCCCGGCCACATGCGCCGCAGCCACCTCACCGATGGAGTGACCGGCCACGAAGTCGGGCTTCACGCCCCACGACTCGACCAGGCGATACAGCGCGACCTCGACGGCGAACAGCGCTGCCTGCGCGTGCATGGTCTGGTTCAGCGCCTCCGCGTCGTCACCCCACACCACGTCCCGCACGGGGACGTCCAGCTCCGCGCACACCGCGTCGAACGCCGACGCGAACGCGGGGAAACCTGCATACAACTCACGCCCCATGCCCAGACGTTGCGAGCCCTGGCCCGTGAACAAGAACGCCGTCTTTCCGGCACGCACCTGCCCCTCAATGACCGCCTGCTCTGCAATGACCCGGTCGCCGTTGAGCACCACGGCCCGGTGGGCGAACACCGACCGGCCAAGGGTCGACAGGCCCACATCCAGCGGACGCAGCCCGGATTCCTCCGCGTATGCACGCAGCCGTGCGACTTGGTCCTTGAGCGCCTGTTCCGTCTTGCCGGACACCAGCCACGGCACCACCCCCGGAACCGCATCCTCAACCGCCGGCTCCACCTCGGCCGGCTCGAACTGCTCCAGCACCACATGCGCATTCGTCCCACTGATACCGAACGACGACACACCCGCCCTGCGCACCCGACCCGACTCCGGCCAGGACCGCTGCTCGGACAGCAACTCCACCGCACCCGCGTCCCAGTCGACGTGCGAGGAAGGGGCGTCCACGTGAAGAGTCTTGGGTACGGTGCCGTGCTGCATCGCCATGACCATCTTGATCACGCCCGCCACACCGGCAGCAGCCTGCGCATGCCCGATGTTCGACTTCACCGACCCCAACAACAACGGACTGCCCGCCGAACGGCCCTGCCCGTACGTCGCGATGAGAGCCTGCGCCTCGATCGGGTCACCCAACGTCGTCCCCGTACCGTGCGCCTCCACCACATCCACATCAGCCGTCGACAACCCACCACTCGCCAACGCCTGCCGGATCACCCGCTGCTGCGACGGACCATTCGGCGCCGTCAGACCATTCGACGCACCATCCTGATTCACCGCCGAACCGCGCACCACCGCCCACACCCGATGACCACGACGCACCGCATCCGACAACCGCTCCAGCACCACCATCCCCACGCCCTCGCCCCAACCGACACCATCGGCCGAATCCGAGAACGAACGACACCGCCCGTCCGACGACAGACCACCCTGCCGCGCGAACTCCACAAACGTCGTCGGCGTCGACATCACGGTGACGCCACCGGCAACCGCCAGCGAACACTCACCCGACCTCAGCGCCTGCGCCGCCAGATGCATCGCCACCAGCGACGACGAACACGCCGTGTCCACCGTCACCGCCGGACCCTCCAGACCCAGCGTGTACGACACCCGGCCGGAGGCGATACTGCCCGCGCTCCCGCTGCCCTGCTGGCCCTCGAACTCCCGGCCACCCAGCAGACTCGCGTAATCGCTGTACATCACACCCGCGAAAACGCCGGTCTGCGAGCCGCGCAACGACACCGGATCGATGCCCGCCCGCTCCACCGCCTCCCACGTCGTCTCCAGCAACAACCGCTGCTGAGAGTCCGTGGCAAGCGCCTCACGCGGACTCATCCCGAAGAAGTCCGGATCGAAGTCAGCGGCATCGTAGAGGAAGCCACCCGCCCTCTCGAACGACTCGCCCTCCACCTCCCAGCCACGGTCCACGGGGAACCCGCCCACGGCGTCCACACCGTCGGCGACCAACCGCCACAGGCCCTCGGGCGACACCACCCCGCCGGGGTACCGGCACGCCATGCCCACGATCACGATCGGATCGTCCACGAGGCCGGCTCCGGTCCGGGGCACGGGCACCGGCGCGGCCTCGGTCTCCTCCCCGAGGATCTCGTCGCGCACGAACGTCGCGAGCGCGTCCGCCGTCGGGTAGTCGAAGACCACGGTGGCAGGCAGCCGCAGACCGGTTGCCGCGCCGAGCCGGTTGCGCAGCTCGACCGCCGTCAGGGAGTCGAAGCCCAGGTCCTGGAACGCCCGCGCGGGGTCGATGGCTGCCGCACCCGCGTGGCCGAGGACCAGCGCGATCTGTGCGCGCACCAGGTCGAGTACGGCCTCGTGCCGTTCGGCTGCGGCGAGGCCGGACAGGCTCCTGCGCAGTCCGGCCGAGTCGGCGGTGCCTGTACGGAGGCTGCGGCGCGCTCGCGTCCGGATCAGGCCGCGCAGCAGCGGCGGGACGTCGCCCAGCGCGCGGATCGCGGCCAGGTCCAGGCGGACCGGCAGCAGCGCCGACCGACCGGCCGACAGCGCGGCATCGAACAGGGCCAGTCCGTCGTCCACGGACAGCGGGGGCATGCCGAGTCGGCTGATGCGCTCCATGTCGGCGTCGGTCAGCGAGCCGGTCATTCCGCCGGTCCGCTCCCAGGGCCCCCAGCCGAGGGAGACCCCCGGCAGGGACGCCGCCCGCCGGTGCGCGGCGAGGGCGTCGAGGAAGGCGTTGGCGGCGGCGTAGTTGGCCTGTCCCGCGCTGCCGAAGGTCCCCGCGACGGACGAGAACACGACGAACGCCGCGAGGTCCAGGTGCAGTGTCGCCTCGTGCAGGTTCCAGGCCGCGTCCACCTTGGGCCGCAGCACCGCCGAGAGCCGCTCGGCGGTCAGCGAACCGACCACGCCGTCGTCGATCACTCCTGCGGCGTGGATCACCGCCCGCACGTCGTGCCTGGTGACCAGGGAGCGTACGGCGGCGGGGTCGGCGACGTCGCAGGCCTCGATCGTGACCCGTACGTCCTGCTCCTCGAACTCGGCGACGAGGTCGTCGGTGCCGTCGGCGGCGCGGCCGCTGCGGCTGACGAGGAGCAGGCTGCGCACACCGTGCTCGGCCACCAGGTGCCGGGCGATCACGCGGCCCAGGCCACCCGTGCCTCCGGTGATCAGGACCGCACCGTCACCCGCCCACACCGGGCCCGCCTGCTCGGCGGACTCCGGGGTGGGGACCTGCGCCGTTTCGACGCGGGCCAGCCGCGCGGCGAGGAATTCACCGTCCCGTGCGAGCAACTGCGGCTCGTCAAGCGCCATTACGGACTCCAGCAGACCGGCGGGCTCTTCGCCCTCCACGTCCACCAGGACGAACCGTCCCGGCTGCTCCGACTGCGCCGAACGCACCAGACCCCAAGCGGCGGCGGCGGCCGGATCCGCGCCCGACACCGCACCCCGCGTCACCAGTACCAGCCGTGCCGTGTCGGGCAGGTCCTGCACCAAGAGCAGCACCTGCGACGTCAGGGCGTGCGCCGAAGCCGCGGCATCGCGCACGCCGGCTTCGCTCACCTCCGCATCGCTCGCGTTCTCGTCCGTAACGTCCGTGCCGTCCGAGCCGGACAGCCGGTGCACCACCACGTCCGGCGGCAACACGGTCGTCCCCGGCACCTGGACCGGTGTCCACTCGACGCCGAACAGCCCGTCGTGCGGCTGCTCACTGCTGACCGGACGCACCGTCAGAGAGCTTACGGACGCCACAGGTCGGCCCGTCGCGTCCGACAGCGACACCGACAGCGCACCCTCGGAGGTGCGGGACAGCCGGACCCTCAGGGCGGACGTGCCGGAGGCGTGCAGCGACACCCCGGACCACGAGAAGGGAACGCCGCGTTCGCCGTCGCCGAGCAGTACGGCCGCGTGCAGGCCGGCGTCGAAGAGGGCCGGGTGCAGTCCGAACCCGGTGAGGTCCGTTCCCTCGGGCGGCGCAACCTCCGCGTACACCGCATCGTCGAGCCGCCAGGCCGCCCGCAGCCCCTGGAACACGGGCCCGTACTCGAACCCGGCCTCCGCGAACCGCTCGTACACCCCGGACACGTCCAGCGCCTCCGCACCCGCGGGCGGCCAGACCGCCGCGTCGAACGCCGTGTGCGGAGTGGTGGTGTCGGGGGCGAGCAGGCCGGTGGCGTGCTGGACCCAAGGGGTTTCGTCCGTGCTGTCGGGACGCGAGTGCACCGTCACCGTGCGACGGCCGGACCCGTCGAGGACGCCCACCGCCAACTGCACGCGTACGCCGCCCTCGGCAGGTAGTACCAGCGGGGCGGCGAGGGTCAGTTCCTCCAGCGCCGGGCATCCGGCCTCGTCGCCCGCGCGCACGGCCATCTCGACCAGGGCCGTCCCGGGGACCAGCGCCGCGCCCATGACCGTGTGATCGGCCAGCCAGGGGTGTGTCCGCAGCGAGAGCCGTCCGGTGAAGAGGAAGGTGTCCGCGTCCGCGAGTTCCACGGCCGCTCCGAGCAGCGGGTGCTCAGCCGACTCCAGACCGGCCAGGCGTACGTCACCGCCACGGGCGAGGCCGCTGCCGACGGGCCAGAAGGGCCGGTGCTGGAAGGCGTAGGTGGGCAGCTCGACGGTGCGGGCACCGGTGTCGGCGAAGAAGACCGACCAGTCGGCGGGAGCACCGTTCACGTACAGCTCGGCCAGGGCTCGGAGGGCCGACGCCTCCTCGTCGCGGTTCTTGCGCAGTACGGGTACCAGGACAGCGTCGCCGCCTTCGGGCAGGCAGTCGGCGGCCATCGCGGACAGGACCCCGTCGGGTCCCAGTTCCAGGTAGCGGGTGACGCCCGCTTCGGCGAGGGCGCGGATGTCGTCGGCGAAGCGGACGGCGTCGCGGACGTGGCGCACCCAGTACTCCGGGTCGCACACCGACTCGGCACCAGCCGCCATCGCAATTGCGGGGGCGGAGAGGGACAGCCCCGACACCACCGCACGGAAGTCGTCCAGCATCGGGTCCATCAGCGGTGAGTGGAAGGCGTGCGAGACCCGGAGGCGGGTCGTCCTGCGGCCGAGCGCTTCGAAGTGGGCCCGTACGGACTCCACCTGCTCCGACGCACCAGACACGACCACGGACGACGGACCGTTGACCGCCGCGACCGAGACCGACTCGCCCAGCAGCGGCAGGACTTCGTCCTCCGCCGCCCGCACGGCCAGCATCGCGCCGCCCTCGGGCAGCGCCTGCATCAGACGCCCGCGCGCCGCCACCAGCGTGCACGCGTCGGCCAGCGAGAACACCCCGGCCACATGGGCCGCGGCCACCTCACCGATGGAGTGACCCGCCACGAAGTCGGGCTTCACGCCCCACGACTCCACGAGGCGGTACAGCGCCACCTCCACGGCGAACAACGCCGCCTGCGCGAACATCGTCTGGTTCAGCGCATCCGCGTCCTCACCCCACACCACCTCCCGCACCGGGACGTCCAGCTCCGCACACACCGCATCGAACGCGGACGCGAACACCGGGAAACGGGCGTACAACTCACGCCCAATGCCCAGGCGTTGCGACCCCTGGCCGGTGAACAGGAACGCCGTCTTCCCGGCGCGCGCCTGCCCCTCGATGACCTGGTCACCGTTGAGCACCACAGCCCGGTGGGCGAACACCGACCGGCCGAGCGTAGACAGGCCCACATCCAGCGGACGCAACCCGAATTCCTCCGCGTACGCACGCAGCCGTACGACCTGGTCCTTGAGCGCCTGCTCCGTCTTGCCGGACACCAGCCACGGCACCACACCCGAAACCGCGCCCTCAACCACCGGCAGCGCCGACAGCTCCGGCTCCACCTCGGCCGGCGCGAACTGCTCCAGCACCACATGCGCGTTCGTCCCACTGATGCCGAACGACGACACACCCGCCCTGCGCACCCGACCCGACTCCGGCCACGCCGTGCCGTCCGTCACCAGTTCCACCGCACCCGCGGCCCAGTCCACATGAGTCGACGGAACGTCGACATTGAGCGTCTTGGGTACGGTGCCGTGCTGCATCGCCATGACCATCTTGATCACGCCCGCCACACCGGCAGCAGCCTGCGCATGCCCGATGTTCGACTTCACCGACCCCAACAACAACGGACTGCCCGCCGAACGGCCCTGCCCGTACGTCGCGATGAGAGCCTGCGCCTCGATCGGGTCACCCAACGTCGTCCCCGTACCGTGCGCCTCCACCACATCCACATCAGCCGTCGACAACCCACCACTCGCCAACGCCTGCCGGATCACCCGCTGCTGCGACGGACCATTCGGCGCCGTCAGACCATTCGACGCACCATCCTGATTCACCGCCGAACCACGCACCACCGCCCACACCCGATGACCACGACGCACCGCATCCGACAACCGCTCCAGCACCACCATCCCCACGCCCTCACCCCAACCGACACCATCGGCCGAATCCGAGAACGAACGACACCGCCCGTCCGACGACAGACCACCCTGCCGCGCGAACTCCACAAACGTCGTCGGCGTCGACATCACCGTCACACCACCGGCAACCGCCAGCGAACACTCACCCGACCTCAACGCCTGCGCCGCCAGATGCATCGCCACCAGCGACGACGAACACGCCGTGTCCACCGTCACCGCCGGACCCTCGAAGCCGAAGGTGTACGAGACACGGCCGGAAGCGATGCTCGGGGCGCTGCCGTTGCCTCGGAAGCCGTCGTACTGCGCGCTGTCGAGGAGGTCGCGGTAATCCGTGTACATGACGCCCGCGAAGACGCCGGTATGCGAGCCGCGCAACGACACCGGATCGATGCCCGCCCGCTCCACCGCCTCCCACGTCGTCTCCAGCAGCAACCGCTGCTGGGAGTCCGTCGCCTCCGCCTCACGCGGGCTCATCCCGAAGAAGTCCGGGTCGAAGTCGGCGGCGTCGTAGAGGAAGCCGCCCACCTGCTCGAACGACTCGCCCTGCACGTCCCAGCCTCGGTCGGCGGGGAACCCGCCGACCGCGTCGGCGCCGTCGGCGACCAGGTGCCAGAGGTCTTCCGGAGAGGCCACCCCGCCCGGGTACCGGCACGCCATGCCGACGATCACGACGGGGTCGTCCTCTGCGGCCACGGTCCGGTCGGGCAGCGGTTCCGCCGCCGACTGAGCGTCGCTGCCGAGCAGTTCGTCGAGTACGAAGGTCACCAGCGCGTCGGCTGTGGGGTGGTCGAAGACCAGGGTGGCCGGCAGCCGCAGCCCCACGGCGGCCCCCAGCCGGTTGCGCAGCTCGACCGCCATCAGGGAGTCGAAGCCGAGGTCCTGGAAGGCGCGCGCCGGTTCGACGACGGTCGCGTCGACGTGCCCCAGGACGAGCGCGACGTGCCCGCGTACGAGATCGAGGAGCACCTCGCGCCGCTCGTCGGGCGCGAGGGCGGCGAGGGTGCGCCGCAGGCCCGCGGTGGCGGGCGTCCCGGCGGCCGGGGAGGCTGCCGAACGCCGGTTGCGGGTGGGGGACTTGACCAGTCCGCGCAACAGTGCGGGCACCTCGCCCCGCGCCCTGAGGGACGCGAAGTCGAACCGTACCGGGGCGACCAGCGACGCGTCCGCGCGCAGGGAGGCGTCGAAGAGTGCGGCGCCCTCCGCCGGGGTGAGTTCGGGCATGCCGGTGCGGGCGATGCGCTGGAGGTCGGCGTCGGACAGGGTGCCGGTCATGCCTCCGTCCTGGGTCCACGGACCCCACGCGAGCGAGGTGCCCGGCAGCCCAGATGCCCGGCGGTGTGCGGCGAGGGCGTCCAGGAAGACGTTGCCTGCCGCGTAGTTGGCCTGACCGGGGCCGCCGAAGAGGCCGGACACGGAGGAGAAGAGAACGAACGCGGCCAGATCCAGGCCGCGCGTGGCCGTGTGCAGGTTCCAGGCGGCGTCGGCCTTGGGGCGCAGGACCGCCGACAGCCGCTCGGGGGTCAGCGCCTCCACCACTCCGTCGTCAAGCACGCCCGCCGTGTGGACGACCGCGCGCACCGGGTGACGGGTAATCAGCTCGGACACGGCGTCCGCGTCCGCGACGTCGCACGCCTCCAGGACGGTTTCGGCGCCCAGCCCGGACAGCTCTGCGACCAGCTCGGCGGCGCCCTCGGCGGTCGCGCCGCTCCGGCTCACCAGCAGCAGACTGCGTACGCCGTGCTCGACGACCAGGTGCCGGGCGATCACCCGGCCCAGGCCACCGGTACCACCGGTGATGAGGACGGCGCCCTCACCGGCCCAGTCCGGGGCGGTCTCCCGCACCGCTTCCGACCGCGTGAGCCGTGCGGCAAGCACCTCGCCGTCGCGGACGAGCAGCTGGGGTTCGTCCGTTGCCAGTACGGTCTCCAGAAGCCCGGTCACCGGCTCCTGTCCCGCCACGTCCACGAGGACGAACCGGCCGGGGTGCTCCGACTGTGCCGAACGCACCAGGCCCCACGCGGCGGCGGCGGCCAGGTCCTCTCCGGACGTCGCGCCTCGGGTGACGAACACCAGCCGGGAGGCGGCGGACCGCTCCTCGCCCAGCCACTCCTGAAGCAGGTTCAGCGTCCGCGCGGTGAGCTTGTGCACCGACGCCACCGTGCCGTCGCCGCCCTCGCCAGCATCCTCGCCGCCCGTGCCGCCAGCGCCGTTCTCCTCGCCCGACAGCCTGGCGACGACCACGTCCGGGTCCACCGACGGCAGCGGCTTCGCCACCCGGACCGGTACCCACTCGACGCCGAACACCGAGTCGCGGTCCGTGACCCGGGCGGCCTCGACCGGCCGCAGCACCAACGACTCCACCGACGCCACCGGCTCCCCCGCCGGGTCGGCCACGGCCACGGTCAGCGCGTCCTCGCGCACACGGGTCACCCGTACGCGAATCGACGAGGCGCCGGTGGCGTGCAGCGACACGCCCTCCCAGGAGAAGGGCACGACGCCCCGAGGCACCCCGTTGAACGCGGTCACGTGCAGGGCGGCGTCCAGCAGGGCGGGGTGCAGCCCGTAACGGCTGCCGTCGACACCCTCGGGGAGGGCGACCTCGGCGTACACGTCCTCGCCCCGCTGCCAGGCGGCGCGCAGGCCCTGGAAGACCGGGCCGTAGTCGAACCCCGCCTCGGACATGCGGTCGTAGAGACCCGTCAGGTCCACCGGCTCGGCACCGGCCGGGGGCCAGACGGCGTTCGGGGCGTCCAGGGCCACGGTGCGCTCGCCGGACGTGAGGACACCCGTCGCGTGCTGGAGCCAGGCCTGGTCGTCGGCGCCCTCGCGGCGGGAGCGGATGCTCACCGTGCGCCGGCCGTCGCTGTCGGCGGCCACCCGCAGTTGCAGCTGCACGCCACCTTCCTCGGGCAGAACGAGCGGTGCGGCGAGCGTGAGTTCCTCGACCGTCCCGCACCCGACCTCGTCGCCCGCGCGGACGGCGAGCTCCAGGAACGCCGTTCCCGGCAGGAGGGCCGAGCCGCGCACCACGTGGTCGGTGAGCCAGGGGTGCGACTGGGCCGAGAGGCGGGAGGTGAACAGCATGCCTTCGGCGTCGGACAGCTCGACGGAGGCGTTGAGGAGCGGGTGCCCTGCGGCATCGAATCCGGCGGCCTGCACGTCACCGGCCGCTGCCAGGTCGGGCACCGGCCAGTAGCGCCGGCGCTGGAAAGCGTACGTCGGCAGGTCGACGAGGCGCGCGCCCGTCCCCCGCAGGGTCGCCGCCCAGTCCATGGCCGCACCGTCGACGAACATCCTGGCGGCGGCCGTGAGCGCGGCGGTCTCTTCGTCGACTCCCTTGCGCAGTACGGGTACGAGGACGGCGTCGGCGTCCTCGGGCAGGCAGTCGGCAGCCATCGCGGACAGGACCCCGTCGGGGCCCAGTTCCAGGAACCGCGTCACGCCCTGCCCGGACAGCACGCGTACGTCGTCCGCGAAGCGGACCGCGTCACGGACGTGCCGCACCCAGTACTCCGGGTCGCACACCGACGCGTCCGCAGCGGCGAGAGGTGTCTCCGGAGCGTTGAAGGACAGTCCGGACACCACCGCACGGAAGTCGTCCAGCATCGGGTCCATCAGCGGTGAGTGGAAGGCGTGCGAGACCCGGAGGCGGGTCGTCTTGCGGCCCTGCGCTTCGAAGTGGGCCCGCACGGACTCCACCTGCTCCAACACACCGGACACCACCACCGACGACGGACCGTTGACCGCCGCAACGGACGTCAACTCGCCCAGCAGCGGCAGGACTTCCTTCTCTGTCGCCTGCACGGCCAGCATCGCCCCGCCCTCCGGCAGCGCCTGCATCAACCGCCCACGCGCAGCCACCAGCGCACACGCGTCGGCCAGCGAGAACACCCCGGCCACATGCGCCGCAGCCACCTCACCAATGGAGTGACCCGCCACGAAGTCCGGCTTCACGCCCCACGACTCGACCAGGCGATACAGCGCCACCTCCACGGCGAACAACGCCGCCTGCGCGAACATCGTCTGGTTCAGCGCCTCCGCGTCCTCACCCCACACCACCTCCCGCACCGGGACGTCCAGCTCCGCACACACCGCATCGAACGCCGACGCGAACACCGGGAAACGGGCATACAGCTCACGGCCCATGCCCAGGCGTTGCGACCCCTGGCCGGTGAACAGGAACGCCGTCTTCCCGGCGCGCGCCACGCCCTCGGCGACCGGCTGCGTGCCGCCCAGCAGCACCGCCCGGTGACCGAGCGCGGACCGGGCCGAGGCGAGCGTCAGGGCGACGTCCGCCGGGCGGGGCGCGGACTGCTCCAGGTGGGCGTGCAGGCGCGCGATCTGGTCCCGGAGTGCCTGCTCCGTACGGCCGGACAGGGCCCACGGGACCACCGTGGGGCCGCCCGTTCCGGCCTCGGGGGTGCTCTCCTGGTCCGCCGGGGACGCTACGGCCTCTTCGAGCACCACGTGGGCGTTCGTGCCGCTGATGCCGAACGCGGAGACCGCGGAGCGGCGGGGGTGTCCGGTGGCGGGCCAGTCGGTCCGCTCGGTGAGGAGCTCGACGGCGCCCGCGCTCCAGTCGACGTGCGAGGTGGGCCGGTCGACGTGCAGGGTCGGGGGCAGGACGCCGTGCCGCATCGCCATGACCATCTTGATCACACCGGCGACGCCGGCCGCGGCCTGCGCGTGTCCGATGTTGGACTTGATGCCGCCGAGCAGCAGGGGGCGGTCCGCGGGCCGGTTGCGGCCGTAGGTCGCGAGCAGCGCCTGGGCCTCGATCGGGTCGCCCAGCGTGGTGCCGGTGCCGTGGGCCTCGACGGCATCGACCTGGTCGGTGGTGAGCTGGGCGTTGGCCAGCGCCGCCTGGATGACACGCTGCTGGGAGGGCCCGTTGGGGGCGGTGAGGCGGCTGCTGGCGCCGTCCTGGTTGACGGCCGTGCCGCGTACGACGGCGAGCACGTGGTGGCCGTTGCGGCGGGCGTCGGACAGCCGCTCGACGAGCAGGACGCCGACGCCCTCGGCCCATCCGGTGCCGTCCGCGGCCTCGGCGAAGGGCTTGCAGCGGCCGTCGGCGGCGAGGCCGCGCTGGCGGGAGAACTCGGTGAACAGGCGGGGGGTGGGCATGACGGCGACGCCGCCGGCCAGCGCCATGGTGCACTCGCCGGCCCGCAGGGCGCGTACGGCCAGGTGCAGGGCGACGAGCGAGGAGGAGCAGGCGGTGTCGACGGTGACGGCGGGGCCTTCGAGACCGAAGGTGTAGGAGATCCGGCCGGACAGGACGCTGACCGCGCCGCCGGTCAGCAGGTGGCCCTCGGTCTCGGCGGTCTGCTTGGCGAGGGAGCCGTAGTCGGTGTCCGCGCCGCCGATGAAGACACCGGTCTCGGTGCCGCGCAGGGCGGCGGGGTCGATGCGGGCGTGCTCGACGGCCTCCCAGGAGGTTTCGAGCAGCAGCCGCTGCTGCGGGTCCATGGCGAGGGCCTCGCGCGGGGCGATGCCGAAGAGGTCGGCGTCGAAGTCGGCGGCGGCGTCGAGGAAGCCGCCGTGGCGCACGTAACTCTTGCCCGGGGTACCCGGGTTGGGGTCGTAGATGCCCTCGGTGTCCCAGCCGCGGTCCTCCGGCAGGCGGCCGACGGCGTCGGTGCCGTCGGCGACCATCCGCCACAGGTCCTCGGGGGAATGGACACCGCCGGGGAACCGGCAGGCCATGCCCACGATGGCGATCGGCTCGCTGTCCCTGGCCTCGACGGATTCCAGCCTCTGCTTGGTGCGCCGCAGGTCTGCGGTGACCTTCTTGAGGTAGTCGCGGAGCTTGTCCTCGGAGGAGGGGGCGGCCTTGGGTGCCATGAGCGGGAAACCTCGCAGTCGGGAAAGGGTGTTACGCGTGGTGCGGTGTTCGACCGGCCCGGTCCGGCGAGCCGGTGGGCGGCTCGGCCGGGCCGGGCGGCCGGCTCGGTCAGGCGAGGCCGAGTTCCTTGTCGATCAGGTCGAACATCTCGTCGTCCGTGGCGGCCGCTTCGAGGTCGGCGTCGTTCTCGGTGTCGTCCGCCTCCCCGTCGTGGGCGGTCCCGGCGGGGTCGTCGAGCTTCCATTGCAGTGCTCTGAGGCGGGCGGCCAGACGGGCTCGGCCGTCCGCGTCCAGTGCGGAGGCGGCGCGGGCCGTGAGGGACCTCTCGAGTTGGTCCAGTTCCGCGAAGAGGGCGTCATCGGGTTCCGTGCCTTCGGCGGGAGCCAGGCGGGCGCCCAGGTGCCGGGCGAGGGCGAGCGGGGTGGGGTGGTCGAAGACCGCCGTCGTCGGCAGCCGCAGCCCGGTCTCGTCGTTCAGGCGGTTGCGCAGCTCCACGGCGGTGAGGGAGCTCATGCCCAGGTCGAGGAAGCCGCGTTCGGCCTCGATGGAGGTGGCCGAGCCGTGGCCGAGCACGGCGGCCACGTGGCCGGTGATCAGATGGAGCAGCAGCGCGTCGCGTTTGGCCCCGCTCAGTCCGGCCAGCCGTTCCGCGAACCCGCCGTCCGGCGCGGCGGCTCCCGGCTCGGGGGCGGCCGGGTCCGGCACGGTGGCCGCGGACCTCCGCGGTACCGCCCGTACCGGAGCGATCCCGCGCAGCAGTGCCGGGATGCGGCCTGCCGTCGCGAGGGCCCGCGGGTCGATGCGTACGGGGACCAGGAGGGCACGGTCGACGGTCGCGGCGGCGTCGAGCAGGCCGAGTCCTTGGCCTGCCGAGAGCGGCAGCATTCCTGAGCGTGCGAAGCGGGCGACGTCCACGGGGTCAAGACTGGACGTCATTCCACTGGAATCTCCCCAGTATCCCCACGCCAGGGAGACCGCGGCGAGGCCCTGGTCGCGCCGCCGGCGGGCGAGTGCGTCGAGGAAGGAGTTGGCGGCGGCGTAGTTGGCCTGGGCGGGGCCTCCGACGACTCCGGAGAAGGAGGAGAAGAGGACGAAGGCGGACAGTTTCAGGTCGCGCGTCAGCTCGTGCAGATGCATGGCGGCCGTGGCCTTCGGGTGCCAGACCCGCTCCAGGTCCTCGGCGGTGAGGTTCTCCAGCAGGCCGTCGTGCAGGACGCCCGCCGCGTGGACCACCGCGGTGAGCGGGTGCGCGGCGGGTACGGCGGCGAGCACCCCGGCGAGGGCTTCGCGGTCGGCCGCGTCGCAGGCGGCGAGGGTCACGGTCGCCCCGAGACCGGTGAGTTCGGCGTGCAGTTGCTCTGCGCCGGGGGCCGCGGGGCCCCGGCGTCCGGTGAGTACGAGGTGCCGTACGCCGTGCTCGGTGACCAGGTGGCGGGCGACGAGGGCGCCGAGGGTTCCGGTGCCTCCGGTGATCAGGACGGTGCCGTCGCCGTTGGGGTCCCACTCCTGGACCGGGAGGGCCGGGGGGCCCTGCGGGGGTGCGGTGCGCCGGAGCCTGGGCACCGTCACCGCCCCTGCGTGCAGGGCGAGTTGCGATTCGTCGGCGCGCGCGGCGGCGACCACGGCCCGCGGCAGGGCGTGCTCGGAGGCCGGGGAGCCGTCGGTGTCGACGAGGAGGAACCGGCCGGGGTGTTCGGCCTGCGCGGACCGGATCAGGCCCTGCAGGGCGGCGTCGGTGAGCGCGGCGCCGTCGCCCGAGGTGACCAGCACCAGCCGGGAGTCCGCGCAGCGCGGGTCGGCCAGCCAGGTCTGCACGAGGTGCAGCATCTCCCGTACGGGGGTGTGGTCGGCGCTGTCCGCGAGGTCGTCGGCCGCGGCGGGCAGGCGGAGCAGCACCGTCTCCGCGAAGGGCTTCGAGTCCCCGTCTTCGAGAGCTGTTCGGAGGGCGGGGAGGCCGACGAAGGTCTGGGTGGGGTCGCCGGGGATGTCGGCGTCCACGGGGCCACTGTGGCCGCCGGGGCCGGAAAGGCCGGCGGGGCCACTGTGCCCGGCGGGGTCGGCGAGTACGGTGCGGGCCCAGTCCGGCTCGGTCCAGGCGGCCTCGAACAGCGCCCGGAGGTGCGAGGAGGCGGCCGTCGGCGGCGTGGCGGTCAGGACGGTCGCCGTGAGTACGGGCGCGCCCGTGGGGTCGGCGGCGGCCAGGGACAGCGTGCCGTCCTGGGCACGGTCGATCCGTACGCGCAGCGCGGACGCACCACCGGCGGTGAGGGTCACGTCCCGCCAGTGCGCGGGCAGTTCGGCTCCGCCAATACCGGTACCGGACCCGGTGCCGGTCCCGCTCCGGGTGGCGGTCATGGCCAGCACGGTCTGGAGCAGGGCCGGGTGGAGGCGGAATCCGGCCGCGGCCGGGTGCTGGTCCCGGGACAGGGCCACTTCGGCGAGGATGGCGCCGTCCGGCGCGGTCCACAGCGCGCTGACCGTGCGGTGCAGCGGTCCGGGGTCGTAACCGCCCTCGGCGAGGACGGCGTACAGCTCCTCGGTGTCGACCGGCCGGGCGTCGCGCGGCCGCCAGTCGTCCTGGGGCGGGTCGTTCGGGCGCGGGTCGTTCACGTGGGGGGCGGAGGGTTCACCTGCGGGCGCAGCCGTCTCCGTCAGTGTGCCGGTGGCGTGGCGGGTCCAGTCGGCGTCGGCGGCGGTGCGGGCGTGGACCGTCAGGCCGCGGATGCCGTCCTCGGCCGCGCCGACCGTCAACTGGATCTCCGTGGAGCCCTCTTCGGGGACGGTCAGCGGCACCAGTTCGGTGAGTTCCGCGAGCGTCGCGCAGCCGGCTTCGTCGGCTGCGCGGACCGCCCAGTCGAGCAGGGCGGTGGCCGGCACGACGGTGTCGCCGTGCACGGTGTGGTCGGCCAGCCACGGGTGGGTGGCGGCGCCGATCCGGCCGCTGAGGACGAGGGAACCGTCCCCGTCGGCGAGGCGGACCACGGTGTCGAGTCCGGCCGGGTCCGCCGGGGCGCCGCCCGCGGTGGCGCGGGGCGCGTCGAGCCAGTACCGGTTCCGCTGGAAGGCGTACGTGGGCAGGTCGGCCGCCCGGCCGCCGTCCAGGGCGCCGCTCCAGTCGACCCGTACGCCGTGCACGTGCGCCTCGGCGAGCGAGGTCAGCAGTCGCTGGGGGCCGCCGTCCTGGCGGCGCAGCGAGCCGAGGGCCGGTGCGTCCGCCTCGGCGGCGGCGACGGTGTCCTCGATCGCGGCGGCCAGCACCGGGTGCGGTGCGGCCTCGATGAACACGTCGTGTCCCTCGGCGAGGAGGGTGCGCAGGGCGTCCTCAAGCCGGACGGTGCGGCGCAGGTTCTCGTACCAGTACGTGGCGTCCAGCGCGGTGTCGGCGTCGATCCATGCGCCGGTGAGGGTGGACAGGAACGGGATGCGGGGTGCGCGGGTCTCCAGTCCGGCGAGGTCGGCGAGCACGGTGTCGCGGATGCGTTCGACCTGGGCGGAGTGGGAGGCGTAGTCGACGGGGATGCGCTTGGCGCGGACGCCGTCCCGGGCGCACGCGTCGATCAGCGCGTCGAGGGCGTCCGGCTCGCCGGAGACGACGACGGAGCCGGGCCCGTTGACGGCGGCGACCGATATGCGCCCGTCCCAGGCGGTGAGGCGGTCGAGGACGTCCGCGTGGGAGGCGGCGACGGAGACCATGCCGCCGTGGCCGGACAGCTGGGCGTCGATGGCGCGGCTGCGCAGGGCGATCACCCGGGCGCCGTCCTGGAGGGAGAGCGCACCGGCCACGCAGGCGGCGGCGATCTCGCCCTGGGAGTGGCCGACCACCGCTGCCGGACGCAGCCCGTGGGCCTGCCAGACGTCGGCGAGCGCGATCATGACCGCCCAGAGGGCGGGCTGGGCGACGTCCACCCGGCCCAGGGAGGCGGCGGTCGTGTCGCCGCGCAGCACGGCGGTCAGCGACCAGTCCGTGTACGGGGCCAGCGCTCGCTCGCAGTCCGCGATCCGGGCGGCGAACTCCGGCGAGTGCACGAGGAGTTCGGCGCCCATGCCGACCCACTGGGAACCCTGGCCGGGGAAGACGAGGACGGGCTTGCGGTCGCGGCCCGAGGTGTGCCGGCCCTGGACGAGACCGGGGGCCGGAACGCCTTCGGCGAGCGCGGCGAGCGCGGCCCGCAGGGACTGCGGGTCGGCGGCGGTGACGACCGCCCGGTGTTCGAGGACGGCCCGCCGGGTGGCGAGGGAGGCGGCGAGGTCGAGGGGCGTCGGCCGGTCACCGGCAGGGGTGCCTGACGCCGAGGAGCCGGGGAGGGCGGGGCCGCCCGGGGCAAGGGTGTCCGCGCGGGAGAGGGAGTCCAGGTGGGTGAGCAGGGCCCGCGCCTGTCCGCGCAGGGCGGGCGCGCTCCGCGCGGAGAGCAGCCAGGGCAGGACCGGGCCGGCGGACGGGGACCGCACCGCGCCCGGCGGGTCCTCGGGAGTCGTCCCGGACCCGGTGGGCACGGCCGATTCGCCCGCCGACGTCGTCCCGGCGCCGGAATCGCCCGGCGTCGCCCCGGACCCGGCGAGTACCGCCGTCTCATCGCCGGACGCCGTCCCGGAGCCGACGGCCTCCGACGTCGTCCCGGAGCCAGCGGCCTCCGGCGTCGGCGAGGACTCCGTGGCACCCGCCCCCGGGGCCCGTGCCGCGTCCGGGGCCTTGCCGAACGCCGGGGGCGCGGCGTCCGGACCCTGCTCCAGGATCACGTGCGCGTTGGTGCCGCTGATGCCGAAGGAGGAGACCCCGGCCCGGCGCGGGCGGCCGTCGGCCGTCGGCCAGGGGGCCGCCTCGTCCAGGACGCGTACGGCGCCCGACGACCAGTCCACGTGCGGGGTCCGCTCGTCGAGGTGCAGCGACTTCGGAAGCAGACCGTGCCGCATGGCGAGCACCATCTTCATCACTCCGGCGACCCCGGCCGCGGCCTGGGTGTGCCCGAGGTTGGACTTCACGGAGCCCAGGAGCAGCGGCCGGTCCACCGGCCGGTCCTGCCCGTACACGGCGAGCAGGGCCTGCGCCTCGATCGGGTCGCCGAGCCGGGTGCCGGTGCCGTGCGCCTCGACCGCGTCGATGTCGGCGCCGGACAGGCCGGCGCCGTCGAGGGCCTGGCGGATGACCCGCTGCTGGGCGGGTCCGTTGGGGGCGGTCAGGCCGTTGGAGGCGCCGTCCTGGTTGACGGCCGAGCCGCGCACGACGGCCAGCACGCGGTGGCCGTTGCGTACGGCGTCCGAGAGCCGTTCGAGGACGACCAGCCCGGCGCCCTCCGAGAAGCCGGTGCCGTCGGCCGCCGCCGAGAACGGCTTGCAGCGGCCGTCGGCGGCCAGGCCGCGCTGCCGGGAGAAGTCCACGATGATCACCGGGGAGGACATGACGGTCACCCCGCCCGCCAGCGCGAGCGAGCATTCGCCGGCCCGCAGCGCCTGGGCGGCCATGTGCAACGCGACCAGGGACGAGGAACAGGCGGTGTCGACGGTGACGGCCGGGCCCTCCAGGCCCAGCGCGTAGGAGACACGGCCGGAGACGACGCTGACGGCATTGCCGGTGTTGACGTATCCCGCGAGTGCCTCGGGGATCTCGGCGCCGCGGTTCAGGTAGTCGCTGGAGGACAGCCCGGCGAAGACGCCGGTACGGGTGCCGCGCAGCGACCTGGGGTCGATGCCGGCCCGTTCCGCCGCCTCCCACGCCGTTTCGAGCAGCAGGCGCTGTTGCGGGTCCATCGCGGTGGCCTCGTTCGGGCCGATGCCGAAGAAGTCCGCGTCGAAGTCGGCGGCGCCGTGCAGGAAGCCGCCTTCGAGGGTGCGGGAGGCGTCCGGGTGGTCGGGGACGGAACCGTAGAGGTGCTCCAGGTCCCAGCCGCGGTCCGTGGGGAAGCCGCCGATGGCATCGGTGCCGGTGGCCAGTAGGGTCCACAGGTCCTCGGGCGAGCGGACGTCGCCGGGGTAGCGGCAGGCCATGCCGACGATGACGACGGGGTCGTCGTCCGGGGCGGCCGGGGCCGGGGCGGCGGACGTCCCGGGAGCAGGCGCGGTGTCGGTCAGCAGGCCGCCCAGGTGTGCGGCGAGCGCGACGGGGGTCGGATGGTCGAAGACCAGGGTGGCGGGCAGCCGCAGCCCGGCGGCGGCGGCGAGCCGGTTGCGCAGTTCCACGGCGGTCAGCGAGTCGAAGCCCAGGTCGCGGAACGCCTTTCCGGCGTGGACCTGGCCGGCGTCGGCGTGCCCGAGTACGGCCGCCGCGCACGTGGTGACCAGGTCGACGAGCACGCTTGGCCGTTCGGCTGCGGGCAGCGCGGCCAGCCGCTGCCGCAGACCGCCGCCCGCGGCGCCGCCACCGGTGTCGGCGGTGCGCCGGGCGGCCGTGCCCCGGAACAGGCCGCGCAGGATCGGGGGCAGCGCCTCGGGTGCACGGCCGCGCAGGGCGGTGTGGTCCAGGCGTACCGGTACGAGCAGCGGCCGACGGGCGGCGAGGGCGGCATCGAACAGCGCGAGCCCGTCGCGGGTGGCGAGCGGCAGCCCTCCGGTGGAGCGGGCGCGGCCGCGCGCGCCGTCGTCCAGGTGCCGGGTCATCTCGCTGGCCCGTGCCCACAGGCCCCAGGCGAGCGAGGCGGCGGGCAGGCCGGTGGTCCGGCGGTGGCGGGCGAGGCCGTCCAGGAAGGTGTTGGCG
Source organism: Streptomyces sp. NPDC088745 (assembly GCF_044751045.1). NCBI lineage: Bacteria > Bacillati > Actinomycetota > Actinomycetes > Kitasatosporales > Streptomycetaceae > Streptomyces > Streptomyces sp. NPDC088745. Next base: position 33,407 of record NZ_JBIVLB010000010.1, read on the forward strand.
GCGGCGTAGTTGCCCTGCCCGGCGTTGCCGAACGTGCCCGCCGCGGAGGAGAACAGCACGAAGCCGGCGAGGTCCAGGTGCCGGGTCAGCTCGTGCAGGTTCCAGGCGGCGTCCGCCTTGGGGCGCAGTACGGTGTGCAGCCGCTCGGGGGTGAGGGCGGTGACCACGCCGTCGTCGAGCACACCGGCGGCGTGCACGACGGCGGTCAGCGGGTGGGCGTCGCTCACGGTGCCGAGCAGCGCGGCGAGCGCCGTACGGTCGGCGGCGTCGCAGGCGGCGACGGTCACCGAGGCGCCCAATCCTTCGAGTTCCGCACGGAGTCCGGTCGCGCCGGCGCTGTCGGGGCCGCGGCGTCCGGCGAGCAGCAGGTGCCGTACGCCGTGTTCGGTGACGAGGTGGCGGGCGAGCGTGCCGCCGAGTTCTCCGGTGCCGCCGGTGATGAGGACGGTGCCCTCGGGGTCCCACGGGCGGGGCACGGTCAGGACGACCTTGCCGGTGTGGCGGGCCTGGGAGACGTACCGGAACGCCTCCTGGGCGTGGGTGACGTCCCAGGCGGTGACCGGCAGGGGGCGCAGCGCGCCTTCCTCGAAGAGGGTGACGAGATCGGCGAGCATCGCGCCGATCCGCTCGGGGCCCGCCTCGGCGAGGTCGAAGGCGCGGTAGCGGGCGCCGTCGTGGTCGCGTGCCACGTCGGCGGCGTCCCGGACGTCGGTCTTGCCCATTTCGATGAGCCGCCCGCCCGGGGCCAGCAGGCGCAGGGACGCGTCGACGTACTCGCCGGCGAGCGAGTTGAGGACCACGTCCACGCCCCGGCCTTCGCGTGCCGTGCGGAAGGTCTCCTCGAAGTCCAGGGTCCGGGAGGAGGCGAGGCGATCCGCGGGCAGGCCGTCGCTCGCGGCGCGCAGCAGGCGCTGCTTGGGTTCGCTGGCGGTGCCGTAGACCTCGGCGCCCCACAGGCGGGCGAGCTGGGTGGCGGCCATCCCGACGCCGCCCGCGGCGGCGTGCACGAGGACGGACTCGCCCTCGGCGAGCCCCGCGAGGTCGCGCAGCGCGTAGTAGGCGGTGAGGAACACGACGGGTGCGGCGGCGGCCTGGGCGAAGGTCCAGCCCGCCGGCATCCGGGTGACGACGCGGTGGTCGGCGACGGCCAGCGGGCCGAAGCCGCCGGTGACCATGCCGAAGACGCGGTCGCCGACGCACAGGCCGGTGACGTCGGGCCCGGTTTCGACGACGACGCCCGCGGCCTCGGAGCCGAGGAACTCGGCGCCGCCGGGGTACATCCCGAGGGCGTTCAGCACGTCGCGGAAGTTGAGTCCGGCGGCCCGGACCTCGATCCGGACCTGCCCGGGTGCGAGCGGTGCGGCCGCCTGCGGGGCGGGCAGCAGGGCCAGGTGGTCCAGGCTGCCCTTCTCGGGGATGTCCAGCCGCCAGGGCCCGTCCTCGCGCGGCACGGGGAGCGCGCCGGAGGCGTGGGTACGGGTCAGGCGGGGCGCGTACGCGGTTCCCTGGCGCAGCGCCAGCTGGGGTTCGCCGCCCGCGGCGACCGCCTGGGGCAGGGCGCGCCAGGACGCGGGGTCGTCGTCCAGGTCGGCGAGCACGATCCGGCCGGGGTGCTCGGTCTGCGCCGACCGCAGCAGCCCCCACAGGGCCGAGCCGGGGAGGTCGCCGACGGCGCCGCCGGGGTCGGGGGTGACGGCGTCCCGGGTGGTGACGACCAGTCGTGATCCGTCGAACCTGTCGTCCGCCAACCAGCCCTGGAGCAGGGCCAGTACGCGCTCCAGCAGGTGGGCGGCCCCGGCTGCGGGGCCGGTGGACGCGTCGGCGGTCCCGTCGGTACCGGTGATCAGCACGACGTCCGGTGTGCCGGTCTCCGGCAGTGCGGCGGCCGCGTCGGCCAGGGTGTCCCACCGGGTGAGGACGGCGCCGCCCTCGCCGAGGGCGGCCCGGTGGGCGGGGCCGTGGTGACCCAGGACGGCCCAGCGGGGGGCCTGGCGGGCGGCCCGGTCCGTCGGAGGGTGGGCGCTCTTCGCCGCCGTCGGGGCCCAGTCCAGGTGGAACAGGGCGTCGCGGACCGTACGGGGCACGGTTTCCGCACCGCTGAGGGCGGCGGCCGTGACCGGTCGTACCGCGAGGGCGTCGACGGCGGCGACCGGGCGGCCGAGCGGGTCGGCCATCAGGACCGACACGGCGTCCGTTCCCGCGGGGCGCAGCCGGACCCGCAGGGAGGTGGCGCCCGTGGCGTGGAGGGTGACCCCCGTCCAGGAGAAGGGCAGGCCGGTGCTGCCTTCGGAGTTGCTCAACGGGCCGAGTCCGGCCGCGTGCAGCGCCGCGTCGAGCAGTGCGGGGTGGATGCCGAAGCGGGCCGCGTCCGCCGCGCCCGCTTCGGGCAGGACCACCTCGGCGTACACGTCGGCGCCGAGCCGCCAGGCTGCCCGCAGGCCCTGGAAGACCGGTCCGTACGCGTAGCCCTGGGCGCGCAGCGACGCGTAGTGTCCGTCCACCTCTTCGACGGGCTCCGCCCCGCGCGGCGGCCACACGGTGAACTCCCCCTCGGGGAGGGTGCCTTCGGCGAAATCGGCGGCCGGGGCCGCGAGGGTGCCGTCGGCGTGCAGGGTCCACTCCGCTTCCGGTGCGTCGTCGGGCCTGGCGTGCAGGGTGACGCTCCGCAGTCCGGCGGCGTCGGGGGCGGTGACCGCCAACTGGACCTGGATTCCGCCGCGTTCGGGCAGCAGGACGGGTGCGTGCAGGGTCAGCTCCTCGACCCGGCCGCAGCCCAGCTCGTCGCCGGCCCGGACGGCCACCTCGACGAGCGCGGCGCCGGGCACCACGACGGTGCCGGCCACCGCGTGGTCGGCGAGCCACGGGTGGCTGCGCAGCGACCAGCGGGCGGTGGCGACGAGTTCGCCGCCGAGGGCGAGCGGCAGGGCCGCGCCGAGCAGCGGGTGGTCGAGGGCGCCGAGTCCGGCGGAGGCGACGTCCCCCGAGCCGGCGGTGGCCGGGCGCGGCCAGTAGCGGCGGTGCTGGAAGGCGTAGGTGGGCAACGTCGGGGGGTCGGTGGGGCGCGGGACCCCGACGGCCTCGAAGAACACCTCCCAGTCGACGTGCGCGCCGTGGTTGTGGGCCTCGGCCAGGGAGAGCCTGAACCGGTCGGGGCCGCCCTCGTCGCGGCGCAGGGTGCCGGTGGCAGCCGCGGCGGCCCCGGTGGCCTCGATGGTCTCCTGCATTCCGGTGGTGACCACGGGGTGCGGGCTGACCTCGATGAACACGCGGTGTCCCGCGTCGAGCAGCGCGCGGGTGGCCTGCTCGAACTCGACGGTGCCGCGCAGGTTGGCGAACCAGTAGGCGCCGTCGAGCACGGTGGTGTCGATCGGGGCGCCGGTCACCGTGGAACAGAAGGGGATGCGCGCGGCACGCGGCGCGACGGGTGCCAGTACGGCGTGCAACTCCTTCTCGATACGGGACACCTGGGCCGAGTGCGAGGCGTAGTCGACGGGGATGCGCTTGGCCCGTACGCCGTCCCGGGCGCAGGCGTCGAGCAGGGCCTCCAGGGCTTCGGGCTCTCCGGAGACGACCGCGGAGGAGGGGCCGTTGACGGCCGCGAGGGACAGCCGTTCGCCCCAGGGGGCCAGCAGGGCGCGCACCTCGTCGGCGGGACGGGCGACGGAGACCATGCCGCCCTGCCCGGACAGGGCGGTCAGGGCCCGGCTGCGCAGCGCGACGACGCGGGCGGCGTCGTCCAGGGTGAGGGCGCCGGCCACGCAGGCGGCGGCGATCTCGCCCTGGGAGTGGCCGACGACGGCTGCGGGGCGCACGCCGTGCGCCTGCCACAGCTCCGCAAGGGACACCATGACGGCGAACAGCACCGGCTGGACCACGTCGACGCGCTCCAGCGAGGGCGCGCCCTCGGCCTGGCGCAGCACGTCCATCAGGGACCAGTCGGTGTACGCGTCGACGGCGGCGGCGCACTCGGCGATCCGGGCGGCGAACACCGGTGAGGTGTCGAGGAGTCCGCGGGCCATCGCGGGCCACTGGGAGCCCTGGCCGGGGAAGACGAAGACGGTGCCGCCGCCTTCGCCCTCCGCCGTGCCCTCGCGGACGGCGGGCGACGACTGGCCCCGGCCCTCGGCGAGGGCGTCCAGCCCGGCGAGCAGCGTGGCGGGGTCGGACGCGAGGACGGTGGCGCGGTGCGTCATCGCGGTACGGGTCGCGGCGAGCGCGTGTGCGACGCGCGGCAGGCCGTCACCGGTCCCGGCCGCGCCGTCGCGCAGGTGCACGGCGAGGCGTGCGGCCTGCGCGGCGAGCGCGTCGGGGGACTTGGCGGACAGCACGTACGGCAGGACGGACGCCTCGCCCGCGCCGGACCCGGCCTCGCCGCCGGACGCGGCGTCGCTCACCGAGCCGGCCGCGCCGCCGGGCACGGAGCTGTTCCCGAGACCGGCCGCGCCGTCCGGCGTGGAGCTGTTCCCGGGGTCGGAGCCGCTCTCGCCCACGGGGCGGGCGGGCTGCGGCGGGGCGGCCGCCTCCAGGATGACGTGGGCGTTGGTGCCGCTGATACCGAAGGAGGAGACGCCCGCGCGGTACGGGCGGTCCACCGACGGCCAGGGGGTGGGGGCGGAGAGGAGTTCGACCGCGCCCGCCGACCAGTCCACCTGCGGGGACGGTTCGTCGATGTGCAGGGACTGCGGGAGTACGCCGTTGCGCATCGCCAGGACCATCTTGATGACGCCCGCGACGCCGGCGGCGGCCTGGGTGTGGCCGATGTTGGACTTCACCGAGCCCAGGAGCAGCGGCCGGTCGGCCGGACGTTCCCGCCCGTACGTGGAGAGCAGCGCCTGCGCCTCGATCGGGTCGCCGAGCCGGGTGCCGGTGCCGTGCGCCTCCACCGCGTCGACCTCGTCGGCCCCGAGTCCCGCGTCGGCCAGGGCGCGGCGGATGACGCGCTGCTGGGAGGGGCCGTTGGGGGCGGTCAGGCCGTTGGAGGCGCCGTCCTGGTTGACGGCGGAGCCGCGGAGCACGGCGAGGACGGGGTGTCCGTTGCGCCGGGCGTCGCAGAGGCGTTCCACCAGCAGCAGGCCGATGCCCTCCGCCCAGCCCGTGCCGTCCGCGGCGCCCGCGAACGGCTTGCAGCGCCCGTCGGCCGCGAGACCGCGCTGCCGGGAGAACTCCACGAACATGTGCGGGGTCGACATGACGGTGACGCCGCCCGCCAGGGCGAGGGTGCACTCACCGCGGCGCAGCGCCTGGGCGGCGAGGTGCAGGGAGACCAGCGAGGAGGAGCAGGCGGTGTCCACGGTGACCGCCGGGCCCTCCAGGCCGAAGGCGTACGACACCCGGCCGGAGACCACGCTGGCCGCGTTGCCGGTCATCAGGTGTCCGGTGACGTCGTCCTCGGCGGTGCCCAGAACCTGCTGGTAGTCCTGGAAGTTGGAGCCGACGAACACGCCGGTCGCGCTTCCGCGCAAGGTGTCGGGGACGATGCCGGCGCGCTCGACGGTCTCCCAGGCCGTTTCGAGGAGGAGCCGCTGCTGCGGGTCCATGGCGAGGGCCTCGCGCGGCGAGATCCCGAAGAACTCGGCGTCGAAACCGGCCAGTCCGGTGAGGAAGCCGCCCTCCCGGACGTAGCTGGTGCCCTGGTGCTCCGGGTCGGGGTGGTAGATCCCCTCGGTGTCCCAGCCCCGGTCGGTGGGCAGCGCGGACACTCCGTCGCCGCCCCGGGCGAGCAGTTCCCAGAACTCCTCCGGGGAGCCGACGCCGCCGGGGAAGCGGCAGGCCATGGAGACGATCGCGATCGGCTCGTCGTCCGCCCCGGCGCGGGCGGCCGGGGCGGCCCCGGCGGGTGTGTGGCCGTCCAGCAGTTCGGCGCGCAGATGCGCGGCCACCGCGGCGGCCGTCGGGTGGTCGAACAGGAGCGTGGCGGGCAGCCGAAGGCCGGTGCGGGCGGTGAGCCGGTTGCGCAGCTCCACGGCGGTCAGCGAGTCGAAGCCCAGGTCGCGGAAGGCGCGGTTGACGTCGACGGCGCCCGCGGAGGCGTGCCCAAGGACGTGGGCGATCTCTTCGCGGAGCAGGTCGTTCAGGGCGCGTTCCTGCTCGGCGGGGGTCGCCAGGGCGAGCAGGCGTGCGCGCAGCGGCAACGCCGCCCCGGTCCGGTTCCGCGCGGTCTCCGCGAGTCGCCGTACCTCGGGCAGGTCGTCGATCAGTGGGCTGGGCCGGGTGGCCGAGAGGATCGGGCCGAGGGTGTTCCAGTCGATGTCGGCGACCGTCACGCAGGCGGCATCGCTCGCGAGGGCCCGCTGGAGGGCGGCGAGGGCGAGTTCGGGCGCCATCGGGGTCATGCCGCCGCGGCGGATCCGGTGGGTGAGGGCGTCGTCGCCGGCTGCCATTCCGGCGTCGGCCCACGAGCCCCAGGCCACCGAGGTGGCGGGCAGCCCGGCGGCGCGGCGCTGCTCGGCGAGGGCGTCCAGGTAGGCGTTGGCGGCGGCGTAGTTGGCCTGTCCCGCGTTGCCGAGGACACCGGTGACGGAGGAGAACAGCACAAACATCGACAGCGGGTGGCCGCCGTGCGGGTCACTGCCGTGCGGATCCTGCGGAATGCCACCCCGCCCGTCCCGCGATCCGCCCTCGCACCCCTCCTCTGCGGTACGGGAGACACGGGTGGCGCGGGTGAGTTCGTCGAGCAGCCGGGCGGACTCCGCCTTGGCGCGCAGCACGGTCTCGAACCGCTCGCCGGTCAGCGCGTCCAGGACGCCGTCGTCGAGGACACCGGCGGCATGGACGACTCCGCGAAGCGGCAGCTCGGCGGGTACGGCGTCGAGGAGGGCGGCGAGCGCGACCCGGTCCGCGGTGTCGCAGGCCGCGACGGTCACCCGTACGCCCGTCTCCTCCAGTTCGGCGACCAGTTCGCCGACGCCTTCCGCCGCCGGGCCCCGGCGGCCGGCCAGCAACAGGTGCTCGGCACCCGCCCCGGCCAGCCAGCGGGCGACACGGCCGCCCAGGGCCCCCGTACCGCCGGTCACGAGGACGGTGCCGCGCGGGGCGGACCACTGGTCCGTGTCCTGTGCGGGGACGTCGTGGGTGAGGCGTCGGCCGTACGTTCCGTAGGACCGTACGGCGACCTGGTCCTCCCCGGTGTCCGCACCGAGCACGTCGGCCACCCGGGCCGCGAGGTCACAGCCGTCGAGGGCGCCGGCGGTGCCGCCCGCGCCCGCGTCGGGGGCGGAGGGCAGGTCGATGAGCCCGCCCCAGCGCTGCGGGAACTCCAGCGCCGCGACCCGGCCGAGTCCCCAGGTCTGGGCCTGGAGCGGACCGGTCGGCGGCTGCGTGCCGTCGACGGACACCGCGCCGCGGGTCAGGCACCACAACGGCGCCTCCGCCTCCGCTGCCTCCAGGGCTCGCAGCAGGTCCGCGGTGGCGAGGAGGCCGCGCGGGACCGCGGGGTGGGCGGGGTGCGGGCGCTCGTCGAGGGCGAGGAAGGACAGCACGCCGGACACCGGCCCCGCGGAGACCTCGGCCAGGGCCGTACGGACCTTCGCGGCGAGGGACTCGGCGTCGTCGACGGTGGGCACGAGGAGCCGTTCGACGTCTGCCCCGAGGTCGGTGAGGCCGGCGAGCAGCGCGGCCAGGGACTCGTCCTCGGCCAGGTGGTCGGGTACGACGGCCAGCCAGCCGGAGCCGGACGGCAGCCCGGTACCGGGGGCGTCAAGGGCGGTCCAGGTGGCCTGGTAGGCCCACGACTCGATCGTGGCGAGGCCGCGCCGCTTGGCGCGCCAGGCGCCGAGGACCGGGAGCAGTTCGTCGAGGGACGCTTCGGCGGGCGCGCCCTCGATGCCGAGTACGGCGGAGGCCGCGGCCAGGTCGCCGCGTTCGGCGGCCTCCCAGAAGGCCGCCTCCACCTGGTCGGCGGCGACGGCCGGACCGGCGTCGCGCAGCAGGTCCCTGCCGTCGGCCGGGAGCCAGTAGCGCTGGTGCTGGAAGGCGTAGGTGGGCAGCTCGACGACGCGCGCGCCGGTGCCGGAGAAGAACGCGGCCCAGTCGACTTCGACCCCGTCCACGTGGAGCCGGGTCACGGCCTGGAGGGCGGACGCCTCCTCGTCGCGGTTCTTGCGCAGTACGGGTACGAGGACAGCGTCGCCGCCTACGGGCAGGCAGTCGGCAGCCATCGCGGACAGGACCCCGTCGGGACCCAGCTCCAGGAACCGCCGCACACCCTGGCCGGACAGGAACCGCACCTCGTCCGCGAAGCGCACCGCCTCACGGACGTGGCGCACCCAGTACTCCGGATCACACACCGACTCGGCACCAGCCGCCATCGCAATCGCGGGGGCGGAGAGGGACAGCCCCGACACCACCGCACGGAACTCGTCCAGCATCGGGTCCATCAACGGCGAATGGAACGCGTGCGAGACCCGGAGGCGGGTCGTCTTGCGGCCCTGCGCTTCGAAGTGGGCCCGTACGGCCTCCACCTGCTCCGACGCGCCGGACACCACCACCGACGACGGACCGTTGACCGCCGCGACCGAGACCAACTCGCCCAGCAGCGGCAGGACTTCCTCCTCCGTCGCCTGCACGGCCAGCATCGCGCCACCCTCGGGCAGCGCCTGCATCAACCGCCCACGCGCAGCCACCAGCGCACACGCGTCGGCCAGCGAGAACACCCCGGCCACATGCGCCGCAGCCACCTCACCGATGGAGTGACCCGCCACGAAGTCCGGCTTCACGCCCCACGACTCCACGAGGCGGTACAGCGCGACCTCCACGGCGAACAGCGCTGCCTGCGCGTGCACCGTCTGGTTCAGCGCCTCCGCGTCCTCACCCCACACCACCTCCCGCACCGGGACGTCCAGCTCCGCGCACACCGCGTCGAACGCCGACGCGAACACCGGGAAACGGGCATACAACTCACGCCCCATGCCCAGGCGTTGCGACCCCTGACCGGTGAAGAGCATCGCCAGGGGGCCCTTGTCCGCGGACGACGACGTTCCCCCGCCCTCCGCCAGAGCGTCGAGGCCCGCCAGCAGGCCCGCCCGGTCATCGGCCACGATCGCGGCCCGGTGTTCCAGCGGGGCCCGCGTGGTGGCGAGCGAAAAGGCGATGTCGGTGACGCCCAACTCCGTTCGGGCGCGCACGTGTTCGGCAAGGCGTACAGCCTGGTCGCGCAGTGCGTCGGCCGTCTTCGCCGAGAGGAGCCACGGCAGCGCCCCGGAGCTGTCGAAGGCGGGGGAGCTGCCGGGGCTGTCGTCGGAAGCGGTCGGCGCGGTCGGTGGCTGTTCGAGGATGACGTGGGCGTTGGTGCCGCTGACGCCGAACGAGGAGACGGCGGCCCGTCGCGGCCGGTCGTCCGCCGCGGGCCAGGCGGTCTCGTCCGTGAGCAGCCGTACGCTGCCCGCCGACCAGTCGACGTGCGGGGACGGCTCGTCCAGGTGCAGGGTCGCGGGCAGCACGCCGTGGCGCATGGCGAGCACGGTCTTGATGACGCCCGCGACACCGGCGGCGGCCTGGGTGTGGCCGATGTTGGACTTCATCGAGCCCAGGAGCAGTGGCCGGTCCGCCGGGCGCCCCTGGCCGTAGGCGGCCAGCAGTGCGGTGGCCTCGATGGGGTCGCCCAGCCGGGTGCCGGTGCCGTGCGCCTCGACGGTGTCCACGTCGGTGGCGGCCAGGCCCGCGTCGGCCAGTGCCCGCCGGATGACGCGCTGCTGCGAGGGACCGTTCGGTGCGGTGAGGCCGTTGCTGGCGCCGTCCTGGTTGACGGCGGAGCCGCGTACGACGGCCAGTACCGGATGGCCGTTGCGCAGGGCGTCGGACAACCGCTCGACGAGGAGGACACCGGCGCCCTCGCTCCACGCCGTTCCGTCGGCGGCGGCCGAGAAGGGCTTGCAGCGGCCGTCTGCGGCCAGGCCGCGCTGGCGGCCGAACTCCGCGAACATCTGCGGGGTGGCCATGACCGTGACGCCGCCGGCGAGGGCGAGCGTGCACTCGCCCCGGCGCAGCGACTGCACCGCCAGGTGCAGGGCCACCAGCGACGAGGAACAGGCCGTGTCGACGGTGATGGCCGGGCCCTCCAGGCCCAGGACGTACGAGATGCGGCCCGAGGCGACACTGACGGTGTTGCCGGTGAGCAGGTGACCCGCGACGTCTTCGCGCACCTGTCCGGTGGCGGGAGCCGTGGCCGCCGTGTCGTAGCCGCCGTGCCCGGCGCCGATGAACACACCCGTCCGGGTGGAGCGCAGGGCGTGCGGGGACATGCCGGCCCGCTCGATCGCCTCCCAGGCCGTCTCCAGCATCAGCCGCTGCTGCGGGTCCATGGCGAGGGCCTCACGCGGTGAGATCCCGAAGAAGCCCGCGTCGAACTCGCCCGCGCCGTGCAGGAAGCCGCTCTCGCGGGGGTACGCCGCGCCTTCGCCGCCCGGGTCGCCGGGGGCCGGGGCGTCGGCGGACGTGCCCGCGGTGGACGTGCCGGTGCCGGCGTAGAGGCCCTTGAGGTCCCAGCCGCGGTCGGTGGGGAAGGCGGAGACGGCGTCGACGCCGTCGCGCACCAGCTCCCACAGCCGCTCGGGAGTGTCGGCGCCGCCCGGGTAGCGGCAGGCCATGCCGACGATCGCGATGGGCTCCCGGTTCTTGTCGTTCACCTCACGCAGTCGCTCGCGCGTCTCGTCGAGATCGGCGATGGCTCGCTTCAGATAATCGCGAAGCTTCTGCTCGTTCGACATCAGGATGTCAACCTCTCGAGGTGAGATGCCGGGGTTTCCCGCCCAGTCTCACGAGGGCCGACTCCGAATTTCCCTAGAGGCTTCCCGGGGCCGCCCGAGGCCCTGCCCGCATCGTCCCGGCGCGCCGCGGAGCCCGTGCCGGACGGCGGGACGTGGGGAGGGCGCACCGAACCCCGGGGGAAGGGGCCCGGTGCGCCGGTTCGGCGGGGTCAGCCCCGGTCGGTGCGCGCGTGCTCGGTGAGCCATTCCTCCATGATCTGCGCGGTCCGCGCCGAGTCCTCGCGGATCATCGACAGGTGGTCGGCGTCCACGGGCCGCTCCTGCGCTCCGGCGACCAGGGGCGCGCTCTGTACGGACGGCTGCTGTTCGATCGGCCGGCCGTCGGCTCCGTACAACTGCTTCGCGCACTTCACCAGGAGCACGGGTGCGCTGGTGTGCTGCACCCGGAGCCTGCTGAGCAGGACCATCCAGCGGCCCATGGCGGACAGCCGGGCGCTGGTCAGCCGGACCACCGAGCCCTCCGCCGTGCCGGCCGAGGCTTCCCCGCCCGCGAAGTTGAGGCGCATCATGCCCTGGTAGTCGACGCCTTCGCCGTCGTTGTGCTGGAAGCTGTAGGTGTCCAGGAGCACCACACCGGCGGGCTTGATGCCCCAGGTGTGTTCGAGGAGTCCGGCCGCCGCGTAGGCGAAGGACCCGCCGGAGGAGTGGCCGACGAGGACGAACGGTTTGCCGTCGGCCTCCCGCAGGGCGCTCTCGGCGATCACCCGGGTGGCGACCTCCGGGGTGGCGGGCAGCCGTTCCCCGGTCTCGAAGCCCACCAGGGGCAGTGCCGCCACGGCCCGCTTCCCCCGGAAGTGCGCGGCGAGACGGGCGTACTGGTGGACGCCCGCGTTGGCGGTGGGCGCGCTGACGCAGACGAGTTTCGGGGCGGTGGGTCCTTCGGAGAGGGCGGAGGCGTGGGGCAGGTCCTCCAGTTCGGCCGATGCCTCGAAGGTGGGGCGCAGCGCGGCCACGGCGGCCAGCATGCGCTGGGCCTCGGGGACCTTGCCGGAGGCGAGGGCGTCGGTGAACAGCCTTTCCAGCGAGCCGGGTTCGGACTCCCCGGGGGCGAGGCCGAGGGAGGCTCCGCCGCCCGCCGCGTCGTCGGCCGGGGTCTGCTGGGCGAGTTCGCCGCGCAGCCAGCGGGCGAGTTCGGCGGGTGTCCTGTTGTCGAAGACGACCGTGGCGGAAAGCCTCATGCCGGTGGCCGCGGCGAGCTTGTTGCGCAGCTCGACGGCGGTCAGCGAGTCGAAGCCGAGCTCGTAGAAGTCCCGGCCGGCCTCCACCTCGTCGGCCGAGGCGTGCCCGAGCACGGACGCGGCCTCGGTCCGCACCAGGTCGGTGAGGTGGCGCAGGCGGTCCTTCTCGCTGAGCGCGACGAGCCTGCGGGTGAGGTCGGCGGCGGCGTCCTGACCGCCCGCGGTGTTGGCGGCGGCCCGGCGGGCGGTCCGTACCAGCCCCCGGAACAGCGGCGGGACCTCGCCCTGCGGGCGCATTCCCCCGCCGGTCAGCCCGATCGGGATGACGAGCGGTTCGGCGGAGCCCAGAGCTGCCTCGAACAGGGTGAGGCCCTGCTCGATGGAGAGCGGGGGCATGCCGCCGGACTGCATGCGCCGCATGTCGGTGTCGCTGAGTTCGCTCGTCATGCCGTCGTCCTGGACCCAGGGACCCCAGGCCAGGGAGGTGCCGGGCAGTCCGAGGGCCGCGCGGTGGTCGGCGAGGGTGTCCAGGAAGGAGTTGGCGGCGGCGTAGTTGCCCTGGCCGGGGCTGCCCATGAGGCCGGCGATGGAGGAGAACGTCACGAAGGCGGCGAGGGCGAGACCTTGGGTGGCCTCGTGCAGGTTCCAGGCCGCGTCGACCTTCGGCCGCATGACGTCGGAGAGCCGTTCGGGGGTGAGGGCGGTGATGACGCCGTCGTCCAGCACACCGGCCGTGTGGATCACGGCGGTGAGCGGGTGCGCGGCCGGGATGCCCGCGATCAGGTCGGCCGCGGCCTGCCGGTCGGCGGTGTCGCAGGCGGTGACCGTGACGTGTACGCCCAGGGCCTCCAGTTCGGCGGTGAGGTCGGCGGCGCCGGGTGCGGCCGGACCGCGTCGGCTGGTGAGCAGCAGGTGCCGGACGCCGCGGGCGGCCAGCCTGCGGGCGAGGTGGCGGCCGAGGGCGCCGGTGCCGCCGGTGACGAGGACGGTGCCCTCCGGGTTCCAGGCGGGCGGCATGGTGAGCACCGCGCCGTGCAGGGGCCCGGCGTCGGAGGTGAGGGTGCGCAGGGCTGTCCGGGCGTGCCGGATGTCGTACGTCGGGAGGTGAGTCGGGGTGCCGTACGGGACGGGTCGGGTGCCGGAGAGGGCCGGAGGGGCCGGGGTGCCTGAGGCGGTCCCGGTGGCCGGTTCGACCGCGACGGCCGGGGTGCCGGAGGCGGTCGGGGCGCCCTGGCCGGCCGGGGCCGCCGTACCGGACCCGGTGGCGACCGCCTGTATCCAGGTCCAGCCGTCCGGTACGGGGGCGATCCCGTTCCGGTCCAGGACGGCGAGGGTGGCGACCGCGGTCGGCTCCACGCTCATCACACGGTCTCCGGCCCGCAGCCCCGTCACTCCGGGACCGGTTTCGCTGACGGTGCCCGCGATCCGGGCGACCGGTCCGCCGGTGGTCCGGACGACGGTTTCGGTGACGGCCCCGCCGGTGAGGCCGGCCGCCGTGACGGCGACGCGTACCTCGCCCTCGGCCAGCGGCCGTTCCGCGTCCGGGCACGGCACCAGCCGCAGGTCTTCGGCGCTGCCGCCGTCCGGCAGCGCCAGCCGCCAGCCCGCTCCGGCGGGCGGCAGCAGGCTCGGGGCCGTCGCCAGCCGGGCGAGCCGGCCGACGTGCAGGGTGCCGCCGCGCACGGCGAACTGGGCCTCGCCGGCGACCAGCGGCCCGGCGAGGAGCTGGAGGGCGTCGGCGACGTCGGTGTCCTTCTCCGTGTCGAGGAGGGCGAACCGGTCGGGGTGCTCGGAGTTCGCCGAGCGCACCAGGCCCCAGGCAGACCCGCCCGAGAGGTCGGTGACGGTGTCGCCGTCCACGGCGCGGATCGCCCGGCGGGTGACGAAGACGAGCCGGGAGGCGGCGAACCGCTCCCCTTCGAGCCACTCCTGCACCAGGGCGAGTACCCGGCCGGTCAGCGCGTGCACCGCCTGCGGCACGTCGCCACCGGTGCACTCGGGCAGCGGTACGACGACCAGGTCGGGCAACTGGCTTCCCGAGGCGGCGAGTTCGGCGAGGGAGGCGGCACGGGCACCGAACCCGTAGGGGTCGGTGTCGCCGAACGCGAGGACGTGCGCCTCGCGGGCCGGTCCGCCTTCGGTGTCGGCGGGTATCCACTCCACGTGGAACAGCGGTTCGCGTGCGGTCGAGCGGACCTCCTCGGTCGCCTCCTCGCCGGCGGCCAGGGCAACCGAGGCCGCGGACAGGACGGGCGCGCCCTCGGCGTCGTACGCACCGATGAGCACCGTGTCCTCGGCGGACCGGCTCAGCCTGACCCGCAGCACCGACGCGCCGCCCGCGTGCAGGGTGAGGTCCTGCCAGGACCGCGGCCTCGGCAACCGGTCCTCGCCGCCGATGCCGAGCAGGACGGCTCCGTGCAGGGCCGCCGCGGACAGTGCCGGGTGCAGGCCGAAGTAACGGGCGTCGTCGGCGGCCTCGCCCCTCAGGCGCACCTCGGCGAACACGTCATCGCCGTGCAGCCAGGCCCTGGTGAGGCCCTGGAAGACGGGTCCGGGACCGGCGTCCCCGTAGAAGCCGTCGAGGTCGACGGCGGCGGCGCCGGTCGGCGGCCACACCGACGGGGCCGGCGGGGCACTGAAGGGCTGCGCGGTCAGGGTGCCGGAGGCGTGCCGGGTCCACGGCTCGTCGGGGGCCGCGTCGTGCGGCCGGGCGTAGCAGGCGACCGTACGGTCACCGGTGTCCCCGTCGGGGGCGCCGACCCACACCTGGATCACCGGTTCGGCGTGGTCGAGCGGCAGCGGTGCGGTGACGGCGAACTCCCTGAGGTGTCCGCAGCCGACCTGGTCGCCCGCCCGGACGGCGAGTTCGAGGAAGGCGGTGTCCGGGAAGCGGGCCGCCCCGTCGACGCGGTGGTCGAGCAGCCAGGGGTGGACGCGGAGCGAGAGCCTGCTGGTGAACAGCACGCCGTCGGATCCGGCGAGCGGGACGGCCGCGCCGAGCAACGGGTGTTCGGCGGGCACCAGCCCGGCCGAGGTCACGTCCCCGGACAGGGGCGCGGGACGCGGCCAGTACCGGTCGTGCTGGAAGGCGTAGGTGGGCAGCGGGGTGCGGCGGGCGCCGGTGCCGTCGAAGAGCCGCGGCCAGTCGACCGCCACGCCGCTGACGTGCAACCGGGCCAGGGCGGTGACCAGGGCACTCTCCTCGGACCTGCCGGCCCTGAGCACGGGGACGCAGACGCACTGCTCGGCGTCCTCGGTGAGGCTCTGCGGGGCCAGGGCGGAGAGAGTGCCGTCGGGGCCGACCTCCAGGAAGGCGGATGCCCCCGCCTCGCGCAGGGCGTGCACGGCATCGGCGAAGCGGACGGTCTCCCGCACGTGCCGCACCCAGTACTCGGGGTCGCCGAGCTGTGCGGCCGGGGCCGGCGCGCCGGTGAGGGTGGACACGAGCGGGACCTGCGGCTCGGCGACGGCGAGCGTGGCGACGACGGCCCGGTACTCGTCCAGCATCGGGTCCATCAGCGGTGAGTGGAAGGCGTGCGAGACCCGGAGGCGGGTCGTCTTGCGGTCCAGGGCCGCGAAGTGGGCCCGTACGGCCTCCACCTGGTCCTCCGCACCGGACACCACCACGGACGACGGACCGTTGACCGCCGCGACGGAGGTCGACTTGCCGATCAGCGGTGCGACTTCGTCCTCCGTGGCCTGTACGGCGAGCATCGCGCCGCCCTCGGGCAGCGCCTGCATCAGCCGCCCGCGTGCCGCGACCAGCGTGCACGCGTCGGCCAGTGAGAACACTCCGGCCGCGTGGGCGGCGGCGATCTCGCCGACGGAGTGCCCCGCGACGAACTCCGGACGTACGCCGAGTGCGGCGAGCAGCCGGAACAGGGCCACCTCGACGGCGAACAGCCCGGTCTGGGCGTACGCCGTCCGGTCGGCCGACTCGGTGTCGGTGCCCCAGATCACCTCGCGCAGCGGTCGTTCCAGGTGCGGGTCGAGTTCCGCGCACACGGCGTCGAAGGCGTCGGCGAACACGGGGAAGCGGGCGTGGAGTTCGCGGCCCATGCCGAGTCGCTGGGCGCCCTGCCCGGAGAACAGGAAGGCGGTGGTGTGACCGGAGGCCTCGCCGCGGGCGACCTCCGTTCCGTCGAGCAGCACCGCGCGATGCGCGAGTGCGGTACGGGTGGTGGCGAGGGAGAGGCCCACATCGAGCGGGTCGCGGCCCACGGTGTCGGCCGTGAGGCGGGCGAGCTGCTCGTCCAGGGCCGCGGAGGTGGCCCCCGACACCGGCCACGGCACGGCGGCCGCCCGTACGGGAGGCGCGTCGGGAGCGGGCGCTGCGGTCTCGGCGGGCGGGGCCTGCTCGATGATCGTGTGGGCGTTGGTGCCGCTGATCCCGAACGAGGAGACGCCCGCCCGCCAGGGGCGGTCCACTGCCGGCCACGGCCTGGCCTCGGTGAGCAGGTCGATCGCACCGGCGGTCCAGTCGACGTGCGTCGAAGGCTCGTCGATGTGCAGGGACCTGGGCAGGACGCCGTGCCGCAGGGCAAGCACGGTCTTGATCACGCCTGCCACACCGGCGGCGGCCTGGGCGTGCCCGATGTTGGACTTCAGCGAACCGAGCAGCAGCGGCCGCTCGGGGTCGCGGCCCCGGCCGTAGGTGGCCAGGAGCGCCTGTGCCTCGATGGGGTCGCCGAGTGCGGTGCCGGTGCCGTGGCCCTCGACGGCGTCCACGTCGGCGGGGGTCAGTCCGGCGGCGGCGAGGGCCTGACGGATGACGCGCTGCTGGGCGGGGCCGTTGGGGGCGGTGATGCCGTTGGAGGCGCCGTCCTGGTTGACGGCGGAGCCGCGTACCAGTGCCAGTACCTCGTGCCCGTGGGCACGGGCGTCGGAGAGCCGTTCCAGGACGAGCATGCCCACGCCCTCCGACCAGTTGGTGCCGTCGGCGGCGTCCGAGTACGCCTTGCAGCGGCCGTCGGCGGCGAGGCCGCCCTGGATGGTCATGCCGGCGAAACCGACGGGGGTCGCCATCACGGTGACACCGCCGGCCAGGGCGAGCGAGCACTCGCCGCCGCGCAGTGCCTGGGCGGCGGAGTGCAGGGCGACCAGGGAGGAGGAGCACGCGGTGTCGACGGTGACCGCGGGGCCTTCGAGGCCGAGGGTGTAGGAGATGCGCCCGGACAGCACGCTGGAGGCGAGGCCGGTGCCCGCGTGGCCGCCGATGTCCTCGCGGGAGTTCATCATCAGCGTCGCGTAGTCGAGGCCGCTGGTCCCGACGAACACTCCGGTGCGGCTGCCGTGCAGGGAGTCCGGCGCGATGCCGGCCCGCTCGACGGCCTCCCAGGAGGTCTCCAGGAGCAGCCGCTGCTGCGGGTCCATGGCCAGTGCCTCACGCGGGGAGATCCCGAAGAAGCCCGCGTCGAAGTCGGCGACCCCGGAGACGAATCCGGCCTCCAGGGTGGCGCTGCGGCCCCGCCCGTCGGGGTCTCCCGCGCCGAGGGTCTTGAGGTCCCAGCCGCGGTCGGTGGGGAACGGTTCGATGCCGTCGCCGCCGGTGGAGACCAGCTGCCACAGTTCCTCGGGCGTACGGATTCCGCCGGGCAGCCGGCAGGCCATGCCGACGATGGCGATCGGGTCGTCGTCCAGAGCGGCCCGGGGGGCGTCGGCCGACGCCCCGTCCGGCTGCTGCCCGCCGAGGAGTTCGGCGAGCAGGTGCTCGGCGAGACCGGTGGCGGTCGGGTAGTCGTAGACGGCCGTGGCGGACAGCTTCAGGCCGGTGGCGAGGTTGAGGCGGGCGGGGAGTTCGACGGCGGTGAGCGAGTCGAACCCGAGGTCGCGGAACTTGCGGTCGGCGGAAACGGCCGCCTTCCCGCTGTGGCCGAGGACGGTCGCGACGTGGGTGCGTACCAGGTCGGTGAGGAGGGTCAGGCGCTCGGCTTCGGGCAGTGCCCGCAGCCTCAGGGTGAGTTCGTGTGCCTGCGAGGTGATGTCCTCGCGTGCCGTCTCCGCGTCGGCGATGGCCTGCCGGGCGGCGGGGATCCCGGCCAGCAGCGGATTGCCGCGCAGGCCGACGAGGGTGTCCAGGACCTGCGGCTGGTGCAGGTCCAGGACGATCAGGGTGGGCGCGGGCCGGGTGACGGCCTGCCGCAGGGCGGCGAGCGCGAGCGCGGGGTGCACGGCGGGAACTCCGGTGCGCCGGGCGCCGCTGTCGGCCGGCGGCTGGTCGGCGGCGGCGCGGGCATGCGACGCGGAACCGGCGGGCAGACCCGTACCCCGCACCGCACCATCGGGCTGCGCCTCCGGCGCGACGCTCGGTGCGGCGGTGGTCTCGGCGGTGGGCGCGACGCTCGGCTCGGCGGTGGGCTCGGCGTCCATCCAGGCGCCCCAGGCCAGCGAGGTCGCGGGCAGGCCACGGGCGTGGCGCTGCTGGGCGAGCGCGTCGAGGACCGCGTTGGCGGCGGCGACGGCCGCCCGTCCGGGGGTGCCGACGGCGCCTGCCACGGACGAGAAGAGCACGAACGCGGACAGGTCCCGTTCCCGGGTCAGCTCGTCCAGGTGGAGTGCCGTCAGCGCCTTGGCCCGGTGTACGGCTGTCAGCCGTTCCGGCGTCAGGTCGTCGAGGACCCCGTCGTCGACGGCGGCTGCCGCATGGACGACGGCCGTGAGCGGGTGCGCGTCGGGAATGTCCGCCAGGACGGCGGCCAGCGCGTCCCGGTCGGCGGTGTCGCAGGCCACGACGGTGGCTTCGGCGCCCAAGTCGCGCAGCTCGGCGACGAGTTCGGCGCTGCCGGGCGCGGCGGGGCCGCGACGGCTGACGAGCAGCAGACGGCGCACGCCCTCGGCCGCGAGCCAGCGGGCGGTGCTGCTCCCCCGGCCGCCGGTGCCGCCGGTGATCAGGACCGTGCCGTCGGGGTGTGCGGCGGCGGGCTGCCAGCCAGCGTCGGGCGAACCGGCCGGCGCGGGCACCAGCCGTCGTACGTACACGGCGGAGTCGCGGACCGCGATCTGGTCCTCGCCGTCGGTACCGGCCAGAACGGCGGCCAGCCGGCCGGCGGTCCGTGCGTCGAGCGCCTCCGGCAGGTCGATGAGACCGCCCCAGCTCTGCGGGTGTTCCAGGGCGGCCACCCGGCCGAGTCCCCAGAGGCCCGCCTGCTCCGGGGAGGGCAGGGCTTCGGTCCTGGCCACGGAGACCGCGCCCCGGGTGACGCACCACAGGGGTGCCGCGATCCCGGCGTCCGCCAGGGCCTGGAAGAGTACGGCGGTCGCCGCGACAGCCGTCCCGTCGGAGGCGGGAAGGGCCAGTACACCGGCGAACCCGGCACCGGGGCAGGGGAGTTGAGCCAACCGAGCGGCCAGTACGGTCCGCTCGGCCGCCGGGTCGACGGTCAGGTGCAGGGCCTCGGGCCCGGCCGCTTCCCGTACCGCGGTGCTCCAGCCGTCGTCCGCGGTCCCGGCGGGCACGACCACGAGCCAGGCACCGGCCGGTTCGCCGTCCCCGGTCGCACCGGTCGGCTGCCACACCTCGTGGAACCGCAGGGCGTCGAGGAGTGCCTGGTCACGCCGGTGGCGGCGCCAGTTCGACAGCGCGGGCAGCACGGCGCCGAGCGCCTCGCCGTCCACGTCCAGGTCGGTGGCCAGGGCGGCCAGGTCCTGGCCCTCGACGGCCGTCCAGAACTCCGCGTCGGCCGGATCGGCCGGGGCGGCGGGGGCGGGCCGCTCGACGGGCCCGGTGCGCGGCCAGTGCCGAGTGCGCTGGAAGGCGTACGTGGGCAGGTCGACGAGTCGGGCGCCGGTGCCGTCGAAGAGCCGCGCCCACTCGACGCGCACGCCGCTGACGTGCAGCCGGGCGAGCCCGTCGATCAGGGCCCGCTCCTCGGGCCGCCCGGCGCGCAGTGCGGGCACGGCGACGCAGGTGTCGTCCCGGGTGCCGAGGGCGGTGCGGACGGCGGCGGTGAGGATGCCGTCGGGGCCCAGCTCCAGGAAGGCGGACACCCCGGCGTCGCGCAGCGCGCCGACGCCGTCGGCGAAGCGGACGGTCTCGCGGACGTGCCGCACCCAGTAGTCGGGGGTGCACACCAGGCCGGGTTCCGCGACGGCACCGGTCAGGTTCGACACGAGCGCCAACTGCGGCTCGGCGAAGGCGATACGCGCGGCCACGGCCCGGAACTCCGCCAGCATCGGGTCCATCAGCGGCGAGTGGAAGGCGTGCGACACGCGCAGCCGGGTCACCTTGCGGCCCTCGGCCCCGAAGTGCGCGCCGATCCGCGCGACGGCTTCGGCCGCACCGGAAACCACCACGGAAGAAGGCCCGTTGACGGCCGCGATCGACACCGGACCGCCGTCGACCAGCAGCGCCCGCACCTCCTCCTCCGTCGCCTGTACGGCCAGCATGGCGCCACCCTCGGGCAGCGCCTGCATCAGCCGGCCGCGCGCCGCGACGAGCGCGCACGCGTCGGCGAGGCCGAACACCCCGGCGACGTGCGCGGCGGCGATCTCGCCCACCGAGTGACCTGCCACGAACTCGGGCCGCACGCCCAGCGATTCGACCAGCCGGAACAGCGCCACCTCGACGGCGAACAGGGCCGCCTGGGCGTACTCCGTCCCGTTCAGCGCCTCCGCGTCCTCGCCCCACACGACCGTACGGACAGGGCGGTCGAGGTGCTCGTCCAGGGCCGCGCACACGTCGTCGAAGGCCGCCGCGTACACGGGGAAGCGGTCGTACAACTCACGCCCCATGCCGAGCCGTTGGGAGCCCTGCCCGGTGAACAGCGCGGCCGTGACCCGGCTCTCCGCGGCCGTGCCGCGGGCGATCTCGACACCGTCCGCCAGTACGGCCCGGTGCTCGAAGGTGCCGCGTCCCGCCGCCAGCGAGTACGCGACGTCGAGCGCCGGCAGCTCGGCGTACAGCGGGGACAGCCGCCGGGCCTGCGCGTCGAGGGCGGCCTCGGACTTGCCCGACACCACCCACGGCAGCACGGCGGGGGCGCCGGCCGGCCGCGCGCCCGGCTTGTCGACGCGCTGCCCCGCCGTCTCCGCGGTGTGCTCCCCGGCCGGCCCGTCGGCGGGCGAGGCCTGCTCCTCCTCTGCGGGCGGTGCCTGCTCGATGATGGTGTGCGCGTTGGTGCCGCTGATCCCGAACGCCGACACGGCGGCCCGGCGCGGCCGGTCGACGTCCGGCCACGGTACGGCCTCCGTGAGGACGCGTACGTCACCGCCGGACCAGTCGACGTGCGTCGAGGGCGCGTCCACGTGCAGGGTGCGCGGCACGGCGTCGTGACGCATGGCCATGACCATCTTGATCACACCGGCGACACCGGCAGCGGCCTGGGTGTGGCCGATGTTCGACTTGAGCGAGCCGAGCAGCAGGGGCTGTCCGGCCTCGCCGCGCTCCTGGCCGTACGTGGCCAGCAGGGCCTGCGCCTCGATCGGGTCGCCGAGGGTGGTGCCGGTGCCGTGTCCTTCGACCACGTCGACGTCGGCGGGCGTCAGGCCCGCGTTGGCGAGGGCCTGACGGATGACGCGCTGCTGGGCGGGGCCGTTGGGCGCGGTGAGGCCGTTGGAGGCGCCGTCCTGGTTGATGGCGGAGCCGCGTACGAGTGCCAGGACCTGGTGTCCGTTGCGGCGGGCGTCCGAGAGCCGTTCCAGGACGAGCACGCCGACGCCTTCGGACCAGCCGGTGCCGTCGGCGGCATCCGCGTACGCCTTGCAGCGCCCGTCGGTGGCGAGGCCGCCCTGCCGGGTGAAGCCGGGGAAGCCCAGTGAGGAGGACATGACGGTGACGCCGCCCGCGAGGGCGAGCGAGGACTCGCCGCTGCGCAGCGACTGGGCGGCCAGGTGCATGGCCACCAGGGAGGACGAGCAGGCGGTGTCGACGGTGACGGCCGGGCCCTCGAATCCGAAGGTGTACGACACCCGCCCCGAGACCACGCTGGCCGCGAGACCGGTGCTGGCGTGTCCCTCGATGTCCTCGGGGGAGTTCATCACGAGGGTGACGTAGTCCTGGCCGCCGGTGCCGACGAACACTCCGGTCGCGCTGGAGCGCAGAGCGGCCGGGTCGATGGCGGCGCGCTCGATGGCCTCCCAGGAGGTTTCCAGGAGCAGCCGCTGCTGCGGGTCCATGGCGAGGGCCTCGCGCGGCGAGATGCCGAAGAAGTCCGCGTCGAACTCGGCGACCCCGTGCAGGAAACCTCCCTTGGCGGTGGCGCTGCGACCGCGGTCGCCCGGGCCGGCGCCGAGGAGCGTGTCCAGGTCCCAGCCCCGGTCGGTGGGGAAGTCGGCGATGCCCTCCCGTCCTTCGCGGACGAGGTCCCACAGGTCCTCGGGGGAGTCGACGCCGCCGGGCAGCCGGCAGGCCATGCCGACGATGGCGATCGGGTCGTCGGCCGCCGCGGTGGCCACGGCGGCGGGCAGGCGCACAGCTCCGTCCTCGTCGAGCAGTTCGGCGAGGAGGTGTTCGGCGAGGGCGGTGGGGGTGGGGTGGTCGAAGACGAGAGTGGCGGGCAGCCGGAGGCCGGTGGCCTCGGTCAGGCGGTTGCGCAGCTCCAGGGCCGTGAGGGAGTCGAGCCCCAGGTCGTGGAAGTCCCGGTCCGCGCCGACGGTCTGCGCGGAGGCGTGCCCGAGGACGGACGCGGCCTCGGTACGGACCATCTCCACGACGGTACGGACACGGTCCGCCTCCCGCAGCTCCCACAGCCGGGCGGCGAGCGCGACGGCCGTCCCGGCCCCGGCTGCGGTGGTGGCGGCCATCCGCCGCCCCCCGCGGACCAGCCCGCGGAACATGGTGGGCACCTCGCCGCGCAACCGCGCCCCGGGGCCGCCTCCGAGGCGGCCGAGGGGGACGAGGTAGGGAAGGTCGATGGCCGTCGCGGCGTCGAGGAGCGACAGACCCTGCTCGACGGAGAGCGGAGGAACACCCGATGCGGCGATCCGCTGGCGGTCCGCCTCCGAGAGCGTCGCGGTCATACCACCGGTCGGCGCCCACGCCCCCCACGCCAGGGACTGCCCGGGCAGACCCTCCGCACGACGCCGTACCGCCAACGCATCCAGGAACACGTTCCCCGCCGCATAACTGCCCTGACCCGCCGAACCCATCACACCCGAGACCGACGAGAACAACACGAACGCCGAAAGATCGAGATCACGCGTCAGCTCGTGCAGATGCCACGCCGCATCCACCTTCGGACGCAACACCCCCGACACCCGCCCGGCCGTCAACGACGTCACCACACCGTCATCCAGCACACCAGCGGTATGCACCACCGCCGACAACCCCACCCCCGCCAACACCCCGGCAAGAGCCCCCCGGTCCGCCACATCACACGCCACCACCGAAACAGCAGCACCCCCAGCACTCAACTCATCCCGCAACTCCACCGCACCCGGAGCATCCAGCCCCCGACGCGACACCAACAGCAAACTCCGCACCCCATGCACCGCCACCAGATGCCGGGCCACCTCACGCCCCAGACCACCCGTCCCACCCGTCACCAACACCGTCCCAGACCCCCACGGGGCCTCCACCACACCCAGCGAAGAACCCAGCCGCGCCAGCCGGCCCACATGCACCACACCGTCACGCACCAGCACCTGCGACTCACCCGCCGCAAGCACCTCCCCCACCGGCAGCTCCCCGCCACCCTCCACATCCACCAGCAGGAACCGGCCCGGATTCTCCGACTCCGCAGCCCGCACCAACCCCCACACCGCAGCACCCGCCAGATCAGCCCCCGACACAGCACCCCGCGTCACAAAAGCCAACCGCGAACCCCCGGAAGACGAACCACCGGACCCACCCAGCCACTCCTGCACCTCAGCCAGCACACGCGCACACACCGCATGCACCGCCTCCGGCGAATCCCCACCCTCCACCGGAAACACCGTCAACGACGACTCACCGAGCTCAACAGTTCCAGACGCCCCAACGGCTCCCGACACATCCGCCGGCACCCACTCCACGCGCAACAACCCGTCCCGGCCCGGCACGCTCACCAGCTCCACCGGAGCGCCGAGCTGCAACTCCGCTACCGACAGCACCGGTTCACCTGCGGCATCCACCAGCAGCAGGGACACACAGTCCTCCGCCGTACGACCGATCCGCGCCCGCACCACCGACGCACCCGCCGCGTGCAGCGTCACACCACGCCAGGAAACAGGAACCCACTCCCGCTCCCCCACGACCTCCCGCACCACCTCCGCCAGCAACGCCGGATGCAGACCAAACCGATCCGCCTCCCGCGCCACCTCACCCGACAGCACGCACTCCACCTCGCGGGTGGTGGTCGCGTCGTACAGGATCTCGGCAGCCGGGCCGGCGACCAGTACGCCCGAGGCGTGCTCGGTCCACTCGTCGTCCGAGTCCTGTTCGCGCCGCGAGTGCAGCCTGACCGGCCGGGCGCCGTGCTCGTCCGGGGTGCCCACCCACACCTGGACGGCGACCCCGCCGTCGGCGGGAAGCACCAGCGGTTCGGTGTGCGTCAGTTCTTCGACACGTCCGCAGCCGACCTGGTCGGCGGCCCGGACGGCGAGTTCCAGCAGGCCGGCCGCCGGGAAGACCACCTGGCCGTCGACCGCGTGCTCCGCCAGCCAGGGCTGTGCGGCACACGACAGCCGTCCCGTGAGCACCGTCCCTTCCGAACTGGCCAGGAAGACGGTGGCGCCCAGCAGCGGATGCTCGGCGGGCATCAGACCGGCGGATGCGACGTCACCCACGGGCAGCGCCGGGCGCGGCCAGTAGCGTTCGTGCTGGAAGGCGTACGTGGGCAGGTCCACGACCCGCGCGTCCGTCCCGTCGTACCAGCGCGCCCAGTCCACCCCCACACCCGCGCAGTACAGCTTCGCCAGCCCGTCGACCAGCGCGCCCTCCTCACCCCGGCCCTTGCGCAACGCCGGAACAGCCACGACCTCCCCGGCATCCACCGCGTCCACCGTCAACCGCGCCAGCGCGCACAACGTCCCGTCCGGACCCAACTCCAGGAAAGCATCCACACCTTGCGCGACCAGAGCGCCGACACCGTCGGCGAACCGCACGGTCTCCCGGACGTGCCGCACCCAGTACTCCGGATCGCACACCAGCGCACCGTCCACAGCCATCGGGATCTCCGGAGCCGAGAACGACAGCCCCGACACCACCGCACGGAACTCCTCCAGCATCGGATCCATCAACGGCGAATGGAACGCGTGCGAAACACGCAGACGGGTCGCCTTCCGACCCAGCCCCTCGAAGTGGACGCGGACGGCCTCCACCTCGGCCTCGACGCCCGACACCACGACGACCGACGGACCGTTGACCGCCGCGACCGACAGCCCCTCACTGACGTACGGCCGGACTTCGTCCTCGGACGCCTGCACGGAGAGCATCGCCCCACCGCCGGGCAGTGCCTGCATCAGCCGCCCGCGCGCCGCCACCAACGTGCACGCGTCAGCGAGCGAGAACACCCCGGCCACGTGCGCCGCGGCCACCTCGCCGAGGGAGTGACCGGTCACGAAGTCCGGCCGCACACCCAGCGACTCGACCAGCCGGAACAACGCCACCTCGACCGCGAACAGGCCCGCCTGTGCATGGGCGGTCCCGTTCAGCGCGTCGGCGTCCTCGCCCCAGACCACCTCCCGCACCGGCACGTCCCACTGCGCGCACACCGCGTCGAAAGCCGCCGCGAACACCGGGAAACGCGCATACAACTCGCGCCCCATCCCCAGTCGTTGCGAACCCTGCCCCGAGAACAGGAAGGCGAGGGTACGTCCGGCTGCCTCGCCCCGGGCGATCTCGGCCCCGTCCGCCAGGACGGCCCGGTGGCCCAGGCTCGTACGACGCGCGGCCAGCGAGAAGCCCACGTCCAGCGCCGACTGCCCGGAGACCGCGGCGATCCGTGCCACCTGCGCGTCCAGCGCGGCCTCCGACTTCGCCGACACCACCCACGGCGTGGCGGCGGGCGCTACGACAGGCTCGGTCCGCTCCGGCTCGGTCTCCGCCGGCGGGGCCTGCTCGATGATGGTGTGGGCGTTGGTGCCGCTGATGCCGAAGGCCGACACGGCGGCCCGGCGGGGCTGTCCCGTCTCCGGCCAGTCCGTCTGTTCGGTGAGCAGCGAGACCTCGCCCGCCGACCAGTCCACGTGCGTCGTCGGCCTGTCCACGTGCAGGGTGCGCGGCAGCACGCCCTCACGCATCGACATGACCATCTTGATGACGCCCGCGACACCGGCAGCGGCCTGGGTGTGGCCGATGTTCGACTTGAGCGAGCCGAGCAGCAGCGGTCTGCCGTCGGGGCGGTTCTCCCCGTACGTGGCCAGCAGCGCCTGCGCCTCGATGGGGTCGCCCAACGGCGTGCCCGTACCGTGCCCCTCCACCGCGTCCACGTCCGCCGCCGACAGACCGGCAGCCGCCAGCGCCTGGCGGATCACGCGCTGCTGGGAGGGTCCGTTCGGTGCGGTCAGACCGTTCGACGCGCCGTCCTGGTTCACCGCCGAACCGCGCACGACGGCCAGGATGTCGTGCCCGTTGCGCTTGGCGTCGGACAGCCGCTCCAGTACCAGCACGCCCGCGCCCTCGGACCAGCCGGTGCCGTCGGCGGCGTCCGCGAACGCCTTGCAGCGGCCGTCGCCCGCCAGCCCGCCCTGCCGGCTGAAGCCGGCGAAGCTCATCGGCGTGGACAGAACGGTCACACCGCCTGCGAGGGCCATGGTGCACTCGCCCGAACGCAGGGCCTGCGCGGCGACGTGGAGCGCGACGAGCGAGGACGAGCAGGCGGTGTCCAGGGTCACCGCCGGGCCTTCCAGGCCGAAAGCGTACGAGATGCGGCCGGACAGCACGCTCGCGGTCAGACCGGTCGTCGCGTGGCCCTCCACGTCCTCCAGGGAGTTCATGACCACGCCCACGTAGTCCACGCCCGCCGTGCCGACGAACACGCCGGTCCGGCTGCCGCGCAGGGTCGCCGGGTCGATCCCGGCCCGCTCGAACGCCTCCCATGAGGTCTCCAGCAACAGCCGCTGCTGCGGGTCCATCGCCATCGCCTCACGCGGTGAGATCCCGAAGAAGTCCGCGTCGAAGGAGGCCGCGTCGACGAACCCGCCCTCCACCGAGGCACTGCTGCCGTTGCCCTCACCGGTCAGCGCCGCCAGGTCCCAGCCCCGGTCGGTGGGGAACGCGGAGATGCCGTCGCGGCCCTCCGTCACCATCCGCCACAGGTCCTCCGGCGACCGCACACCACCGGGCAGACGGCAGGACATGCCGACGATCGCGATCGGCTCCTGCTTCTCGGACTCGACCTCCAGCAACCGTTGGCGAGTCTGGTGCAGATCAGCGGTGACCCACTTGAGGTAGTCAACGAGCTTGCTGTCGTTCGACATGGAGGTGGAGCCTTCCTACAGCGAAAGAGAAGAAGTGAAAGACGGCGGACAGTCGGCTCAGCGGTCGCTCAGGCGGCCGAGCTCGTTGTCGATGAATGCGAGGACTTCGTCGGCCGAGGCGGATTCGATCCGTTCCGCGACCTCGGTGGACTCGGTGTCCTCGTCAGCGGCGCGCCACTTCTCCAGGAGGTGGCGCAGCCGCTGGGAGACCGCCGCGCGAGTGTGTGCGTCGGGTTCGGCGGCGCTCAGCGCGGCGTCCATCCGGTCGAGTTCGGTCAGGAGCGCGGACTGTGCGTCCTGTCCCGCCGGCTGGTCCTTGAGCAGGGTGGCCAGCAGGTGTTCGGCAAGGACCGCCGGGGTCGGGTAGTCGAAGACGAGGGTGGCGGGCAGCCGCAGACCGGTGAGGGAGGTGAGCCCGTTGCGCAGCTCCAGCGCGGTGAGGGAGTCGACCCCGAGGTCCTTGAACTCCCTTTCGGCGTCGACGGCCTGTGCCGACCCGTGCCTGAGGACGGCCGCCGCCTCCGCCTGTACGAGTTCCCGTACGTGTCGCAGCCGGTCGGCCTCACGCAGTTCCCGGAGCCGGGCGGTGAGCACGTCCTGCGTCCCTGCCGCGGGGCCTCCGGCGGACGCCTGCCGTTTGGCACTCTTGACGAGTCCGCGCAGCAGTGGGGGCACCTCTCCGCGCATCCGGGGCGCGCCCGTGCCGGACATCCGGCCGAGGGGGACGAGGTGGGCGGCGTCGGTGGCCGTCGCGGCGTCGAGGAGCGACAAGCCCTGCTCGACGGAGAGCGGGGGAACACCGGATGCGGCGATCCGCTGGCGGTCCGCCTCCGAGAGCGTCGCGGTCATACCACCGGTCGGCGCCCACGCCCCCCACGCCAGGGACTGCCCGGGCAGACCCTCCGCACGACGCCGTACCGCCAGCGCGTCCAGGAACACGTTCCCCGCCGCGTAACTGCCCTGCCCCGCCGAACCCATCACACCCGAGACCGACGAGAACAACACGAACGCCGAAAGATCCATCTCCCGCGTCAGCTCGTGCAGATGCCACGCCGCATCCACCTTCGGACGCAACACCCCCGACACCCGCCCGGCCGTCAGCGACGTCACCACACCGTCGTCCAGCACACCAGCGGTATGCACCACCGCCGACAACCCCACCCCCGCCAACACCCCGGCAAGAGCCCCCCGGTCCGCCACATCACACGCCACCACCGAAACAGCAGCACCCCCAGCACTCAACTCCTCCCGCAACTCCACCGCACCCGGAGCATCCAGCCCCCGACGCGACACCAACAGCAAACTCCGCACCCCATGCACCGCCACCAGATACCGGGCCACCTCACGCCCCAGACCACCCGTCCCACCCGTCACCAACACCGTCCCAGACCCCCACGGGGCCTCCACCACACCCAGCGAAGAACCCAGCCGCGCCAGCCGGCCCACATGCACCACACCGTCACGCACCAGCACCTGCGACTCACCCGCCGCAAGCACCTCCCCCACCGGCAGCTCCCCGCCACCCTCCACATCCACCAGCAGGAACCGGCCCGGATTCTCCGACTCCGCAGCCCGCACCAACCCCCACACCGCAGCACCCGCCAGATCAGCCCCCGACACAGCACCCCGCGTCACAAAAGCCAACCGCGAACCCCCGGAAGACGAACCACCGGACCCGCCCAGCCACTCCTGCACCACAGCCAGCACACGCGCACACACCGCATGCACCGCCTCCGGCGAATCCCCACCCTCCACCGGAAACACCGTCAACGACGAACCAGCAACCCCAGTCGCACCATTCGACCCAGCAGCCCCGGAAGCCCCGGAAGCCCCGGACACATCCGCCGGCACCCACTCCAGACACAACAGCCCGTCCCGGCCCGGCGCCCCCGTCGGCTCCACCGGCACCGCCGGAGCCCCCAGCACCAACTCCGCCACCGTCAGCACCAGCTCACCCGCAGCGTCCACCAGCTCGGCCGAGAGCAGGCCCTGGGCATTCGGCAGGATCCGGGCCCGTACCACCGACGCACCCGCCGCATGCAGCGTCACACCACGCCAGGCGACAGGCACCAACTCCCGTTCTCCCACGATCCCCCGCACCACCTCGGCCAGCAACGCCGGATGCAGACCGTAGAGCCCCGCGTCCTCGCTGCGGCCGGGCAGGGACGCCTCGATCGCGGGCGCGTCCGTGGGCGCGTCGCCGGACAGGGTCAGGACAGTGCGCTGCGGGGTCAGCCGTCCGGTGGCGTGGCAGGCCCACGGTCCGTCGGACAGTTCCTCGGGACGCGAATAGCAGCCGACCGTACGGGTGCCGTTTTCGTCCGGAGCGCCGACCGTCACCTGGACGACCACGGCACCGGTCCTGGGGAGGACGAGGGACTGGTCGGTAAGGGCGAGCTCACCGATGTGCTCGCACTCGGCCTGTTCGCCGGCGCACAGGACCATCTCCAGCAGGCCCTCGCTCGGGAAGGCCACGGGCCCGTCGCCGAAGTCGTCCGCGAGCCAGGGCAGCGCGGCGAGGGTCAGCCTGCCGGTGAGCAGCATGCTCCCGCCGGAGTCGGCCGGGGTGACGGCCGCGCCCAGGAGGGCGTGCCCGGTCGGGGCGAGGCCCGCGCCCGCGACGTCGCCCGTGCGGGTGGCCGGCACGGGCCAGTACCGCTCGCGCTGGAAGGCGTACGTCGGCAGGGCCACCCGGCGGGCGCCCGTACCGTCGTACAGTCGCGCCCAGTCGACGTCCACGCCCGCACAGTGGAGCCGTGCCAGACCGTCGACGAGCGTGCTCTCCTCGCTCCGGTCCTTGCGCAGCACCGGCGCGCACACGACGTCCGCCGGGTCCTCGGCGTCCAGGATCTCCCGGGTGAGGGCGGTCAGTACTCCGTCCGGGCCGAGCTCGGCGAAAGCCGTTGCTCCGGCGGCGCGCAGTGCGCGTACGTCGTCGGCGAACCGTACGGTCTCCCGGACGTGCCGCACCCAGTACTCCGGATCGCACACCAGCGTGCCGTCCACGGCCATCGGGATCTCCGGAGCCGAGAACGACAGCCCCGACACCACCGCACGGAACTCCTCCAGCATCGGATCCATCAACGGCGAATGGAACGCGTGCGAAACACGCAGACGGGACGTCTTGAGCCCCAGCCCCCGGAAGTGCGCGTCGATCTTCTCGACGGCTTGTTCCGCACCGGAGACGACCAGCGAGGCGGGGCCGTTGACGGCGGCGAGGGTCACGTGCTCGTCGAGCAGCGGCTGCACCTGCTCTTCCGTCGCCTGTACGGCGAGCATCGCGCCGCCCTCCGGCAGCGCCTCCATCAGGCGACCGCGGGCGGCCACCAGCGCACATGCGTCGGCCAGCGACAGCACCCCCGCCACGTGCGCGGCGGCGATCTCACCCACCGAGTGCCCGGTCACGAAGTCCGGCCGCACACCCAGCGACTCGACCAGCCGGAACAGCGCCACCTCCAGGGCGAAGAGGCCGGTCTGCGTGGAGGCGGTCCGGTTCAGCGCGTCGGCGTCCTCGCCCCAGACCACCTCCCGCACCGGCACGTCCCACTGCGCGCACACCGCGTCGAAAGCCGCCGCGAACACCGGGAAACGCGCATACAACTCGCGCCCCATGCCGAGACGTTGCGAGCCCTGGCCGGTGAACAGGACCGCGAGGGGCCGTTCACGGGCCACACCGCGCGCACTCTCCATCCCGTCCACGAGCACCGCGCGGTGCACGAAGGCCGCCCGCGAGGCCGCCAGCGAGAAGCCCACGTCGAGCGCGGACTCCGCCACCCCGGAGAGCCGTTCCAGCTGAGCGTCCAGTGCGGCCTGCGACCTGGCCGACACCACCTGCGGCGCGACGATCTCCGCACCGGGCGGTTCGGTCGGCGCTACGGACAGTCCGCCCGGTCCGGCGGGCGCTTCACAAGCCTGTTCGAGGACGACGTGTGCGTTGGTGCCGCTGAGCCCGAAGGAAGAGACACCGGCCCGCCAGGGGCGGTCCACCTCGGGCCAACACGTGTTCTGTGTGAGGAGGTTGATGTGTCCCGTCGTCCAGTCGACGTGGCTGGAGGGCGCGTCGACGTGGAGGGTGCGCGGCAGCACACCCGCCCGCATCGCCATCACCATCTTGATCACACCGGCCACACCCGCGGCGGCCTGCGTGTGCCCGATGTTCGACTTCACCGACCCCAGCCACAACGGCACGCCCTCCGGCCCGCGCTCCCGCCCGTACGTGGCCAGCAACGCCTGCGCCTCGATCGGATCACCCAACGGCGTACCCGTACCATGCCCCTCCACCACGTCCACATCCGCCGCCGACAACCCGGCAGCCGCCAACGCCTGCCGGATCACACGCTGCTGGGAAGGACCGTTCGGCGCGGTCAGACCGTTCGACGCACCGTCCTGGTTCACCGCCGAACCGCGCACGACGGCCAGCACCTCGTGCCCGTTGCGACGGGCGTCCGAGAGCCGTTCCAGGACCAGCACGCCCACGCCCTCCGACCAGCCTGTCCCGTCGGCGGCGTCCGCGAACGCCTTGCAACGGCCGTCCCCCGCGAGGCCGCCCTGCCGGCTGAAGCCGAGGAAGCTCACTGGCGTGGACAGGACGGTCACACCACCGGCCAGCGCGAGCGAGGACTCGCCGCTGCGCAGCGACTGGGCGGCCAGGTGCATGGCCACCAGGGAGGACGAGCAGGCGGTGTCCACGGTCACGGCCGGACCCTCCAGCCCGAAGGTGTACGACACCCGCCCCGAGACCACGCTGTTCGCGAGACCCGTACTGGCGTGGCCCTCCACGTCCTCGCGCGAGTTCATGACGAGCGACGCGTAGTCCTGTCCCGTGGTGCCCACGAAGACGCCGGTTCGGCTCCCGCGCAGTCGGGACGGGTCGATGCCCGCGCGCTCGAACGCCTCCCAGGAGGTTTCCAGCAACAGCCGCTGCTGCGGGTCCATGGCGAGGGCCTCACGTGGCGAGATCCCGAAGAACCCGGCGTCGAACTCGCTCAGCCCGGAGAGGAATCCGCCCCTGCGGGTCGCGCTGGCTCCCCGGTTCGCGGGCCCGGACCCGCCGAAGAGCGCGGCGAGGTCCCAGCCCCGGTCGGTAGGGAAGTCCGTCATCCCCTCCCGGCCTTCGAGGAGCATCTCGAACAGGGCCTCGGGGGTGTCCACGCCGCCCGGCATCCGGCACGCCATGCCGACGATGGCGATCGGCTCGTCGTCGACGGGCGTCCGCCGTACGTCGGTGTCCACGGCCTGCTGCTCGTCGAGGAGTTCGGCGAGGAGGTGACCGGCGAGGGCGGTGGGGGTGGGGTAGTCGAAGACGAGGGTGGCCGGCAGCCGCAGGCCGGTGGCCCGGTTCAGCTGGTTGCGCAGTTCAAGGGCGGTCAGCGAGTCGATGCCCAGGTCCTTGAACTCGCGGTCGGCCCCGACCGACGCGGACGACCCGTGTCCGAGCACTCCGGCGGCTTCGGTCCGTACGAGCTCCAGCACCTGCCGGGCACGTTCCTCCTCGGTGAGGACGCCGAGCCGCATCCCGAGAGCGCCGGCGGTCGCCGACACGGCCGTCCGGCGGGCGCCCTTGAAGAGCCCCCGGAACAGCGGGGGTACGTCGGCTCCCGGACGGCGGTCGCCTCCGAGGCGGCCGAGGGGGACGAGGTGGGCGGCGTCGGTGGCCGTCGCGGCGTCGAGGAGCGACAGACCCTGCTCGACGGAGAGCGGAGGAACACCCGAAGCGGCGATCCGCTGGCGGTCCGCCTCCGAGAGCGTCGCGGTCATACCACCGGTCGGCGCCCACGCCCCCCACGCCAGGGACTGCCCGGGCAGACCCTCCGCACGACGCCGTACCGCCAACGCGTCCAGGAACACGTTCCCCGCCGCGTAACTGCCCTGCCCCGCCGAACCCATCACACCCGAGACCGACGAGAACAACACGAACGCCGAAAGATCCATCTCCCGCGTCAGCTCGTGCAGATGCCACGCCGCATCCACCTTCGGACGCAACACCCCCGACACCCGCCCGGCCGTCAGCGACGTCACCACACCGTCATCCAGCACACCAGCGGTATGCACCACCGCCGACAACCCCACCCCCGCCAACACCCCGGCAAGAGCCCCCCGGTCCGCCACATCACACGCCACCACCGAAACAGCAGCACCCCCAGCACTCAACTCCTCCCGCAACTCCACCGCACCCGGAGCATCCAGCCCCCGACGCGACACCAGCAACAAACTCCGCACCCCATGCACCGCCACCAGATACCGGGCCACCTCACGCCCCAGACCACCCGTCCCACCCGTCACCAACACCGTCCCAGACCCCCATGGAGACGGGTGCGAGCCAGCCAAGGGCTCCAGCGAGGGCGCGTCCGCTCCCAGTGCGGCCAGCCGGGGCACGTACACGACTCCGTCGCAGACCCGCACATGCGGTTCGCCTGCCGCCAGCACCGCCGGAGCCGGCCACTCGCCTTCCGCCTCCACCAGCAGGAACCGGCCCGGATTCTCCGACTCCGCAGCCCGCACCAGACCGGTGACAGCGGCACCGGCGAGGTCGCCCCGCACCACAACGGCCAGGCGGGCGTGCTCGGGCCGCTCCTTCGTCAGCCACTCCTGCACCTCGGCCAGCACGCGACCACACGCCGCGTGCACCGCCTCGGGTGAATCCCCGCCCTCGACCGGGAACACCGCCAACGACGAGTCATCGAGCCCGGCCGCACCAAGTGACTCAACAGCCCCAGCAGACCCGACCGCCCCCGACACGTCCGCCGGCACCCACTGCACACGCAACAACCCGTCGCTGTCCGGTGCTCCCGCCGGCAGCACCGGCTCCACCGGAGTGCCGAGCACCAACTCGGCCACCGACAGCACCGGTTCACCTGCGGCATCCACCAGCAGCAGGGACACACAGTCCTCCGCCGTACGACCGATCCGCGCCCGCACCACCGACGCACCCGCCGCGTGCAGCGTCACACCACGCCAGGAAACAGGCACCCACTCCCGCTCCCCCACGACCTCCCGCACCACCTCCGCCAGCAACGCCGGATGCAGACCAAACCGATCCGCCTCCCGCGCCACCTCACCCGACAGCACGCACTCCACCTCGTCCCCGGTGACGCCCACCGGTGGCCGGTCGGCGGCGGGGACGAGTACACCGGTCGCGTGCTCGGTCCAGACCGTGTTGTCCAGCCTGTCGCCCGGCGGCCCGTCCACCCGAAGCCCGTCCACCCGGGAGAAGAAGGCGACCGTTCGGGCTCCGGACGCGTCGGGCTCCCCCACTCGCACCTGCGCCACGACGCTGCCGTCCACGGGCACCGTCAGGGGCAGGGTGTGCACCAGGCTCTGGACCTGGTCGCAGCCGACGTGATCACCGACGCGGAGGGCCAGTTCCAGCAGGGTCGTGCTGGGTGTCGTCCGCCCGGCCAGCCAGGGCTGGGCCTGCGCCGAGAGACGGCTGGTGAAGACCACGCCCTCCGACTGGGCGAGCGGCAGCGCCGCCCCGAGCAGGGGATGTGCCTCGGCGATCAGACCAGCCGCCGTCACATCTCCCGTGTCAGGAGTGAGCGCGGGCCAGTGGCGTACGTGCTGGAAGGCGTACGTGGGCAGGTCCACGACCCGCGCGTCCGTCCCGTCGTACCAGCGCGCCCAGTCCACCCCCACACCCGCGCAGTACAGCTTCGCCAGCCCGTCGACCAGCGCGCCCTCCTCACCCCGGCCCTTGCGCAACGCCGGAACAGCCACGACCTCCCCGGCATCCACCGCGTCCACCGTCAACCGCGCCAGCGCGCACAACGTCCCGTCCGGACCCAACTCCAGGAAAGCATCCACACCTTGCGCGACCAGAGCGCCGACACCGTCGGCGAACCGCACGGTCTCCCGGACGTGCCGCACCCAGTACTCCGGATCGCACACCAGCGCACCATCCACGGCCATCGGGATCTCCGGAGCCGAGAACGACAGCCCCGACACCACCGCACGGAACTCCTCCAGCATCGGATCCATCAACGGCGAATGGAACGCGTGCGAAACACGCAGCCCGGTGGTCCGCCGGCCCGCCCCCTCGAAGTGGGCGCGTACCGCCTCCACACCGGCCTCCGCGCCCGAGACGACCACGGCCGACGGACCGTTGACCGCCGCCAACGACACGAAATCGTCCAGGAGCGGCAGGACTTCGCTCTCCGAGGCCTCAACGGCGAGCATCGCGCCGCCCTCCGGGAGCGCCTCCATCAGGCGACCGCGGGCGGCCACCATCGCGCAGGCGTCGGCCAGCGACAGCACCCCCGCCGCGTGCGCGGCGGCGATCTCGCCCACCGAGTGCCCGGTCACGAAGTCCGGCCGCACACCCAGCGACTCGACCAGCCGGAACAGCGCCACTTCCACGGCGAAGAGGGCCGCCTGCGCGAACTGCGTCCGGTTCAGCGCGTCGGCGTCCTCGCCCCAGACCACCTCCCGCACCGGCACGTCCCACTGCGCGCACACCGCGTCGAAAGCCGCCGCGAACACCGGGAAACGCGCATACAACTCGCGCCCCATGCCGAGACGTTGCGAACCCTGTCCGGAGAAGAGCAGCGCGAGCGAACGCTCTTCGGCCTCTCCCCGCGCGCTCTCGACGCCGTCCACCAGTACCGTGCGGTGCGCGAAGTCCGCCCGTGAAGCCGCCAGCGAGAAGCCCACGTCGAGCGCGGACCCCGTCACCGCCGAGAACCGCTCCACCTGCGCGTCCAGCGCGGCAGCGGACTTCCCCGAGACCGGCCACGGCGTGGCTGCCGGCGCGGTCGAGGGCGCGGCGGACGGCTCGGCGGGCGGCTGCTGTGCCGGGCCTTCCTCCAGCACGACGTGGGCGTTCGTCCCGCTGATGCCGAACGAGGACACGCCTGCCCGTCGCGGCCGTTCACCGGCCGGCCACTCCGTGGCCTCGGTGAGCAGCCGCACGCCGTCCGTCGTCCAGTCGACGTGACGCGAGGGCGCGTCGACGTGCAGGGTGCGCGGCAGCACACCCGCCCGCATCGCCATCACCATCTTGATCACACCGGCCACACCCGCGGCGGCCTGCGTGTGCCCGATGTTCGACTTCACCGACCCCAGCCACAACGGCACGCCCTCCGGCCCACGCTCCCGCCCGTACGTGGCCAACAACGCCTGCGCCTCGATCGGATCACCCAACGGCGTACCCGTACCGTGCCCCTCCACCACGTCCACATCCGCCGCCGACAACCCGGCAGCCGCCAACGCCTGCCGGATCACCCGCTGCTGGGAAGGACCGTTCGGCGCGGTGAAGCCGTTGCTGGCCCCGTCCTGGTTGACGGCGGAGCCCCGTA
Source organism: Streptomyces sp. NPDC088745 (assembly GCF_044751045.1). Taxonomy (NCBI): domain Bacteria; kingdom Bacillati; phylum Actinomycetota; class Actinomycetes; order Kitasatosporales; family Streptomycetaceae; genus Streptomyces; species Streptomyces sp. NPDC088745. The sequence continues at coordinate 69,977 of NZ_JBIVLB010000010.1, forward strand.
CGACGCCGAGGACGCGGCGCCCGTTGCGTACCGCGTCCGAGAGGCGTTCCAGGGCCAGTACGCCCACGCCCTCCGACCAGCCGGTGCCGTCGGCGGCGTCCGCGAACGCCTTGCAACGGCCGTCGCCCGCGAGCCCGCCCTGTCGGCTGAACTCCATGAGGGAGCCGGGTGTGGACATGATGTTCACGCCGCCGGCCAGGGCGAGGGAGCATTCGCCGGCCCGCAGGGACTGGACCGCCCAGTGCAGGGCGACCAGGGAGGAGGAGCACGCCGTGTCCACGGTCACGGCGGGCCCTTCCAGGCCCAGTTGGTAGGCGAGCCGCCCTGAGACGGCGCTGGCGGCGATGCCGGTGCCGATGTCGCCGGTGGCGTCGTCCAGGGAGCGGACGAGCAGATAGGCGTAGTCCTGGCCGTTGGTGCCCATGAAGACGCCGGTACGGCTGCCGCGCAGCCGGGACGGGTCGATCCCGGCCCGCTCGAACGCCTCCCACGAGGTCTCCAGCAGCAACCGCTGCTGGGGGTCCATGGAAGTGGCTTCGCGGGGTGAGATGCCGAAGAAGTCGGCGTCGAAGCCGGCCACGTCGTCGAGGAACCCGCCGCCCCGGCTCACGGAGTGGCCGCGCGCGTCGACTCCGGCGCCGCGCAGGGCGTCGAGGTCCCAGCCCCGGTCGGCCGGGAAGTCCGACATCGCGTCGGTGCCGGAGGCGACCAGGTCCCACAGGTCCTCGGGCGAGTGGACTCCGCCCGGGTAGCGGCAGCTCATCGCCACGACGGCGATGGGCTCGGTGGCGGCGGCGACCAGGTTCTGGTTCTGGCGCCGCAGCCGCTCGGTCTCCTTCATCGAGGACCGGAGCGCTTCGACGACCTTGTCGTGGGGCGTGGGCGTGGCCATGTTCTGCTCCGTCTGCTCCGTCAGTCCTGCGGTTCGGCGTGCTGGGCCGGTCCGGCCGTGGGGCCGGACGCGGGGTGGGACGTGGGGTGGGTCGTGGGGGCGGAATCCGGGTGGGGTGCGGTCGTGCCGAGGGCCGCCTGGACCAGTGCGTCCACGTCCATCGCGTCGATGGAGTCGGCGTAGGCGGCTTCCTCGCCCGCACCGCCGCCGGGGTGGTCTTCGTCCCGGGCGGTCTCGGCGGCGAGCTCGAGCAGCGGTTCCAGTACGCCGATGCGGCGCAGCTGGGCGACGGAGACCGACGCCAGCAGGGCCTGGAGGCGTGCCTGGTCGACGTCCTGGGGCCCGGCCGCGTCCTCGTCGGCCGCCGGGTCCAGCCGCCGGGCGATGTGCTCGGCGAGTTCGGCGGGGGTGGGGTGGTCGAAGACGAGGGTGGCGGACAGTTCGAGGCCGGTGGCGGCGGTGAGCTGGTTGCGGAGTTCCACGGCGCCCAGGGAGTCGAACCCGAGGTCGCGGAACGCCTTCTCCGCGCCGACCGCCGCGGTTCCGCCCAGCCCGAGGACCTCGGCGGCCAGCGTGCGTACGAGCTGGAGCACGGCGGGCCCGCGCCTGGCCCCGGAGAGCGCGGCCAGTTCGGCGCGCTGCCGCGGGACCTCCGCCGCGGCCGGCGCGTCCGGTGCCTGCGGCACGGTGAAGCCCGCGAGCAGCCTGCTCGGCCGTACGGCCGTGAAGGCGCGGACGAACCGGGCGGGATCGACGTCGGAGATGACGGTGAGCGGCTCGGGCTCCATCACCGCGCGGCGCAGCGCCGTGACCGCCAGGTCCGGGTCCAGGGGCCGGATGCCGGCCCGCTGGGCGGCCCCGGCCGCCCGGTCGCCGACCGCCATGCCCGCACCGCCCCAGGCGCCCCAGGCGAGGGAGGTGGCGGCGAGGCCGCGGGAACGGCGCTGTTCGGCGAGGGCGTCGAGCACGGCGTTGGCCGCCGCGTAGTTGCCCTGGCCGGGGTTGCCGACGGACGCCGACGCCGAGGCGAAGAGGGCGAACACCGCCAGGTCCAGGTCCCGGGTGAGTTCGTCGAGGAGCAGCGCAGAAGTGGCCTTGGCGCGGAAGACGCCCGCGAACCGGTCCGGGGTGAGGCGGTCGATGACCGCGTCGTCGAGCACGCCCGCGGCATGGATCACGGCGGTCAGCGGCGCCCGGTCGGGGATGGCCGCGAGGACGCCGGTCAGCGCCTCGCGGTCGGCGGCGTCGCAGGCGACGAGGGTGACCTCGGCGCCCGCTTCGGTCAGTTCGGCGTGCAGGGCGGTGGCGCCGGGCGCGTTCGGGCCGCTGCGGCTGAGCAGGACCAGGTGGCGGGCTCCGGCGTCGGTGAGGCGGCGGGCGACGTGCGCGCCGAGGGCGCCGGTGCCGCCGGTGATCAGGACGGTGCCCTCGGGGTCCCAGGTGCGGGTGGGGGCCGGGGCGGCCGAGCGCCCGGCCGGGCCCGCGGCCGTCGTGTCCCGGGTGGGTGCCGGGGTCGCGGTCGTACGGGTGGCGGGCAGCGGGCTCAGCCTGCGGCCGTGGAGCGTGCCGGACCTGATCGCGACCTGGTCCTCCCCGTCCGGTGCGGCGAGGAACGCGGCCAGCCGGTCCAGGGCGGCGGCGTCGGCGGCGTCGGCGGTGTCACCGGCAACAGCGGCCGGCAGGTCGATCAGGCCGCCCCAGCGCTGCGGGTACTCCAGGGCGGCGACCCGGCCCAGGCCCCAGACGGCGGCCTGGGCGAGCCCCGGTACGGGCTCTCCGGGGACCACGGCGACCGCGCCCCGGGTGACGCACCACAGGGGTGCGGTCAGCCCGGCGTCGCCGAGGGCCTGAAGCAGGGTGGCGGTCAGCGCCACGCCCGGCGGGGCCCCGCCGGTCCCGTCGAGGGCAAGGCCGGTCCCCTCGAAGCCGAGGAGCGAGACGACGCCCGCGAACTCGCGCCCCCTGGCGGCCGGTTCGCTGAGGCGCTTGGCCATCCGTTCCCGGTCGGCGTCGGTTTCCGGGTCGATCTCGAAACGGACGGTGTCCGGGCCGAGGCGGTCCAGGAGCGCTTCGGTCCAGGGGTCGGCGGCGCGGGGGGCGGGCAGGACGGCGAGCCAGGTCCCGGCGAGCGGGGGCGTGGCCGTACGGCTGCCGCTGCCTGCGGGCGCAGCGGCCCGGTTCGCGGTGCCCGCGGGGGCCGCGGTGCGGTTCACGGTGGTCGGGAGCGGCTGCCAGGTGATGTGCTGGCGCCAGCCGTCGACGACGGTCTCCTCGGTGCGGCGGCGACGCCATTCGTCGAGAGCGGGCAGCACCTTGGACAGCGCGTCGCTGTCGACGTCGAGGGTTCCGGCGAGCGAGTCGAAGGTCTCGGAGCGTACGGCGGACCAGAAGGCGTCGTCCGTTCCGACGGCTCCGACGGAGGTGGCGGCCGCCTCCGCGGCCGGGGCCGGGCTCCGGTGGGCCCAGTACCGCTCGCGCTGGAACGCGTATGTCGGCAGCGGCACCCGGCGGGCTCCGGAGCCCGCGAAGACGGACGGCCAGTGCGGAGCGCAGCCCTCGACGTGCAGCCGGGCGACGGCGGACAGCAGGGTGTCCTGCTCGCCGCGCCCCTTGCGCAGGACCGGTACGGCGGTCACCGCGGCGGCTCGTCCCGGGTCTTCGGCGTCCTGGGCCAGGGCCGACAGGGTGGCGTCCGGGCCGAGTTCGAGGAAGCGGGTGACGCCGCGGTCGGCGAGGGCACGCAGCCCGTCGCCGAACCTGACGGTCTCGCGCACGTGCCGCACCCAGTAGTCGGGGGTGCACACCAGCTCGGCGTCGGCCGGCGCCCCGGTCACGTTGGACACCAGAGGCAGGCTCGGGGCGGTGTAGGCGATGCCCCGGGCCACCCGTGCGAAGTCGTCGAGCATGGCGTCCATGTGCACGGAGTGAAATGCATGGCTGACCCGCAAACGCCTAGTTTTGCGGCCGGCGTCGGCGAAGGACCGTGCGATCCGGTCCACGGCGCCCTCGTCACCTGCGACGACGACGGCCCGGGAGCCGTTCACCGCGGCCACCGACACCGCTTCGCCCCCGGCCCCCGCGGAAACCCCGGCGATGCGTTCGCGCACTTCGTCCTCGGTCGCCTGGAGGGCCGCCATCGCCCCGCCGCCGGGAAGTGCGGCCATCAGCCGGGCGCGTGCCGCCACCAGGGCGCAGGCGTCGTCCAGGGAGAACACTCCCGCCACGTGGGCGGCGGCGATCTCGCCGATGGAGTGCCCGGCGACGAAGTCGGGGCGCAGGCCCCAGGATTCGACGAGCCGGTAGAGGGCCACCTCGATCGCGAACAGGGCGGGCTGGGTGTAGTCGGTGCGGTCGAGCAGGGCGGCCTCGGGGGTGCCTTCGTCCGCGAACAGGATGTCGCGCAGCGGCCGGTCGAGTTCCAGATCGAAGCGGGCGGTCACCTCGTCCAGGGCGCGGGCGAACACGGGCTGCGCGGCGTGCAGTTCGCGTCCGGCGCCGGGACGCTGGGCCCCCTGGCCGGAGAACAGGAACGCGGTCTTCCGGCTGCGGGCGGTGGCCTCGCCGCGCAGTACGCGCGGCCCGGTACGGCCCTCGGCGAGCGCCTGGAGCCCGGCCAGGAGTTCGTCCCGGCCGCCGGCCAGGACGGTGGCCCGGTGGTCGAAGGAGGACCGGGTGGTCGCCAGCGAGTATCCGAGGTCGGCGACCGCGAGCGCGGGCCGCTCCGCGACGTGGGCGTGCAGGCGGGCGGCCTGGGCCCGCAGGGCGTCGGGGGTGGTGGCGGACACCGGCACGGGGATACGCGCGGGCGCCGTGTCGGCGGCCCCGGGCGCCGGAGCCGTGCCGGCGGCGGGTGCGGAACTGTCCGCAGGTGCCGTGCCGGTGGTGGCGGACACCGGCACGCGGGTGTCCGCGGGTGCCGCCCCGGCGGCGGCGGGAGCGGATGCCGTGCCGGTGACGGCGGACGCGGATGCCGTGCCGGTGACGGCGGGCGCGGATGCCGTGCCGGTGACGGCGGGCGCGGATGCCGTGCCGGTGGTGGCCGGTTCCGGCAGTCGCCGGGTCGCGGCGAGGGGTTCGTCCTGCATGGGGTCCGTTGCCTGTTCCAGGATGACGTGGGCGTTGGTGCCGCTGGCGCCGAAGGAGGAGACGCCCGCGCGGCGCGGGCGGCCGGTGTGCGGCCACACGGTCGCCTCCGTGAGGAGGTCGACCGCGCCGGCCGTCCAGTCGACGTGCGAGGAGGGCGTGTCCAGGTGGAGGGTCTTCGGCAGGACGCCGTGCCGCATCGCCATGATCATCTTGATCACTCCGGCGACGCCCGCGGCTGCCTGCGTGTGCCCGATGTTGGACTTGACCGCGCCCAGGAGCAGGGGCTGTGCCGCGTCCCGGTCGCGTCCGTACGTGGCCAGCAGGGCCTGTGCCTCGATCGGGTCGCCCAGCTTGGTGCCGGTGCCGTGCGCCTCGACGGCGTCCACCTCGGCGGCGGTCAGCCGGGCGTTGGCCAGCGCGCGCCGGATGACGCGGCGCTGGGACGGGCCGTTGGGGGCGGTGAGGCCGTTGCTGGCGCCGTCCTGGTTGACGGCGGAGCCGCGGAGCACGGCGAGGACCTCGTGGCCGTTCCGGCGGGCGTCGGAGAGGCGTTCCACGACGAGCACGCCGACGCCCTCCGACCAGCCGGTGCCGTTCGCGGAGTCCGCGAAGGCCCGGCAGCGGCCGTCCGGTGACAGGGCGCCCATCTCGCCGAACTCGACGAACCCGACGGGGCTGGACATGACCGTCACGCCGCCCGCCAGCGCCATGGAGCACTCCCCCGCCCGCAGGGCCTGCGCGGCCAGGTGCAGGGCGACCAGCGAGGAGGAGCAGGCGGTGTCCACGGTCACCGAGGGCCCTTCCAGGCCGAGGGTGTAGGACAGCCGGCCGGACAGCAGGCTGGCGGACTGGGCGGTCTCGACGTGGCCGACCTGCCCGATGGCGGGCCGGTAGTCGCCGCTGCCGCCGCCGAAGAAGACGCCGGTGTCGCCGCCGCGCAGGGTGTGCGGGTCCACGCCGGTACGCTCCAGTGCCTCCCAGGCCGTCTCCAGGACGACGCGCTGCTGCGGGTCGACGATGACCGCCTCGCGCGGCGAGATGCCGAAGAAGGCGGCGTCGAAGTCGGCGACGTCGTAGAGGAAACCGCCGTTCTGGGTGACGCTGCGGCCGCGGCCCTCGTCGTCGCCGTGGGCGAGCCGTTCCAGGTCCCAGCCCCGGTCGGCGGGGAAGTCGCCGATGGCGTCGACCTCGGCGCGCAGCAGCTCCCACAGGTCCTCGGGAGACTGCACGCCGCCGGGGTAGCGGCAGCTCATGCCGACGACGACGATCGGGTCGTCGCCGGTGCCGGCAATGTCTGCGGCCGTCCCGGCGGGGGCGCCCGCAGGGGCGGCGTCCTCCGCCTCCTCCAGCAGCTCGGCTCGCAGTCGCGCGGCGAGCGCCGCCGGGGTCGGGTGGTCGAAGGCGAGGGTGGCGGGCAGGGTCAGACCGGTGGCCCGGCCCAGCTGGTTGCGCAGGTCCACGGCGGTGAGCGAGTCGAAGCCGAGGTCCTTGAACGCCTGGTCCACGGGGATGGCCTCGGCGTCCTGGTAGCCGAGCACGGCGGCCACCTCCCGGCGCACGAGGGCCAGCAGCACTTCGTCGCGCTCGGCCCCCTCCGGCCTGGCCAGGAGTTCGGTGCGCAGCACGGCGGCGGCGCCGGTACCCGGCGCCGGGTCGGCGGCGGTCGCGGACGGCCCTCCTTCGTCGGACGCCAACGCGGCGCGTGCCTCGGGGAGTTCGGTGAACAGACTGCTCGGGCGGGCCTGCCCGAACGCGGGCGCGAAGCGTTCCCACTCGACGTCCGCGACGGTCACGGACGCCGTTCCGTCCCCGATGGCCCGCCGCATGGCGGCCAGGGCCCGTTCGGGGTCCATCGTGGGCAGTCCGCTGAGCCGCAGGTGCCGGTCGAGGGAGCCGCCGGTCAGGCCGGCCCAGGCTCCCCAGGCCACGGCGAGTGCGGTGCGGCCCTCGGCGCGGCGGCGCTCGGCGAAGGCGTCGAGCCAGGCACTCGCCGCGGCTCCCTGCTCCTGGCCGCGCACGCCCCACACGCCCGCGATCGAGGAGAACAGGACGAAGGCGTCCAACTCCCTTTCGCCGAGCGCGTCTTCGAGGGCGTCCTCCAGGGCCTCCACCGCGGTGCGCACCTGCTCGGGGCCGTTCGCCCCGGTCCCGTACCCGGTGTGGACCACCGCGGTGAGCGGTTGGCCTGACGGGATCGCGGACAGGGCCGCGGCGAGCGCGGTCCGGTCGTCGGGGACGAGGGCGGTGCAGGTGAGCACGGTGCCGGACTCGGCCAGTTCGGCGGCGAGTTCGGCCGCGAGGACGTCGGCCGGGCCGGATGCGCAGGCGCCGACGAGCAGCACGCGGGCCGCACCCGCGCGGGCCAGCCAGCGGGCGGTGTGCCCGCCGAACCCGTCGGCCTCCCCGATGACCAGCACGGTGCCGGACGGCGTCCAGACCTCCGCCGCCGGGTCGGGGACCGTCCGTACGAGACGGCGGGCGTAGACGCCGGACGGACGCAGGGCCAGTTGGTCCTCACCACCGGAACCGGCGGCGAGCAGGGCACGCAGCCGGGCGGCCGCGCGTGCGTCCACGACCTCCGCGACGTCAATCAACCCGCCCCAGCGGCCCGGGTGTTCGAGGGCGAGGACCCGGCCGAGGCCCCACCCGGCGGCCTGCACCGGGTCGGCGGGCGCGTCGGCGCGGCCCACGGCCACCGCTCCCCGGGTGACCCACCACAGGGGTGCCCCGACTCCGGCCTCGGCGAGGGCGGCAAACAGGTCGCCGGGCAGGGGCGAGGACGGGGACAGCAGGGACAGCACGCCGTCGAACCGCAGGTCGAGCCCCGCCAGCAGCGCCGCGAGGCGCTCGCCGTCGGCCGGGTCGACCGCGACGCGTACCGCGTCGGGGCCGAGGGCGTCCACGATCCCGTCCGTCCACGCGTCGTCCGGGCAGTTCTCCGGTACGAGTGCCAGCCAGGTGCCGTCGAGGGCGTCGGCCGGGGCCGTGCCGAGCGGCTTCCAGGCCGTCCGGTAGCGCCAGCCGTCCACCACCGTGCCCTCGTCCAGGCCCCGGCGCCAGGCGGACAGCGCCGGCACGAGCGCCGTCAGCGCCGCCTCGTCCTCGGCCAGGCCCAGGGTGGCGGAGAGTTCGGGCAGGTCGCCGCGTTCCACCGCCGCCCAGAAGTCGGCGTCGTACTCGTTCTGGTTCCGCCCGGCACGTTCCGGCACGGGGCGAGGGGCCGGCTCGGGCCAGTACAGCTCCCGCTGGAAGGGGTAGGTGGGCAGGTCGGTGCGCCGGGCGCCGGTTCCCTCGTACAGCCGGGTCCAGTCGACCCGGACGCCGCTGACGTGCAGCCGCGCGAGGCCGGTGACGAACGCGGCCTCCTCGGGGCGGTCCCCGCGCAGGGTCGGCGTGCACACGTGGCCGCCGTCCGCGAGGCTCTGCTCGGCGAGGGCGCTCAGGACGCCGTCCGGGCCCAGTTCGAGGAAGGCGTTCGCGCCCGCCCCGCCGAGGGCGCGGACGCCGTCGGCGAACCGTACGGTCTCGCGGACGTGCCGCACCCAGTACTCCGGGTCGCACAGTTGCTCCGCGGTCGCGGGCCCGCCCGTCACGTTCGAGACGAGCGGCAGGAGCGGCGGGGTGAAGGACAGCCGGGAGACGACCTGCCGGAAGGCGTCGAGCATCGGTTCCATCAGCGGGGAGTGGAAGGCGTGCGAGACCCGCAGCCGGGTCGTCCTGCGGCCCCTCGCCGCGAACGCGGCGCGTACGGCCTCCACCGCGTCGGCCGTCCCGGAGACGACCGCGGATGCCGGTCCGTTCACGGCCGCCAGGGAGACGGACTCCCCCAGCAGCGGCTGGACCTCCTCCTCCGTCGCCTGGAGCGCCGCCATGGCGCCGCCGTCGGGCAGGGCTTCCATCAGCCTGCCGCGCGCGGCCACCAGGGTGCACGCGTCGGCGAGGGTGAGGACGCCCGCGACGTGCGCGGCCGTCACCTCGCCGATCGAGTGTCCGGCGACGAAGTCGGGCCGCACGCCCAGCGATTCGGCCAGCCGGTACAGGGCGACCTCGACCGCGAACAGCCCGGCCTGGGCGTACTGCGTACGGTCGGTGAGGGCCGCGTCGGCACCCCAGAGGACCTCGCGCAGCGGGCGGTCCAGTTCCCGGTCGAGGCCGGCGCACGCGGCGTCGAACGCCTCGGCGAACACCGGGAAGCGCGCGTGCAGTTCGCGGCCCATGCCGGGCCGCTGCGAGCCCTGGCCGGAGAAGAGCACCGCGAGGGAGCGTTCGGCGGCCGTTCCCCTGGCGACCTCCGCACCGGCCACGAGCACGGCCCGGTGGGCGAGGTGGGGGCGTCCGGCGGCGAGCGAGAAGCCGACGTCCGTCACCGGCTCCGCTCCCGGCCCGGCGAGCTGTGCGAGTTGTGCGAGCTGCGCGTCGAGTGCGGCCGGGGACTTGCCGGAGACCACCCACGGTGCGACCGAAGGGACGAGCGGGGCCGGGTCCGGTTCGGGAACGGGCGGCGCCTGCTCGACGATCACGTGCGCGTTGGTGCCGCTGACGCCGAACGCGGAGACGCCCGAACGGCGGGGGCGGCCAGTGGCGGGCCAGTCCTGCTCCTCGCGGACCAGGGCGACGGCTTCGTCGGCCCACTCCACGTGGGTGGACGGGGTGTCCACGTGCAGGGTGCGCGGCAGCACCCCGTGGCGCATGGCCATGACCATCTTGATGACGCCCGCCATGCCCGCGGCGGCCTGGGTGTGGCCGAGGTTGGACTTGACGGCGCCCAGGAGCAGCGGCCGTTCGCGGTCCTTGCCGTACGCGGCGATCAGCGCGCCGGCCTCGATCGGGTCGCCGAGCGGGGTGCCGGTGCCGTGTGCCTCGACGGCGTCGACCTCGGCGGGGGCGAGGCCCGCGTCGGCGAGGGCCTGGCGGATGACGCGCTGCTGGGCGCGCCCGCTGGGTGCGGTCAGTCCGTTGCTGGCACCGTCCTGGTTGACGGCGGCGCCGCGCAGCACGGCGAGGACGGTGTGCCCGTGGCGGCGGGCGTCGGAGAGGCGTTCCAGTACGAGGACGCCCGCCCCCTCCGACCAGGAGGTGCCGTCGGCGCTGTCCGCGAAGGCCTTGCAGCGGCCGTCGGGGGCGAGGCCGCCCTGCGCGGAGAACTCGACGAACGAGTCGGGGCTCGACATCACCGACACCCCGCCGGCCAGGACCAGGGAGCATTCGCCGCCGCGCAGCGCGCGGACGCCGAGGTGGAGGGCGACCAGCGAGGAGGAGCAGGCGGTGTCGACGGTGACGGCCGGGCCCTCCAGGCCCAGGGTGTAGGAGAGGCGGCCGGACATCACGCTGGCCGTGTTGCCGGTGGCGACGTGGCCCTGGACGTCGGCGGTGCCGCGGCGCAGGACGGTGGTGTAGTCCTGGCCATTGGTGCCGATGAAGACGCCGGTGGCGCTGGTGCGCAGCGAGTCGGGGGCGATGCCCGCCCGCTCCAGCGCTTCCCAGGAGGTCTCCAGGAGCAGGCGCTGCTGCGGGTCCATGGCGAGGGCCTCGCGCGGCGAGATGCCGAAGAAACGGGCGTCGAACCGGCCGACGCCGTCGAGGAAGCCGCCTTCCAGGGTGGCGGAGCCGCCCCGGCCGAGGGCGTCGAGGTCCCAGCCGCGGTCGGCGGGGAAGGCGGAGATGGCGTCCTCGCCGTTCGCGAGGAGCCGCCACAGGTCCTCGGGCGAGGTGACGCCGCCCGGGAACCGGCAGCCCATGCCGACGATGACGATCGGGTCCTGGTCGGTGGCGTGCGCTGCGCCGGGCGCGGCCGGGGTCCGGTCCTGCGGCTCCGCGTCGCCCAGCAGCTCGGTGAGCAGGTGCGCGGCGAGGTCCTGCGGGGTGGGGTGGTCGTAGACGAGGGTGGCGGGCAACCGCAGGCCGGTGGTCGCGGCGAGGGTGTTGCGCAGTTCGACGATGGTCAGCGAGTCGAAGCCGAGGTCGCTGAACGCCTGGTCGGCGTCGACGGCCGCGGCGTCGGCGTGGCCGAGCACGGCGGCCACCTGGGCGCGCAGGAAGTCCAGCACGAACTTGGCGCGTCCGGCCGCGGGGAGGACGCTGAGCCGCTGCCGCAGGCCGTTCCCGTCCCCGGCCGCCGGCTGCGCCGCGGAGGCGGGCCGGGTCCCGGTGAGGTCGGAGATCAGCGGCTGCGGGCGCGTCGCGGTGAACACCTGGGCGAACCGGGCCCAGTCGATGTCCGCCACGGTCAGGGCCGCCGGGCCCGGGTGGTCCAGGGACCGGGCCAGGGCGTCGAGGGCGAGCTGCGGCACCATCGGCGCGTAACCGCCCCGGCGGACCCTGGCCTCGATGCCGGTGCCGTCGCCTGCCATGCCGGTGCCGGCCCACGGGCCCCAGGCGAGGGAGGTCGCGGGCAGGCCCTGGCCGCGCCGGTGCTCGGCGAGGGCGTCCAGGAAGGCGTTGGCGGCGGCGTAGTTCGCCTGCCCGGCCGCGCCGAGGCTCGCCGCGGTGGACGAGAACAGCACGAAGGCGTCCAGGTCCGTGCCGCGGGTCAGGTCGTGCAGGTGCCGCGCGGCGGTGGCCTTCGGGCCGAGCACGGCGGCGAACGCCTCCGGGGCGAGCGTGTCCAGGACGCCGTCCTCGACCACCCCCGCCGCGTGGAAGACCGCCGTCAGCGGCAGGTGCTCCGGTACGTCGGCCAGGACGCGGGCCAGCGCGTCGCGGTCGGCGACGTCGCAGGCGGCCACGGTGACCTCGGTACCGGACTGCCGCAGCTCCGCGGCCAGTTCCGCGGCGTCCGGCGCGTCGGCGCCCCGGCGGCTGACGAGCAGCAGATGGGCGGCGCCCCGGGCGGCGAGCCGGCGGGCGACGTGCGCGCCGATTCCGCCGGTGCCGCCGGTGACGAGGACGGTCCCGGTCGGCTCGTACGGGCGTGCGTCCGCGGGGTCGGCGGCGGCGAGGCGGGTCAGCCGCCGGGCGTAGACGCCTGCGGCGCGCACGGCCAGTTGGTCCTCGTGGCCGGTGGCGGTGGCGTCGCCCTGGGCGAGCAGTCCCGCCAGCCGTCGGACGGCGTGCTCGTCCAGGACCTCCGGCAGGTCGACGAGGCCGCCCCAGCGCGCGGGGTGCTCCAGGGCCGCGCTGCGGCCCAGTCCCCATACGGCGGTCTGCTCGGGCCGGTGCAGGAAGTCGGAGCGTCCGATGCTGACGGCGCCCCGGGTCAGGCACCACAGCGGGGCCTCGATCCCGGCGTCGCCGAGAGCCTGGACGGCGGTGGCCGTCGGCAGCAGGCCGTCCTCCTGGAACGCCAGCAGGGACAGCACTCCCGTGAACCCGCCCTCCGGGGCGTCCAGTTCCCGCAGTCGCGCGGCGAGTGCGCCACGCGTCCCGTCCTGCGGCACGGTGAGCGTGCGCCGGTCGCCGCCGAGGAGGCGCAGCGGTTCCGCGTTGTCCTGTCCGTCGGCCGGCACCAGGCAGAGCCAGGTTCCGGTGAGCGCGGCGGGCGCGCCCGGGGCTGCGGGCAGCGGCTTCCAGGTGCTGCCGTAACGCCAGCCGTCGACGGTGGAGGCGGCGCGACGCTTGCGCCGCCAGGACGTCAGGGCGGGCACGACGGCCGTCAGGGTGGCGTCGTCCAGGCCGAGGTCGGCGCCGAGCGCGGGCAGGTCCGCCCGCTCGACGGCGGCCCAGAACTCGGAGTCCACCGGGTCCTCGGCGGTGCCGGGCCCGGCGGTCCGGCCGGTCTCCGGCCAGTACCGCTGCCGCTGGAAGGCGTATGTCGGCAGGTCCTCGAAGGCGCCGCGTCCGCTGCCGGGCAGGAACGCGTCCCAGTCGACCCGCGCACCGCTCGTGTGCAGGCGGGCCAGGGCGACGGTCAGTGCCCCGGCCTCCGCGCGCTCCCGGCGCAGGGCGGGCACGACGGTGACCCGCTCGTCGGCGACGGCGTCCTGGGCCGGGCCGCTCAGTACGGCGTCCGGACCGATCTCCAGCAGCGCGGTCGCGTCCAGGGCGGCGAGGCGGCGGGCGGCGTCGGCGAACCGCACGGTGGCGCGCACCTGTTCCACCCAGTACGCCGGGGTGCACAGCCGCTCGGCGCCGGCGGTGTCGCCGGTCACGGTCGACACCAGGGCGATCGTCGGCGCGTGGTAAGTGATGCCCTGCGCGACCTGGGCGAACGCGTCGAGCATCGGGTCCATGTGCGGCGAGTGGAAGGCGTGGCTCACCCGCAGCCGCTTGGTCCGGCGGCCCTGCGCGGCGAAGCGCCCGGCGAGCTCCAGGACGGGTTCCTCGTCGCCGGACAGGACCAGCGAGCGCGGGCCGTTGACGGCGGCGAGCGCCACCCGGCCCTCGCGGCCGGCCAGCAGCGGCAGCGTCTCCTCCTCGGTGGCCTCCACGGAGACCATCGCGCCTCCGGCGGGCAGCGCCGACATCAGGCGGCCGCGCGCGGCGACCAGCGTGCAGGCGTCCTCCAGGGAGAACACCCCGGCCACGTGGGCGGCGGCGATCTCGCCGACGGAGTGCCCGGCCAGGTGGCCCGGCCTGACGCCCCACGACTCCAGGAGCCGGTGGAGGGCGACTGCCAGGGCGAACAGGGCGGGCTGGGTGTAGGCCGTGTCATCGAGCAGTGCGGCCTCCGCGCTGCCGGGCGCGGCGAACATCACCTCGCGCAGGGGCCGTTCCAGGGCGAGGTCGAAGCGGGCCAGTACGGCGTCCAGCGCCTCGGCGAACACCGGGTGCCGGCCGTACAGTTCGCGGCCCGCGCCGGGACGCTGCGCGCCCTGCCCCGCGAAGAGGAACGCGGTGCGGGAGCGCGCGGCAGCGCGGGCGGTGAGCAGGGCGGCGTCCGGCAGTCCGTCGCGCAGCGCGGCCAGGGCCCGTACGCACTCCTCGTGGGAGTCGGTGACGACGGCGGCGCGGTGCTCCAGGGCGGCGCGACCGGTGGCCAGCGCCCGTGCCAGGGCGGGCAGTCCGGCCGGGCGGTCGGCGATCGTGTCGAGCAGGCGTCCGGCCTGGGCGCGCAGTGCGGCCTCGGTGCGGCCGGACAGCACGAGCGGGACGACGCCGGGCGGCTGCGCGGTCGCGGGCACCCCGGAATCCTCGGACCCGGCGAGCTCGGCGGGTCCGGCGTCCGGGGCCTGTTCCAGGACCGTGTGGACGTTGGTGCCGCTCAGGCCGAAGGAGGAGACGGCGGCGCGGCGCGGGCGGCCGGTGTGCGGCCAGTCCCGCTCGCCGGTCAGCAGCTCGATCGCGCCGGCCGTCCAGTCCACGTGGCTGGACGGCCGGTCGATGTGCAGGCTGGCGGGCAGGATGCCGTGCCGCATCGCCATGACCATCTTGATGACGCTCGCGACGCCGGAGGCCATCTGGGTGTGGCCGATGTTGGACTTCACCGAGCCGAGCAGCAGCGGCCGGTCGGCGTCGCGGTCCTGGCCGTAGGTGGCGAGCAGGGCCTGGGCCTCGATGGGGTCGCCCAGGCGGGTGCCGGTGCCGTGGCCCTCCACGGCGTCGATCTCGGCGGCGGCGACTCCCGAGTTGGCGAGCGCCTGACGGATGACGCGCTGCTGGGAGGGCCCGTTGGGGGCGGTGAGCCCGTTGGACGCGCCGTCCTGGTTCACGGCGGAGCCGCGGATGACCGCCAGCACCCGGTGGCCGTTGGCCAGGGCGTCCGACAGCCGTTCGACCAGGACCAGGCCGACGCCCTCGGCGAGGCTCATGCCGTCGGCGGCCTCCGCGTACGGCTTGCAGCGGCCGTCCACGGCCATGGCCCGCTGCCGGCTGAAGCCGACGAACGCGTTGGGCGTGGCCATGATGCTGACGCCGCCCGCCAGCGCGAGGGTGGACTCGCCGCCGCGCAGCGACTGGCAGGCCAGGTGCAGTGCCACCAGCGAGGAGGAGCAGGCGGTGTCGAGGGTGACGGCGGGGCCCTCGAAGCCGAAGGTGTAGGAGATCCGCCCGGACAGCACGGACGGCACGGTGCCGGTGACCAGGTGGCCCTCGGCGCCGTCCTGGGCGGAGCCGCCCGAGGTGTAGTCCTGGTAACTGGCGCCGATGAAGGTGCCGGTGCGGCTGCCGCGCAGGGCGGCCGGGTCGATCCCGGCGCGCTCCAGGGCCTCCCAGGACGTCTCCAGCAGCAGGCGCTGCTGCGGGTCCATGGACAGTGCCTCGCGCGGCGAGATGCCGAAGAAGGCCGCGTCGAACTCGGTGGCGGAGTCCAGGAATCCGCCGCGCGTCGAGTACGTCTTGCCGGGCCGGTCCGGGTCGGGGTCGTAGAGTCCTTCGGCGTCCCAGCCCCGGTCGAGGGGGAAGTCACCGGTGGCGTCGCCGGCGGCGGTGACGAGCCGCCACAGGTCCTCCGGGGAGGCGACGCCGCCCGGGTAGCGGCAGCTCATGCCGATCACCGCGATGGGTTCGTCGTCGCCGGAGGCGGTCGCGGCCACGGCGGCGGGAGCCGCCGGTCCGGTCTGCGCGCCGACGACCTGCGTGCGCAGGAACTCCACCAGGGACAGCGGGTTGGGGTAGTCGAAGACCATGGTGCTGGGCAGGGTGAGGCCGGTGACGGCGGACAGCCGGTTGCGCAGGTCCACGGCGGTCAGCGAGTCGAAGCCGACGTCGCGGAACGCCCGCTGCTCGGACAGCACGTCCGGGGAGGCGTGCCCGAGCGCGATGGCCGCTTCGGCGCGTACGAGGTCCAGCAGCGCCCGGTCCTGCTCGGCGGCCGGCATCGGCCGCAGCCGGGTGATGAACTCGCTGTCGCCCGAGGGCCGTTCGACGGCCCGCCGTTCGAGGTCCGCCACCTCGCCGATGTCCTCGAACAGGGCGGTGGGCCGCCCGGAGGTGAACACCGGGTAGTAGCGGTCCCAGTCGATGTCGGCGACGGTGACGACGTGCGCGTCCTCGGCGAGGGCCTGGCGCAGCCCGGTGAGGGCCAGTTGCGGGTCCATGAAGTTCAGGCCGCTGCGCCGGATCTGGCCGGGGTCGACGCGGCCGAGCTTCAGGTCGTCGGACCAGATGCCCCAGGAGAGGGAGGTGGCGTGGGCGCCGCGGGCCCGGCGGTGCTCGGCGAGCGCGTTGAGGTAGGCGTTCGCGGCGACGTACGCGGCGTGCCGGCCGCTGCCCCACATGCCGGCGGTGGAGGAGTACAGCACGAACGCGTCGAGCTGGTCGTCGTCGAGGAGTTCGTCCAGGTGCCGGGCGCCGCTGACCTTGGCGTCGACGACCTTGGCGAACGCCTCGGGGCCGGTCTCGGCGAGGGAGGCCAGTTCGATGACGGCGGCGGTGTGCACGACGTTGCGCACCGTGCGCCCCTCGGCGCTCAGGCCCGACAGGAGGGCGGCGACGGCCGTACGGTCGGTGAGGTCACAGCTGCGGAACTCCGCCGTGCAGCCCAGCTCGGCGAGTTCCGCGACGAGTTCCGTGGTGCCGGGGGCGTCGGCGCCGCGCCTGCTGGTGAGCACGAGGTGCTCGGCGCCCTGCTGGGCGAGCCAGCGGGCCAGGTGCGGGGCGAGGGTGCCGGTGCCGCCGGTGATCAGGGTGGTGCCGCGCGGACGCCAGGTCCCCGCGCCGAGGTCGCCGCCCGTGGTGGCCCGGGTGATGCGGCGGGCCAGGACGCCGGAGGCGCGCAGCGCGAGCTGGTCCTCGCCGGTCGTGCCGGAGAGCACGGCGGCCAGCCGTTCCCGGCCGCGCGTGTCCAGGGCGCTCGGGGGCAGGTCGACGACGCCGCCCCAGCGGTCGGGGTGCTCCAGGGCGGCCGTCCAGCCCAGGCCGTGGACCTGGGCCTGGACGGGGCGGGTGAGCCGGTCCGCGCGGCCGGTGGAGGCCGCGCCCCGGGTGACGCACCACAGGGGCGCGTCGATGTGCGCGTCGCCGAGGGCCTGGACGAGGGAGAGCGTCAGGGCGAGCCCGTGGGTGAGCGCGGGCACGGCCCGGCCCGGGGCCTCGTCGGCGGCGAGGAGCGAGACGATGCCGGAGAGGGGCGTGCCGTCCCCGGCCGGGGCGGTCGGGCGTGTGCCGTCCCCCGCCGGGGCCGTGGCGTGCACGCCCTCGGCGGCCGGGGCGGCGAGTTCCGCGGTGAGCCGCTCGGTGAGCACCGTCCGGTCGGCGCACGCGTCGTCCAGGACCAGGTGCCGTACGTCGGCCCCGGCGGCGGTCAGCGCCGCGGTGACGTCGGCGTCGGCCGGCGCGTCCGCGGAGGCGACGACGAGCCAGGTCCCGGTGAGCCGGGCTGCGGGCAGTCCGCCGAGCGGCTTCCACGCGGCACGGTAGCGCCAGGCGTCCACCGCCGCGCGGTCGCGGCTGCGGCGCCGCCAGCCGGCGAGCGCGGGCAGCAGCGGGGTGAGCGCGGACTGTTCCATCCGCAGCCCGGCCGCCAGCGACTCGACGTCCGACTCCTCCACGGCGGTCCAGAACGCGGCGTCCGCCGGGTCCGCCCCGCCGGTCGTGCGCGGCCTGCCGGGCAGCGCCCACAGGTGCTCGCGCTGGAAGGCGTACGTGGGCAGGGTGACGCGGCGGGCGCCGATGCCCTCGAAGTCACGGGTCCAGTCCACCCGTGCGCCTCGGACGAACGCCTCGGCGAGGGAGGTCAGGAAGCGCCGCGTGCCGCCCTTGTCGCGGCGCAGGGTGCCCAGGGCGGCGGCCCGGTGCCCGGTGTCCTCGGCCACCGCCTGGACGGCCATGGTCAGCACGGTGTGCGGACTGGCCTCGACGAAGAACTGGTGGCCCTGGTCGAGCAGGGCGGCCACGGCGGGGCCGAAGCGCACGGTCTCGCGCAGGTTGCGGTACCAGTACGCGGCGTCCAGCGCGGCGGTGTCCAGCCAGTCGCCGGTCACGGTCGAGAAGAAGGGGATGTCGGCGGTGCGCGGGCGCACGGGGGCCAGGGCGGCGAGCAGTTCGTCCTGCACCTGCTCGACCTGGGCCGAGTGGGAGGCGTAGTCGACCGCGATGCGGCGGGCCCGTACGCCCTCCGCGGCGAGTTCCTCGATGAGGGCGTCCAGGTCCCCGGGGTCGCCGGCGACGACCACGGTCCGCGGCCCGTTGACCGCGGCGACGGAGACGTTCGCGCCGCGCGCCGCGAGACGTTCCCCGACCTCGTCGGCGGACAGCGGTACCGAGACCATGCCGCCGGAGCCCGCGAGCCCGCGGGCGATGGCCTGGCTGCGCAGGGCCACCACGCGGGCGGCGTCCTCCAGGGTGAGCGCCCCGGCGACGGCGGCCGCGGCGATCTCGCCCTGCGAGTGGCCGAGCACGGCGTCGGGGATGACGCCGTACGAGGCCCACAGGTGGGCGAGGGAGACCATGACGGCGAAGGTGGCGGGCTGCACGACGTCGACCCGGTCCAGGGAGGGCGCGCCGTCGACGCGGCGCAGGACGTCGACCAGCGACCAGTCGGTGTGGGCCGACAGGGCGGCGGCGCACTCGTGCAGGCGCTCGGCGAAGACCGGTGACTCGTCGAGGAGTTCGGCGGCCATGCCCGTCCACTGGGAGCCCTGGCCGGGGAAGACGAAGACGGTCCTGCCGTCGAGGTCGGCGGTCCCGTGGACGACGGCGGCGGACGAGTCCCCGGCGGCCAGGGCGTCGAGCGCGGTGCGCAGGTGCCCGGCGCGGTCGCCGAGGACCACGGCCCGGTGCTCGAACAGCGCGCGCGTGCCGGTGAGCGAGTGGCCGATGTCCGCCGGCCGTACGTCCTCGCCCGCGCCCCCGCGGTCGAGGTGCTCGGCCAGTTGCGCGGCCTGCGCCCGCAGGGCGCCGGGTGTCCTGGCGGACAGCACCCAGGGGACCACCCGGCCGTCCGGGTCGGACGCCTCCGCGGTGGCCGGGCCCGCGGGCCGTGCCGAGCCGGGAGTCGCCGGACCGTCGGGCGCGGCGTCGCCTTCCGGGGCTTCCTCCAGGACGACGTGCGCGTTGGTGCCGCTGATGCCGAAGGAGGACACCGCGCAGCGGCGGACCCGTTCACCGGCCGTCCAGGCGGTCGGGGAGCTCAGCAGGGCGACCGTGCCGTCGCTCCAGTCGATGTGCGAGGACGGCTGGTCGGCGTGCAGGGTCCGCGGGAGCAGGCCGCCCCGCAGCGCCATGACCATCTTGATGACGCCCGCGACGCCCGCCGCGGACTGGGTGTGGCCGATGTTGGACTTCACCGAGCCGAGCAGCAGCGGCCGGTCGGCGTCGCGGTCCTGGCCGTAGACGGCCTGCAGGGCCTGGGCCTCGATGGGGTCGCCGAGTGCGGTGCCGGTGCCGTGGGCCTCGACGGCGGTGATGTCGGCGGGGGCCAGGCCCGCGTTGCTGAGGGCCTGGCGGATGACACGCTGCTGGGAGGGCCCGTTGGGGGCGGTCAGGCCGTTGGAGGCGCCGTCCTGGTTGATGGCGGAACCGCGGATCACGGCCAGCACGTCGTGTCCGTTGGCCTGGGCGTCGGAGAGGCGTTCCAGGACGACGACGCCGACGCCTTCGGCGAGGGTCATGCCGTCGGCGGCCTCCGAGAACGGCTTGCAGCGGCCGTCGACGGCCAGGGCGCGCTGTCGGCTGAAGGCGATGAAGGGGGCCGGGTTGGTCATCACGGTGGCGCCGCCGGCCAGCGCGAGGGAGCTCTCTCCGTTGCGCAGGGACTGACAGGCCAGGTGCAGGGCCACCAGCGAGGACGAGCAGGCGGTGTCCACGGTGACGGCCGGGCCTTCGAGGCCGAAGAGGTAGGCGAGGCGGCCGGACAGGACGCTGGGACTGGTGCCGGTGACGGCGTGCCCGGCGGACGCGTCGTCCATGCCGGTGCCGTACTCCTGGTAGGTGGAGCCGATGAAGGTGCCGGTGGCGCTGCCGTGCACGGCGGCCGGGTCGATGCCCGCCGACTCGAACGCCTCCCAGGTGCTCTCCAGCAGCAGCCGCTGCTGCGGGTCCATGGAGAGGGCCTCGCGCGGGGAGATGCCGAAGAATCCGGCGTCGAACTCCCCCGCCTCGTGCAGGAATCCGCCGCGTACGGAGTACGTCTTGCCGCCCGCGTCGGGGTCGGCGTCGTACAGGTCCTCGGGCCAGCCGCGGTTGACGGGGAACTCCGAGACGGCGTCCACGCCGTCGGCGATCAGCTGCCAGAACTGTTGCGGGGAGCGGACCCCGCCGGGGAAGCGGCAGCTCATGCCGACGATGGCGACGGGTTCGTCGTGGCGGCCGGCGAGCACGGCCCTCGGTGCCGCGTGGGTGTCGGCCGAGCCGAGTATCTCGCCGCGCAGGAAGGCGGCGAGCGCGACGGGCGTGGGGTGGTCGAAGGCCATGGTGCTGGGCAGCGCCAGGCCGGTGACGGTCGCGAGCCGTTTGCGCAGTTCGACGGCGGTCAGCGAGTCGAAGCCCGCGTCGCGGAAGGCGCGGGTGGGGGCGACGGATTCGGCCGAGGCGTGGCCGAGGACGGTGGCGGCCTCGCGGCGCACCAGGTCCACGAGCGTCCGCTCCCGCTCGGTCTCCGGCAGCGCGCGGACCTTGCGGACGAACGCGGAGGCGGCCGCTTCGCCCTGCGGGGCGGCGGCGGTGAGCGCGCGGACCTCGGGGAGTTCGGCGAAGAGGCGGCTGGGGCGGGCGGCGGTGAACACCGGTACGTAGGTGGCCCAGTCGACATCGGCGACGGTGACCGTGGTGTCCTGCTGGAGGATCGCGCGGCCCAGTTCGGCCAGAGCGGTGGCGGGCGTCAGGAAGCGCAGGCCCTGGCGGGCGAGGCTGTCGGAGACGGCCTCGTGGGTGGCCATGCCGGCGCCCGACCAGGGGCCCCAGGCCAGGGAGGTGGCGTGCAGGCCGCGGGCGCGGCGGTGCTCGGCGAGCGCGTCGAGGTAGGCGTTGGCGGCTGCGTACGCGCTCTGCCCGGCGCTGCCCCAGACTCCGGCGACGGAGGAGAACAGGACGAAGAAGTCCAGGTCCCGGTCTTCGAGGAGGGCGTCGAGGTGGGCCGCGCCGAACATCTTCGCGGCGGCGCAGGCGCGCACGTCGGCGAGCGGAGTCGCGGCGAGCGGTGCGGCCTGGCCGAGTCCGGCCGCGTGGACCACACCGGTCAGCGGGTGCTCGGCCGGTACGGAGGCCAGCAGGGCGGCCAGTGCGTCCCGGTCGGCCACGTCACAGGCGGCGAACGTGACCTCGGCACCCGACCGGCGGATTTCGTCGGCGAGTTCCTCGGCGCCGGGTGCGTCGGGGCCGCGCCGTCCCGTGAGGATCAGATGGCCGGCTCCGTGCCGGGCGAGCCAGCGGGCCACCTCGGCGCCCAGCGCGCCGGTGCCTCCGGTGACGAGGACGGTGCCGGAGGCGGTGAACGTGCCGTCCTTGGGAAGGGCGGCGGCGGGTCCCCGGACCAGGCGGCGCGCGTACGTGGCGCTGCCGCGCAGCGCGAGCTGGTCCTCGGCGGCTTCGCCCGGGGCGGTGGCCAGCGCGCTGACCAGGCGCTGCACGGCGGGCGCGGACAGCGTCTCGGGCAGGTCGACCAGCCCGTGGAAGGCGTGCGGCCGTTCCAGGGCGGCCACCCGGACCAGTCCCCAGGCGGCGGCCTGGACGGGCCGGACCACGGGGTCGGCGGAGCCGGTGGAGACGGCGCCGCGGGTGATGGTCCACAGCGGCGCGGTGCTGTCGGTGTCGTGCAGGGCCTGGGCGAGGACCGCGGCGAGCGCCAGTCCTCGTGGCAGGTCGTCCCCCCGGGGTTCGCCGTCGTCGGCGAGCGGCAGCAGCGACAGCAGCCCGTGGTGCTCCCCGGCGGCGGTCAGCAGGGCGGCGAGTGCGGCGCGGTCCGGGCAGGTGTCGTCCAGGGTGAGGCGGGTGAAGCGGGCGCCGTGACCGCGCAGCGCGTCGAGGAGCGCGGTGTCCTCGACGGTGTCGGTGGTCAGGACGAGCCAGGTACCGTCCAGGACGGGCGCGGCGGCCGCGCGGACCTGCTGCCATTGGACACGGTGGCGGGCGGAGTCCAGCAGGGTCTGCTCGGCGCGGTGGTGGCGGTACGTCGACAGGGCGGGCAGCAGTGCGGCGAGACCGGCGTGCTGCTCGTCGCGCAGCCCGAGGATGCCTGCCACGCCGTCGGCGTCGCCGCGCTCGACGGCGCCCCACAGCGCGGTGTCGGCGGGGCCGTCGGCCGCGGGGGCCGCTGCGGCTTCGGCGCGTTCGGGCCAGTAGCGCTCGTGCTGGAAGGCGTACGTGGGCAGTTCGACCCGGCGGGCGCCGGTCGGGGCGTGGTACGCGGCCCAGTCCACGGCGATCCCCCGCACGTGGAGCCGGCCGAGCGCGGCGGCGGTGCTGCGCTCCTCGTCACGGCCGGCGCGCAGCAGCGGGACGCATTCAACGGCTTCGTCGCCGAGGACGTCCTGGGTGAGGGCGGACAGGACGCCGTCCGCGCCGAGTTCGAGGAAGGTGGTGGCGCCGGCCGCGCGGGCGGCGCGCACGCCGTCGGCGAAGCGGACGGCGTGGCGGACGTGCTCCACCCAGTAGCCGGGGGTGCACAGCTCTCCGGCCGCGGCCACCTCGCCGGTCACGTTGGACACCACGTCCAGGACGGGCGCGGTGTACGTCAGCCGGTCGGCGACGGCACGGAACGCGCCGAGCATGGGTTCCATGCGCGCCGAGTGGAAGGCGTGGCTGACCGGCAACCGCTTGGTCTTGCGCCCCTCGGCGGCGAACTGCGCTGCCAGCGAGAGGACTTCGTCCTCCTCTCCGGCGACGACGACGGAGTCCGGTCCGTTGACGGCGGCGACGGATACGCCGTCGGCAAGCCGGGCGCGGACCTCGTCCTCGGTGGCCTGGAGCGCGATCATGGCGCCGCCCTCGGGCAGGGCCTGCATCAGCCGGGCCCGTGCGGACACCAGGGTGCACGCGTCGGCGAGGGTGAACACCCCGGCGCAGTGCGCGGCGGCGATCTCGCCGACGGAGTGCCCGAGCAGCGCGCCGGGGCGCACTCCGAGGGAGGCGATCAGCCGGAAGAGCGCCACCTCCACGGCGAACAGGGCGGGCTGCGCGTAGCCGGTACGGTCCAGCAGCGCCGCCTCCTCGCTGCCCTCGGCGGCGAACAGCACCTCGCGCAGCGGCACGTCGAACCCGTGGTCCAGGTGCCCCAGCACCTCGTCCAGCGCCGACGCGAACACCGGGAACCTGCCGTACAGTTCACGCCCCGCACCCGCCCGGTGGGAGCCCTGACCGGCGAAGAGCAGCACGAGGCCGCCGCTGCCGCTCTCCCCCTCGCACAGTGCCGGATCGGCCTCGCCCCGGCCCAGCGCGCGCAGGGCGCGCAGCAGGTCGGTGCGGCTGCCGACGGCGACGGCGCGCCGCTCGAAGGCGGGCCGGGTGGCGGCGAGGGAGAGCGCGATGTCGTCGGCGGCGAGAGCGGGGTGCGCCTCGGCGTACGCGCGCAGGCGTACGGCCTGGTCGCGCAGGGCGGCGGGGGTACGGCCCGCGAGCGGCCAGGCGGTGACCGGGGACTCCTCGCGCGGGGCCGGGGCGGGCAGGGCGGGGGCCTGCTCGATGATGACGTGGGCGTTGGTGCCGCTGATGCCGAAGGAGGAGACGGCGGCCCGGCGCGGCCGGCCGGTCTCGGGCCACGGCGTTTCCTCGGCGAGCAGTTCGACGGCTCCGGTCTGCCACTCGACGTGCCGGGACGGCTCGGCCGCGTACAGGCTGCGCGGGACGCTCCCGTGGCGCAGCGCCATGACCATCTTGATGACGCCCGCGACGCCGGCGGCGGCCTGGGTGTGGCCGATGTTGGACTTCACCGAGCCGAGCAGCAGCGGCCGGTCGGCGTCGCGGTCCTGGCCGTAGGTGGCGAGCAGGGCCTGGGCCTCGATGGGGTCGCCCAGGGTGGTGCCGGTGCCGTGTCCTTCGACGACGTCGACGTCCCCGGTGCCCAGTCCGGCGCCGGCCAGGGCCTGGCGGATGACGCGCTGTTGGGAGGGGCCGTTGGGGGCGGTCAGGCCGTTGGAGGCGCCGTCCTGGTTGATGGCGGAACCGCGGACCACGGCCAGCACGGTGTGTCCGTTGCGGCGGGCGTCCGAGAGCCGCTCCAGGACGAGCACGCCGACGCCCTCCGCCCAGCCGACGCCGTCGGCCGCGTCGGAGTACGCCTTGCAGCGTCCGTCCGGGGAAAGGCCGCGCTGGCGGGAGAACTCGATGAGAGAGGTCGGGGTGGACATGACGGTGACGCCGCCCGCGAGGGCGAGCGAGCACTCACCGGCGCGCAGCGCCTGCATGGCCCAGTGCATGGAGACCAGCGACGACGAGCAGGCGGTGTCCACGGTGACGGCCGGGCCTTCGAGGCCGAGGGCGTAGGACACCCGGCCGGTGGCGATGGACGGCGAGGTGCCGCTGCCCTGGTGGCCCTCGAAGCGGCTGTCGGTGAGGGTGGCCGAGTAGTCGTTGTACATGACGCCGGCGAACACGCCCGTCTGCGAGCCGCGCAGCGAGAGCGGGTCGATGCCGGCGCGCTCGATCGCCTCCCAGGACACCTCCAGGAGCAACCGCTGCTGGGCGTCGGTGGCCAGTGCCTCGCGCGGGCTCATCCCGAAGAAGTGCGGGTCGAACTCGGCGGCCTCGTGCAGGAATCCGCCGGAGCGGGTGTACGCGGTGCCTGGGTGGTCCGGGTCGGGGTGGTAGAGCGCGTCGAGGTCCCAGCCGCGGTCGGTGGGCAGGCCGGAGACGGCGTCGGTGCCTTCGCGCACCAGCCGCCACAGGTCGTCGGGCGAGGTGACGCCGCCCGGGTAGCGGCAGCTCATGCCGACGATGACGATCGGGTCGTCGGAGGCGGAGGCGGTGCGCGGGGCGGCGGCCACGGCGGCGGCGCCCCGGTCCCCCATGAGTTCGTCGAGGAGGTGCCCGGCGAGGGCGGTGACCGTCGGGTAGTCGAAGATCACGGTGGCGGAGGTGCGCAGTCCGGTGGTGGTGCGCAGCCGGTTGCGGAGTTCGACGGCGGTCAGCGAGTCGAAGCCGAGGTCCTGGAACTGTCGTACCGGGTCGACGTCCTCGGGTCCGCCGTGCCGCAGCACGGCGGCGACCTGGGTGCGAACGAGGTCGACGACGGCCGCGGTGCGGTCCGTCCCGTCGAGGAGGGCGAGCCGCTGGACGAGTCCCGCGGCGGCTTCGGAGCCGGCGACGACGGAGCGCCGGGCGGGGGTGCGGACGAGTCCGCGCAGCAGCGGCGGTACGTCGCCCAGTGCGCGCAGCACCGGCAGGTCGAGGCGGGCGGGCAGCAGGACGGGCGCGTCCACGGCGAGGGCGGCGTCGAAGAGGGCGAGCCCGTCCTGCTCGGTGAGGGCGGGCGTGCCTCGACGGGCCAGGCGCTCCAGGTCGGCGTCGGTCATACCGCCGGTCATTCCGGCGGTGGGGGCCCAGGGGCCCCAGCCGAGCGAGCGGGCGGGCAGTCCCGCCGCGCGCCGCAGCTGCGCGACGGCGTCGACGAAGGCGTTGGCGGCGGCGTAGTTGCCCTGCCCGGGCGCGCCCGCCGAGCCGGAGAGGGAGGAGAACACCACGAAGGCGGCCAGCTCGGGGCAGTGCTGCCGGGTGGCTTGGTGCAGGTGCCAGACGGCGTCGGCCTTGGGCCGCAGGACGGCGCTGATCCGCTCGGGGGTCAGGGAGGTGACCACACCGTCGTCGAGTGCTCCGGCGGCGTGCACCAGGGCGGTCAGCGGGTGTGCGGCGGGCACGGCGGCGAGCAGCCGGTCGACGGCGGCCCGGTCGGCGAGGTCGCAGGCCTCGACGGCGACCTGGGCGCCGAGCACGGTCAGCTCGTCGGTGAACGCGGCCGCGCCCTCGGTGGCGGCACCGCGCCGGCCCGCCAGCAGCAGGTGGCGCACGCCGCGTTCGGTGACGAGGTGGCGGGCCAGCGCCCGGCCGAGGCCGCCGAGGCCGCCGGTGATCAGGACGGTGCCCTCGGGGTCGAGGGACGTCTCGGCGCGTTCCCGGCGGGCCCGGGCGAGCCGGGCGACGAGCACCGAGCCGCCGCGGACGGCCAGTTGCGGCTCCGCGCCGGCCAGCGCCTGCGGGGGTACGGCGGCGGGCGCGCCGGGATCGAGGTCGAGCAGGCCGAACCGGCCGGGGTGCTCGGCCTGGGCGGAGCGCACGAGCCCCCAGACAGCCGCCGCTGCGGGGTCGGCGACGCCCTCGTCCTCGTGCGCGGCGACCGCACCGCGGGTCACCAGGACGAGCCGGGAGTCGGCGGTGGCGTCGTCGTCGAGCCACTCCTGGAGCTGCTGGAGGACGCGCGCGGTCAGGGCGTGCGCGGCGGCGGCCGGGTCGTCGGCGGCAGCCGCGAGGACGGGTGCCAGTACGACGGCGGGCAGGGTGGCGCCCGCGGTCCGCACGAGGGGGTCGCCGAGGCCGAACGGGTCCTCGCCGAGGACGGCGAAGGACGCCGGGGCGGCCGCCGCGGTGGTGCCGCGCGGCCGGGTCCAGCGCAGCTCGAACAGGGCCTCGCGGACGAGCGCGTCGGCGGGGTCCGCCACCGTGTCGGGCAGGGCGCGCAGGACGAGCGAGCCGACGGTGACGACGGGCCGCCCCTCGGTGTCGGTGACGCTCAGCGCGACCGCGTCGTCACCTGCCGGGGAGAGCCTGACCCGGACGGCGGTGGCGCCGGTGGCGTGCAGGGTGACGTCCTGCCAGGCGAAGGGCAGCCCGCCGCGCCCGTGTTCGCCCAGGTCGAGGAAGGCGCAGGGGTGCAGAGCGGCGTCGAGCAGGGCGGGGTGGATGCCGAACGCGTCGGCGGCGGTGGTGCCCTCGGGCAGCGCCACCTCGGCGTACACGTCGTCGCCGGAGCGCCAGGCGGCCCGTACGCCGCGGAACAGCGGCCCGTAGCCGAAGCCGGCCTCCGCCATCCGGGGGTAGAGGCCGTCGAGGTCCAGCGGGGAGGCGTCGGCCGGCGGCCACGCCCCGGCCGTGGGCTCGTCCCCGACCGCCGGGTGGTGGTCGGTGGCGGCGAGGACTCCCTGGGCGTGCTGGGTCCAGGGCTGTTCCTCGTCGGCGGGCCCGTCCTGGCCGGTGTCGGGCCGGGAGTGGACGGTCAGGGTGCGGCGTCCGCTCTGGTCGGGGCTGCCGACCCACACCTGTACCTGCACTCCGCCGTGTTCGGACAGGACCAGGGGCGCGGCGAGGGTGAGTTCCTCGACGCGGTCGCAGCCGACCTCGTCGCCGGCTCGGACGGCCAGCTCCAGGAAGCCGGTGCCGGGCAGCAGAACGGTGCCCCGCACGGCGTGCTCGGCCAGCCAGGGGTGCGAGCGGACCGAGAGCCGCCCGGTGAGCAGCAGCCCGTCGGAGTTGGCGAGGGAGACGGCGGCGGCCAGCAGCGGGTGGTGGGCGGCGCCCAGTCCGGCGCCGCGCACGTCTCCCGCGTGGCGGCCGAGTGCGGTACGGGGCCAGAAGGCGCGGTGCTCGAAGGCGTACGTCGGCAGATCGACGGGGCGGGCCCCGGTGCCGGCGAACCAGCCCTCCCAGTCGACGCCGACGCCGTGCACGTGGAGCGCGGCGAGCGCCTCGGTGAGTGCGGCGGCCTCGGGACGGCCGGGGCGCAGCAGCGGGTTCGCCACCGTGTCGTCGGCGGCGGACCGGGCGAGGGCGGACAGTACGGCGTCGGGGCCGAGTTCGAGGAAGACGTCCGCACCGTGGCCGGTCAGCCAGGTGAGGGCGTCGGCGAAGCGCACGGTGCGCCGGGCGTGGTCGGCCCAGTAGTCGGGCGAGGCGAACTGCGCGGCGGTGGCGGGGACGCCGGTGAGGGTGGAGATCACCGGGACGGCCGGGGCCTGCGCGTCGAGTCCGGCGACGACGGTGCGGAACTCCTCCAGCATCGGTTCCATCAACGGCGAGTGGAAGGCGTGCGAGACACGCAGCGGCTTCGTCTTCCGGCCGAGTCCGGCGAAGTGCGCGGCGACCGCCGCGGTCTCGTCGGCGTCTCCGGCGACGACGACGGAGTCCGGTCCGTTGACGGCGGCGACGGAGATCCCGTCGGTGAGCCGGGCGAGGACCTCCTCCTCGGTGGCCTGGAGTGCGGCCATGGCACCGCCTGCGGGCAGTGCCTGCATCAGACGGGCCCTGGCCGACACCAGGGTGCACGCGTCGGCGAGGGTGAACACCCCGGCGCAGTGCGCGGCGGCGATCTCGCCGACGGAGTGCCCGGTGAGGAAGTCCGGCGTGACGCCGAGGGATTCGACGAGCCGGAAGAGGGCGACTTCGAGGGCGAACAGGGCGGGCTGGGCGTAACCGGTACGGTCGAGCAGCGCCGCCTCCGCACTGCCCTCGGCAGCGAACAGCACCTCCCGCAAGGGCACCTCGAACTCACGGTCCAGGAGCCCCAGCACCTCGTCGAAGGCAGCCGCGAACACCGGGAACCGGGCGTACAGTTCACGCCCGGCCCCCGTCCGCTGAGAACCCTGCCCGGCGAAGAGGAAACCGAGCTTGGTGCGGGCCCGGACCGTGCCCCGCACGGCGATTCCGTCGCCGCCTTCCGCCAGGGAGGAGAGCGCGGCCAGCGCTCCGGCCCGGTCGGCGGCCGTGATCACGGCCCGGTGCTCCAGCCCGGCCCGGGTGGTGGCTAGAGAGTACGCGAGGTCGGTGTCGGACGGCGACGGCCCGGCGGTCAGGAACTCCCGCAGCCTGGCCGCCTGACCACGCAGGGCCTGCGGAGTGCGACCGGACACCAGCCACGGCAGCGCTCCCGGTTCGACCGTCCCGGGCGTCTGCGGCTCGGGAACGGCAGCGTCCTCGGGAGCCTGCTCGATGATGACGTGGGCGTTCGTGCCGCTGAGGCCGAAGGAGGAGACGCCGGCTCTGCGCGGCTCCTCGCGCCGGGGCCACGGGGTGGGCTCGGTGAGCAGCTTGACGGTGCCTGCCGACCAGTCGACGTGCGTGGACGGTTCGTCCACGTGCAGGGTCCTGGGCAGCAGCTCGTGGCGCAGGGCGAGCACCGTCTTGATGACGCCCGCGACGCCGGCGGCGGCCTGGGTGTGGCTGATGTTGGACTTCACCGAGCCGAGCAGCAAAGGCCGTTCGGCGTCGCGGTCCTGGCCATAGGCGGCGAGCAGCGCCTGCGCCTCGATGGGGTCGCCGAGGGTGGTTCCGGTGCCGTGGGCCTCGACCACGTCGATCTGGTCGGCGGAGAGCCGGGCACCGCGCAGCGCCTGCTCGATGACCCGCTGCTGAGAAGGCCCGTTGGGG
Source organism: Streptomyces sp. NPDC088745 (assembly GCF_044751045.1). Lineage (NCBI taxonomy): Bacteria > Bacillati > Actinomycetota > Actinomycetes > Kitasatosporales > Streptomycetaceae > Streptomyces > Streptomyces sp. NPDC088745. Next base: position 99,057 of record NZ_JBIVLB010000010.1, read on the forward strand.
GCGGTCAGGCCGTTGCTCGCGCCGTCCTGGTTGACGGCTGAGCCGCGAACCACGGCCAGCACCCGGTGCCCTTTGCGGCGGGCGTCCGAGAGCCGTTCCAGAACGAGCACGCCGACGCCCTCGGCCCAGCCGGTGCCGTTCGCCGAGTCGGCGAAGGAACGGCAGCGGCCGTCCGCCGCGAGGCCGCCCTGCCGGGCGAACTCCACGAAGGTGGTGGGGCTGGACATGACGGTGACACCCGCGGCGAGCGCCATTTCGGATTCGCCGGAACGCAGGGACTGTGCGGCCAGGTGGAGCGCGACGAGGGAGGAGGAGCAGGCGGTGTCCACGGTGACGGCGGGGCCGACCGTGCCGAAGACGTAGGCCAGGCGGCCCGAGATGATGCTGGTCGCGTTGCCGGTCAGGACGAAACCCTGCACGTCGTCGTCGGCCCCGGTGCGGTACTCCTGCGGCATCGCCCCGACGAACATGCCGGTACGGGTGGCCCGTACGGCGAGCGGATCGATGCCGGCGCCCTCGAAAGCCTCCCAGGACGCCTCCAGCAGCACCCGCTGCTGCGGGTCCATGGACAGCGCCTCACGGGGCGAGATGCCGAAGAAGGCAGGGTCGAAATCGGCGGCGCCCCGCAGGAACCCGCCGCGGACCTCGGTGGGGCCGTCCGCCGTGTCGAGTTCCCAGCCGCGGTCGGCGGGCATGCCCGTGATGCCGTCCCGTTCCTCCACGAGCATGGCCCACAGGTCCTCCGGGGAGGCGACGCCGCCCGGGTAGCGGCAGCTCATGCCGACAATGGCGATCGGCTCTGCGGCGGCCGTCTCCAGTTCGTTCACCCGCTGCCGCGAGCGCTGGAGGTCGGCGCTGGCCCGCTTGAGGTAGTCCCGGAGTTTCTGCTCGTTGCCCATATCAACTCAACCCATCTGGAAGACCGGCGGACAGCAGGGGATCAGGCGCTGCAAAGCGCACATACCTGCAGACCAGCGGCAAGTCTCGGGGCTGCGCCGCCAGGAAAACCCCTAGTCCTGATTGGAGAGCCGAAGCGCGGGGCGGCGGCGGGGGCCGGAGCCCCGGTCGCGCACCGGTCCCCGGCGGTACCACTGCGTTTGCGCGCCTCACGGCACCGCTGTCGCTCTAGGGGTTTACGGAACGGTCCGGAGACAGGATCGGTGGCATGTCCGAAACCGTGGAGGGCTGCTCCAGGCCCGAACGTTCCACCGACGCCGTTGAGCCGCACGAGCCCCGTGAACGCGACAACCCGCACGAGCCGAACGAGCACACCGAGCTGAACGCGCTCGACGCGCTCGACGACCAGCTCATCGCTCTGATCCTGCAGCGATCACGGCAGGCCCGCAACGCTCAGCGGATCGGCCGGGCTTCGGGCCGGCCGATGACGCCGCTGGCCCGTGAGAACGAGATGCTGAGGCGCTACGCCCGCCACCTCGGCCGCGAAGGCACCGCGATAGCCATGGCGGTGCTCACGCTCTCGCGACGTCCCTGAACTCCCGCTCCCGACGACCGCCTCCGCTTCGATCGCACTGAGCCGACGAGCACGGGGTGGAGTCCCCGGCTGCCCGTCGGCCCGGTGCGAGGTCCTGGCCGCCCGCTACCAGCTCGCCCCCGAGAGTTCCGCGCGCTGCTCGCTCACCAGACGGGCTTGCTTCAGATCCGACTCCACCATCATCCGCATGAGTTCCGGGAATTCCACCTGCGGTTCCCAGCCCAGGTGCTTACGGGCGTGGGAGTAGTCGGCGCACAGGGTCTCCACCTCGGCGGGACGCACCAGGCCGGGGTCCACGTACACGTAGTCCTCCCAGTTCAGACCCACGCATTCGAAGGCGATCCTGGCCGCGTCGCGCACCGAGTACATCTGCCCCGTACCGACCACGTAATCGTCCGGCTGATCCTGCTGGAGCATGAGGTGCATGGCGCGGACGTAGTCCCCCGCGAATCCCCAGTCGCGCACCGCATCGAGATTTCCGAGGCTCAGCTTCTCCTGGAGGCCGAGCTTTATCTGCGCCACGGCGAGCGAGATCTTCCTGGTCACGAACTCCGCGCCACGTCGAGGCGACTCGTGGTTGAACAGAATTCCGGACGCGGCGTACATGCCATAGGACTCCCGGTAATTGCGAGTCATGTAATGACCGTACGTCTTCACCACGCCGTACGGGCTACGCGGGTGGAAGGAGGTCGTCTCACTCTGCGGCGACTGCGTCACCATGCCGAACATCTCGGACGACGATGCCTGGTAGAAGCGGATCTGTCCGTCGACGACGCCGTTCGCCGACGGCTTGGTCAGCCCGCTGACGATCCGGATCGCCTCCAGCATCCGCAGAACTCCGGTCCCGTTGACTTCGGTGACCAGTTCCGGCTGCTGCCAGGACATCGGAACGAACGAAATCGCCCCCAAGTTGTAGACCTCGTCCGGCTGCACGGCATTGACCGCCGTGACCAGGGAGCCCTGGTCCATCAGATCGCCGTGCACGAATTCGAGGTCCGGGACCAGTCGGCTGACTCGGTCCTTTCGCGGGTTCGCCTGCCCCCTGGTCAGTCCCCAGACCCGATACCCCAAGGAAAGCAGGTGCTCCGCCAGATACGACCCGTCCTGCCCGGTGACACCAGTAATCAGTGCGCGCTTGGCCATCCCATACCCCTTCGATTTCACGGAGGGGCCAGCGAAGCAGTAAAAGAGCTAAGGAATTTGCGAGACTTCCCCCCGCTCCGGACCGCATGGACGCCCCCGACAGCCCCCTCCACCTGCGCCGTACGGGGCCGCCGTCCCCGCCCGCCGGCGCCGGGCACGGGGTCCGGCCGCCCGGCGGGAACGCGTGCCATCAGCACAGGGCCGCGGTACGACCCGTCCTCGATGAGTTGTCCGCCGACGGGGATGTCTACGTGCCCACCCCGGTTCGGACGACCGAAGCCGAGACTCCGCCATCCCGGCCAGACGGCGGCCACTGGCGGACTCCGTGGGTTCCAGGGCCGCTCGCTTGGTCGTGATGAGAGCCGGCGAGACCCGTCAAGGGCGCCCGGTCCCCTGTAGATCGTGATCTTCGTCGTTGATGGGCGGCCTGCTGTTCGTAGTGGCAGGCCCGGGCTTGATGGCGTCGTCGCCAGGCGGACCACCCGAGGTGATGTGCGGCTGGGCAAACGGTGATGGCCAGGGAAGGTGGACGACCGCCAGGTTTCTGCCCTTGATGTTGGACCGATGGGGCTGGGGGCAGGGTAGGCATTCCACGGCAATACCGGGAACGAACAAAGCAGTTGCCGCTGGGCGGAAGTTCGTTCCGCCCGGCTGCTGAAGAGGACCCCTTGCGCGCGGCCCACCGCCTCAGTGACCGCCTTGCGGCTTCGTGCATCCGCCTTCCAGGTACACCCCATGGGTCTCGAACGTGGCCGGGCTGCCCAGCCGTCCGGTGACGCAAGGGCCGATCCCGGGGACGAAGGAGGAGAAGCCGAGGGTGCCACCGATGCGGTGGACACTCCCGGAATCGACTTCGTAACCGAGCCGGACGAGGGCGGCGGCGAGGTCGGCCTCGTTCGCGGGGGACTTGGCGCCCGAGCCGGTGAGTGCCTTCCTGATGCGCTGCGCGTGGGCCTCACCCCGGCAGCGCGCCTCCGACGACAGACGTACCTGCCGCTTGAAGGCGTGGTTCTCGGCGTACTTGGCGGCCTCGGAGTCGCTGGGCCGCGGCTCGGATTTGGCGGGCCCGTCGGGCGGAGGGGTGCGGCGGGCCTCGTCGCAACGGGCCGCCACGTCCGGGAACGCCTTGTCATGAGCAGCCTTGGCGGCGGTGTCCACAGGAGCGGGAGCGGGCGCTGTCGGAGAGGCGACGGCGGCCGTAGCTGTCGTACCCGTTCCGCCGGCGCCGACGTGGGTGGCGCCGCACGCGGTGAGGGCGAGCAACGCGAACACCGATGCGACGGCGGCGGCCAACGGCCGGTACGACGTGCGCGTCGCGGCGGTCCTGCATGTCACGGGTGGTCTCCCCTCTCACCTGCGGTCTCGGCACCCGCGATTATGCCCGCAGGCCCCACGGACTGGGGCCGAGTCCGGACGAACCCGCTCGGTGCACCCGGGAGTACGTCGCCGAACCTTCGGACGGTGCGGTCGTCGTCAGGGACGCCGAGCGGCAGGACAGACAAGAGGGCCATGCTCCAATTCGGCCCGTGCGCACTGGACGTCTGCACTCCGTCGGCGTTCGGCGGGGCAGTCGCCCTGCGTACCAGTGCGATCGGGGTGTCGGCGGCGACGGGGCCGCTGCTCGGCGGGGTGCTGGTCGCGCACTTCGGCTGGCAGGCCGTCTTCTGGATCAACGTCCCGGTCGCGCTCCTGCTCGCGGCCTTCACCCTTGCCCTGCGGGTGCCGGTCCCGTCTTCGCGCGCCGCAGGACCGCAACGCCTCGACCTCACCGGCGCGGTCCTGCTGGCGGGCGCGCTCGCGGTGCTGGTGCACACGCTGTCCGGGGTGCCGGCGTATGGCTGGGGTGCGGCCCGAACCTTGTTCGGGCTCGCCGTCGCGGCGGTGGCCTCGGCCGGGTTCGGGGTGCACGAACACAGGGCCGCGTACCCGATCGTGCCGGCGGCGGTGGCACGATCCGTGCCGGTGACCGCGTCGATGGTGATGCTGTTGGTCAGCGGTGGAGCCATGTTCGGGGCGCTGTTCGCGACGACGTTCCACCTCCAGGACGTTCTGGGCCTGGACGCGCTCGCCAGCGGAATGCGGGTGATGCCGATGACCGCGCTCATGGTGCTCGGCGCACCCGTGGCGAGCAGGGCGCTGCGCCGGTACGGGGCGTGCCGTACCGCGGTCGTGGGTGTCGCCCTGGTATCCGCGGCCCTCGCGGCACTGGCCCTGACGCTGACCGGCGCGGGACCTGCCGGACCGGCCGGGGCATGGGTGGCCTTCGGTCTGCTGGGGGCGGGGTTCGCCACCGTGATGGTCACCACCACCGAAACCGTGGTCGGTGACGCTCCGTCCGGGTACGCCGGTGTCGTCGGCGGCCTCAAACAAACCGCCATGAACATCGGCCCGGTCTTCGGTATCGCTGTCGCCGCCAGCCTGATGCCGTCAAGGTCCGCCGCCTTCCGGGACGCGTTCGTACTGACCCCCACCCTGTCGGTGCTGCCCGGACTGGCCGCCCTCGGGCTGGTGCCGGCACTCCTGCTGCCCGGCGGGCAGACGCGCGGTCGCAAGTTCGCGAGTGCGGATCGAACGTGAGTTCCAACTGTCGCATCTCTGTGAAAGGGTGGCCGGCATGACGACGCAGCCCGTTCGTACGACGCCCGAGTTGGACCAAGCCCAACGGGCGGGCGTGGGTGATGTCCGGGCAGCTTGCGGGCAAGGCCGGGCTGCACCACAGCACGTGCCCTTCGCCGTCCGTGACCGCCATTGATTTCACGGCGTTCTGCTTGTTCTTGCCGGGAATGGATTTCTCCCGGCCCCTGCTCTTGGCCGCGGGGCGTCGGACACGGATTTCCGTGCCGTCGGTGATCCCGGTCTTTCTGCTGGTGCCGAGGTGGTTGACGGCCTCTGCGAGGGTGCGCGGGCGGGGGCCGGGGACGACGGTGCAGCCCCGCCCGGCGAGCAAGGGCCACACCTCGTTGACGGTGCGGGTGACAGTGGAGCGGTCCCCATCGAACCAGCAGGCCAGCACGTGGTGGGTGGCACCATGACGCAGGTGGACCAGAGTGGCCGGCAGCCGGTCGACGAACACCAACTGGTGCTTCGCACCGGCCCCCACGGCTCGCTCCGCCGTCGTGAGACACGCCCTGGCCTGATGGCGGGCATGTCACAACGGACCGATACCAACGACGAGTTCACCGATCACGTCGGCTGTCGGACTGGTAATCCGACGGTTGCTGGCGATCGTTGCCCGAGCCACGTTCCCCACCACCCCCGTGGTGCGACACGAACAGCCTCGATATCTCACCACTTACCATGCACGGGCTCGTTAGCCCTGGTGGAAGACCCTGACGTTCCAGTCCGCCTTCCAGTTGCCGTCGCCGAACCGGAGGTCGGCCGTGCACTTGTAGGTGTCACCGTCGCATGCCAGGCCCGTCACCGGAACAGGGGCGGCCACGCGGTTTACGGCCGAGCGGTTCTGGTGGAAGACACGGACCGACCACTCCGCCTTCCAGTTTCCGTCACCGAACTTGAGAGCGGCCAGGCACTTTCCGGTGTCACCGTCGCAGGTGGCGCCCGTGACCGGAACCGGGGCGGCGGCACGGTGGTCGGCCGAGCGGTTCTGGTGGTAGACGCGGGCGTCCCAGTCCGCCTTCCAGTTGCCGTCGCCGAACCGGAGGTCGGCGGTGCACTTGTAAGTGTCACCGTCGCAGTTGAGACCGGTCACCGGGACCGGGGCGGCGGAGACGGATCCGCTGAAGCCCAGTGCCAGGGCCGAAGCAGCGGCCAAAACGCCCAAGGTCGTACGCAGCACGAGAGTTCCTTTCAGGTAGCAGCCGGACAAGTGCCGGCCGGTCAGGGAAGAGATGCGGCAGCCACAGGGTCCGCCACTCCTGCAGCCCTCAGGCATCACCAGCACGAGTGACGCATTGCCGCCAAACGGGTCAAGGGACGATCCCTCTTCGGTGTCTGCCTTGGGAAGCGGAGCAGGCGGGGGCCGGGCTGCCGAAGGGGGCTGCCACGGGCGGGCTGTCGCAGGAGCGACGGGACGTCCTGGATGAGATCGATCCTGGGTGGGCGCCGGTGTGGGACGCGGGCTGGCAGCGGTACCTGCGGTTGGTGCAGAACCACCTGGAGCACGGTGGCAGCATGCCGATGGAGGCTGGTGAGGTCGTCGTCCAGGGCGAGAACCTCGGGCGGTGAGTGCAGGGATGCCGGTTCGGGTGGGACGCCCCCGGAAAGCGACACCACACCTCACCAACCCGACGACATCCGCACCCATACCGGTACCGCCGACCAGGGCCCGACAGCGATGCAACCACCTGACGTCCGCACAGTGAAAGAAGCGCGACGCGCAGCAGCAACGGAGGACATCAAATGCAGACCCGCGCGTCGGGGTACCGTGCCGGTGAGCAACGCCATGGTTGATGGCGGGGTGGGTACTGAGCAGTTGGAGCAAACGGTCTGCCTCGGTCTGCGCGAGGGAAACCTCGACCCGCAGAACGTGGTCGCCCTCGCCTGCGAACTGCTCGGCTCGTTCCATGACAGCGACGCCGTCCTGGAGGTCATCGAGCGGAATCCTGCTCAGGTGTCGTCGGCGGAGATGACGGCCCTGGCCCGGCGCATCCTGGACGACGTGGGTTTCGACCCGGGTTCAACTGAGGCGGCCCCATCCTGGCGGGCATGTGCGACGACCCGACCGTGGCACTGACCAATCTGACGATCATGATTCAGGAAAGCCTGCACGAATGGACCCGGCAGGTCTGGCCGGTGTGTCCCCGGCATGACCTCGGCGTCCACGGCGCGGAGCGAAATGGTGCGGCCGTGTGGTGGTGCGCTGGCGACGGCGGACACATGCTGGCGCCGGTCGGTGAACTCACGTGCGCTCCCGGGCTGAGTCGGCCCCGGTAGGGGTGGAGGTGCAGGTCATCCGAACGATCGCGGGGGCAGGCGGTGGGTGCATAGTTCCGCTGTTTCCTGGTGCGGGGTAGAGGCTTTCGTACTCGGGGGCGCCGGGCGGAAGGACGTGCCGGGTTGCAGGCGTGGACGTATGCGGCGCGACGGTGCCCGCGCACGGCACGGTGTTGCTACGGGTGACACCGGAGGGGCAGCTTTCAGGTTCCCGTCGCCGGTGGCGTCGAGCCGTGGTCCCGTTGTGCTGTCACTGCTCCAGTCCCTCAGGCAGGTGGACTGTCGTCGGCGGCGGGGGGTCGTTGCGGCTGAGGTGTACTTCCGGCAGGACCGACAGTGCTCCGCCGTCCACTGGCAGGCAGACTCCGTTGACGTACGAGGACGCGGGCCCGGAGAGGAATGCGACCACCTCGGCGACCTCCTGGGGGGAGCACAGGCGCTCCAGGGGGTGGGCCGCGCGGATCCGGTCCCGTTCTGCGGGGTCGCGCCAGCGGTGGGCGTTGCGCTCCACTGCGACGAAGCTCGGCTCGACGACGTTGGTACGCACTCCCAGGTGTCCCCATTCGGTGGCGGCAGCGCGGGCCAGGGCTCCGAGGCCCGCTTTGGCCACGGCGTACGGGGCGAAGCCGGGAGAGGCGGCGTGGGCGTGCACCGAGCCGATCAGGACGAGGGAGGCGGGTCGGCCGGCGGGGTGGCGGCGGACGAGTGCGGTGGCCGCCTGCCACGCCGAGACGAGCCCGACGTCCAGGACCCGGTGCCAGTGTTCGGGCGCCAGGTCCTGGAGCGGGGCGCGGTGTTCGCTCAACAGCGCGTGCACGAGGATCGAGGGCGGCTCGGGAGCGGCGTCCAGAGCACGGTCGAGCAGGGCCTGGCCGGTGGCATCACCGTCGAACGCGATGGTCACGCCGGGCAGGTCGTGCACGGCCGGGTCCTGGTCGACGGCGATGACAGGGGTGCCGTCGGCGAGCAGCCGGGCCACCACGGCGCGGCCGATCCCGCCCGCGGCGCCGAGAACGACTGCGGTGGTCATCAAGGTCACCTTCTGTTCGTGCGGGGTGGGTGGTTGAGGCAGGTGGTGTCCGGCGGTCGCTGGTTGCGACGGGGAGTTGGGGTGGGTACGGCCTTGCTCGTCTATGCGCGGTGGATGTTGATGTCTTCCAGTTCCTTCCCCGTGGTGGCGAGGAAGGGCGAGGCGGCGACGACGGCTGCGGCGAGCAGGTAGGCGGACGCGTAGAGGGCGATGGAGCGTAGCCCGAACCGCTCCAGGAGGTGGGGTGCGAGGATCACGTTCAGCGCGATCATGAGCCGGGTGACGGCCTGCGCGATGCCGCTGCCGAGGCCGCGCAGATGTGTCGGGAACGCCTCGGACGACCACACCCAGGACAGTACGCCGGGTCCGAACCAGGTGAGCAGGGAGTAGAGGACGAAGAAGGCCAGCAGAAGTCCCGAGGCCTTCGGGCCGAGGAAGGCGATGCCCAGCCCTGCCAGAAAGACGCCGACGCAGGACCAGATGCCCAGTGTTCTGCGGTTGATACGGTCGATCAGCTGGGCGCCGGCCACGACGGCGCACAGACCTGCCGCGAAACCTGCCAGCGAGAACCACAGGGAGTACTGTGCGCCGATTCCACTGGCCTGCATGACGAGCGGGCCCGCGATGGTGGCGACCGCGCCTCCAAATGCCTGGAGCGCGAAGAACCCCGTGACCGCCGCGAGGCGCGGCCCCGTGCCGAGGGTGAACAGTTCACGCAGCTTCCGCTTCTTCCTCAGGTGCTCGGCAGGAGTGGCGGGTTCCTCGACGCCCAGGATCGTGAACACTTCCCTTGCCTCGTCGTGGCGCCCCTGCGCACGCAGCCAGCGCGGCGACTCCGGCAGGAACTGACGGGCGATCAGGACACCGAGTGCGGGGACCGCTGCGAATCCGAACAGCCAGCGCCAGGTGTTCTCCCCCGTCACGCCGCGCAGCGCGAGGGCGATGAGCACGCTGGTGATCGCACCGCCGAGCCACATCATGTTGGGCAGCGATCCGGCGACCCGGCCGCGCCTCGCTCTCGGGGCTATCTCCGTGAGGAAGGCGTGTGAGGTGGGGATGTCCATGCCGACGGCGACGCCGATGAAGAACCGGGCCAGCATCAATTGCCAGACCTCCGTCACGAACGCGGCAGCCAGGGAGGCGACGACGAAGAAACCCAGGTTGATGACGAAGATGACCTTGCGGCCGAACCGGTCGGACAGGTCGCCGAAGACGACGAGGCCCACAGCGGCGCCGATGAACGCGATGGCGCCGAGCCAGCCCACCTCGGTGGGCGTCAGGTCGAAGGCCGGTTTGAGGAAGAGCAGCGCCGAGCCCATGACGAGCAGGTCATAGCCGTCGATGAATTCTCCGAACGCGACCAGACGCGGCGTCCAGCGCTTGGTGAACCGCGCTCTCGCAGGGCTCAGCCCTCCGGTACCGGCCGCGGTCGCGGGAGAAGGAGCGGCGGCCATGTTCATGTGGGTGTCGGTTCCCTTCCGAAAGACAGCGGGCGTACGTCAGGGGTCAGGCCCTCGGCCGAGCCAATCACCGGCAAGTTCGCGGGGCCGCCGGCCGTCGGTGCCTGCTCGGGTGCGCCGGATGTGGCCCGACGGAGTGCCGGGGACACTCCGCACACTGGTACACGAGGGGCGACATCGATAGATGGCCCGTACATGTTGCCCACTAGTCGTCTACGCCTGGCCGAAATGGAGCGGTCCGCGTGAAGACGGTTCGCCGGCTTCCGGTCATACGGCTCGTGTCACCTTCGCCGCCGAAGCCTCACCTGGCGGGGCGTGACGCAGCCGGCGGGCCCCTGCCACGCGATCGCTGCGTCACGTGATACAGCGCAAGGCACGGGTTGGTGCGGGTCGAAGGCGCTGGATGCCTTGCGGGCATTCGTTCGACTCACCAGCAGCCACTTCTTGCCGCCGACCACTGCGGTGTGGGACGGGTACCCCGTCGGGGTGTGGGCGAAGAACCTGCGTACGGCGGCCCAGCTGGCGGGTGCGCGTGCGGAGCAGATGGAGGCAGGGCTGCCGGAGGGCCCCGCGGCCGGGGGGTGTCGCGGGAGCGGCGGGACGCCCTTGATGAGATCGACCCCGGGTGGTGCCCGGTGTGGGACGCGGGCTGGCAGCGGTGTCTGCGGCTGGTGCAGCAGCACCTGGAGAACGGCGGGAGCATGCCGATGGAGGCCGGTGAGATCGTCTCCAGAGCGAGGACCTCGGGCGATGGGTGCAGGGATGCCGGTTCGGGTGGGATGCGCTGCAACCGGCGCAGTAGGGGCTCCTGGAGAACGCCCTCGGGCTCGAACCGGCTGACGAGTCGGAGCGGCCGGTGAAGCGCACGCGGGATGACAAGTGGAGGCTCACCCTCGCGGCGGCGAAGGCGTTTCATGCCCGTGAGGGGCACCTTCGGGTGCCGAGGAAGCATGTGGAGTCCGTGGAGTCGCACGGCGCGGGAGACGTTCAGAGCGGCTCTGGCGGCCTTGGAGTAGTGGACGTGAAGTTGGGGATGGTGTTGGACAACATCCGTAAGCGTGCCGACAAGCTCCCCGCCGAACGCCGGGCCGAGCTGGACGCGCTGGGGATGCGGTGGACGACGGCGAAAAAGGCGGCGGCGCGATGAGCACGGATGCATACACCAGCAGGCCGGTGGAGCGGGCGGCGGAAGAGGTGCGGGAGGGCTTGGCGGTTGCGGCGTTGGCCGTCGCGGTCTGTTCCTACGCGCAGTTCGCCGTGCACGCACGCTTCGACGCCGGGATGACAGGAGAGGTCCTGCCCGTGCTGTGGTCGGTGGTCCCCGAGGAGCAACGGGCGGCGTACCCGGCCCGGCTGGAGGAGTTCGTGGACACCCACCGCGAGCGGCTGGTGCGGCTGTTCGCGGAGTACGGGCCGCAGTCCGCAACGGCCAGGCACGGGAGGTGCGAACTGCTCGCCCACCCGGTGTCGCTGATCGTCCTGGAGCAGCTGGTGGCTGTCCGCTCCCGGTACGCACTGGCGGCACGGTGGAACGGGGAGCTGCCGGACCGGTGGCTGAACGACATCAGCACCACCTGGGGCGTCGGCGAACTGCTGTGAACCAGGGCGCAGGAGCCGTTGTCGTGACCCGGGATTGGATAATTCGTTGTTTGGTGGCCGGCCCATCGCCTTTCCTGCTTCGGGAGCGCTGTGCCCGCCACGACCAGCATCACGTTCCGTCTGGCCGCACTCACGGGGATGATCGCCGCCGGTGCAGCCCTTCCGGCCGCCTCAGCCGCAGCGAGCGAGAACATCGTGGGGATCGGCAACGCCGCCTTCGACAACACGATGATCAACATGAACAAGCAGGTCACGGCCGTGGCCCTTACGACGCAGGGCAGCGGAGTGCTGAGCAACCTCAACCAACTGCCCCTGGACCTTCCCCGCAACGGCGGAGCCGGCGGCGAGGGCATGCGCGATCCCGGTGGTGCCACCGGGGGAGTCGCTCGCTTCGTTGAGGCAGTGGGCAAGTGCTCAGGTCTGTGCTCGCTTTAGCTCGTCTTTCGACCCCCGTGGCGGAGCTGGGCGCGGTGGTGGCGAGGGATGTCAGCTGTCTGCGGGCCGCGGCTTCTTCGTCCAGCTCGGGGTGCACCCGTTGCGGGTCAGGCGCCGGGTCATGAGTGTGATGAATGCCCAGTTCAGATGGGCTTCGGCAGGTTGGGGCAGTCGCTCATGGTCCCTGGCGTTGCGGCGGGCGTTCATGGTCCAGCCGAGGGAGCGTTCGGCTTTCCAGCGCCGGGGCAGGACGACGAAGCCACGCGTGCCCTTGGGTTGCAGCACGGGCCGCAGGGTCACCAGAGGTGACCTGCGGCCCAGGCGGGTAGCAGGTCGCGGGCGTAGGCGGAGCCCGCCCAGACCTGGGTGATCTGTGGGTGGGCGAGCCGCAGGCGCCAGAGCTGGTCTCGGGCGACGACCTCGTCGCGGACGCCGCCCGCCGTCACCGTACTCATCACGGGCCGGCCCAGGGTGTCGACGACGAGGTGTCTCTTGCGACCGTTGATCTTTTTGCCCGCGTCATAGCCGCGGTTGTCCCGGCCGACGGTGGAAGCCGCCTTGACGGACTACGAGTCGACGATCAGCGTCACAGAGCCTTCCACCGGCTCAGGCTGAGGCCCTCCCTGGCGGCCAGGCCGACGGAGGTGAGGACGTAGGGCTCGCGCCCGGTGCCCTCATGGGGAACAGGCGTGGTGGCTGCCCGGCCCCGCTGCATACCGCGCGGCTTCATGGCATCAGGTGGGCCATGGAGCGTGCCCGCTCCCACATACCGGGGATCTGCTCGCTCGGGCGCTGCTGTTCGCCGTGCAGGGCGTTGAGCACCACCAGGCATCCGGTCAGGGCCGGCACCGCCCACTGCGCCAGGTGCAGCTGCCGTCGCGCCTTGTCCAGGTCGATCGGGTGCTTGGCTGCTTTCTCGGTGTCAGCAGGGTCGGAGGAGGAGGCCAGCTCGACTTTCTTGCCCAGAACCCGGGCATAGGCCGTGGCGGCCAGAGCCGCGGCGGTGACCACGGTCTTGGCCGTGGTGGAGGCGGCCACGCCCTGCTGGGTGGCGACGCGGTGCGCGTTCACGGCGAGCAGTCCACCACCGCCGAACAGGTGCGCGCCGATCGCGGCGGCGTTGACCGGCGTCCACTTCGCCCATCCCGACGACGAGATCCGGTCTCGGGTCGTCTGCGTGCCGCCTTCGTCCTCGGCCGCACCGTTGAGACCGATCGCCCCCATCAGTGAGCCGCCGAACCAGGCCGCCAGACCAAGATCGTGCAGGCTGCGAATGGTGGTGTTGCGTTCAGACATAACGGAGCTCCTTCAGGGAGGGAAAGAGGGGTTCGGCCGACATGGACCGCACCCCCAACCCTCGCCAGCCTCCGCAGATCCCGCCATCGCAGGAGATCAGTCGGGTGAGGGTCCGGACGCTTCCGGCGGGCGGCTGCACCGCGTACGGGCTCCCCTCGACGATGACGTCCGCTGCGCGGTCGTCGGACAGGTCCGCCCCGGTGCCGACCGGCTGGACGACCTCGATGCGGGTGGCGTCGGCGGCGGCCGAGACGGTCACCGCAGGTGCCGTGGCCGAGGGCGGGACGTCGTCCTGGTCGTCGTCGGCGGGCCTCAGCAGGAGCTGCCAGGAGGCGTACTCGCCTTTGATCGTCTGGTCGGGGCTCCCGGAAGGGGCGACTGTGTCTGGTCTCCCGGCATAGCGTCCGGCCCGGAAGGAACGTGGGGGGGGCCGGGGTGTGCAGTGTTGCTGTGCGCTGGCGAGCCCGATGGTTGTGGCGGAAGTCCCGGTGGGCCCGAGCAGAACGATCCTGTCGTAGAGGGCGGCGACAGTTGTTGCGGCGACTGCGGCACCGCTCAGGCGGCTGCGGCGTGGCCGAGGGTCGGTGTTCATTCTTGTGCTCTCCTTCGGTCAGTACTGCTGTCGCCTGCTACAGGTGCGGAATGCTTCGTCGGTGTGACAGTTGCCGCGAACTTTTTTAGAGAGGTGGTCGACGGAGCAGCGGTCGGTGGCCCACGCGTCGGTGGCCCGCGCCGCGACCGGGACAAGCCGACTCCCCTCCCCCACCGGGCACTTGGGCAGGAGGAATTCGACCGCGTCAGGAAGTGAGAGGGCCGGGCCCGGCCGGCGGGCGACGGGCGCGTCAGGCCCTGTGGTGCGCGCGAGTGGTGGGAACAGCCCGTGGTGAGAACCGTTCGAGCCGTCGGGCCGTGGGGTTAATCTGCCGTAACGGGCGGCGAGTTGGCGCGGGCGCGCCGGATACGTACCATCCGCCTGCGACAGGGTTCCTGGAAACAGGAGGACGGAGCGGTGCGGTGAACGACGCGATACCCGATGCGGGATCCGGACCAGGACCGGAGGCGGGGCCGGGGGCTCCCGCGGCACCTGGCATCGACTGGGAGGCCGAGGGCCGCTGGCACGACACGCGGCCCGCGTCGTTCGTGGCGGTGACCGTCGTCGGGTGCGCCGTGGCCGCCGGGGTGTGCTGGGCGGCGGGGAACACGGGCTGGGTCCGGGTGATGGCGCTCGGCCTGGTGCTCTCGGTGCTCGGCGCCTGGCTCAACGACCGGATGATGGTGAGCCTCCAGAGGAGGACCGGTGTTTCCGTGCGGCACGCGGCGGTGCTGCTGCGGCACCTGCGGCAGGAACGGATTCCCCACGATCCCCGGGACCGTCGCGTCATGGCCGAACTGGTCCGGATGCAGATCGGCCGGCAACGGCCGGTGACGGGATGGGCCGCGGTGACGGGCCTGGCGGTCTTCGTACTGCTGGCCGCCTTCATGCTGGTCGCCGGCCACGTCGTCCTGGCCGTCGGAACAGGGGTCCTCGCGGTTGCCTTGATCAGGCAGTACCGCGGTGCCGCCCGGGTCCGCGCCCGGCTCGCACGGATGGAGAGGGTGCTGGCGGAGCCGGACGCCTGAGTCCCGCTGCCGCGCGTCGGCGGATTCCGGCCGTGGTCAGGATCGCAGCGGCGGTCGCGCCGGCGGCGAGGGCGAGGACCGGGCCGCCCACTGCGAGGGCGTGCTGGAGGGAGGTGGCCGCCGCGTATCCGGCGCCGGCTTCCGCGCCGGCCCACAGGGGTGCGGCGAGCAGGCTGGAGGGGGCGATGCGGCGGTAGGGCACCCCCGTGGCGCCCGCCAGGTGCGGGGCCAGGGTGCGTACGACAGGTACGAAACGGGTGAGGAGGACGGCCCGGCCACCGCGTCGCGCCATGAGGACATCGGCGCGCCGTTATGCGGCGGCGGGGATGCGGTGCCCGGCACGGCCGGTGCGCAGGCGGCTGCCCAGCAGGTGCCCGGTGCGGTGGCCCAGAGCGTCGCCGGCCACGACCGCGCACGAGGCGGTGGCGATGACCAGGAGGAGGTTCAGCTCGCCGGTGCGGGCCAGTGCCCCGGCGGTCAGCAGCAGGGCCAGGGTGGGAACGAACGCGCCGATCAGCAGCACGGACTCGACGAGCACCGCGGCGGCCAGGACCGCGTAGGCGGCCGGGGCGGGCACCTGGCCGAGCAGCGTGGTCGGCGTGGTCATCGGCGCGCGCCGGCCGGTACGGTCCGGGGCATCGCCGGGGCCGCGGAGGCGGCCGGGCCGGCCGGCCGGCGCAGTTGCCAGACCTTCGCCGGGGGCAGGTTGCCCCAGACGCTCCGGCAGCCCGTGGCGTACCGGCGCTGGTAGGCCGCCAGAACGTCTTCGACGGCCCGGTGGCGGCGGGCTCCGGCACGCGAGGTGGTCAGGGTGCGTGCGTAACGGGTGCCGCGGTAGGCGAAGTAGGTGAGCGTGCCGCCGGGGTGCAGCAGATCCAGGTACCGGTCCATGATCGTCTCGACCTCGGCGGGGGTGAAGTTGGTGAAGGGCAGACCGGAGACGATCACGTCGTAGTGGCGGTCGGTGCCGAGGTGCTCGACGAGGGTGTGGTGGACCCGGATCCGTTCCCGCTCTCCTGCCAGGTGCGGGTGGTCGTGGACGAGGCGGCGCAGCCGGTCGGCGAAGCGGCGGTTGGCCTCGACGATGTCCAGCCGGCTGCCCGCGGAGAGCCGGTGGATGAGGGTGCGCGTGACCGAGCCGGTGCCCGCCCCCGCCTCCAGGACGTTCAGGGGCCGCGTGCCGCTCCCGGCGACCGGGTCGGTGAGCAGGCGGGCCAGAGCTCTGCCGCTGGGGGCGATGGCGCCGGTGGTGCGCAGGTCGCGGACTGCTTCGCGGAGGAACAGCCGGCCCTCGGCGTTGCGTTGCGCGAGGGCACGATCGGGTGAGGGGGTCCAGTTGTTCATGGCTTCGACGCTACGAATCGCCGGTCCCCTGTGAATCCTCCCTTGTGCGACGCCATTCCCCTACGAAAGTAGGGGGTGCCGCGGGCCGGTCGGCGGAGGGCGGGCGGCACGGGGGCTGCTTAGGGTGACGGAGTGAGCAGGAGCAGCGTGGTGCGGTGGCCGGTCTGGGCCGACGTGGTGATGGTCCTTGTGGTGACCGCGTCGTCGATGCGGGACGCCGCCATCGCTTCCGGGCAGGGTCTGGGTGAGCCGTCGGTGGTCGCCGGCGCGGTCGCGGGCCTGTCGCTGGCGGTGCGGCGGCGCCGGCCCCTGGCGGTGACCGCGGTGACGGTGGCCGCGGCAGGGCTGTGGGGCCTGGTGCTGCCGCTGCTGGTCGCCCTGTTCCATCTGGCCTCGCGTGGACGCGCCTGGCCGGCTGTCACCGGCGCGGGTGTCGCGCTGCTCACCAACGTGCTGGTGCATCCCGCGCTGAGCCTGCTGGCCACCCGCTCGTACGGGCCCGCCCTCCTCCTGGCACTGGCGGTCGCCCTCGGGCTGTGGGCGGGAAGCCGCCGCCGCCTGGTGGAGGCCCTGGCCGGGCAGGTCGAGCGGCTGCGCGTCGAGCGGGAGCTGCGCGAGCAGGCCACGCGCGCCGCCGAACGGTCCGCGATCGCCGCGGAGATGCACGACGTACTCGCCCACCGCCTGAGCCTGATCGCCCTGCACACCGGTGTTCTGGCCACCAGGAAGGACCCCCTGCCCGCCCAGGTCGCCGAACGCCTCGCCCTGCTGCGCAGCGCCTCCACCGACGCCCTGACCGACCTGCGCGACGTCCTGGGCGCCCTGCGCAGCGACCCCGCCCCCGACCACACCCCCTCCGCCGGCCGGCCCGCGCCGGTTCTGCGCGACGTGGAGGAGGTGATCGAGCAGGCGCGCACCGCCGGGCAGCTCGTCGACACCACCATCGAGGGCACGCCGGAACGGGCTCCCGCGGCGCACCGGCTCGCCGTCTTCCGGCTGGTGCAGGAGGCACTGACCAACGCCCGCAAGCACGCCACCGGCGCACCCGTCGGCATCCGGATCGACTACGGCCCGCCCGCCACCCTCATCGAGGTCATCAACGCCCCCGGCGCACCCGGGGCGGGCGGCGCACCCGTGGTGCCCTCGGGGTTCGGCCTCGTGGGTCTGCGCGAGCGCGTCGAGGCGCTCGGCGGCCACCTGCACGCCGGCCCGGGCGGCGCCGGGGCCTGGCGGCTGGCCGCCCGTATCCCGCACCCCCTCACCGAACAGAACGGCACTCGCACGTGATCCACGTCATGGTCGTCGACGACGACGCCCTCGTACGCCTCGGGCTGACCGACCTCCTCGGCAACGACGAGGGAATCGAAGTCGTCGCCCAGGCCGCCGACGGACTGGCCGCCGTCGAGCAGGCCACCGCCCACCACGTCGATGTCGCCCTGGTCGACGTCCGCATGCCCCGCATGGACGGCATCACCACCACCTCACGGCTGTGCGCCCTGCCCCGTCCGCCGAGGGTCATCACCCTGACCACCTTCGACCTCGACGCCTACGTGTACGACGCGCTCGCCGCAGGAGCCGACGGCTTCCTGCTCAAGGACACCGACCCGGCCGAGATCCTGCGCGCCGTCCACCTCGTCGCGGCGGGCTCGGCCATGCTCCACCCCAGCGCCGCCCGACGCCTCATCGACCGCTACCACCACACCCACCACCCGCGGGCCGCCTCCGCCCGCCGGCGCGTCGACCGCCTGACCCCCCGCGAGAAGGACGTGCTGGCCCTGCTCGCCGAGGGGGACACCAATGCCGAGATCGCCCAGGGGCTCGGAATGCGCGAGAGCACCGTCAAGGCACACGTCAGCCGCATCCTGACCGCCCTGCACGTCACCAACCGGGTACAGGCCGCTCTCCTGGCCCGCGACGCCGGCCTCACCCACTGACCCGCGGCCCCGGGGCAGCCCGTACCGGCTGAGGGAGCGCGGTCAGTTCCAGCCGAACCGGCGGTCCACCACCGCGGTGAACTCCTCGAAGGACAGTACGGCGTCGCCGTTCTGGTCGGCGGCGTCGAACAGGGCGGAGGACGCGTCGGTGTCCTGCACGCCCCAGGACGGGATCACGCCCGCTGCGGCCAGCGACGGGCCCTTCGCCCGCAGGGCGACGATCACCTCCTCCCGGGACAGCAGCCCGTCGCCGTCCAGATCGAGGGCCTCAAAGAGCCTGCGGGCCTTGTCACTCATCACATGTCCCCGTCGGTGTGTGGGCGGCGGATGCGCCGTCCCGCTCATGCGGAAGGACGCGTGCCCAGCGCCCCGGGTTGCCCGCCCCACCCTGCGGCCGGCGGGCGGGGGCCGGGGCTGCCGTCCGGCCGGGCGGCCGGCCTCCCGTCGGGCCCCGGGGCCGGTCCGCGCCCTGAGCCGCCGGCCGGACCGCCGGGCGGCCCAGACGACTGCCAGGAGGGCCGGCGCGAGCAGCGGGTGGCCCATGGCGATCCGCGCGAAGGCGAGCCGGCCCGTGGAGTCCTCCTCGTACAGCCACTGCTGGACGACGAACCTGGCCGCGAACACACCGGTGAGCGCGAGGGTGGCGATGTCGTAGGAGCGGACCGACGGCTTGTCCTTCAGCCAGGCGGTCCCGGTGCTGTTCAGCGCGCCCCAGATGATTCCCGCCAGGGGCCGGCGGACCAGGACGGAGAGGAGGAAGACCGCTCCGAGCACGAGGCTCGACCAGATGCCCAGCAGGCAGTAGCCCTTCGCCGAGCCGGTCTTCCAGGCGACGAAGGAGGCGACCGCGACACCGAACAGGCCGGACAGGGCGGGCTGTACGGGTTCCTTGCGGACCAGGCGCAGGACGGAGAGCGCGACGCCGGCTCCGACGGCGGTGAAGATCGCGGGCGTCAGGCCCAGGGAGGCGTTGGCGAGCACGAAGGCCACAATCGGCAGCATCGTGCAGACCATGCCCGTGGCACCGCCCATCTGCTCCAGGGCGGTGGGCCGGGCCTTCGGGGACGCGGGGCGGTGAGGCGTATCTGTTCAGTCATGGCGGATCAACTCACCGGGGTAAGGGGGGTGTTGCCGGCATGTGCTGTCTGCTGCCGCGTACCGGCGCTACCGCGGCTGCCGCCTCCCGGCGCGTCCTGCCGCATTCCGGTCCGTACCGGCGCGAGTGCCCAGGTGGCGGGAGAGGAAGCGGTCGGCCGCGTGGTACATGTCGATGTTGTTCTCCGGGTTGACGAAGCCGTGGCCCTCGTCGTCCTTGACCATGTACTCGACGTCGACGCCCCGGGCGCGGAGCGCCTCGACGATCTGGTCGGACTCGGCCCGGGTGACGCGGACGTCGTTGCCGCCCTGGATCACCATCAGCGGGGTACGGATCGCGTCGACCCGGCTGATCGGCGAGCGGGCGAGCAGTTCCGCCTCCTGCGCGGGGTCGTCGGGGTTCCCGGCGTAGCGGTACCAGTTGTTGTACAGCGACGGCTTCACGAACTCCGGTACGTTCCGCAGGAAGGTGACGAGGTTGGAGATGCCGCAGAAGTCGATCGCGGCGGCGAACACGTCGGGGGTGAAGGTGACGCCGACCAGCGTGGCGTAACCGCCGTACGAGCCACCGAAGATGCCCACGCGGTCGCGGTCGGCGTACCCCTCGGCGACGGCCCAGTCGACGGCGTCGATCAGGTCGTCGTGCATCCTGCCCGCCAGTTCCCCGACGCCGGCCTGGAGGAAGGACTTGCCGAATCCGGTGGAGCCGCGGAAGTTCACCTGGAGGACGGCGCAGCCGCGGTTGGCGAGCAGTTGGGCCGTGGGGTCGAACCGCAGGCTGTCGCGGTGCCAGGGGCCGCCGTGCACCAGCAGGACCAGGGGCAGCCCGCGCGGCTCGGCCCCGCGGGGCAGCGTCAGGTACGAGGGGAGGCCCAGCCCGTCCCGCGCGGTGATCGTGACCGGGGCCACGGGGGCGAGGGTCGCGGGATCCAGTCCCGGCAGGGGGCGGAACAGGAAGCGGCTTTCGCCGGTGGAGTGGTCGTAGAAGTAGGTGGCGCCCGGGTCGAGGGGGTGGCTGAAGCTGACGACCCAGCGCCGGCCGCTCGTGTCACCGGACACGGAGGCCAGTTCGCCTTCGGAGAGCTTCTCCAGGTTCTCCAGGACTGCGGCGAAGTGGGGGTCCAGCGCATGGACGACCTGGCGCTCGCCGAGGTAGCGCACGCCGAGGAGCTCTCCGGTGCCGCGGTCGAGGATCAGCGGTTCCGGCATGGTGGGGAAGACACTGGAGCGGGTGTCGAGGTCGAGTCCCGGGTGGCTGTCGACCGGGGTCTGCGTACCGCTGGCCAGGTCGAGCCGGGCGATGCCGAGGTGGTCGGTGTCCCCGTAGGAGGCGATCCACACGCCGGTGCCGTCCGGGGTGGGCTGGAACGGGTTGATCCCCACGGGGTGTTCGGCTCCGTCGAAGGTGGCCACCGGGCGCAGGGCTCCCGTCTCCGGGTCCCACTGGGCGAAGTCGATCTCTCCGCCGGGTGTCCAGATCTGGGCGTACAGCTTCCCGTCCGGAGTCGGCAGGAGTCCGGCGAACCGGCCCGGGTTCTGCGCGACGACCGTCAGCTCGCCGGTGGCGATGTCGACTTCGCAGAGGTCGAACTCGGCGGGACTGCGGTGGTTCAGGTGCACGGTCATCCTGCCCGGACGGGCGGGCGACGTCTCCCAGGCCACGGCGGTGGCCCCGGGGTAGGGGGTGAGGTCGAACGCCTCGGCGTCGGGATCGTCCAGGTCGACGCGGTAGACGTGCCAGTTCTCGTCGCCGTCGTCGTCCTGGGCGTACAGCAGCCACCGGGGGTCGTCGGTCCAGCGGAAGGTGTGCACGCTGCGGTTGTCGTCCGCGGTGACGCAGCGCGCCGGCTCGCCCGCGTCGAGGCTCTCCACCCATACGTTGAGCCGCTCGCGCCAGGGGGCGAGGTAGGCGATGCGGGTGCCGTCGGGCGAGATCGAGGCCGCGACGCGGGCGGGCGGGGCGAAGAAGTCCTCGACGGCGAGGAGGGGGGCATGGGGCGGGGAGTGGTGCGGGAGGCGGTTCGGGTCCTGGTGCGGGACGGCTTTCGGGGCCGCGTCCGGGACGTCGTCCGGCACGTC
The DNA here is from genome assembly GCF_044751045.1 of Streptomyces sp. NPDC088745. Taxonomy (NCBI): domain Bacteria; kingdom Bacillati; phylum Actinomycetota; class Actinomycetes; order Kitasatosporales; family Streptomycetaceae; genus Streptomyces; species Streptomyces sp. NPDC088745. Next base: position 120,477 of record NZ_JBIVLB010000010.1, read on the forward strand.
GTCCGGCACGTCGTTCGGCACGTCGTTCGGGACGTCGTTCTGGGCATGGTTCGGCGCGTCGTTCTGGGCATGGTTCGGCGCGTCGTTCTGGGCATGGTTCGGCGCGTCGTTCGGAACGGTCGGCATGAGGACACTCCTTGTCGGATACGTGGTCCGTGGGTCGAGGTGCGCTCCCCGAGGAGGGCTGCGTCGGCCCCGCCCTTGCGCGCGCTCTGCGGGGGCGGCGGTGCCGGGCGGCGGGGCTCGTGACGCCCGAAGGAGGGCGGCACTCGCGGTGTCGGGCGACAGGGCCCGCAGCCGCCGGGCGGGCCCGCGGTGCCCGGCGGCAGGACCCGCAATGCCGGGCGGGCCCGCGGTGTCACGCCACGGGGTTCCCCACCACTCCCCCGGTGGCGGTGCGGATGGCCTGGGCGAACCGTCCGGCGAGCTCCGGCACGTCGGAGAACTCCGTGAGGTCGGCACCGGACAGGACGGCCGCCCCGATGTGCTCGTCCAGCACCCGGATGACCGCCGCGGCTGCCGCGGCGTGCACCCGTACGTCGAGGTCGTCTTCGGGGCGGTCCAGGCGGCCCCCGATGATCGACCGCAGCTGCCGTTCCGTCTGGTCGCAGGCCATCAGCCAGGCCGTACGGAGCGCCGGTTCGGTGTCGGCGAGCCGGATCATCTGCATGGCGAGCATCTCGTCGGCGTGGCTGACGGGCGGCGCCTCCTGCCGGAGCCGGTTCAGTTCGGCGGTGAGGTGGTCTTCGAGGGAACTCTCCCGGGGCCAGCTGCGCAGCACGCTCAGCAGGGTGACGACGCCCTGCATGACGATCGGCTCGGCGCAGCTCTCCTTGCTGCGGAAGTGGCGCCAGATGGTCCGCGTGGACAGGCCCACCGCCTCGGCGATCTGGTCACCGCCGGTGGCGGCCACGCCCTGCTCCCAGAACAGGCGCGCGGCTTCCCGCGAGATCTCCAGCCGCAGCCGCTCACGCCGCTGGTCACTCATTCCGCCCGCGCTCCGCTTCGTCTCCGCCACGGCGCCCTGCCACCTCTCCGCTTCTGTCTCTCAACGACAATATGTCACTTAGTGACACTCGACAAGAGAGGCGGCGCCTCGCACGGCGACGCTCGCCCGCCGACGCCGAAGAACCTGATCGAGCCAACAATCGAGCGGCCCCGCCGTCCGCTCCCCGCAGCGGCGACCGGACTCCCCCGCCTGCCGGCCACCGGCGCTCTTACCGCCGGTTACGGTGCTCAGCTCCGGCACGCGTGCCCACGGGAGCACCTCCACCCGAACACGGGCCGCCGTCCGGACCGTTGGCACCGGTCGGCCCCCGTACGCGCCATTCCGCCGCGAAGGTCCGCCCCGTGCGGGCCTTCGGTGCCAGCATGGTGACCATGACGACTACAGGGCGTACCCCTGCCGGTCCCCGGGGGCCTTCCGCGGGTCGTGGCCGCGGCCGGACCATCGCGGGTGTGCCCGTCCCGCTGACCATGGGCGCGGAGGAGGAGTACCTCCTGGTCGACCCGGTGTCCCGGGCGGTGAGCGCGGCCGGCCCGGAGGTGGTGGCCGAAGCGGCGGGTGAGCTCGGCGACCGCGTCGGCCCGGAGCTGACGCGTTATCAGGTCGAGGTGCGCACCGACGCCCACAGCAGCCTGGCGGAGTTCGCCGAGCAGGTCCGCTCCACACGTGCGACCGTCGCGCGGGCGGCGGCGCGGCACGGCCTGCGGATCATCTCCAGCGGCACCCCGGTCCTCGGCCAGGCCACTCCGCCGCCGTTGACCGGGAGCCCCCGTTACGCCAGAAGTGCCGCGATGTTCCGTTCGCTGGACGATGAACAGAGCGCCTGCGCCTGCCACATCCACATCGGCGTTCCCGACCTCGCCACCGCGGTGCGGGTCAGCAACCACCTGCGCCCCTGGATTCCGGTCCTGATCGCCCTCACCGGCAACTCGCCCTTCTGGGCGGGCCGCGACACCGGCTACGCCAGCTGGCGCACCACCACCTGGGGCCGGTGGCCGGTGGCGGGGCCGCCGCCGTACTTCGAGTCCCTCGCCCACTTCGAGGACCTCGTCGCAGGCTTCATCGCCACCGGCACCGTCATGGACCGCGGCGGCCTGTACTGGGACATCCGGCCCTCCCACCACGTACCCACGCTGGAGTTCCGCTTCGCCGACGCGACCACCACCCCGGGCGAGACCGTACTGCTCGCGGGCATCCTCAGAGCGATGACCGCGGACGCGCTGCACGCCATCGCCGCCGACGAGCCGGCGTTCCGGCCGGAGCCGGAGATGCTGCGGGCCGCCTGCTGGCGTGCGGCCCGCCACGGCCTGGCCGGGCAGGTCATCGACCTGACCACCGGCGGGCTGTCCCCCGCCGTCGGCCAGCTGGACCGGCTCCTGTCCCGGCTGCGGCCCGCTCTGCTGAGTCACGGCGACAGCAAGCTCGTCCACACCCTCTGGTCGCTCCAGCGCGCCCACGGCAACGGCGCGGAGCGGCAACGCGCCGCCCACCGGACCCGCGGCAGCCTCGCCGACGTCGTCGACCATCTGATCGACAGCGCCTGACCGCTGACGCCCGGTCAACTCAGCGGACGACCTGCGCTTCCCGTTCCCGCCGAGGGGTGGGGCATGGTGCTCCGCGGCCCCGCACCCGAAGGAGCCTCCCTGCGGGAGAACGGCACCCGCCTGGATGTTTGTATATAGCAATGATCATGTTTGTATATAGCAATGATCGTTGACACACAGCAGACCCACGAGCGACGGACGTACCTGGACCACGTCCTGGAGCACTGGCACGAGGACCAGGACGCGGAGGCGCTCGTCCAGGGCGCCCAGCGGCTGACCAGGGCGCAGGCACGCCGACGGCTGTTCCGCCTGGGGCACGCGCTGCGCAGGCAGGGGCTCGTGCCGGGCGACGGCGTGGGGCTCTTCCTCGCCAACCGGGTGGACTCCGTCCTGGTACAGCTCGCGGTCCACCTCATCGGCTGCCGCGTGGTCTTCCTGCCGCCCGAGCCGGGACCCGGCGAACTCGCCGCGCTGGTCGAGCAGTCCAAGGCACGCGCGGTGGTCACCGACCCGCTCTTCGCGCGGCGGGCCGCCGCCGCGGCCGGCCGCAGCGCCCACGCACCCGTACTGCTCAGCCTCGGGCCCTGCGAGGAGCAGTGCGCCGACCTGCTGGCCCTGGCAGCCGAGTGCCCCCCGGTACGTCCCGAGGGCGTGCCCGCGGCGGGTGCGGACGAGTCCGTCACCGTCCTCTACACCGGTGGCACGCTGGGCCGCCCCAAGCTCGCCTCGCACAGCCACCGCCTCTACGACGCGCTGGTGGACCTGACGCGCAGCACTTCCGAGGACTCGGGGCCGGGCGCCTTCCTGACCGCGCGGCCCGCTCCGGTTCCGGCCCCGGCCCGTGCCCCGGGTTCCGTCCCCGCCCCCGGCCCGGTCACGGCCCCGGACCGGCACCGGGTGCTCGCCGCCACGCTCCTCACGCACGGGAGCGGGCACCTCACCGCGATCCAGGCGCTGGTGACGGGGTCCGTCCTCGTCGTGCTGCCCGAGTTCGAGCCCGGGTCCGCGCTGGAGGTGCTGCGCGAGGAGCGGATCACCGCCGTGATGTTCGTACCGCCCATGCTGTACGCCCTCCTCGACCACCCGCGGTGCACGCCGGGAGCCCTGCCCGCGCTCCGGCGCGTCGTCGTCGGAGGCGCGGCCTCCTCGCCCGCCCGGCTGCAACAGGCGGTCGCCGTCCTCGGTCCCGTGCTCAGCCAGGGCTACGGACAGTCCGAGGCGCTGGGCATCACCGCGTTCGGCGCGGAGGAGCTCGCCTCCGAGGCGGCCCGGCGGCCCGAACTCTGGCGCAGCTGCGGCCGGGCGATATCGGACACCGAGATCGAGATCCGCGGGGAGGACGGCACGGAGCCCCTGCCCGCCAAGCGGGTCGGCGAGGTCTGCGTACGGGGAAAGTCGGTGATGCTCGGTTACTACGAGGACCCGGAGCGCACCGCCGAGGCGCTGCACGACGGCTGGCTGCGCACCGGGGACATGGGTTACCTCGACGACGAGGGCCATCTCTACCTCGTCGACCGGGCCAAGGACATCATCGTCACTGGCAGCACCAGCGACAACGTCTACTCCCGGGTGCTGGAGGACTTCCTGCTCACCCTGCCCGGCGTGCGCAACGCGGCGGCACTGGGCGTACCCGACGAGGAGTACGGGGAGGCGGTGCAGGTCTTCCTGGCCACGGCGGACGGCGCCGACGTCGACCCCAGGGCGGTCGGTGAGGCGGTGAGGGCCGAACTGGGAGAGCTGTACACACCCCGCAGGACGGTCCTGCTGGACCGCCTGCCCACGACCAAGGTCGGCAAGGTGGACAAGAAGGCGTTGCGCGCCGCGTGGACCGAGGCCGGGCCGGACAAGTAGGCCGCGCGGCGCGCCTCGGGTCCGCGCGACGAGGTGTGCCGGGAGGTGCGGTGGCGCTCTCGGCGGGCCGTGCCGCCGCTCGGCACGGCCCGCCTGCGGGGAGCCGTCTGCGGACAGGGGCCTGCGGGCAGGGACCCCGCGGGGAGTGACCGGGAAGTGACCGGCGTGCGACCGGGCCGGGCGAGGGTGAGTCCGTACGGCGGCGTCACTCGGGGCGACGGCTCGTCCGGAGCCGCGCGGTGCCCCGGCCGGGGCGATCGGACGGTCCCGGCCGAGGTAATCGGATGGTCCCGGGGGACACCGTCATCGGTCCGGGCGTGTCGCCGCCGGGCCGGACCGCCCCCACCCAAGGAGTCCCATGCCTCGTCGCGCCCTTGTCCGCTCGCTCCCCGTCTCCGTCGCCGCGCTCGGCCTCGCCGTGTCAGCGGTGCTCGTCCCACCCGTGGCGGCTGCCGCTCCGCCCTCGGAAGTGCCTGCGGCCTCCGGCACCGGCTCGGCTGCTTCCGCCGTGGACCCGACTCCGCCGAACATCATCTGCGACTCCGGGTGGGACCTGAAGCCGGGCACCTACTTCTCCACCAGCTGCCGGCCGGACGGCTGGGTGCCCTACCAGGAGTACCGCGCGGTGGTGCACTGCACCAACGGGGTGGCGTACGGCCCCTGGGTGGTCCCCTTCGACGCCCCCCGCAGGACGGTCTCCACCGCGCGGTGCTCGGGAGGCACCCGGACCGGCTGGGACACGCAGTGGCGCCGCCCCTGACCGGGCACTCGTGCGGTGATCCGTCACTGCGTCAGGTCGACGACGACCTTGACGTCGTCGGGCCGGGACTCCAGTGCCTGGGCGGCCCGGTCCAGAGGGACCCGCCGGGTGATGAGCCGGTCGAGCCAGTCGCCGTCGGCCTGTGCCAGGGCCTCGGCGGCCTGCCGGAAGTGGCGCAGGTTGGCGTTGACGGAGCCGACGACCGCGTCGTTCTGCAGGACGATGTCCCGGTTGAGGGTGCCGGCGTCCACGGTGATGCCGCGCCCGGCGGGTGAGACGCCGGTCAGGCACACCACTCCGTAGGATGCGGTGCCGGACAGCGCCGCGAAGACCAGGTCGCTGGCTCCGGTGGCTTCGATGACGACGTCGGGGCAGAGCTTGGCCATCACGTGCCGGGCGTCGTCCGTGTGGTAGGTGGCGCCGACATCGCGGGCAAGGGAGGGCTTGGGGCCGTCCTTCACCTGGTCGAGGAGGTGTACGTCGAGTCCTCGCTGGGTTCCCAGCAGGGCGGCCAGCAACCCGATGGGGCCCGCTCCTGTGACCAGGACGCGCTGCGGCTCGAACCAGGAGCGGCCCCCGACACGTTCCACCTGCTCCCACGCCTTGGCCACCACCGAGGTCGGTTCCATGAGCACACCCGCCCGTTCCAGGCGGGGTTCCAGACGCACCGCGTAATCGGGTTCCACGCACCAGAACTGGGCGCCGAATCCGTCGAGTTCCTTGATCCCGCGTTCGGTGTAGCGTCCGTTGCGGCACATGTCGAACTCTTCCCTGGCGCACGCTCCGCAGGGCACGGGGTCGGGCCTGCGCACCACACCGGCCACCAGGTCGCCGACGGAGAACGAGCTGCCCGGTGGGGCCTGCTCGACCCGGCCCAGGGACTCGTGCCCCAGGACCATCCAGTCCCGGCCGGCCGGCGCCCATCCGTACTGGCCGCCGGCGAGCTCGTGGTCCGTCCCGCACACGCCCATCATCAGTCCGCGTACGAGGAGGTCGGTCCCGGTCGGGGAGGGCACGGGCAGATCGCGCACCCGCAGGGAGTTCCGCAGGCCGGGTTCTACCGTCAGCGCGCGCATCAGTGGCAGCCTCTCTCAGCTCGTGCCCCGGCCGGCATCGACTCTCGCGTACCACCCCACCGGACGTGCAAACGGGGTCCAGGCGTACGGGTACCGCTGCCCCGGCGCTCCACCTCGCTGTCGCACACCCGCTCGACCCAGGGGCCCCGCCCGGCCCGTGACGTACACCCGGCGGGCTCCGCGCACACCACCACTGTCACCCGTTTGATCGCGGGCGCCTACGAAATTCCTGATCAGGCGGCAGAGTGAGTCCCATGTGGCTTCGTCGAACAGCCGCGTGCGCCCTCACCGTGCCGCTGGCTCTCCTGTTGTTCCGCGACACCCCGGTACGGCTCTTCGCTGCGCAGCCGGCGCCGTTGTCCGGAGTTCAGCGGCCCGCGATCGTCAGCCGCGCGGAATGGCATGCCGACGAGGCCCTGGTGAAGGAAGTCGCGACGACGACGGGGACTGTGCAGACCGTCTTCATCCATCACACCGGGCACGCCAACGGATACTCCTGCGCCGACACCCCCGCGATGCTCCGGGCGATGGAGGAGTCACACATCCGCGACCAGGGCTGGGACGACATCGGCTACAACTTCGTCGTCGACCGCTGCGGCACCATCTACGAGGGCAGAGCAGGCAGCATCGGCCGCTCCGTGCTCGGCGCCCACACCACCGGTTTCAACGCCCACAGCGTCGGGATCGCGGCCCTCGGCACGTTCCACCCCGGCGTGCCGGGGTCCGATGCGCTGATCAAGGGGATCGCCAAGGTGGGCGCGTGGAAACTCGACAGGGCCGTCGACCCCCGGGGCCTGGTACGGATGGTTTCGACCAACGACGACAGCCTGTACCCGCGCGGTCAGGCCGTCTCCCTCCCCACCGTGGCGGGCCACCGCGACACCTATCAGACGCACTGCCCCGGCGACGCGCTCTACGCACAACTCCCTCTCATCCGGACGGAGATGGCCAGGCTTCGGAATTCGCACCGGCAGCAGCGGTCCGCGGACGGCGGCACGGGTGCATCCGACCACCGCGGGCACCTTCTCCGCGACCGGCACCCCTACCGCGCCGGGTGAGCGGAGGTGCCGCCCCGGGCGGGGCGTCGTGCCGGACCGGTCCAGCAGTCCAGACGTACGGCCGGAACGCCCCTGCCGCCTGCACGAAGCGGCGCCCCCGGCGGTTCCGGGAGGCGGGGGTCACCTCATCCGTTCCAGCGCGGAGGCAACGGGGGCCACGCCGTCCTCGCGTGCCAGCTGGTCGGCGATGTGCCGGGCGCGGGCACGGTATGCGGGGTCGGTGGTGGCCCGGCGCAGTGCGTCGCCCAGGGTCGCGGCGGTCAGGTGGCGCAGCGGAACGGACGCGGGGGCGGTGCCGAGGCCGACCAGGCGGGAGGCCCAGAAGAACGCGTCGAACTGCACGGGCACGGGCACGCAGGGCACTCCCGCACGCAGGGCGGAGCCGGTGGTGCCGGCGCCGGCGTGGTGGACGACAACGGCGGTGCGGGGGAACAGGGCGGAGTGCGGGACGTCCCCCACAGTGATCATGTCCTCCGCGACGACGTCCTCCCCGGCGAAGCCCTCCTGGGCGACGTCCTTCTTGGTGGCGTCCTCCTGGGCGACATCTTCCTTGGTGGCGTCGAGCCCTGCCCAACCGCGCTGGATGACTCCCCGCAGCCCGGCGGCACGGAGCGCGGCGACGATGTGGGCGCTGGTCCTGCGCGGGTCGGGCGCGGTGGCACTGCCCAGACCCACGTAGGCGGGCGGCGGGCCGGCCTGGAGGAAGTCCTCCAGTTCCGGGGGAAGTTGACGGATGGTGTCGTGGGTCCACCAGTAGCCGCAGATGTTCAGGCCGGGGCGCCAGTCGCGGGGGCGGGGCACCACCCGTTCGCTGAAGCCGTGCCACACCGGCCACCGCTGCCGCTCCCGTGCCCGCCGGGCGGCTGCCAGGCGGGTGGACGGCAGGCCGAATTCGGGGGCGAGAGTACGCGCGGCCCGCGCGAAGACGGTGTCGATGGCCGCGGCGACGGCGTTGCCGCTCCACCGGTTGCCCACCGGCCCCAGGGAGCGGTGGCCGGCGAGCATGGGCGGCGGGAACTCCCGTGTCCCGTGCAGGGGTTGCAGGAACAGCCCCATGCTGGGGCGGGAGAGCCCTTCCGCGATGGCGTATCCCAGCGGCGCCACCGCCCCACCGGCCAGGACGACGTCCGCGTCGCGTGCCGCGTCCACGAGCAGCGGCGTCATCTCCGTGGCCACGTCCCTGGCCAGAGCCGCCGCCTTCAGCAGCTTCCCGGCGCCGGACCGGCTCTCGTGCAGCCCACGGCCCTCCAGTGACTGCATCACCGCTCGGGGATCACCGGGCAGGGCGGCGAAGCGCACCCCGGACCCCGCCACGAGCGGCGCGAACGGACCGTGGGTCGCCAGCGTCACCTCGTACCCGGCACGGACCAGCCCGGCCCCCAGCCCGGTGAACGGAGCGACGTCCCCGCGCGAACCAGCCGTCATGATCACCACTCTCACACCCGCCAGCATGCCCCGGGGCAGCCCGGTTCAATGACCGGCGGCACGACATTCGGAGGGGTGATGGTCGGGCCGCCGTTCCGGGGGAGGCCGGTGAGCGGCTCGGTGCACACCGATCTGCCGTCGCCGGCAGCCGTGATCGACCGCCGCACGGCCACGCACTGCCACGCACGGCCCCGGGGCGGCCACGGACCTGCTCAACGCTCCCCACGTGACCGCGTATCGGATCGCCCCCTTCTCATGCGCAGGATCAAGGCGACCGCGTCCTGCGAGCAGGTGCCGGGCGTCAGCACTTCCTGCAGGAGGAGGCCGCGAATCGCGGCAATGGTGACGTCGGCCGTCTCCCGTGCTTCCTTCGTGCCGAGCCCTTCGCGTTCCGCGAGCGAGGACAGCACCGCGGTCAGGTCGTCGAGCGACTCCACGAACTCACGGAATGCCTCGGGCCCGTACGCGGCAAGACCGACGACGTAGAAGAAGCCGCGGGCACGCGACAGTTGCTCCGGCCGGGTGTAGGTACGCCAGATCGACAGCACCACATCGTCGAAAGTGCCCTGTCGGGCGGCCTCCAGAAGTGCCTCGTTGTCGCGCGATCGCTGCGCCTTGAGCAGGGCGGCCAGGACGCCCGAGAGCGAGCCGAAGTGGTACCGCAACAGGGCATGGCTGCTCTCGATCCGGGCGGCGACCTCACGGAGCGACATCTCCGGCGGGGGCAGGGCCTCGCCGAAGGCGTCGAGAAGCCGTGCCAGGAGTCGCTCGCGCGCGCTGCCCCTGCGTTCCGAGGTTGACAGGATCACCCCCACAGTTTATCCATTGGAAAAGAAGGAAGGGTGGTTCCGTATCGCTGCGCACATGGTCGCAGTCGGCTCGCAGCGCCGGAGGATCGACCGCGGCGCCTGTTCGGGCAGTCGGCACGGCGGTCGTCGGCGGGCGGGGTGTCGTCCCCGCGGCCTCGACGTCCCCACCGAGCCGGCGACGTCGACCTCCCTCCCCTCCACGAAGCGTCCGTGCCCCCCTTGGCGTCTCCAGCACGATGTTTCCGCCCCCGCCCAAGCCGTCCGCGTCACCGCGTCAACCACGCCGTCCTCGTCACCCATGCCGTCCGCGTCACCCGGGCCGGCCACACCGCAAAGGACCACAGATGAGCACCATGTGGCAGGGCTGCCTCGCCCACACCGACTACTTCGAGATGCGCTCCGGCGGCGGGCACGACTACGGCGTCTGGGTCACCACACCACCGCATTACGACCCGGCCACGGCGAAGGCACCCGTCGTGTACGTGCTCGACGGCAACTGGGCCGTGGGCATGACCGCCCCGCTCATCGTCACGCAACTGGACCCGATGCAGTCGATCCAGCCCTACATCCAGGTCAGCGTGGGGTACGCGGGCGAAGAAGCGGAGCACTGGGACCGGCTGCGCAACCGCGACCTCGTGCCCCCCGGCGAACCCGTCGCTAAGGAGTACGTCGATGCGGTGGAGCTGGGGGTCGAGAGGGGCACGACGACTCGCGAGCAAGCCGATTCCCAGCTCGCCGAACTGCGCGACAGCCGCGGGGACGTGTTCCTGGACTTCCTCACCGACGAACTCCACCCGCGGATCGAACGCGACTACGGCACCGCCCCGTCCGGTCACGGCCTCTTCGGCTATTCCTATGGCGGACTCTTCAGTCTCTACGCCTGGCTCACCCGCAGCACCTTCTTCGACAGCATCGGCGCGGGCAGCCCGGGCATCGTCCATCCGGACAGCCAGGTGTTCGCTCGTCTGGAGGCAAGGGGAGACGACCTGCCCGCCACCAAGCTGCACGTGACGTTCAATGAACGGGAGATCCTCGGGGACATGGCGGTCTACCAGAATCTCGCGACGAACACGGCCACGTTCCTGCACCGCCTCACCTCGCGCAACGCATCCGTCACCAGTGCGCTCATGCACGAAACGCACGTGACCGGACTCCAGGCATCATTCCTCAGCTACCTCAGGACCTGCCGGGCCCAGTAGATCTGGACGCCTCGCCGTTCGGCGGCCCACGCCGGAACCGGCAGCGCGTCCCGCACCACCGCCCACTGGGTATCCGTCGTGTCCGACGGATACCACCGCGCCCTGCCCGGACGGTCAGCAGCGTTCCCGAACCGATGCGCGAGGCAATCGCGCGCCGACACGCGGGAGTTGGACGGGACCCGCACCGTCACGCAAGACTGGGACCACAGGGCCTCCATGGTGCACGAGTGGCGTCGCAACCCCGAGCTGCCAAGGGGCCCCGTCTTCATACATCCACCCCGTCAAGATCACCCGACCAGGGGCCCTGTTCGATCAGGACCGCCCTCATGATCGACAGGAATACGGCTTCTCACAGCACGCGCAAAGCCTGGTCGGTGTCACGTTCACGCCTGGCGAGCGCATGCAGTACGGCCTGATCGCCGTGCCGGTCACGGGCGGCTGCGACAAGGACATCGACTGCGACGGCGAGCGTGGCTTCGGGCGTCTGGCAGTGAGCGCCCACGCTGAGAACCAGGTCATCAAGGTGCACTGCCAATTCGACGCATCGGGTTTGGAGGTAGCCATCGAGCAGCATTTCCTCTCCAGGCCGGTGGAGGATGGCCACTCGCCGATCGGCTGGCTCTTGGTCCAGCCGTTGTGCCAGCCTTTGCCATGCAGCGCGCGCCTGCTCAGCCACGGCGGCGGGGCCGACGGCTGCCGTCTCCTCGCTCCGCGCGCGCACACCGACGTTGAGTGCGGAGCCCGGCATGGACGTGCCGACGAGCCGCGCGTAGTAGCGCACTGGCGATACCGGCTCCGTGCCCGCTGTCTTGCCGTCGAGAAACCATTCGACCTGCAGGACGCTGCGCGCAAGGTGACCGGCCAGTCCACCAACCGTCATCCCCGGCAGCACTGACTCCTTGTCCCAGCGGCGCGCCACCTCTTCCGTGGCCAGCAGGTGCACGGCCCGCTCGGCGCCCAGCAGGTATGCCTTGCGTATCTCCTTGGTCATGCGAGGCATCCTGCCCGCATCAAGATCGTCACAGCCGAGGCGTCCATATGATGGATTGTCTGACCAAGATATGGACGAGCGGTCGGTGGGGCCAAAGTCCCGTCGTTGTCTGCGAGGTACCGGATCGCGTCGACCATGCGCGCCCGACCAAGGATCACCCGACGGGGCAGTCGCAAACGAACCCATCCCTTCCTCCACGCCCGGCAGCCCTGCGCAGGACACCTCCTCACCCGGCCCGTCCTGCCGGGCGGGCTCCTGCCCCCGTACGCACTCAGGCCACCCGGACCACCGCGGTGTGCACGGCGCCGCGCGTGCCCGGGGAGACCCGGAGCGTGAGCGCGGCTCCCGTCGACACCACCTGCACCGCCGGGTCCAGGGAGACGACGGCGGAGACCGGCCGGTCCCATGTGAGGTCGACGGCGGCGCCGTCGCGCAGCGGGCCCGAGACGCACACCGTGGCCGTCCGCGGCTCCTCGCGGACCGTCACCGAGGCCGGTGTGCCGACGGTGAGGTCTCCCACGCTGCCCGGATTCCAGAAGTTGACCCCGGTGAAGCCGCGCGAGGGCACACGCACGCCCTGCTGGTCGCCGGTGTTGGCGAGGACGGTGAGCCAGTCGGGGTCCGCCGAGCGAGCTGCTGTCCGCGCCGCAGAGGCACCGGGCATGAGCAGGTAGGAGTACGTGTCCCAGGTGGGGTCCGGGCCGTGGTCGAACCAGAGGGAGAGATAGCGGCGGGTGACGGGGTCGGAGGAAGCGCCCCGGTTGATGTCCGACCACGCGCCCGTGCGCGCCTGGCGCAGGGCCTTCAGCGAGACGGGGGCGCCGCCCGGGAAGACGTATCCCGCGTGTCCGGCCAGGTGCGCCCACCGTGCGCCGCCGAGAGAGGCGCTCCAGCCGAGCGTGCCGGGTTGCGTCCGGCCGTCGACGGTGAACGCGTGCACCCCGCCGGCCCCCAGGTTGCGGTTCTCCACGACGGACTCGACGCCGTGCCCGTCACGCGCGTGGATGCCCGCCCCCAGGCAGACGACCGTGTCGTCGAGCAGGAACCAGGACTTCTTGGCGAGCAGGGTGGAGGACAGCCCCTTGAGGTACTGCCCGACGGAGGCGTACGTGCCGTCCGTCGACCCGCCGACCCAGCGGACGTCCGGCCTGGCCGCCCCCCAGGCGCCTCCCTCCGCATCCGCGAGCGGCTTGCGGGAGGCGGTGGTGCCGGGCAGGCGATGGGGGTCCACGGTCGCCCAGAAGTCGTCGCTGTACTGGCCGTTGGCGAAGTCGTCCCCCCACCAGTAGAGCATTCCCGAACCGCTGTGCCAGCCACGCAGGTTCTCGCCGTTGCCGTTCTCGTAGTACGAGATCCGGCGGGAGGCCATGGAGAGGCAGGCCGCCCATCCGTCGCCCCGGTGCACGGCGCGGTCCATGCCCGGGAAGAGCCGGTGGCCGACCGGTTCCGCAGTCGCCGCGGCGTCGCTCCCGGCGACTTCGGCAAGACGCGCGAGCGCGGCTACGGGCAGCCCGGGCCGCGTGAGCGCGGGACTGTAGTACTGGCGGGCGAGCCAGCCCTTGACCATGCCGTACCAGCGATCCCGCTCCGCGGTGGAGGCGCTCTGCGCGAGCAGCGCGATGCCCGCGAGGATCGACTGGCCCCGCAGTTGGTCGTCCTGGCGGACACCGCTGTCGGCCGCCTTCGCCCCACGGCTCACGGCCCGCCCCGAAACGGCGTCCATGGCCAGCCCGTTGAAGAGGAACGGCGCGTACGCCTTCTCCACCGAGTCGAACACGATCTGCCGGTTGCCGTCCCGCACCTCCCATGCCGACCCTTCGAGCAGTGCGAACAGCAGGGAGAGCCCGCCGAGCATCACCGACCCGTACGAGCCCGCGTACGGGATGTGGCTGTGCTGGATGAAACTGCCGTCGGCGTACAGCCCGTCCCCACTGGTGACGTACGGGAAGACGGGGGAGAGCGCGTCGCGCGCGAGTGCGAGCTTCGCGGCCGAGGCGCCGACGGCTCCCCGCAGGGCCAGCACCCGGCACAGGTCCACGCGGTTGGCACCGGTGGAGGTGCCGGTGTACTGGGCGACCGCGCTGTCGGGCACGAAGTGGTCGACGGCGGCGCAGTGCTGTGCGACGCGGTCGGCACCGAGGTGCTCATGGAGCAGGACGTCGATGTCGAGCAGCGCCTGCGGAGCGCCGATCTGCCAGCTGTACCAGTTGCCGTACCGCGCCTGCCCCGCGTGATAGGCCTGCGCGTGCAGATGGTCGAGACCGGCCAGGATGTCGTCGCGCAGGACGCCGTCACCGGTGAGCCCGGTGCCGGGCTGGGCGTGTGCCTCGGCCAGCGTGCGCAGCCTGACGTAACTGAGGTGGAGGTTTCCGGAGTAGGTGTACGACTCCGGGTCCGTGTCCGGGGCGGGGTCGGCGTAGGGCAGGTCGGGCCACAGGGACCCGTCCCGGCGGACCATCGCGGCACGCAGGGCACGGGCGGTGTCGCCGAGTGCGGCCAGCCGGGAGACGAAGGGCTCGGCGGCCGGATCGAAACCCGAACCCAGTATCAGGGCACGCCACTTGGGCAGCAGGGCGCCGATCGCGTCGTCGGCGCCGGCCGCGGCGGCCGTATGCGTGGCGGGCGCGGAAACGGCGACCGCGGCACCGACGGCTGCGGCGCGCAGCAGACCGCGGCGGGAGAGGGGGGAAGCGGGGACGGCAGGAAGCATGGGCGAGGACACCTCGGGGGAAGGAGCTGTCGTGAAACCTGGAACCGCGCGTGGTGCAGCGATTTGTTTCATGCCGTCGATCGGCGCGTCAATGTGCTGTTCTGGTTTATTTCTTTTGATCGTTTGATCGAAAGAGCCCGCAAGCCACCACCCGGGGGTGTCCGGGCTCTGACCAGGGCCGTGGCGAAGGCCCCGAGCGCGGCGTCCACGGGCGTGTCCACGAGCACGAGGGGCGGCATGGCGAGGGACACACGGCGGGCAGCAGAGTGGGCGGGTGCGGCGCAGCGTGAGGACGGCGGGGCCGCCGGGTGGCCGCCGGAGGACGGCCGGCAGTGGCTGGCCGTACTCGCGCTGGGGCCCGGCCCGGTCGGTGGCGTCCTCTGCGTCCGGGACCACGGCACCGAGCGAGGCGACGTCCGGCTGCTGGGGGCCCTCTCGTACGTCGCGCCACTGCTGTCGACCGCCCTGCTGGTCGTGACCGGGCGGGCGGGGGCGAGTCGGCCCGTCGACGCCGCCGGTGCGTTGATCGCCAGGGGCGCCGTGCTCGCGTCCGCGGACATGCTGAGCTCCGTGTGCCGCCGGGGGGTGAGCCGGACCCGGCCGCCCTGAGGGCGCTCCGGACCCGGATGCCCGTTGCCGGCACCGTGGGCACGTACCTGAAGCTCCGGGCGCACGCGCTCGGTGTTCTCGGCGGCCCACTTGTTGGTCGCCATGGTCGCCTTCCCGTGCGATCAGCCGTTGTCGTAGTGGCGTACCACGTGGTCCTTCTGGAATTCCCACATCCTCGCGCCTGGCAGGGGCGTGACGGTGAAAGGTGAGTTGACGACACGGACGTCGAATCCGGCCAGCGGGCTTTGGCGATGATGCGCAGCAGCCCGATCGGGTGCCCGCCCGTTTCATGACGTCGAACGTGTCCAGGCCCAGCGCCCGGTAACCGCTTCCCCGCAGCGAGGGCCCCACGACGCGGGTGCAGGAGGGCACCAGAAGCAGCACGCGGGACGCCTCCCCCCGTTCGCGCGCCGCCGGGTGCCGGGGCGGGGCGGACCGGATCGGCGAGGTCGTCTCCGTCGGTGAGCACACCGCGGCGGGCCCACCAGAAATGCCGAACGCGGCACGGAACGGACCGAGTTGCCGGACGCAGCAACAGGGAATCCGGGTTGCCCGAAGATCGTCATGATGGTTGGGTCAGGGAGTCGGATGCCACGGGGCCGGGTTCCGCCCGGTCCGGGCGCCAGGAAACTCAATCGGGGAGAAATACACGTGCGGATACGTACAGGGGTGGCCTCGGCCGCCCTGGCAGGCCTGCTGACCGTCGCCATGACCGTTCCGGCGCAGGCCGCCGAGCGCGACATCCCGCAGGATGCGAACAGCTACAGCCTGGGCCAGGAGGAAGCGCGTGCCGCCGCCGGAGTGGGCGCGTTCGTCACCGGCGGCGACTACGTTCACTTCTCCCACACCGTGCAGAAGACCATCAACGCACACGGCTGGTGGAAGAAGCTGAGCGGGCCGGCCACCAAGGCCAAGGTCACGGTGTGGCTCCAGGTCAAGTCCGGTACCGGATGGCGGACGCTGAACGTCAAGTCCAAGAACGTCTACTCCGGCGGCGGCAGCGCCAAGCGCTCCCAGGCCGAGTGGAAGTGCACGAACCTCATCCAGAAGCACTCCTTCCGCAGCATCGTCGATGTCGACCTCATCGGCTACCCGGACGACGCGAACAGGAAGATCACCGACACCAAGTCGCTGTACTGTGGCGTCTGATTCGGGACTGTGAACGAGTGAACACGAGCTGACAGCGGCGCCGGAGAGGGGAAATCTCCGGCGCCGCCCGCTTTCCAGGAGCGCCTGTGATCCCACCCACCGTGATCGTCGGCCTGCACGGACGTCTCGTACGGCATCCGTGGTTCGACCGGGTACTGGAAGGAATCTCGGACGGGACCGATCCCGATTCCTCCCTCGAGGAGGACGTCCTCGGCCTCGTGATCGACCGGGCCGGGGCCTACGGCTGGCAGACGCTGAGCCGATGGCTGCACGAGGACGGACGGACCACCGCCCGGCACGAGCCCACTGCCTGGGCGCACGAGGAGGTCGGCGGCGACTGGACCGAGGACGGAGCGGTGCGCCAACTGGCCTGGCTCCAGGCGGGGTTCCTCGACGCTGCGCAGACCCCGGGTTCCTCAGTGCGGCTGCCTGTCCGGCCGATGACGCTGGTACTGACCGAGGTGCTGGAGCGAGTGGGCGAGGTGTCGTTCACCGGGCTGCACGCACTGCTGCCGTTGCAGGCGGCGCAGTACGACACGGCCTTCTTCCAGGGCGAGTTGGCCCCGTGGTTCGGTCTGGCGGATCCGGATTCCGCGTACGACGTGGCAGTGACCGTGTTTCGGGTGCCCGGCGGGGACGGCGGCCGGGGAGCGACGGTTGAGCAGGAGGCGGCCGCGGTCTGCGCCGGACTCGGGGACCTGGCGCAGGGGGCGGTGACCTGCACGACGCCGGGGACGAAGGCGGCCTCCGCGACCGAGGGGCCCGGGGCCGGGCTTGCCCTGGACCTCGACGGGGTACTGCACACGACGGGCATGCGCGAGGTGATGCGTCTGGACTGTCGTACGCGGGAGTGGACGCCCGACCTCGCCGTGTGGTTGCTGGAAGCCGTCACCGAGGGGCTGCGTGCGGCGGGCGGGGCGGTGCCGACGGTGGTCTCCGTTTCCCTGGCGTCCCCGTCACCCTGAGGCCGCGGCCCGACGGACGGGTGCAGGCCCGCATCCGACACGTGCGACGTCATCGGTTACGGGCGGCGTTGTGTGACACGGGCTCGGAGCTCGTGGGCCCGGCGAGGCAGGCGCACCGCATAGGCCGAGGGGGCGGGCGCATCGCGCGGAACCAAATGATCCGGATCCGCACCCCTGGTCGTTGTCAGCCCGTTCTGCCGGAGGAGAAGACGGTGATCTCGGAGAACGCGCGAGCCCCCTGTCCCGACGCGGGATGCTCCCCCTCGGAACCGGCGTGGTCCTGGCCACGGCCGTGTCCGCGAGCGCCCAGGGGTCCACCTCGCGTGGTGAGAAGGAAATCACGCGTCAGCTGCGGGACCTTGAGCAGCGGCACGCCGCGCGGCTGGGCGGCTGGGCGGCTGGGCGGCTGGGCGGCTGGGCCCTCAACACCACCACCGGCCACGAGGTGGGCCACCGCGCCGTATGGGGACCTGCTGGTCCAGGCGGGCCAGTAGGTCGCTGGGAGGTGTGTGCTGCTGGTCGGTGGGGAGGAACTGCGGGTTCACGGCGTCACGTACGACGACGTCGCGTGCCAGGGTGACCATGGTGTCCAGGCTCCGGTGGAACGGGCACTGTGACACGGGTACCTCGTGCAGTCGACGAATCGCATCCGCGACACTGTCCCAAGAGCGCCGCAGATCCTCGGCCGACACTTGACCAGCAGGAATGCCAGGGACAGCACTGGTCACCAGACAGGCTCCCGCATCAGTGTCGTACCAGTCGAGGGCGGCCGGTCCCGGTACTTCCTGGGCGCTCAGCCACTCGATCCGGTCATGCTCTGCCGCCAGGTTCGCCGCATCTACAGCGGGCATGCACTTCGCATACCGACGGGCGTCCGCACTGCGAAAGACGTGGGCCCCTGACTCGCCGGTGGTGACAGGCAGCCAGTCGCCGCCGATGCCGAGCAGTGCCGGTGACACGCCCCGTGGGCCCGAGTGATCGTCCATAGCGGTCGCCCTGTCCGTCACGGCGTTCCCCGCTGGGGGCCGGGCCTCCTGCCCGCGGCGAGCTTTGGGACGTCTGTGACGCGGCAAGGGCCGCGCGGGTTCTTCGAGTGTGACGGCGCTACCGCCACGGCTCCGCTGCTGGTTTCCTGCTGGGTTCGTTGCCTCCGCGCTCTGGTGCCGGCGGTTCCTCAGGCTGCGGGCGGGGAATTCACGGCTCCCGCAACATGGCGGTGTTCGGCGTTGATGCGCTGGGCTTCTTCGAGCTGGTCTTCGAGGATGATGATGCGGCAGGCGGCGTCGATGGGGGTGCCCTGGTCGACGAGCTCACGGGCGCGGGCGGCGATGCGCAGCTGGTAGCGGGAGTAGCGGCGGTGGCCGCCCTCGGAGCGCAGCGGGGTGATGAGGCGGGCGTCGCCCAGGGCGCGGAGGAAGCTCTGGGTGGTGCCGATCATGTCGGCGGCCCGTCCCATGGTGTAGGCGGGGTAATCGTCGTCATCGATTCTGTTGTAGGACGTCTCTGCTGTCACTGGCGCCTCTCCATGCAGCTTGGCGGGGTCATGCTGGAGGGGCCCGGCACCATGTGGCACCGGGCCCCGAAGGAACTGCTACACCATCTGCCGACCCTGGTACTGCGCCGGCCTTCTGTTTCCGTCCGTCCGACGTCCGTGCTGTCGGGGGTGCGGGGATCGCGGTTGCTTGACCTCAGACCACCTCACTTACGCGATGTCCTGCGGTACCCGGATTCTGCATTTCCGTCCGGGCGATCCTGATGGCGCTGGTGTTCCTCCGTTCATCCCTCTGGGATCACACAACTGAACTACTGGTACTGCGTACTGCTCGCGGCCTGGCAGAGCACCGCGTGGTGACCTGCAAAAGCGCCACGCTTCCGGCAGCCAGCCCCGTCGCCCTTCGTGCGCCTGCTCTGGCTTAGAACCCCACTGCCGGACCTCCCGGTGCGCGCGCCCGCAGCCGACGCCTTCACCGAGGTACTGCTGACCTACCTGCACTGCGAGGTACTGCGTACTGCATCTTCAGGTACTGCTGGTGGTGGCCCCTGATCACTGCGGGCCACCCGGTCCGATGGTCAGTTCCGTCGCCATCTGCCACTGACCGGCTTCGGAACTCCACCACCGCACCGCCTTGCAACTGCGGTACTGATGCCCGGCAGTTCGTTCCTGCCAGGCCCTGCTGTCTCTCTGGGCTACGAGAGAAACCATAACCACACTCACCACACAATGTCTACCGCGGCCAGTGGAGATTTTCGTTTTTCCGAGAGTGAGACAACCTGCGCTCTCCTCCGAGGGTGATGCGGTGTCAGGCAACCGCATCACGGGGCACCCCGTGGCGGTGAAGACGCTGTTCGGGGGCACACTGTCCCCCACCAGTACGGAGAGCTCTCCCGCCCGTGCGCACCTCCCGGAGAATGGCATGGACCCTGCCCTGCCCAGCGGAAGACACCCGTCGACAGGCCATGCGCCGCCGGGGGCATACGGTGAGCGGGATACTCCTGGCGTACGAGGACGTGGCGTGGTTCCGTGACGACCTGACGGCCGCCCACGGGGTGGCCTCCCGGCGGGTCGGGCTGAGTGAGCACCGCAGCGGTGAGGTCCGCGTGGCGCTTGCCGAAGCCACCTCGAACCTGAAGAAGCACGCCGTCGACGGGGCAGTCCTGCTACGCGTTGTGCGGACCGCCGAGCATGCCGGTGTCGAGTTCCTCGCCGTGGCCCGCGGGTCGGGCGTCACGGACACCGCCGCCTCGCTGCGCGACGGCCGCTCCACCGCCGGAACCCTGGGCATCGGTCTGGGAATGATCGCCCGGCTCGCCGACACCTTCGACCTCCACTCCCTGCCGGGACAGGGGACGGTGCTGCCGGCCCGGTTCTGGCCCCGCACCGTCCCCGGCCGGCCCGCACCGCCAGACGGAACGGCCACGCAGACGGCCGGCGGAATGACCCGGCCCGTCAGCGGAGAGCACGAGTGCGGAGACGGGTGGGCCGCCCGCTGGGACGGCATCGCACCCCGTACCCAGCCGACCGGGCTCCCGGCAAGTGGGGACCGGGCGTTGCTGGTGATGCTGTGCGACGGCCTCGGCCACGGCGCCTTGGCACGCACCGCGGCCCAGGCCGCCGTCCACGCCTTCCACACGGGCACGGGCCGCACCCCCCGAAGACATCGTCCAGGAGATCCATCGGGAACTGGGCAGCACGCGGGGTGCAGCGGTTGCCGTGGCGCACATCGAGCCCGCCGTCGGGGAGGTGTCGTTCTGCGGGGTCGGCAACAACAGCGCCGCAATCATCACGGGCACCTCCAAGACCGGCCTGGTGTCCATGCCCGGGACCGCGGGAGGCGAGATGTACCTCCTGCGCACCTTCACCCACCCGCTGCCGCCCGGCAGCGCGCTGGTCCTGCACTCAGACGGCCTCTCCGCCCGGTGGCCCCCCGCACCCTTCCCGGAGTGCTCGACCACTCCCCCACCGTCATCGCCGCGCACCTGCTGCGCAGCGTCGGCAAACACCACGACGACGCGATAGTCACCGTCATCAAGGGGCTGTGGTGAGAACTGCTGGCGGCCGGACGGGGGCTGCTCCGGTGGGGCGGTGCTGTGACCAACGGTCCGGCCCGTGCATACAATCTGCCTCATGCCGAAGCATGATGAGCTGCTCGTGAACATCGCGGCCCTGGTGGAGTCCGGGCAGAGCAACCAGATGTCCCTGACCGTGGTTGCCGGAGGTGCCGTCATCACCGGCCGCCTGGCCCCCGAAGCGGTCTGGAGGGCCAGGGTCGCGGAGGTCCTCACCGACTCCGACCAGTTGGGCGCGTTCGCCGCCGTCTTCGAAACCCCCGTAAAGGAAGACGGGCCGCCGGCCCATCTGCACTTCCACGTCGCCCGCATCCTGCAGGGCACGACCGGTATTCCGGAAACCGGCGGAATGTACCGGGTCGCAATCGACGACATCAGTGCCTGGACCGTCGGCGACTTCAGCTACTCCGACCACTGAGCACCCGACTGCGCGACGCCGCCGCTGTCACGCGGGCCTGCCCTCAGTGCACCAGCGCTCCGGTATGCGGCAATCTGCTCACCCGCCGCAGTCCACACCTGCGGATAACGGTCAGGGGCAGGGGCGGTCTCGGTCGCAGTAGTCATAGTGCTGCGATGTTCGAGGAACCTCCAGTGACCGCGCGCGTACGCCAGGGCAGCGGATGCTGGGTGATCAGCATCGCGGGACACGCCCACTACGCCGACGAAGACGCCCTCAACTCCGCCCTGAAGACGACGATCGGCACGGTGCTGCCCGCCGTCATCATCGACGTGTCCGCGCTGGTGTGCTCCGGTGCCTCCTTCCTGCACTGGCTCCTCACCGCCCGCCGCACCCACCAATACACCGACACCCACCTCATCCTGGCCGGCCCCCTCCACTCCGCCCTCCGCAACCGGCTCAACACCACCGGTCTCACACCCCACTTCACCCTCGCCGACGACCTCCAAGCCGCCCTCAACCTGGCCGCGCACCCGTAGCCCGCCAGCACGGCACGGGAAAGACGTGAAGACCGCCACAGGTGTGCGTACCGCTGCTGGGGCACGTCGCACGTCCCGTGGCAATGACCATCGAGCGCCTGGATGCTCAGGGGCTGCATTGGCCACAGCTGGGCCAGGTCTGTGATGCCGTGTCTTCCAGCTCGCCACGGCACACCGTGGCTCGGGCAGCACGAGACCCTGGTTCTCCTGGAGAGGATGGAGACCGACCCGTTCGCTCTGCGCGGCCGACGGGACGAGGAGGAAGAGGCTGTCCTGCTGGACGGGATCGGCGACACCCTGCTGGTGCGGGAGTGGACGCGGGAGAACGCCCGCTTCCTTACGGAGGGCGGGACCGGGCACGGCGAGGCGTACGGGGCGCTGCGCGCGTTGTCCGCGGTGTGCGCCGGTCGAGGCGCGGCGGCCGGACGCCGCGGAGGTCGGGGTGGTCGCGGTCCTCGCCGTCGTCGTGCCGGAGGAGCCGGTCACGATTGCCTGGTGCGGGGACGCGCGGGCCTACCACCCCCACCCGCCTGCGGGTGACAGGCAGCCGGTGCTGCTGACGCAAGATCACGACATGCGCCAGCCAGCCCTGGACACCGGGCTACGGAACATACCGGACGACTGACGGCACGTCGTTTCCGCTGCTGGGCGCGCACCATTCGCTCGTACACCGTGGCGGCATGGAGACTCCGCGCGAAGAAGGCCCAGTCACCTCCAGACGGGAGATCCTTGCCGAAGTTGCGGTACACCCTGCGAGCTCTTCTCGTCCTCGCCACCACCGAAGTTCACAGGTGACGGACGATCTCCCCACAAGGATCAAGCTTCTTACCGGCACGAGTCCACTGCTCACAGACCACACCAGCCCCACTGACCAGTAAAAATCACGATGTCGCTAACTCAGTGTGACCACTGGCGGCCAGTTGGTCCCCCACCCACTGGCCGCAAACGGGGAGATCTAATTCGCCGCTATCACACCATGGCTCACACAAGGGACGCAGCTCGGGAAATCCGGATGAAATGATCTTAGTGCGGGCCGACTCCGGATGGCGGGATGGCTTGCTCGTGGGAATCTCAGTCCCTGGCGGCGACGGCGCAAGGGCCTGCCCCCTCCCCATTGAGGACGTCATGAGAGGCAGAATCCCCTTCACAGCGGTAACCGTTGCGGCTGCGTGCGTTGTAGGTGTTCCCGTACACGCGGCCCCTGGGCCGTCGGCGGATCCCGTCGAGAGGCTCGCCTCGGCCGCCAGGGACTTCGACACGGTCGGCGATCCGGTGCATTTCTCCAGCACGCCCCCCGCGTCGGCTTCCGCCCATGGCTGGTGGGAGACGAAGAACCCTAAGACGGTGTCCTATGTGGTGAGTCGGAGGAGCCGCTTGTAGCAGCAGAGAGCTGCGGCGAGGCCGAGAAAGGCCAGGTAGTTGGCGGGTTGGCGTTCGTAGCGTGGGCTGAGCCGCCGGTAGCCGGTCAGCCACGACATGGTCCGCTCGATCACCCACCTTCGGCGCCCTCACCGTTCGCTGGACTCGATGCTCTTGCGGGCGATGCGGACTCCGATGTGCCTGCCCCATAACCATTTCCGCAGGTGGGGTACGTCGTAGGCTTTGTCGGCGTGCAGGCGCTGGGGCTTGAAGTAGCGGCCTCGGTAGGGGTCGTGTCTCGTTTGGTGACCGGCGATCATGGGCTTCAGGGCGAGGCTGTCGTGGACGTTCGCGGCGGAGATGCCGACGACCAGGGGCAGTCCGTTCGCGTCCGACAGGACGTGCATCTTGGAACCCGGCTTGCCCCGGTCCACGGGGCTCGGACCTGTGTGTTCGCCCCCTTTTTTGCCCGCACGTGCGCGGAGTCGAGCACGACACGGGAGACGTCGATGAGGCTGGCGTCGTCGAGGCGGTGCAGCACCGCTTCGTGAAGTCGGCCCCAGACGCCGGCTCTCGACCAGATCATGAAGCGGCGGTGCACCGTGGACTTCGAAACCCCGAAACACGGTGGCAAGGCCCGCCAGGAACAGCCGCTGACCAGCACGTAGATGATCGCCGCAAAGAGCGTCTCATCAGGCGTGTCCTGCGTTCCGCCACCCTGCGGCCGCACCCTCGACGGCGGGACGAGGGGCTTCGCGATCTCCCACAACCCATCTGGAACAATCCAACTCCACGTTCCCTGGCCCATGTTGAACAGGGATACCCAGCACCCCCACATAGGACACCGTCTAAGCACAAGCAAAAGAAGGCACGAGTTACCGTTGAGCTTCAAGTTCGAACGGGAGGCGGGTGGCGCACCGTGGTCACCGGCCCCTCCAAGGTGGTCAAGCCAGGAGGTGGCAGCGCCCGGCGGACCCATGCCCGCTACACCTGTGTCGGAACTACGCTGACGGCATGGCGCAGTCGGGTCGACGTCGATATCGAATGGGTCATCGACTCGGCGGAGAAGCTGGTGACCGCGCCCCAGAACCTTCGTTGCGGCGCACGCTGACACCACCCAGGGAAGGCAGAGCATGAGAGGGAGCGACAGCATCGCCGACGAGAGGGAGACCTGGCCCATGGCCGTCGCCGTTCACGGGACGCTGAGGCTGCATGAGTGGCTCGGCCAGGCATATGCCGACCACGACCTCGACAAGGACGTCTTCAGCCTCGCTGTGACGAGGGCCGCCGCCTACGGCTGGAGCCTGCCCGAATCCACCGCTCGGCCCCGGCTGGATGGAGCGCGCTGGGACCTGGTCGACACCGAGCAGGACTGGTCACAGGACGAGCGGCCGCGACAGATCGCCCGGCTGACGGTCCACCCGACCACCGGCCTGACCGGACAGCAGCTTCCGGTTCTGCCCATGACCCGGGTCCTTTGCGATGTACTGGCCCGGGTGGGGCACCTGGACTTCACCGGGCTGCGTACCCATGCGCCGCTCGGCCTCGCCCTCGCCGACGGATTCCAGTGGGCACGCGAGGCCCGCTGGTTCGCCCTGGCCCCCCCCAGGGGTTCGCGCAGGCATCCGGCTCACGATCACCCTCGACGGCCGGCCCATTACGGACGGCATGGCGTCCGAACTGCTCGATCGCATCGTGGAATACAGTTGGGACCTGCTCGACCTGACTCTCGGCCCGCTCCGGACGGAGCCTGTCTCGCTCACCGGAAGCTGCCCACAATGGGCACCGGACACTGCGGCCTGGATCATCGAGATCGCGCTCGCGTCCCTGCACACGATGGGCCTCATCGGGCACGCCGATCTCGCCATTGACCGAGCTGCCGCGGCACGGTGACGGCCTCGACGAGCGTCTCGACACCCACTTCGACCTCGGTGGATTCGATGCACTCGAAGTCGCCTTCGGTTACGTCGTCGGGCCCGGCGGATATCGCTGAAGCGGCACGGTGCCAAGGAGGACCTAGTGTTGACCACGGCGGCACGGGCGGATCAGGACCTTGAGGTGATGGGTGCCACGAGCCGGATGTTCGGAGATGATGCGAACCGAGAGCGGGCGGGCGCTGGCCCTGGACGTGCTGCCGACGACGTTTTCGTGGGTGCGCTATCTGCCGACGCACGATGTGCGCGAGTGTCTCCGTGGAGCTGGTCAAGACACTCAGCGCGACGAGCGCGATGGACAATACCGCATCCGTCATGCCGTAGAACGTACGCGGTCCATTGCCAGGACCGCTCCCAGGAACGCCGGAACGTGCCCGTGACGGACGATCACGTGCTAGCGATCTCCCCCCCCCTCGACCAGCCCGAGCGCGCCGGTCGACCATCACACAAGGCCGATGAGCTGCGACGTCAGGATGGAAATTGCTCAGTAGGCTCAGGTCCATGGATGCGTTCATACCGTTCCTGATGTTGATCGGTGGCCTAGCCACAGTCCTGGGTTTCTTTACCTGGCTGGCGTCACGTGTTCGCCGCCGAGGTCTCGCGGGCGGGGCCATGAGTGGGGCCCTGGCCTCCTACGAGGAGGCGTTCCGCATCACTGCTCACGAATCTCATGTTGAGATCCGGGCGCAAGCAGAACGCAAGGCGCCGATCCTGTCGCCCGACGATCACTGGGGACGAAACCCCCATGAAGCCGGTCAGGCGGGAACGGGAGGGCGTTATCCGATTCAGCCGCGTCCTCGCCGGTCACGACGGGGCCTCGGCCGCTGGGTCGATCGTTTGAGGTCTGGTCGCTGATCATGGACACCCTGTTGCCGGCTGTGGGAGGAGGCGTGGCTCCGGGCGTCTTCGCATACCTGGGGGAGCGTGTTCTGCTGGCCATGGAGGCTCGGGGCTGGATCTCCGGCACAAGACCGAGGTCCTGTCACCCATCGGTGTCGACCTCATCCAGGAGGGCGACCCCGGGGCCCAGGCTGCAAGCGCGCCATGGAACAGGAACGCGTGCGCAAGAACATCAGGCTGGCAGACGGCCCGTTGTCCCAAGTGAACCTGGAAGTCGGCACGGTGCGCATCCGCCAATCTGGCGGCGAGGGACAAGAACCGACAACCTCCTCCTGATCGGACACGACCGCACTCGGATTCTGAGCACGAGAGTGGCCGACTACGGCGCTCAGTGGCCAACTAGCGTGCTCGGTCCCAGGTAATTGATGCCGGCCATGAAAGGCTCCTCGTTCAGAGCTCGAAATCCAGGTAGTCGATGTTCTTCAGTTCGACTTCGTGGAGGTCTCGTGCCCGGCGTCCGCCGTCCTGAATTACTCTTCCCGGATTCCGTCTGTGACGATTTCCTTCATCTGCTGGTCGCTGGCCCCTTGTTCGCGGGCGTCGAACAGGCGGCGCGCGTGGGCTGCGGAGAGCTTGATCGTCACCCGGCGCATGCGCGCTTCGTCGGTCGATCCTCCGGCGGCCTTGTAGCCGAAGGCAGGACGGGTTTCCACCTTGAGTCCGCTGCTGGCCGGCTGCCTACTTACTGATCGTTTCAGAATGCGATTCGGAGGCGGCGGAGGCATATGAAGCTGCAGGTCAGTTCGAGCAGGCCCTGGTGGAGGTCGGCGCGTCGCTCGTAACGGGTGCGGGCCGTGGCGCACGCCTCTTACGGGCGGGGGAGCGGTGCCAGTTCGGCGTGGGTGACGGTGTAGCCGCCCTTGACGACGGGGGCGTACGGGGCCGGGGCCATACAGGTGCCGACTTCGGCGTCCTCACTGTTCGGCAGCAGGTTCACCCCGTTCCACGAGAAGCCCACCCGATCGGCCTTGCCGCCCTTTCCGCCGTCGTGCACGCTCAGTCCGACGCGCTTGCCGAGCAGGCCGGTCTCCTCGTGGCTGACCTTCGTGATGAGGGCCGTGACCGTCGCCGTGTTCGGGCCGGTGACCAGGCACTCCACTTGGCCCTCGGAGGTATAGGTGACGTTCTGGTCAGCCGAGTGGTGCGAGATGCGTACCGTCCCCCGCGCGTCGACGGGCAGCCCCGTGGGAATCTTGGGCCGCGGGATGCTGTACGGGGCGGCCACCGCGTCGAAGCTGAAGGAGCGCACATCGTTGTCGTTCAGGTACGGCAGTACGAAGTCCCCACTGCCGACAATTCGCGCCGCGCCCGGCCGGCGGTGGTCCGTGCGCTGCTCGGCGGACGAGGCGATGGACGAGGTACACAGGGTGAACCCGGCCACCAGGGCAGCGATGGTAGCGGTGGCGGTGCGCCGAGCAGGCAGCGACAGCGAAGTCATGACGATCTCCTTTTCTGCGAAGGGGAGTTGACTGGCGGAACGCGACCCATTCTTCACTTTGACAGCCGCCCGGTCGTCATCCCAAGGCCGCAAGATCGATGCCGCCTTATCGCCCGCGCGGCTGACCAGACGTCAGCCGAGAGTCGCACAGGGCGGATCACCGCCGGCCGCAGCCGTTCGCGTATCAGTTGTCGCGCTGGCGCCGCCCAGGCCCCGGCTCAAGTGGGGCACTACGAAGACACCGTCCGTAGGAAGGACGGGGTCCTGCTGCACGCCGACCGGACCCTGTCCTTTGCCGGGCGGTTGGTGAGCGGCGGGCCACTGTTGGTCCGATACCGGCCTTCGGCGGCCGCGTACGCGGCCGCGTCGAGCTCGTGTCGTAGCAGGTGATCCTCGGCCTCCGCGGTGCCCCCGCTCATCGCCCTTGCCACCGCCGCCAGGTTCATACCGAACTGCAGCGGCCCCACACCCTGGCCTGCGGTTTTTGATGATGTGCGTTACATCCTCATGTGCGCTACGTACCCCTCTTCAACGCTCGAATGACGCTCTGGGAGGCATCCTGACGCTCAAGCGACGGGCGGTGCCGCCCCTCCCGGGGGCCGGCGAGGTGGTCCGGGGTTCATCGGGGGCCGGGCGGGTCGTAGCGCAGGGGGGTGATCTGCTCGATGTCGTACCGGATGCGGAGGGCGTCGATCGCGGCGTCGCGCTCGGCGGGTTGCGCGCCAGAGGTGAGGATGTCGAGCAGTTCCTCGAAGTAGCGTTCGTGGGCGGGCGGCGGGGAGGACTGGAACAGCATCTTCGCCGTCGCGCCGCTGGTGTTGGCGAAGGCGTGCGGACAGCCCTGCGGTACATGGATGAGGGTGCCGGGGGTGGCTCTCGTTCTCCGTTGTCCCGCGTGCGACTCCCAGGAGCGCCAGTTGTCCGGGGTGCGCACCCGGGGTTCGAACGCGAGCACGTCCAGTTCGCCCTCCAGCACGTAGAAGAGTTCCTCGCTGTGGGCGTGGGCGTGTGCGCCGACATCGAAGCCGGGCGGTACCAGCACCTCGAAGGTCGAGGCGGCGGCGGAGTGTTCGCCGGTCACCTTGTACGTGACGTGCTGGGCCTTCGCGGCCAGGACGCGGCCCGCGCCGGGCGGTACCACGAGCCCCTGGCCGCTTCCCGTGCTCAGGCCGGGGCCGGTCATACGAGGGCCCCCTGTCCGTCGAGGTCCTCGCTGTCCGCCAGCCCGTCTCGGAGCCGGTTCGGGGTGCGGGCGGCGGCTTCGGCCGTGGTCCAGGTGCCGAGTGCGACCTCGGCGGTGATGCCGGGGCCGAAGCCCGCGATCATGCCGTGGGCGCCGACGCCGGGGCCGCCCTCGGCGAAGAGGCGGCGCAGGGCGTCCAGCACGACGGCACTGGCGATGTTGCCGTACTCGGTGAGTGTGGCGCGGCTGAAACGGAACGACGCCGGCGGGACCTTCAGATGGGTGCACAGGTCGTCGAGGATGCGCGGGCCGCCCGCGTGGATGATGTAGAAGTCCATGGCGGAGGCGGACTGGCCGTGTTGGCGGGCCAACGAGGCCAGTACCGGAGCGAGTTGCTCCATCGTGCCGGGCACCCGTTTGTCGAGCATGAAGTGGAAGCCGGTCTCGCGGACGTCGTAGGCGATCCAGTCCTCGGTGTCGGGCACCAGGTGGCTGCCGTTGTGGCGCAGCTCGACGCCGGTGCCGCCGTCGCCGCGCACCACGGCCGCGGCGACGGCGTCGCCGAACAGCCCGTTGGAGAGCAGGTTGCCCACGCCGAGGTCGGTGGGCTGGTAGCAGAGGGAGGAGAACTCGCAGGCCACCACGAGGGCGTTGCGGCCGGGGTAGGCGGTGCAGAAGTCGTGGGCGCGGTTGATGGCGGCGCCGCCTGCCGCGCAGCCGAGTTGGGCGATGGGGATCTGCCGGGTCTCGGGCCGGAAGCCCATGGTGTTGATCAGCCAGGCGGTCGGCGAGGGCATGGTGAAACCGGTGCAGGACACGAAGACGATGAGGTCGATGTCGCGTGCCGTGAGGCCCGCGTGGCCGAGTGCCTCTTCGACCACCGCGGGGATCCGGGCCCTGGCCTGCGTGACGTACATGTCGTTGCGGGCGCGGAAGCCGGGGTGCTGGAGGGTCTCCTCGATGGGGCGCACCAGATGGCGCTCGCGCACTCCGGTGTTGCCGATCAGACGCAGCGCGAGGGGCAGCTGCGGATGACCGTGGTGCAGTCTGCGCGCCAGGGCGAGGGTCTCCTCCTGGGTGATGACGAATTCCGGAACGGCGACGGCGGGACGGCACAACGTGGGCATGGGATCACCTCGGGCGATGGGGGCGTACGCACGGCTGTCGCCGCGCCCGGGGACGGGCAGGGCACCCCACCCTCGGAACATCTGCTGGCATTCACACAAAAAGCGCATATAGAAGGGTGTGTCCACCGCTCGCGTCCGCTCGGCACGACGGAGGGTGGGGCGGCGGAGTGCTCCGGCCGCACAAGGGTGGTCTCTGCTATTTGTTCGCATTAGAGCACGAGTTGATCGGGTAAGACAGTATTTACACCTTTCTGGGTGAGACAGACGTGCGGCGGTCCGGTACGCGACGGCCGTCCCGCCGTCACCGAACGGCGGCGGTGAACGAACGCATGACGGCGAGGAGTGGTGGCGTGAGCGAGGGCCTGATGAGCGGAACGCGGCATCCGGACGAACCGGCGCACGCCTGCCCCGCGTCCGGGGTACGGACGTACGACGCCCACGACCTTCCGGCGCTCGACTTCGACCCCTTCCTCCGCGCCTCCCTGACCGACGCTCCCGTCTCGCGCATCCGGCTGCCGCACGGCGAGGGCGACTGCTGGCTGGTCACCCGCTACGAAGACGTCCGCTTCGTGACGTCGGACGCCCGCTTCAGCCGCGACATCGTCGGCCTGCCCATCCCCAAGATGACCAAGCACTTCATCCCGCTGGACCGGGCCGTCAGCTTCGTCGATCCGCCCGACCACGCCCGGGTCCGGGCCGTGGTCGCATCCGCCTTCACCCAGCGCGCCATGGACCGGCTGCGCCCCCGCCTCCAGGAGCTCGTGGACGGCCTGCTGGACGCCGCCGAGGCCGCGGGACCGCCCCTGGACCTGGTCGCCGCGGTCACCTCGCCCTTCCCGCTCGCCGTCATCGGCGAGGTGCTCGGCATGCCCACCGCGGATCTGCCCCAGGTACGCGACTGGGCGCAGACCCTGCTCACCCGAGCCTCCGACGCGGCGGCGGCCGAACGGGCCCGCGAGGTGAAGGAGCACGCCCGGGAGTACTTCCGGCGACTGGCGGACCAGCGTCGCCACCAGCCGCGCGAAGACCTGATGAGCACCATGGTCGCCGCCGTCGACGCCGGACGCATCGACGAGGAGGAACTGCTCGCCCTGGCCACCTTGATGGGCCTCAACGGCTGGCACGCCGTCTGCAACAACACCTCCAACATGGTCTTCGCCCTCCTCACCCGCGACGGCCTCGCCGACCGGCTGCGCGCCGAACCCGCCCTCGTACCGCGCGCCGTGGAGGAACTGCTGCGCTGGATCCCGCACAAGCACGGCGTCGGGCAGCCCCGCGTCGCCACCGAGGACGTGCGTGTCGGAGACACGTTGGTCCGCAAGGGCGAATTCGTCTACGTGTCGTACGTGGCGGCCAACCGGGACGACCAGGTCTACCCCGAACCCGACCGTATCGACTTCGACCGCCAAGGCCCCCCGCACCTGGCCTTCGGGCACGGCCCGCACTTCTGCATCGGCCCGCTCCTCGCCCGCACGGAGGCCGAGATCCTGCTGGCCGCCCTGCTCGCCCGCTGGCCCGGGCTCCGACTGGCCGTGCCGCCCGAGGAGGTGCCTTGGCAGACAGAGGTGCTCATCCGCGGACCCGAAGCGCTCCAGGTGCGTTGGTGAGGACCCGCCGGGGTCCCGGCCCCGGCCCCCGGTGGACCGGCGCGGCGACGCACCGCTCAGGAAAGCCGCTCGCGAGGCTCCGACGAGCTCGCTCCCGGCGAGGGCTCCGCCCGCTTCCACCGCGACGGTGATCGCCGCGGCTGCCACGGGCGGGCCAGCGCTCCGCCCAGGCCGGTGACCACCGCACGGATCCGGCGTTCGGTCGCGATCCGGTGGTGTCCGGCTCCCCGCGGACCCGTCTGGCCGACGCCTCCCAGTGACGGGATGCCACGGCGGGGGCTGCGCCGACCGTTCCGTTCAACAGCCTGGAGTGGCAGGTCGATCCCGACACGACGACCTGGTGGCACCATCCACCCAGCGCGCCGCCGGGATGCAGGAGATCCAGGCGTGCGCACCGGACGGGTACGACTTCGCCCGCCTGGTCTGGCAAGGCTGCGAGGTAGGCCGCCCCGGGTTGATCCTGAAAATCAGGATCACCGGACCGTGGCAGCGCCACGGGTACGGCTCCCGCATGGTGCGCTTCGCCCTGCACGGCCGTGACGAGTACCGCTGGACCACGCCGCCGCAGTCGCAGGACGCCCAGGCTTTCTTCCCGGCCCTCACCGAGACGAACGGCGTCGCGTTCCCTCGTGCCGCCGAGTTGTGCGAGCACATGCGGCGCCGGGAGCACCCGTTCATCGTCTGCAACTACGGCCCGGCAGGCAACCTCATCGGCCGGTACCGGGACGACATCGGGCAGCCTGTCGGCGGTTGAGCCAGCGACCTGACCGGCCCCCGACCAGTTGGCCGGCTCGATCCAGCCCTTCGGCCGGAAGGCGCAAGGACCCGTCCTGGAACCTGACATCGAACTTCCGTGACGGGTCCTCACGGCCTGCGGCCGGAGCCTCTCGCCCCCTGGTGGATACCGGCCCACAGCCCAGCCGAACAGACAACAAGCTCAGACGGGCCGGAGTGATCGGTGGGCCTCCAGGCGGTCCACGTTCTTGATCACCAGTCGTCAGGCTTCTGGGTTTCGTTCTGGCGGCTGACGGCGCGAACGTCAAAAAGCCCGCGGCCGCTGCCTCCGGGAGACAAGGCCGGTTGTCCGCATGCGTTCGCAGGGGCCGGGGCCCCTGCCCCCGTCGCCTACTCCCTGCGGGCCCCGCCGCCCGAGAGGCCCAGAAGACCCATGGCCCGCCGGGGTCTGGGGGCGGGGCCGCCATCGCCGACGGGCCGGACCGGCCGAAATCGGCGGCTCGGTCCGGTCCCGCACAGCTCAATGAGTACTAGCCGGACGGTGTGTCCGGCCGGACCACGTGTCACGAGGACATGTGCTCCGGTGCTTCTACTCGTTGAACCAAATGGACTTCACCGTGGCACCGCCGCCGTTCCACGAGAGCCACATCTGGTATTCCCGCAGGTTGCCGATGTTGTAACCCTTCTTGTCGCAGCCCGAGTCGCCGCCGTCGGTGACGGTGAGGACGAAGTCTTCAGAGCCGGACTCCAACAGTCTTCCGGTCATGCCGTAGCCGTCGGCCTTGGTGTCGCAGACCTGGAACATGTCCCCGTCGTCGATGAACGTCATCTTGCCGTGGCTGTTGCTGATGGTCCTGTTGGTGTCGGCCATGGCGGGCGTGGCCGTGCCGACGACCAGCGCGGCGAGGGCGGCGCCTGTTGCAGCGATGCGGGAGAACGATTTCACGATTGCTTCCTCTTTCTCTTTTCCCCGCCGGTCTGCGGGGAAGTCCGATCGGGGCCGAGCCTAGATCCGAGGGAATATTTGGCAAACCAATTTCGAGCGGGACTCCCTCTCGGACTGTTCACATAGGGTGACTTGAATGGGCCACGCAAAAGGGGCAGCAATTCCATGAGGTGCGATTCGGGACATGTTCCCGTCACCAGATCGCCCGCATGAACACTGCATGTACACAAGTGACGGGAAAGTGACGTGCATCACTTTACTGAATTCGAGTCGGCAGACTGACACAATTAGTCCAAGGCTGCACAAGTTACGGATTTCCCGTAGCACCCAAGCGCCACTGACAGAGCTGCGGCAAGCATGTGACGCAGGTCACCTTCGAAGTACCGTCGAAACGCGCGGTATCCACGGTCACCCTTCTTTCCTTTTTCGCATGCCTGAAATAGGCCTTTGCCAATTCGATGCCCGCTATGGGCGACTCTCCCTGGTCACCCTGTGTAATTCGTGTGGCAGCCGCGTCCCACTGGAAATGCGCTTGCCAAATATTCGGCTTCCCTTAGGCTCGGCCCCGATCGGACTTCCCCGCAGACCGGCGGGGAAAAGAGAAGGAGGAAGCAGTCGTGAAATCGTTCTCCCGCATCGCTGCAACAGGCGCGGCCCTCGCCGCGCTGGTCGTCGGCACGGCCACGCCGGCCATGGCCGAATCCAACAAGACCATCAGCAACAGCCACGGCAAGATGACGTTCATCGACGACGGGGACATGTTCCAGGTCTGCGACACCAAGGCCGACGGCCACGGCATGACCGGCGAACTGGTGCAGGTCTACCCGGGCGGCAGCAACCAGGTGCGCCTCACCGTCACCGATGGCGGTGACTCGGGTTGTGACAAGAAGGGTTACAACATCGGCAACCAGTTCAACGAGCTGTACGAGATGTGGCTCTCGTGGAACGGCGGCGGTGCCACGGTGAAGTCCGAGCGGTTCAACGAGTAGCAGCAGCCCGGACACCCTGAGGCACTGATCTCGCGAGATCGGTGCCTCGGCTCGTTTTCGGCTGCGGTCGTGCGGTTCGGCGCCTTCACGCCGACCCCCCGGTCGAGGCGGACGATCCGTACCGCGGCGTCCGCCCACGGCGCGGCCGGGCACACGCGAGCTCCCCACGGCACACCGCAGCCGGCCTCGCCGGGACGGCGAGGCCGACTGCCCCTTGGTCAGCGCTCAGTCAACACCGGGGTCCATCGGCCGTCGTAGCGCAGGGACGGTTCGCGGAAGCCGGAGAGCGGGGTCACCGTGTCGCTGTCCAGGCCGACCAGAACCAACTGGTTGCGGAACTCACCCTTCCCCGGGGCGCACTGGGCGGGATCGCAGCGCCAGGCAACGAGGTGGCGGTCATCGGCCCAGGCGAGCAGCTGCTGGCCGGGCACGAGTGCGGCTCGTTCGCCGGTCTTCGTGTCCAGCACTTCGGAGACGATGCCCTCCTCGTCGTCCGGCATGGTCCCTGCCACACGTCTTCCGTCCGGAGAAAGACCTGCCTCGGCCTGGCCGGGGCGGGCCTCATGCTTCGGGGCCTGGGTTTCTCGTCCGTCCGTGTCGACGTAGAGCTTTCCCGACTCGTTGCGCCAGGGAGTCCACAACAGCTTGCCGTCACGGCTCCAGCGGAAATCCTGACGGCCGCCGTCGATGAACCCGCGCTCGTCCTTCTTCGACGGCGACGACGTGAACTCCGCCCGGCCCGTAGCCACGTCGATGACGTAGAAGCCGGTGCGGCTCGGCTTCGGACCGGGCAGTTTTTCACCGTTCACCTGCTGTGGCGCGTCCTTGAAGAGGCCGTCCGGATTCAGGCTGTACGCCGTGGCCACCAGGCGCTTCCCGTCCGGTGAGAACTGCACACCGCCGACGCTCCGGTCGACCTTGATCCAGCGTTGCACCTTGCCGGAGGCCAGGTCGAGCAGCCCGACGCGGTTGACGGGCAGGCCGCGTTCGAGCACCGCGGCGGTCTTCAGCCCGCGAGCGACGTCGAGATACGCCCAGTCGGTCCTCTCGTACCTGTTCGACGACGAATTGAGCAGGTGCCACTCGAGGGCGAGGACTCCGTTGCCGCCCGGCTGTTTCACGACCTTCGACGTGGAGTACGCCGAGACAGCGACCTTCCCGGCGGCTATCCGTTCCCGGGGCGGCGACTGGTCGGGACGGGCCACCACGTCCAGAGAACCGAGGTCGGGCGCGGGCCGGGTCCCCGGGCTGTCGCCGTGCGTGCTGAGCGCCACCGTCACGCCCACGGCGATGCCCGCCCCGACGACGCCCGCCACCACGAGCGTGCGCAAACTGCGGCGGCGCGGCGATCGGGGCGCTCGCACCGGGGGGCCGCTGGGAGTCCATGTTCCCTGCGCAGGTTGCTGCCGCGCCTCGACGAATTCTTCAGGCTTCATGGTCGTACCTTCACGGCAGAGATGTCACACACGACAAACGCGCTGAATGTCTCCCGACGGGAGAGGGAAACAGTCGTGCCTATTCGTTGAACCACTCGGACTTCACGTCGTAGCCGTCGCCGTCCCAGGAAAGCTGCATCTGGTAGGACCCGAACTGGCCAATGTTGTAGCCCTTCTTGTCACAGCCGGCGTCGCCGCCGTCGGTGATGTAGAGCTTTTCGTTGTACTGGTTGTCGATCAGGCGACCTGAGACCCCGTGGCCGTCCGCCTTGGTGTCGCAGACCTGGAACATGTCCCCGTCGTCGATGAAGGTCATAGAGCCTCGGTCGCCGACCCTGATCGTCTTGTTGGAGACGAGAATGTCCGCTGCCGTCGCGGGAGTTGCCGTGGCGACGAACACAGCGGCGGCGGACGCAGCCACCAGGGCGGCGCGTGTGAGCGATTTGACCATGACTTCCTCTTTTCTTCGAATGCTTCGTATCAGGCGGACAGGGATTCCGGCTGGACGGCGCTGAGCCTATGTCAGCAGACCGACAGTGCAAGTGTTTTACCCGGAAAACCCCGGCCTCTTCTCTCACGGAGCGTGACGTGGCAGTGCATTCCAAATGGGGTACTTGGCAACGACAGTGCGATACGGGGACAGGTGCGCCGTGGAAGGCGCCAGGCCACGAATACGCTGAGCATGCGAAGCCGATGGAATGTGATCCACGTCATATCTCCGGTCAGCGGCGGTGCGGAGGGCCGCCCGGGCGGCCCTCTCGTGGAAAGTCGGGGTCCGGGGGCGACGCCGGACGGCCCTCAACGGGCGCTTGAGCGAGGAGCGCCGCGTGCGGTGAAGGCCTTACGAGCTCGATGACAGAATCCTGGGCAGATGTCCTGGCGGGCATGACTGACTGGTCTGAGATTCGGCCGTTCGTGGTGTGCGGGCACTCGGCTGCGGATGGTGGACGACGTCTTGTGCTCGTTGGCCGACGGCCACAGCCTGCGGCGTCCGCTTCTCTCTGGACCCGGCCCGCCCGTGGAAGGGCAGCGGGCGCAGGCGTTCCCGGAGATTCCGCAGGGCTCGATGTCGGCCAGGCGGTCAGGGGAGTTCGTGCCGAGTGCCGTCTGCGACGGCGTGGAGCTTGTCGGGGTTGGCCACGTTGTGGATGGTCGAGATGCGGCCTGCCGGGTCGAAGTCGAAGGTCAGCGTGGCGACCACGCGGTCCGGGCCGCGGAAGACCACGCCCGGGCCGCCGTTGATCGAGGTGAGTTCCGCCCGCATCTGCCCGGGCTCGATGCCCTGGTAGGTCACGGTGCCGAGGGCGGCGAACCAACCGGCCACGGTCTCCAGGCCGATGACCGGCTTGAGGGCCTGGCGTACCTTGCCGCCGCCGTCGGTCCACAGCGTCACGTCGGGGGAGAGCAGCTCCATGAGGGTGTTGATGTCGCCGCCCGTCGCCGCCGCGAAGAAGCGTTCGGTGACGTCGCGTTGGCGGGCTCGGTCCGCGGTGAAACGGGGCCGGCGCGCCTGGACGTGCTCGCGGGCACGGTGCGCGGCCTGCCGGACCGCCGGCTCCGAGCGTTCCACCGCCTCCGCGATCTCCCCGTAGCTGAAGGCGAAGGCCTCCTTCAGTACGAAGACCGCGCGTTCCAGGGGGCTCAGCGTCTCCAGCACGACCAGCAGGGCCGTGGAGACCGAGTCCGCCGCAGCAATGCCGTCGGCGGTGTCCGGGCCGGTGAGGATCGGCTCGGGCAGCCAGGGGCCTACGTAGGTCTCGCGCTGGTGGCGGGTGGAACGCAGTCGCTCCATCGCCAGGTTGGAGACGATCCGGGCCAGATAGGCCTTGGGATCGGCGACCTGGGAACGGTCGGCCGCCGACCACTTGAGCCAGGCGTCCTGGACCGCGTCCTCGGCGTCGGCGGCGGAGCCGAGGATGCGGTAGGCGACGGAGAAGAGCAGGGTGCGGTACTGCTGGAAGGCGAGCTGGTCGGGGCCGGCCTGCTGCGGCTGGGTCACTTGGCGCTCCTGGTACGGGTGTAGCGGCCGCCGTGCGGCCAGAGGGCGCCCGAGGCGGGCACCTTCTTCATGCGGGCGAAGGTCGCCCACGGCGCCGCGGTGACCGTCTCCTTGTACTTCGCGGCCAGCTTGCCGGTCAGCACGATTCGGCGTGGGCTGTCGTCGGGGTGGGTGAACTGTACGACGGCGTCGTGGCGGCCCAGGCTGACGGGTGTGTGGTAGTGGCCGAAGCGGAAGGGCTTGGGCTCCTTGCCGGCGATCACCCGCAGGATCGAGAGAGCCGCGTGCACGCCGGTGGGCATGCCGCCCTGGCAGGTCCCGTGCATGACGCCGTAGTCCTGACGGACCGCCGCCGCGTCGCCCACGGCGTAGACGTCCGGGTGGGAGACCGAGCGCAGCGCGCTGTCGGTGACCACCCGGCCGCGCTCGTCGATCGTCAGGCCGGCGGCGGCGGCCAGCGGCGAGACACGGGTGCCGCTGGTCCACAGCACCGCGGCCGCCGGGATGCCGGTGCCGTCGGCGAGCTCGACGCTGTCCGGCAGCACCTTGACCACCTCGACGCCGCTGCGCACCTGCACGCCGAGCCGGGCGAGCGCCGCGTCCAGGTGCGCCTTGGCCTTCGGGTGCATGCCCGCCCCCGGCTCCTGGCGGCCCAGCAGCACCACCTGGAGCTCCGGGTGCCGCTCGGCGATCTCCGCGGCGGCCTCGACTCCGGTGAGGCCGTTGCCGCCGACCACGACGGTCCCGCCGTCGAGCAGGGTCAGCCGGTCGGCGAGGAGGGCGGCGTCCTGGGGGCTGTTGAGGGTGTAGGCGTGGTCGTCCACGCCGGGAACGGCGGCGGTGTCCGCGATGCTGCCCAGGCCGTAGACCAAGGTGTCGTAGCGCAGGACCCGGTCGTCGTCGATCCGGACGGTCTTCTCCTCGGCGTCCACGGCGGTGACCCAGCCGCGGACGAAGCCGGCCCCGGTGCCGTCCAGCAGGTCCGGGATGTTCATCTCGGCGGTCTCCTGGCCGGTGGCGGTCATGTGCAGCCGGAGCCGCTCGGTGAAGGTGTCGTACGGGTTGACCAGCGTCACGCGCAGGTCCCCGCGCTTCCTGGTGCGGGCCGCGAGCTGGATCGCCGCCGAGAGCCCGGCGTAACCGGCGCCCAGGACCAGGACCTCGTGCTGCTGTGCTGCTGTCGCGTTCATCGCTCTGCCGCTTCTTTCCGGTGGTCGTTCCCGCCGTTCGGACGACCACCAGACGCAAGCTGCCTTCCCGTTCGTGACATGGGACCGAAGTGGCCTGCGTCACATCACGAAGAGGGGGCAGGCGCACGGCGTCAGCCCCCCGAGCGCCACGACGCAGCATTCAACCAGGATCGAACCGGCTGCGCGCAGGAACTGACATCCCGACAGAAACCGCAGGTCAGCGGCAG
Source organism: Streptomyces sp. NPDC088745 (assembly GCF_044751045.1). Taxonomy (NCBI): domain Bacteria; kingdom Bacillati; phylum Actinomycetota; class Actinomycetes; order Kitasatosporales; family Streptomycetaceae; genus Streptomyces; species Streptomyces sp. NPDC088745. Next base: position 159,202 of record NZ_JBIVLB010000010.1, read on the forward strand.
GAATCGCAGCTTCCGCGCCACCCGCGAGCACGACCGCCTCCCCACTCCCAGCACCCGCTGACCGCACCATGCCGGTCTCGGGGAGCACCGGCACCGGATACAGCGGTGAGCGCGACCTGCACGGCCGCAGAACCGGAAGACCGCCCGTCTTAGCCGGGCGTCGGGCAGCAGCACCACCCGAGCGAACTGGTCTTCTCCGGCTGAAGGGGACAGGCTTGGTCGGGCCGTCCCGTCCGCGCGGTGTCGGCGAGGACAGCCGGGTGTCGGTCCCTGCCGGCACACCACGGCTCGACACCTCTCGCAGCGATCAACGGCTTCACCCGCCCGGACTGCGGTCGCCCTGCGATGGCAGTCCGGACGACTAGAGCGTGCGGAGGCTGGTGCCGTCGTGACATGCCGCGCGGCCGGTCGGGTATCCGGTGGTTCTGGTGTTCCTCGTGTCCGGGGGAGCACTGAACCAAAGAGCGAGCTGTGAGGTGACCGTGAACAGATGCCGGCCCGACGAGAGCGGTGAGACTTCGGTGCGCGGTGCCGGAACGGGAAGCGGTACGGGCATGGCGCTGACGTTGGCGGGCGCGCTGGCCGCGGCCGAGAGCGCGGCTCCGGTGGAGTCGCTCGACGTCGTCGCCGCCATGCTCCGGAAGCATCTCGGGGCGGTGACGGTGTCCTTTCTGATCAGTGACTTCACGGGGAGTTCCGTGGTGCGCCTGGGCGCGGCCGGCAGTGTGGAGACCCGGGAGATCGCTCGGCGCATTCCGCTGGCGGGCACCGTCTACGACGACGTGATCCGTACTCAGCGGCCGGCTGTGGAGGACAAGGACGGCGACGGGGGCGGGTTGGTGCGGGTAGTGGCTCCGGTGACCAACCGCGGGGACGCCATCGGGCTCCTGGAGCTGTTCCTGCCCGCCGCACCGGAGGCCGGGGTGATGCGTGAGATCGGCGAGGCCGCGCACGCGCTCGCCTACATCGTGATCGCCAACCGTTCCTTCACCGATGTGTACCAGTGGGGACGGCGGACCTCCCCGCTGAGTCTGGCCGCGGAGATCCAGCACCGGCTGCTCCCGGCGTCGCTGGCCTGCGAGGCGGCACAGTTCGCCGTCGCCGGTTCGCTGGAGCCCGCCGACCACGTCGGGGGCGACACCTTCGACTATGTCGTGGACCGGGACACCGTCCAGCTCTCCGTCACCGACGCCATGGGCCACGATGTCGACGCCGCGCTTCTGGCGACCCTCCTGGTGGGTGCCCTGCGGCGGGCCCGGCGGGCCGGTGCCGGCCTCGCCGAGCAGGCCCGTCAGGCCGACCGGGCCGTGCGTGAGCACGGCCGCGGAAGTTACGTCACCGGCCAGCTCCTGCGGATCAGCCTGGTCGACGGGAGTACCGAGTTCATCAACGCCGGACATCCCTGGCCTCTGCTGATGCGCGACGGCCGGGTCCAGGAACTCACCCCTAAGGTCGACATGCCGTTCGGCTTCCACGTCCCGCACACCTACCAGGTCCAGGCACTGGACCTGCGGCCCGGCGATCGCCTCGTGATCCTGACCGACGGCATGCTCGAACGGAACGCCGACGCCCTCGACCTCTCCGCCCTGATCACCAGTACCCGCACCCTGCACCCCCGCGAGGCCGCCCGCACCCTCATCGGCGCCGTCGTCGCCGCCAACCACGGACATCTCCAGGACGACGCCACCGTCATGTGCCTGGACTGGCACGGAGTCGACCAGTCCCGCCGCGACGCCGACACCGGCGCAAGCCTCATCGGCGCATCCCCCGCAGCAGCGGGCCCTCCCCCTGTCTCCGGGGCGTAGGCAGCCGCGCGTCCGCGGGCGTCACGGGCTCCGCAGCGTGGTGGTGTTCGGCGTTGAGGCGCTGCGGTTGTACGAGCCGGCCTTCGGCGGTTCGTACAGAAACCCGCCCCCGGACAGCACGACCCGGCTGCATGACGCCACCGAGGATCCCTGCGAGGTGAAGGACGCATAGCCGTCAAGAGGCAGCCCCGCACCAACGCCCGCCCGCGCGACGGGCACGGGCTCGATCGATCCGCTCCGTGTCCTCCTCGCACACGACTCGCTGAACGAGCGGGTGCACAACTCCCCTCCGGTCCGCTCCCCTTCCTGGGCGGGCCGACTGGTCATGAGCCGCAGGCCATGGTGTTCTCGCGCTCCCGGCGGGATCCACGAGAACACCACCGTCTGAGGCCCCCCTCCCCCACGTCCTCACCACAGCACAAGGTGAGCAGGACCCGCGCGCACAGACGGTCAACGAAGCGGTCCGCCGTGTGGACGCCGAAAAGGCTTGTCCGAACTCACGAGATCCGGACATGACTTCCTCCTTCACCCCACCTCGGCGGCCCCACGCTGCTCGGCCTCCTGGCGCTGGGCCGTGTCGACACCCCGTGACGTTCCGGGTGGGTGTCACCCCCTCGGAGACCCGCCGGCACACGGGTGTCGGGTGCTCCGACCGCTCGAACCAGGCGTCGGGCCGGTTCGTCGACCCGCGGGGCAGACCGGCCGGGCGGGGCAACCGCGTCGTACGGCGGACGGCGCGCCCGCTCCCCGGCCCCGCCCGCCCGTCCCGACCCGCCCCGGTTCAGCCGAACCGGAGGATGCGGGGCGCGAAGGTGGACTCGGGGCCGCCCGCGCGGCCGACCGACCACACCGTCGCCGTTCCCGGCACCGGGGCCAGCGTCAGTGCGGAGGAGGCCCCCTCCCCGGCCACGGCCGGTTCGTCGTACGGGGTGAACGACTGGCCGTTCCAGGAGAGGAAGGCGGGCCCGGGGACCAGCGGCGGGTGACTGCCCGGCGGCCCCCACTTCAGCGAGCGGGCCACCGCGACCCAGCCGAGCGCACCGGAGGCCGAGGGGGCCAGGGAGGTGATCCCGCCGAAGTCCGTGGGAACGGTCACCCGGCTCCACGTCTGCCCGTCCCAGCGGACCAGCAGCGGCGGGATCGGCTTGCCCGCCGGGCCGCCGATGAAGCCGGCCGAGCCGCCCGCCCACACCTCCGTCGGCGAGACCGCCAGCACACTGCCGACCCCCGCCCGCGGGGACCCGCTCACGATCGTCTGCTGCCAGGCGGTGCCGTCCCAGTGCGAGACGGTCGCACCCTCTCCGGAGGAGCCGGCGGCCCACACGTCGTCTGCCGCCAGGAGGTGCAGGCCGTACACGGAACCCGGCGGCACCGGCAGATCCCGCCAGCCGCGCCCGTCCCAGCGCAGCAGCGCCTGCGCACCCTCCCGCGAGCCGATCAGCCAGGTCTCGCCGCCGCCCGCGACGACCTTGTTCAGCACGACACCGCGCGGCGCCCGGCTCTCCGACCAGCCGGCGGCGGTGAGGCGGAGCAGCCGGGCGGCGCCCGCCGTGTCACGGCCGACCGCCCAGGCCTCGGTCGGCGAGGCGGCGGCCACCGACAGCAGCTCTCCCTGCCAGTCGCCGCCCGGCAGGCTCTGGCGCTGCCAGGCGGTGCCGTTCCAGCGCAGCATCAGCGGATAACCGGGGGCCGTGCGGCCCACGGCGTCGGCGCCCACGGCCCAGGCCCGGTCGGGTCCGCTCGCGGCGGCCTCGTTCAGCCCGGCCTGCGGGCGCACCTGCGCCGGGACCGGCACGTGGTGCCAGGTCGGCGTGTCCGCGGCGGCCACGGGTGCCAGGGTCATGGCAGCCGCGAGGGCCGCGACGAGAAGTCTGCGTGCCATGGTCAGCCTCCGAGCCGCTCACTCATCGGATGGGGTTTCGAGCCGTAGATCTCGGCGGTCCCGAAGGACAGCAGTGCGGATCCGGCCCTGGCCAGCACTCGTGCCTGGACCTCGATCGCGTTCGTGCGCTGCGGGCCGTAGGAGAAGGTGGTGCGCGCGCCGTCCACCCGCGCGTACTTCGACTGGAACGCGCGGTCGCTGCGCATCGGCAGCCACAGCGCGCCGTCCGGGCCGCGCACCACGGCCTCGGTGGACGCGTTGCCCAGCGGCGGGTGAGTGGTGCGCCAGGCGGACCCGGTACGCGTCATCAGATAGGTGCTGTTCACGCCGTCGGCGTACTGGCTGCCGGCGATCGTGACCCGGCCGGACGGTTCGAGAAGGACCGACTGCACGTTGCTGTTCGGCGGCAGTGGCACCTTCGCGTCCCGCCACGTCGCGCCGTCCCAGCGCAGGACAGCGGGACCGGTGGCGGTGTCCGCCCAGGCCCAGGCGTCGTCGGCGCTGCGCGCGGTGATCCCCATCAGGAACGTCACGCCCTCGGGCGTGGGCTGTTCGGTCCAGCGGGAACCGTCGTAGTGCAGCACCTTCAGCCCCGTGTCGTCCTCGCCGACCACCCAGGCCGCGCCCGGGACCGCGGCGAAGTCCTGGTGGACCCACAGGGGCCGGGGCAGCGGGACGGTGCTCCACCCTCCCGCCGAACGGCGCAGGATCTCGCCCGCGCCGTCGCGGAGGTGGAAGATCCACGCCTCCTCGCCGACGAACTGCACCTTGCCGAGCCGGCCCGGCTCGCCGGCCCCGGGGAAGGTGCTGTCCCGGCGCCATGCCGAGCCGTTCCACCCGTACAGGACAGGCCGCGGTCCTTCCGACACGTTCTCGGACCCGGTCGCCCACGCCTCGCCCGGTCCGCGGGCGGCGAGGTCGGCCACGTGCACCGGCGGAACCGCCGCCGGCACCGGCAACGCGGACCAGCGCGGTGGCACGGCTCCGGCCACCGCGCCCGCGGCAGTCGGCGACAGTGCTCCCGCACAGGCGATCACCAGGCAGACGACGACCGTTCGGAGACGGTTCACGAGACCCCCAGGAGTACGAAGGTCGCACAAGCTACCGACGTCTTCGTCCCCGTGGACAGACGACAACCGGCCGAAGAAGGCCCCTCCCTTCGCGCGTCGGGGCCTGAGGGCGCAGGAAAGCCAGGTGTGCGAACCCCCAGAGGGGCTGCTCCGCGGAGACCCTCCCGCGCCCTCTGTTCCCCTGGAGGATCTGAACCGGCGCCGACGGCGCGGTTCACGTACGCGGCTACCGCATTTCGGTCCTGCCGCCCCCGGGCACTCCGATGTCCGCACGAACCACGGGCCGCGCCGGGTGGCTTCCGTCGCCCCGGCGAAGGTCGGCGTCCAGCGGAGGCCCACGGCGTCCTCGCCGCCCGGCTCGCCGCTCACCCGCCCGCTCAGTTCCTCCGTGAAGCCCGCCGGGTCCCCGGCGTTGCCGGTTCCGGTGCACCTGCGCCCCGTGGTTGTCCAGGTGGCGGGGGCCTGGCCGCGCACGTGGGTGCCGCCGCCCCCTCCGGCCCCGCCGCCGTACCGCTCCCGCCCCGCGTACAGCACCCACTGACACCGCACCCGCGTTGTCAGTGCCCCCGGCTACGGTTCGATCATTGGAATTCGCCGGTCGGACGGCGGATGCGCAGGGGAGGGGTCTGTCATGTCCCACGGTTCCGCCACGGTGTCGGCGACGTATCTGGAGCTGTCCCAGGAGGACGGCGCGGCGCACAAGTTCTACGAGGTGACGGTCGCCGGCCTGACCGTGAGCGTGCGGTACGGCCGGATCGGCGCCGAGGGGCAGACGCAGACGACGACGTTCGCCACGGCGGACAAGGCCCGCGCCGCCGCCGCGAAGAAGATCGGCGAGAAGGTCCGCAAGGGATACGCCCCGGCGGTCCCCGGGCAGCGCGCACCGCGCGCGGTCACCCGGCGGCAGGTCTCCTCCGCGCCCTCCACCGCGCGCTCGGCGGCACCCGTGCTGTGGCGTTTCCGCACCGGTTCGGCCGCGTTCGGGATCCACGTCGACGACGACCGCTGCTGGGTCGGAAACCAGCGCGGCGACGTGTACACCCTGGACCACGAGGGCGGCGTACTGGCCCGCTTCCGCCTGCCGGACGGGGTGAAGTGCCTGGTGGCCGACGACTTCTGGATCTATGCGGGCTGTGACGACGGCAAGGTGTACGACCTGTCGTCGAAGCTGCCGTTCGCGGCCTACGACATCGCGGCGGACGTCGACATCTTCTGGCTGGACATCCACGAGGGCGAGTTGAACGTCTCCGACCGCGACGGGCGTCTCACCGTCATCGACCACGAGGACGAGCACCAGTGGGCCCGCCGCAGCCAGGGCGAGCACGCCTGGATGGTCCGCGCCGACGACCGGGCCGTCTACCACGGCCACAGCAAGGGCGTCACCGCCTACGCCCCCGACGGCAGCGGGGAACTGTGGCACACACGCACCAAGGGCGGGGTGCTGTTCGGCTGGCAGGAGGGCGACGTGGTGTACGCGGGCACCGCGCACAAGGCCGTCCAGCGGCTGTCGAAGGCGACCGGTGCGATCGAGGCGACGTACACCTGCGACAGCGCCGTGTACTCGTGCGCGACCTCGCCCGGCGGGCGGTTCGTGTTCGCCGGTGACGCCTCCTCGTCCGTCTACTGCTTCGACCAGGACGGCACCCGGCTCTGGAAGCTGGGCACGGGCGACGGTTCCGCGCTGTCCATGCAGTACCACGACGAGCGGCTCTATCTGGTGACCACCGACGGCTCGCTGCTCTGCGTGGACGCGAGCGAGGCGGCCGTCGCGGCGGCGCAGCAGGGCACGGTGCCGGTGGCGCGGGACGTCAAGCTGGCGGCGGCCATGCCCGCCAGCGCGCCGGCCACGGACGCGGGCGCGGTGGCCACCGTGGCCCAGGCGCCCAGCGGGGCGATCGTCGTGGAGTGCGTGCAGGAGGCGGGCCGGGTGCGGGTGCACGTCGTGTCCGGGGGCTACGACCCTTCGCTGAACGTTCAGTTCCCCCGGGCGATCCGGGAGCCCGGGGCCCGTTACGTGGTGGACGCGCTGCACACGGCGGCCGGCGGTTTCTACCGGGTGCGCGGAGACATCCAGCGACTGCTCTGACAGAGGCCGCGGTGAGGGCGGGTGCGGCGGGCCGGACCCGGTGCGGGCCCGCCCTGAAGCAGGCCGGGCCCCCGTGGCTGAACTCCGTTCCCCCGCAGCGGAGTCGACGCGCCTGCCCCCGCGCGGTCAGGGCACCCGACCCTCCCACGTGAAGGGGGCCTTGGATGAGGAAGGGGCCGGAGTTCTCACTGGCGCGCGGAGGCACGGACGGCCCGTCCGACTGGGCGTGGACCGCGAAGACCGCGAGGACCGCGAGGATCCCGAGGCCCGGAAGCCGGGCCTGTACGCCTGAGCCGACGCGAGCGGGGGCCGCCGGCCGGCCGCGGCGGGGCCGGCCGGCGGTTCTGCATCATGGGCATGCCCGAGGTGGGCCGAAAAACTGCTCAAGTAGGTTGGGCGGTGCCCGACTTGGGCGCAGACCGGAGGACCGACATGACGCTTCCGCCAGGACAACGTGCTCTCAGGGGATTTCCCAGGTTCGGCAAGGACCTGAAGAATCCGCCGCCGCCCGTCCCCGCCGACCCGGTGATCAAGCTGGTCGGTGCTCTGGCGGAGGACCTCACGCTGCCGGTGAAGGATCTGGCGGGGCTGCCCCGGCGCGAGGTGCGGGCCGACTTCCACTGTGTGGCCGGGTGGTCGGCGACCGGGCTGGTGTGGGAAGGAGTCGGATTCCGTGACTTCTACCGGGAGGTGGTGCAACCGGCCCTGCGGCCCGGGGCGTTGGTGAGCCACCTGGTGTTCGTGGGTGCTGACGGGGTACGGGCGTCGGTGCTGCTGGAGGACGCGTTGGGTGAGGACGTGCTCCTCGCCGAGCATCTCGACGGGGAGCCGCTCACCGGCGAGCACGGCGCCCCGGTACGGCTCGTCAGTCCCTGGCAGTACGGCTACGTGAACATCAAGCACCTCTGCCGCATCGAGTTCCACGTCACCGCGCCCCCGCCCGCCGACCGGTGGTCACCCCTGGCGGCGCACTCCCGGGCCCGGGTGTGGAAGGAGGAGCGGCACCGCCGGCTGCCCGGCCGGGTGGTGCGGCCGCTGTACCGGGTACTGGTCGCCGGGATCCGGGCGGCGAGCGCGCGGCAGGGACGCAAACAGGGGTGACGGCGGTCGTTCGGAGTCGGGGCGGCCGGGGCCTTGGTGCGGCCGTTGCGCAGACGTGCGCACAACGGGGTTGGGCCGTACGCCGCAGGGGAAGTGTCCGTCCCGCAGACCATCGGCGGAGAGGACAGCGGGGCAACGACCCTCCGTGACGCAGGCAGCCGTCGCCCGCGCGCACGGGGAACTTCGGCGAGGGAGTCCGTGGATGGTGGAACGACGCATATCGGTGGCGACCCACTGGGGCAGTTATGTCGCGGTGGTCGATTCCGGCCGGCTCGTGCGCGTGGAGCCGAGGGGCGACGACCCCGCGCCGTCACCCATCGGCCCCGGAATGGTGACGGCCGCCGACGACAGTGCTCGCGTGCTGCGCCCCGCGGTCCGCAAGGGCTGGCTGGACGGCCTGCCGCGCGTCCACGACACGGCCAGAGGTGCGGACGCCTTCGTGGAGGTGAGCTGGGACGACGCGCTCACCCTGGTCAGCGGTGAACTCCGTCGCGTGCGCTCCCAACACTCGGACAGCGCGGTGTTCGGCGGCTCCTACGGCTGGGCGAGCGCGGGCGGGTTCCACAACGCGCAGGGGCAGCTCCAGCGTTTCCTGGCGCTGGGCGGGGGATACACCGACTCGCGCAACACGTACAGCACCGCGGCTCTGGAGGTCGTTCTCCCCCATGTGATCGGCGGACACCCGTGGAGCTACCAGTCCCGGATGCCGATGTGGGACGAGATCGCCGAGAACTGCGAGCTCGTGGTGGCGTTCGGAGGGCTGGCCCTCAAGAACAGCCAGATCAACCCCGGCGGACTGGCCAGGCACCGGACGCGGGACCTGCAACGGCAGTGCCGTGAGGCCGGGGTGCGGTTCGTCAACGTCAGCCCTCTCCGCAGCGACACCGCCGGCTTCCTGGACGCCGAATGGCTGCCCGTCGTCCCCCACACCGATACCGCGGCGATGCTCGGCATCGCCCACACCATGCTGGTCAACGGATGGCACGACGAGGACTTCCTCCGCCGTTGCTGCGTCGGGTTCGACCGCTTCGCCTCCTACCTGCTCGGCGAGCTCGACGGCGTCCCCAAGGACGCCGCCTGGGCAGCGGGGATCACGGGCATCGGCCGCGACGTGCTCTGCGACCTCGCCCGCCGCCTCACCACCCGGCGTTCGCTCATCATGGTCAACTACGCGGTACAACGGGCGGACCACGGCGAACAGCCCATCTGGATGTCCGTCGTGCTGGCCGCCATGACGGGTTCGATGGGCCGGCCGGGCGGCGGCTGGGGCGCGGGTTACGCGACGATGGACGCGACGGGCGTCGCCAGGGGCCGCCCCTCCGTGGCGGCGGTGCCCAAGGTCCCCAACCCCGTTCCGGATTTCATCCCGGTCGCGAGGATCGCGGACACCCTGCTCCATCCTGGCCGGACCATCGACTACGACGGCCGGCGGCTCACGTTGCCCGAACTTCGCCTGATCTACTGGTGCGGAGGGAATCCGTTCCACCACCACCAGGATCTGCACCGGTTGACCCGGGCCTGGCAGGCCCCCGACACGGTGGTGGTCCACGAGGCCTGGTGGAACGCCACGGCGAAGTTCGCGGACATCGTCCTCCCCGTCGCCACCAGTCTGGAGCGCGACGACTTCGCCGCCGGGTTCTCGGACCCCCACCTCGTCGCGATGCCGAAGGCCCGTGAGCCGGCGGGCGAGTCGCGCACCGACCACGACATCTTCCGGGGCCTGGCGGCGCGGCTCGGGTACGAGCAGGAGTTCACGGAGTCGCGCTCCGAGATCGAGTGGGTGCGGCACCTGTACGAGCAGACGAGGGCCGAGCTCGGCGTCGAGGCGTCCTTGCCGGGCTTCGACGACTTCTGGCGAAGCTCCACCGTTGAACTGCCGGCGTCTACCGGACCGTTCCCCGGCGACTTCGGGGCGCTCCGCTCCGACCCGCGGCGCTTCCCCCTGCCGACGCCGTCGGGCAGGATCGAGATCTTCTCCGAGGTGATCGACTCGTTCGGCTACGACGACTGCGCCGGACATCCGAAGTGGTACGCACCGGTCGAGTGGCTCCGCGCCGATCTGGCCGGCCGATTCCCGCTGCATCTGCTCTCCAACCAGCCCGCCTCCCGCCTGCACAGCCAGTACGACAACGGCGGGCACAGCCTGAGTTCGAAGATCCGCGGCCGCGAGCCGGTGACGATGAACCCGGGGGACGCCGCGTCGCGCGGCATCGAGAGCGGCATGGTCGTGCGCCTCTACAACGACCGGGGGACCTGTCTCGCGGGTGCGGTCCTGTCGGAGGACGTCATGCCGGGCGTCGTACAGCTGTCCACGGGAGCGTGGTGGGATCCGGTCCGGCCGGGCTTGAGCGGAACCATGGACCGCCACGGCAATCCGAACGTCCTCACGGCGGACCGGCCGTGCTCGCGCCTGTCCCAAGGGCCCAGTGCGCTCAGCACGCTGGTCGACGTCGAGCGGTACGACGACCCCCTGCCCGACGTACTCGCCTTCACCCCGCCCCCTCTCGAACAGTGACACGAAGGGTCTCCCGCCCCGGCGAACGGATCCTTCTCGTACGCCACCGCCGAGCGCGTCACGGGCCGACCCCGGACGCCGAGAAGCTCCCCTCGCGATTTGCGTATGTGTAATCGCATGAATACTGTCCGCGTTCGTGACTGCACTTCAAGAACGCAAGTACGGCCAGTGGTTCCGCGGCGCGGACGTCGACGGCGACGGGTTCATCACCCAGCGGGACGTCCGGATGATGAGTGAGCGCTACATCGCGGCCCGTGGCGCGGCGCCGGACTCCGCGACAGCCCGCACGCTCACCGAGAGGATGGACGGCTTCTGGGCGAACGTGATCGCTCCGATGGATCAGGACGGCGACGGGAAGATCGACCTGCGCGAGATGACCGAAGGGTTCAGGCGGGCGCTGACCGACCGCGCCCGGTACCCGGAGCAGATCGAGCCGGTGACCGACTGCTTCTTCGACCTGGCCGACCTCAACGGGGACGGCAGGATCGACCGGGCGGAGTTCCAGCAGATGTACGACTCGGTCGCAGGCGTTCCCGGCGAGGACTGCGCCGCGGTCTTCGCGGCCTTGGACCGGGACGGCTCCGGTGCGCTGGACCGCGCCGAATTCCACCAGGCGGTCGCGGAGTTCTTCTACGGCGACGACCCGGACGCTCCCGCCAACCACTTGTTCGGCAAGTTCGCCGGCTGACGCCCCGGACACGGACACCGCATGCCCGCACCACTCCTGGTGTGGGCATGTGTCATGCGAGCTCGACGGCAGGGCTCAGGGCGCGGGGGTGCGGGACGGTGCGGTGCTCGCTCCGCCACGGCCGGGTGCGGGGGCGGAGCGGGGGTCGTACGGGGATTTCAGGCCGTGTGGGTGCGCCGGCGTCGCAGGAGCACGGCGGCGCCGCCCGTGACGGCGAGTGCCGCGCTGGAACCGCCGGCCAGGAGCAGGGTGGAGGACGGGGCGTCGTCCGTCCCCGTGGGCAGGGAGTAGCCGCTGGAGTAGCCCCTGGTGTCGTACTCCGTGCCGGGCAGCTTGTCGGCGTAACGGCTCTTGAGCAGCTTCTGGTAGTCGCTGAGCGACACCGACGCCTGGCCGCCCAGGCCTTGCCGCGCCTGGTCGTTGAGCGGCGTGACGGTGGTGAGCCTGAGCTGGTACCAGCCGCGGATCTGCGGTTCGGCGAAGACCACGGTGCCGGCGGCGGCCCTGCCCGCGAACGCGGCGTCGCTGTCGCCGTCGCGCACGGCCGCCAGGTGCCAGCCGCCGCCCTGGGTGGGGGCGAGCATGACGGTGGCGGTGCGGCCGTTGACGGTGGTGCTCAGCGAGGAGACCAGCTGGGTCAGCTTGACCGCGTTCGCGGGCAGCGGCGCGGCGGTACCCGCGACGAAGGCCGGAGTGATCTCGTTCAGGGCCACGGGGTCCTTGATCGTGAAGACCGGGAGGCCCTGGCACGGCTCGGCCGTATCGGGGATCGGCTGCGCCGCACCGTTGGCTCCGGTCGGCAGCGGCGTGCGCAGGAAGCGGCAGACGGTGTCGCGGACGTCGGCGGACTTCACCGCGTCGAGGGCGGCACGGTAGTCCGGGATGTCCACCGGCAGCGGGTCCTTGGCCGGAGCCGCGTGCACCGGGCCGGCGGCGGACAGCAGCGCGGACGCGCTCAGGACGAGGGCGGTGGACAGGAGGGAGAAGCGGGACGTGGCCCGCTCGCTGAATGCTCTGGTACCGCGGGTGTCGGGCATGTCGCCTGCCTTAGCGGGAGATACCGATGCGGGAATGGGTCCACTTGGAGGAGCTGTTGCTCACGTAGTCGCTGTAGTTCCACCACGTGTACGTGGTGGTGTCCGGCCACGGGTCGGCCACGGCGATCGTGGTCTTCGCCGTGTCGAAGCCGTAGACCACGTTCATGTGGCCGCCGCCGGAGGTCCACCCGATGCGGGCGCCGATCGGACGGGCCGCCTTGACGTCGGTGTACACCTGGTTGAACGTGGCCGCGGTGTTCAGGCCGGACCCGGTGCGGGTCATGCCGAGGCTGTGCCAGCCCTTGGCCATGTCGTCGAGGGTGGCGGGCTGGTTGTTGCAGCCGTAGTAGGGCTGCGCCCGGCTGCAGAAGTCGGCCTGGGTGGAGCCGAGTCCGTGGAACTTGGCGATGGTCAGCCCGGAGGCGACCCAGCACCACTGGGTCTTCTCCTGTTTCAGCATGGTGATGTTGTCCTGGCCCGCTTCCGCGTGAGCGGTGCCCGTCGCGGCTGCGAGAGAGCCCAAAGCGGCCAGCGCGAGAGCCGCTTTCGCTCTTCCGTACCTGAATCTGCCCATGTTCCTGCCTTCCCTGAAGGGTGCAACGCAACGAATGGGGTGATCAGGGACGAATATGCCAACGTGTTACCCATCGACACACCCGACTTGCGGAGACGTACCCGTGCGGCCTAGTTCTGGCGGACAGCCGTGGGTCCGCCCCGCCGGCCGCACCCGCTGTCGCCCGCGGGGTACGGCGGCGGAGATGGCGGCCGGGCAGGTGTCCCACGGGCCGTACCGGTCCGGCGCTCCCGGTGGGTTCCGGACCCGGCCCTCGCCCCACCGGCTCGGGCGTCGAACGACTGCGACTGCGATTACGACTACGAGGACGCGGCGTGCTCCGCGGTGGCCGCCGAGCCGTTCCCGGCGGCGGGGAACCGGGCGGCGGTCTGCTGCAGGGCGAGCTCGCGCGCGACGGCCATGTCGCTGAACGGGATCAGTTCCTCCCGCACGGTCTGGTGCGGTTCGCTGCCCTTGCCCGCGAGGAGGACGATGTCGTCCGGCCCCGCCGCCGACAGCGCGAAGGCGATCGCCTCGCGCCGGTCGGCCAGCCGCTCGAACGGCGTGCCCGTCGAGGCGAGCCCGGGAGTGATCTCGTCCAGGATCGCCTCCGGGGCCTCGTTGCGAGGGTTGTCCGAGGTCAGGACGCACAGGTCGGAGTAGGTCCCGGCGATCCTTCCCATGTCGGCCCGCTTCGTGGTGTCCCGGTCGCCGCCGCAGCCGAACACGGTGATCACCCGGCCGCGCGAGTAGCCGCCGATGGTGGTCAGCACCTTCTCCAAGGAGTCGGGCGAGTGCGCGTAGTCCACGATCACCGAGGTGCCGTCCGGGGTCTCGAAACGCTCGAACCGGCCGGGCACCGGCGGCATCTGGGCCAGCGCGGCGACCAGGGAGTCCAGGTCGTGCCCCAGGACGTGGCAGGAGGCGAGGGCCGCGAGCGCGTTGGCGACGGAGTACCGGCCCGGGAAGGGGATGGCGGCCGGGCGGGCGCGCCCGCCGTGGTGGAGGGTGAAGCGGGTGCCGGACGCGCTCACCACCAGGTCGGTGGCCCGGTAGTCCGCCGGCTGGTCGAGGGCGTACGTGGTCACGGCGCCCGGCATCATCGCGGGGATCCCCGCCCCGACCGGGTCGTCGGCGTTGACCACCGCGTGCCGGCACAGGCCCTGGAAGAGGCGGAGCTTGGCGTCCCGGTAGTTGGCCATCGTGCCGTGGTCGTCCAGGTGGTCCTGGGTCAGGTTGGTGAACACCCCGACGTCGATGAACGTACGGTCCACCCGGTGGGTCAGCAGTGCCATCGAGGTGGCTTCGAGCACCACGCCGGTGGCCGCGCGGTCGCGCATGTGCCCCAGGAGGTACTGGAGGTCGGGCGACTCGGGGGTGGTGAGCACCGAGGGCGGCATCGGGATCAGCTCGTCGCCGATCCGGCTGCCCGACGTCCCGATGACTCCCACCTCGGCCCCCGCCGAGAGCCGCAGCACGGACTCGACCATGTACGACACCGAGGTCTTGCCGTTGGTCCCGGTGACCGCCACCATGTCCATCTGCCGCCCCGGCTCGCCGTAGTACCGGGAGGCCACCACGGCGGCGGCCCGCCGGGCGTCCGGCACCCGCACGGTGCACCTGTTCGCCGGCCAGAGCGTCTCCGGGAGCGCGGGGTCGGCCCCCTCGACGAGGACGGCCGCCGCTCCGCGGGCGAGAGCCGCCGGGATGGAGGCGGTCCCGCCCTCCCGGTGGCCGGGCACGGCGACGAAGACGGAACCGGGAGTGACCCGGTCGACGTCGAAGGTCACGCCCGCGGTGATCGACGTCGTACCCGGGTCGCCCTGGAGCACCTGGTGTTCCTGTCCGGCCAACAACTCGCTCAGCTGCACGATGATCCCTTCGAAGTGGCGCGGCCGTTGAACGCGGTCGCAGCCGGGCGGCAGCACCGGCGGTGGCCGGACGCTGCTGTGGTGGGGCGGAGCCGAGCGCGGTGCTCGCTCGGGTCGGACCGGGCAGCTCACGACCCGGCAGGAAGGCCCGGCGACCGGGCGCGGCGGCGCGGCGCACCGCCACGGGCGCGCTCACGTGCTGACACAGGGCGAGTTCGTCATCGGGCGCACGCAGTGGGACGTGCTGCCGGAGGGGCCGTGGAAACCGGCCGGATCGTTCGCCGCTCCTTGAAGCTACAGCGAGTTCCGTGCAGTGGCCAACCGCCCCCGGTGCGGGGAGCCACGGAACCCGGTTCGCGCGGTGCCGGTGTGCGCGCCGCCACCGGGTCGCCGCGGCCTGGAGGTTCTGCTCGCACGCGGAGGGTACCGGCCATCGCCGGGCCGACGGCCACCGAGGCCCGGCGCCGGATCCCTCACCCGGTCCCTCACCCGCGAGAGCGGTCAGCGGCGGGTGTCCCCCTGGTCGCGGCACGGTTCCCGGAAGGAGACGTCGGGGAAGTAGTGCTCCCACTGTGCTCGGGTGAGCGCGGCGGGGTTTCCGGCGCATCCCAGCTCGATGGCGTGCCGGGGGTCGGTCGGCCAGAGGCGGGCGGTGTGGTCGGTGCCCCCGGTGAGCAGGAACCGTCCGTCGGGGGACAGCGCCACCGCGTTGAGCGCCCCGCCGTTGCCCAGTACCCCCGCCGTCGCCGGGCGCCGGGGGTCGGCGACGTTCCACAGGCGTGCGAAACCGTCGTAGCCCCCTGACGCCAGCAGCCGCCCGTCCCTGCTCAGTGCCGCCGCGATGACGACTTCGCGGTGCCCGGTGAGGGTGGACAGAGTGGCGGGGCGGGTGGGACGGGAGATGTCCCAGATCCGTACGGTGCGGTCGTCGCTGCTGGACACCAGCGTGCGGTCGCCGGGACCGAACGTCACCGAGGTGACGAAGTTCCGGTGTCCGGTGAGGACGGACAGCCTGACCGGCTCGTGCGGTTGGGCGACATTCCACAGCTGTACGGTGCGGTCGTCGCCGCCGGTGGCCAGGAGACGGCCGTCACGGCTGAACGCCACCGCCTTGACGTTCAGCCGGTGGCCCGTGAGCGCGGCGCGGAGAGCGGGTGGGCGCGCGGTGAGGTCCCAGAGCCGGACGGTGTGGTCGTAGCTCCCGGTGGCCAGGGTCCGTCCGTCGGGGCTGGAGGCGACGGCGTAGACCACGTCGGTATGGCCGGTCAGCGCGGCCGTGGGCGTCGGGCGGTCCCGGTCGGTCACGTCCCAGAGCCGCACGGTGTGGTCGAAGCCGCCCACCGCCAGGGTGCGCCCGTCCGGCGTGAACGCCACGGACGCCACCCGACCGGTGGGCCGCGTCGCTCCCGCCCTGACCGGCGGGCCGGTCTCGGGCGTGTTCCACAGCTGAACATTGGTGTCGCCCCCCGCGGCCAGCCCGCGCCCGTCCGGCGTGAAGGCGACGGAGGAGACGATCTCCCCGCGGCCGGGGAGCGGTTTGCTCACGGCCCCGAGAAGTCCGTCACGGGCCTCGGCGGTGGGGGAGAGCTGATAGGCGGCCATCATCAGCTGGGCGTGGAGGGCCGGTTGGCTGTCCCGCAGGGAGCTCGCCTCACCGGCCACGTTCCGGGAGAGGATCTCGTTGCGCTGCTGCGTGATCTCCCGGTGGGCGTGCAATGCGTAGGCGGCCGCACCGGAGGCGGCCAGCGTGGCGACGGCGAGGAGGGCGACGAGCCGCCGCAAGCGCCGGGCCCGGTGGAGGAGCCCGCGGTTGCGCAGGTCCTCGGCCGCCCGGCTGGCGTCCAGGAACGCCCGCTCGCGCACCGTCAGCTCACCGCGGTGCGCCGACGGATCGGCGAACTCCCCGACCATGGCCAGTCGCGCACCGCGGTACAGCACGTCCGGGTCGCGGTTCAGGGACTCCCAGAGCTGGGCCGCTTCGGTGAGCATGCGGTGGCGGCGCAGCCGTTCGCGGTCCTCGGTCAGCCACCGGTGCAGGCGTGGCCAGCAGCGGATCAACGCCTCGTGCGTCACCTCGATGTGGTGGTCGTCGAGAATGAGCAGCCGGGCGCGCGCCGCCTGTTCCAGCACGGTCGTGACGTCGGCGTCGCGGTCGAGCTCCCGGTGCGGCAGCCGGCGTCTGGTGTCCTCGGTCCCCTCCCCCAGGCTGGTCAGCCGCAGGAAGAGCTGCCGGGCCGACCGCTGCTGGGCAGGGGTGAGCGAGGTGTAGAAGGTCTCCGCGGTCCGGGCCAGC
Source organism: Streptomyces sp. NPDC088745 (assembly GCF_044751045.1). Lineage (NCBI taxonomy): Bacteria > Bacillati > Actinomycetota > Actinomycetes > Kitasatosporales > Streptomycetaceae > Streptomyces > Streptomyces sp. NPDC088745. The sequence goes on from NZ_JBIVLB010000010.1 coordinate 176,103, forward strand.
GCACCCTCCATTCCGCCCGCGGCCCGGTACCCGGCCAGGGTGAGGGCGTTGCCGCGGCGGCGGCGCCACGTCTCCAGCAGGGCGTGCGAGAGCAGCGGCAGCGTCCCGTGCTTGCCGTGGCACTCGGCGACCAGCGCCGCCACCAGCGCGCCTTCGACGCTCAGCCCCGCGCGGGCGGCCGGCTGGACGATCGCCTGGCGCAGCTGCTCGCTGGTCATGGGGCCGAGGGGGACCTGCGACGCGGCGAGCGCGGTGAGCAGTTCCGCGTGATGTGTGCAGTGCGCGTAGAAATCGGCGCGCACCCCCAGCACGGCACGGCAGCGGCTGTTCGGCGCCCCCGTCGCGGTGACCAGCGCGGAGATGAAGGCGGCCCGTTCCTGCTCGCTCCGGCACAGGGTGAAGACCTCTTCGAACTGGTCCACCACCAGGATGACTTCGGCGGCCGGCGGCCGTCCGGCGAGCAGCTGCCGGACGAGGCGGTGCAGGTTGGCCGGATCGGCCGCGAGTTCCGCGCACAGCCGGCCGGCGGTGGTACCCGCCTCGGTGGCGAGTCCGATCGCGCACTCCTCCAGCGGGTGCGGGCCGGGCGTGAAGAGCAGCACGGTCGAGGTCTCGGCACCGGCCGCCAGCCGGGGCAGCAGACCGGCCCGCAGCAGCGAGGACTTGCCCGACCCGGAAGCTCCGAACACCGCGACGAACCGGTGCCCGGCCAACCGGCGCACCAGGTCATCGGTGACGTCCTCCCGCCCGAAGAACCGCTCTCCGTCCTCCCTCTGGAACGCGGCGAGCCCCGGATACGGCGCGGCCGGCCCCTCTTCGGCGCCGCACGCCTCCGGCCCCGCCGAGGCCGCACCCGCGGCGATCCGGGCAGCGGATCGGTGCCACAGCTGCTCCCACTCACCGACGTCGCCGTCGCAGGCGCGCACGTAGGCGAGCGCCACCGGCAACGAGGGCAGTACGCGGCCCGCGGCGGCGCTGGAGAGCGTGGTGACGGAGTAGTGCGTACGCTGCGACAGCACCCGGTAGGTGGGACTGCCGGCCTTCTCCCGCAACTGCCGCAGGGATGCCGCGAACGCCAGCTCCGGAGTGTCCCCGCTGTCCAGCGGCCGTTCCTTGCGCGCCACCTTCGCCACCCCCGCCCCATGTGCCCGTTCCGTGCCGGGAATGCTCCCCAGCCCTGTGCTCGCCTGACCGCTCCTTTGCCGATTCGGCTGTTTTCTGCCGGTGCTCACGTGCCCGGTGCGACCGGACACCGCCCTTGCCGACGGCTGTGACCAGCGGGAACGCGGACCGCTGCGCCGTGCTCTGTACGGAGTTGTTTGTCCGGCAAAGGTGTCCCGACGCCGAACAATCCCTTCGGGCTAGACAACTCCCTGGGCAGGACGGCGAGGACGACACGGGAGGAGGCCGGGAATGCGAGCGACGGCACGGGACGCGGCACGGGCGGTGGGAGCGGCAGCAGTCGCGTCACTGGTACTCGGATGCGCGGCGCAGTCGCAGGACACGGCATCGCGGCCGCCGGAGGCGGTGATCCGCCCGGTGGGTTCGCAGCAGACGCTGGACGTCGCCGAGAACCTGCTGGAACGCGACTGCATGCGGCGCAGCGGCTTCGACTTCTGGGTCACCCCGCCCGCCGCCCCCGGCACCCGGCGCGAATTCCCCTACGTCGTCGACGACGTGGCGTGGGCGAAGGAGCACGGCTACGGATCCGACCAGCGCGCCGCACTCCGGCGGGCCGCCGACGCCGATCCGAACAAGCGCTACCTCCTGTCGCTGGACCCCCGTCGCCGCACCTCTCTGGTGGCGGCCCTGAACGGGCCCCGCCCGACCGGGCTCGCCGTCGACCTGCCGAACGGCGCGCGCATCAGCCACAGCGACGAGGGCTGTACGGCGGAGGCCGAGCGCCGTCTGTACGGCGACCTGCCGGCCTGGTTCCGGGCGACGCGGACCGTCCGCTTCCTCAAGGGCGAACGCGTCGCGGCCGTCCAACAGGACGCGCGCTACCGGTCGGCCCGGGACCGCTGGGCGGCGTGCATGCGGGCCGACGGACTTCCGTACTCCGATCCCCAGGAAAGCCGCGCCGCGGCCGACCCGGAACGCGGCGCCGACCGGGCCCGGGAGACCCGGACCGCGGTGGCGGAGGCGACGTGCGCGGTGTCCACGGGCTTCTCCCGGGTCGCCGCCGACCTCGACACTTCCTACGGGACGTCGGCGCGACGCCGCCACCCGAGGGTGTACGCCGACCTGGCCCGGCTCACCAGGGCGGCGCTCCCCCGGGCCAGCGCAGTGGTCGCCCGCGGCTGACCTCCGCTCCCCACGCTCCCCCGGGCCCGCGCACCGGCCACCGGAGGCCGAACGCACCCTCCCGGTGATTCCCCGGGCCCGCACACCGATCGGCCGATGCCGGCCGCGCGCCCCCTCAAGCTTCCCCGGCGACATCCGCCGCGGGACGGCCGGCCCATCGGCCACCACCCGAACACGGGCGGCATCCGCCGCCGGACAAGGAGAATTCCATGATCCGCAAGCACCTCACCGCCGCCGGAGCGGTCGCGGCAGGACTGGCGCTCGCGCTGTTCCCGGCGATCGCCTCCGGCGCCCCCGTCGGTCCCGACGACCGCGGGGCCGCCCCCGCGAACCGCAGCACGGCCGCAGCCGACGGTCTGCTGCACGCCTGGACCGACCCCTACGGCGGCGGCACCCCCTGCTTCTGGGGCGGGAACGCCGACACCTGGGGCCCGTGCCGGAACAAGGCGTCCGACATCTGGAACAACGGCTACGCCACCACCCTCGACGCGGTCGATCTCTACTACGGCCTTAAGGCCACCGGGGCACACGCCTGCATCAGCCGGGGCGACTCCTGGAACAACCTCCCGTCGGGGAAGTGGAGGTTCACCTACGGCGCGGGCCAGGGCGGCTTCGGCCAGTCGGTCAACGACAACATCTCCTCGCACCGCTGGGTCGACTACTGCAGTCAGGGCTGACCCGCCTCGACACCCGGGGCCCACCGGCACACCGGTGGGCCCCGGGCCACGTCCGGCGTCACGGCCGGGGTCCGCCCCCCGGCCCTTCGGCTTGCGGGCGAGCCTTCGGCTGCCTGTCTCCCGACTACGACCACCTGCGACGATGGTTACGCGGACGAGGCATCACCCACCGCATCGCCCGTAAGGGAGACGAGTCCTCCCAACGCCTGGGCCGCCACCGCTGGACCGTGGAACGCACGATGGCATGGCTCACCGGCTGCCGCCGCCTCCACCGCCACTACGAGCGCAAGGCCGACCACTTCCTGGCCTTTACCAGCATCGCCTGCACCCTCATCTGTGCTACCGCAGACTCACCAAATGAGATGTCCTCCAAGAAGTCAGTGGCTGTGGACGGGACGGCCTGCGATCGTGATGGCGTGCCAGAGAACCTGATGTTGCGACAGCCGATGCCGGATACGAAGTGGTCCGCCGGGTCGTTGCGAATTACGAGCCGAACGGTGGGCGCCAGCGAGATCTCGGCTCGCCTGGGGATCGCGCCGGATGATCAGTTCGAGCGAGAAAGCCTGACGAGCCCTCGGAATCCGAGCAGCGTCCGGCGTGAGGCCGACGTGTGGATTCGCCGGAGTGGCCTGGGCAGCGACCGCTGGCCGGAGGAACACGTGGCAGCACTGGTCAAGCTGCTCGACGGACGCCGCGAGGAGCTGATTCGGCTGTCTGATTCCTGCGATCTGGAGGTGGTGCTCGGGTTCGGCAGTGAAAACGGCCAGGGGGGCTGCCTGCTGCCGGCTCACCTGCTCGCCGAGGTCGGCGCTCTGGGGCTCGATGTCGTGCTCGACCTTTATCCGCCGACGCCGGAGGATGCCGCCACCGGGGGGTGACCAATGCCGACGCCATCCGCGCCGAGACGCAAGGGCGACCTCGGCCGGCCAGCCGTCAAAGGGCGAGACCGGCACCGGTGCGACAGCCGTCAACGAGGTGTGGACGGTGCTGGATCGGGGCGGCAGTCGTCCTGGAGGTTCAGCGTCCTGCGGCCATGCCCACGGCATCGAGCCGAACGATCAGCAGCGCGGACCGGATTGTCTCCGCATGGGGAGGAGCTACGCGCGCGAGATCCAAGCAGACCGGCGGCTGCTGCAAAATCGTTCCCGTTCATTCCGGGCCGAGACACCCCCCTGTTCTTTGCGTCTCGTGCTATCTGCCGCCGTGGTGACGAGGATGCCGCCCTGGCCGCAGACGAGACGATCTACGCCCAAGACCTTGTCCTTGTGCCAGACAGGACGGAGCCCCGGTCACGGAGGTCCTGATTCGGATCGAGGGGGAAGTCGCCCGCATCCGTCACTGATCCGACGCCAGATGCGGTTCCACCACCGGGTCGAGGTCTCCTCGGCTCAGGTCTGGTGCCGGGCGGCCAGTGGGTGTGCAGACGTGTACCGCCCGCGCGCGGGCGGTACACGGGCCTCGGGGAATCCCGGCACAGGCCCAGCGGTTCTCGCCGAGCCGGTGATCAGGTGTTCACCGGCTCGGGTCAGTCGGCGTCGATGCGGACGTCGTCGCCGCGGGAGGACTTGCCGAGGAAGGAGCAGTCGTAATCCAGCACCAGATGGCCGAGATCGTTCGTCCTCACCCGTGCCTGTGCGTAGCCGTCGCGGTCCCGGTACTCGACCTTCAGATCGTCGTCGTCGGCCTTACCCTTCGCCGTGCCCAGGGCCACCGTCTTCTGCTCGGGCTCGCCGTACGCGGCCGTCAGCTCGTACACGACGTATCCGCTCCTTCCGTCCCATCCCCCTTTGAGCTGGAGGATGTCGTCGGAGAAGCTGAGGGGGGCGTCGAGCTCGTACTTTTCCCCGTCCTCGTTCTCGTACATGTAACCCATTGGTCTCTGCACCTTCCCGTCCACGCCGGCGCTTCACGTATGTCCGTCATCACTAGCCGTGACGCCCTGTTCTGGCCGGCCTCCACTCCGTTCCTTCGCGGGGCGGAACTCGGAACCAGCGTGGGGCCGCCACGGGGGCTGGACGCCATGATCACCGTTCCCCGGGCGGGGCCGTGCATGCGCGCGACCGCGGCACCGGTGCTGGGGTTTCGCTGCTGGGGCGGTGCCCTCGCCACAGAGACATCTGACGGACGGGGCAAGGTGCCGACGGAGATCGTGCTGGTCGTTGGTTTGAGAACCACTGCCGAACGGCAGTGCGCGCCATCGGTTTTCTTCGAGAGAGGGAAGCCGCGGACCAACCGAGGAACGGAGGCGTGCGTGGTCGACGAACAGCCGTCCAGGACTTCGTCAACGGCCGTTCGCGGAAGTTTCGTCCGGGGCGGGGGTGGTCGCTTCCGGTCCGGTCGTGCGAAGTGGGGTCACGGGGGTTTGTACGGGTCTGGTCTTCGCCAGCCACAGGCCGGTGAAGACCGCGGTGGCGAGGGTGACGGCGCCTGCGGCGAGGAAGGCGCTGTTGAGGCCGGTTTCGAAGGAGGCGCCACCGGACTGACCGGCGCGGACGACAGCTCCGAGCAGGGCCACGCCGAGCACCGCGCCGATCTGCCGGGTGGTGCTGCTGACGCCTGAGGCCAGGCCGCCTTCTTGTGGGTCGACGGCTTGGATGGCGGCGCCTGTCAGCGGGGACATGGTGAGGGCGAAGCCGGTGCCGACGACTGCCAGCCGCCACCACACGTCTCCGTAGGGGGTGTCGGCGTGCACCATGCCGAGCGCCAACAGGCCCAGGCCCGCCAGGGTGAGGCCGAGGGTGACGACGGCGCGGAAACCGCAGCGGGCGGCGAGCCGGCCCGCGTACGGGCTGACGACCACCATGGCGAGGGAGACGGGCAGGGTCTGCACGCCTGCGCGCAGGATCGAGCTGCCCTGGACGTGGACGAAGAACTGGGAGAAGAAGAACGACGAGCCCATGAGCGCGAATCCGACGACGACCATGGCGGTGTTGGACACCGTGAACAGGCGTTGGCGGAAGAGGTGCAGCGGCAGCATGGGGGCGGGCCTGCGTGCTTCCACGGTGAGGAAGGCGGCCAGGAGAGTCGCCGCGGCGGCGAAGCTGCCCAGGATGACCGGGGAGGTCCAGCCGCGGGCGCCGCCTTCGATCAGGCCGTAGGTCATGGCGCCGACCGATAGGACGGACAGGACGGCGCCCGGGACGTCGATCGCGGGGGCGTCGGGGTTGCGGGACTCGCCGAGGTGGCGCAGGCCGATGAGGAGGAGGACCACGCCGATGGGCACATTGACGTAGAAGATGGCGGGCCAGCCGTAGGCGTCCGTCAGGATGCCGCCGGCCACGGGACCCGCGGCCAGGCCGATGCCGCTGAGTCCGGCCCACAGTCCGATCGCCTTCATGCGTTCCCGCGGTACGGGGTGGGCGGCGGCGAGCAGGGCGAGTGAGGCCGGGCTGAGGGCCGCGGCTCCGATGCCCTGGAGGACGCGGCCGGTGACCAGCCAGCCGAGGGAGGGTGCGAGGGCGCACACCAGGGAGGCGGCGGTGAAGACGACCACGCCGGTGAGGTAGACGCGTTTGCGGCCGAACCGGTCGGCGAAGACGCCGCCGGACAGCAGGAGCATGGCGACCAGCAGGACGTATGCGTCGACGATCCATTGCAGGCCGGTCAGCCCGGTCTGCAGCCTGTGCTGCATGTCCGGCAGGGCCGCTCCGACGATCGTGTTGTCGAGCAGGACCATGAACTGGCCCAGGCAGGTCACTGTCAGCAGCACGCCCCGGTTCGGCCGGCTGTCCGCGGTCGCAGGCGTTACCGCCATGGGACTCCTTTCCGTTCGTGCGTGTCTTCCACGGCCGATGTGATCGGTCGGCCCTCAAGCACGCTAATGCAGTCCTCGACTGCGTTAGAGGACTGTAAGGGCCGTCGCCCACAAACGCAACCAACGACTGCGTTAGGGTGAGGGCATGAGTGAGACAGAGCCGGCCCGGCGTCCTGGCGGGCGCAGCGCCCGCGTCGGGGCGCAGGTTCACCAGGCCGTCACCGAACTCGTCCACGAGCGCGGTTACGGCAACTTCTCCGTCGGCGAGATCGCGGCCCGTGCGGGCGTGGCCGACAGCAGCGTCTACCGGCGGTGGGGCAGTCTGGAAAGCCTCCTCAGCGATGTGGTGCTCACGCGCCTCAACGCGCGGTCGCCGATGCCCGACACCGGGAGCCTGGCCGGTGATCTGCGCACGTACGCCGCCCAGGTGGCCCGCGAGATCACCGGCCCGGACGGTGTGGCGGTGGTGCGCCTGGCCGTCGCCCTGTCGGGCGACGGTCCGCAGGGGCTGGGGGCCGGTGACGGGCTCCTCGCCGAACGCACCCGGCAGTTGCAGTCCATGCTCGACCGGGCCCGCGAGCGTGGCGAGCGGCCGCCGGACGCACTGGACGTGCTGGACCACGTCCTGGCCCCGATGTACATCCGCGTGCTGTTCGGCATGGGGATCACAGCGGAGTACGTCGACGGGCTGGTCGACCGGCTGCTGTGAATCGGTGTGCACCAGGCGCGGGCACGCACGGGGGCGCTGCCTCAGGCAGGTTGCGCCGTGACGGTGCACAGCCGCGCGGGTGGTCCGGGCCAGGGCCGCGTACAGGTCCCTTTCGCCGCCGAGGCGTGCCGTGACGGTCCCTTCCGGGCACAGGACGACGCCGCCGTCGAAGTCGAGTCCGCGCGCTTCGGGGGCCAGTACGACACGGGCGCGCTCGGCACACCCCGGGCCGTCAGTTCGTCCGCTCGGGCGTCGGCGCAGACCGCGCCCGGGAGTTCACCCGGGTGCGCGGCGCTCTGGGTGCGCAGCTCCTCGACGACGGCCGTGCCGGACTCGTCCGGCGGTGTGGTCACGGTGCGGGGGCTCCCACCGCTCCGCAGCGACCGCGTGGGCTCCTGGTGCGGGGCGATCCGCGAGAGCAGGTCGCTGACGCTCCATGGGATTTCCTGCGCGGGGCGGGTAGCTGACGGTCAGGTCGTGCGGTTTGGGCCGGGCCCCACGGGCGGGGCCAGTGCCTCCTTCCCGTCGCGTGCGGTCGTGATCGGGCCCGTCCGGGCGAAGTCGCCGGCCAGCGTCATCGCCCTGTCCGGGCAACGGCGGACGATCATCCGTCCCTGCATGACGGTGAGTTCCCGCGCTTCGTGTACGACGATGTGTCCGTATGACCGCTCGGGGCCCCTCGGCCAGGGCCGCCGCCTCGTTCCGGCAGCGGCACGTCGGCGACGGTCCACGGGTCGTGCGGGACGCGCAGCAGCAGGGAAGCGGTGACCTTGCCGCGGGCGTCGGCCTCCGAGCACCGCCGGCCTGCGAAGCCGCCGCACATGAGGAGGCGGGGCTGTCGACAACCGGCCGACGCACCCGGGTGCCGCGGCGGCCGAACCGTCCGGCGTCATGCGGCACCCGAGCGAGATGTCGCCAGGCCACGCGCCGTGCCGGGGGTCCCTTACCGGCGACTCACCCCGTGTGGTTTTATTTGCCGTACGACAAGAGTTTAGACGGCAACGGCCCCGGGGTTCCGACCGATCCGCAGTCGTCCCAGGCGCGAGGGGGCGCGGGATGGAGTTCAGCGACAGGACGCCACGGGCTGTGGCGGGCCTGGGGGAGCATCGCGTCGTCGCCGGCTCCGCCTCCGGAACCGGCTTCACCTCCACCACGCGCCACGGGGCTTCGCGATGACCGCGGGAAAGCCGTCGGTGCGCACGGGTCCAGCACTGAGGGCGACACCCGCTCTTCGGCAGGAAGTCCGACGCATCGCCAAGATCTATCATCTCGGCCCCGACACCGTCGCGCGGCTCGTGCTGACGGTGAGCAGCCTGGCCGCGAGGACCCTGGACGAAGGGGGCTCCGTCACCCTCGGCGAGGGCACCTGCGAGCCGCCGCCCCCTGCCGCGGGGCATGCCGTCCTCACCCTGGAAGGGCTGGACACCACGGGCGAGCCGGATCCGACGGGCCTCCCCCTTCCGCCGACGCGCACCCTGCCGCACTCCGTGTCGTGGCACTTCCCGCTGCCGGATCACCAGGGGCCCTTCCTTCCCTCGCCACGGGCCGGATCGCCGTCGGCCTCGGACGTCGACGCCTACGAGATGGAGCTGCGGGCGGCGCTGGTGCGCCTGGACGGCCTGGAGCGCCAGCAACAGCTCCTGGAGGACGAGCTGTCGGAGACGAACGACGGCGTACTCGCCCTCTACCTGCAACTCGAGGAACGCGAAGAGCAGTTGCGATGGGCCCAGGGTCAGACCCTGCTCGCGATGGAGGACGCGCTGCGCCCCGCCGCCCTGTCGGTTGCGGGGCTGGAGCTGGCCGTCCACTACGCGCCGTCCGACCCGGCGGCGCCGACCGGCGGCGATCTGTACGACTGGTTCCAACTGCCCGACGGCACGGTGCACATCACCGTCGTCGATGCCCTCGGACACGGGGTCGGCAGCACCAAGAGCGCCCTGTCGGTGACCCACGCCGTACGCACGCTGGCACAAGAGGGCCACCCGTTGGAGTCGATCCTGGCGCGTGTGGACCGCCAGCTCTCCCCGGTCGTCCCGGGGTTGCAGGCCACGGTTCTGCTCGCCCGGCTCGATCCGACCACAGGTGTGCTCACGCTCGCCGGCGGCAGCCATCCGCCCGCCCTGCTGCTGCGCGCACACGACGGCACCACCGAGTTCCTGTCCGTCCGCGGGCGCGGGGTGGGATATCCGCTGCCGGGCAGCGAAACCCTGCGGCACGAGGTCCTGACACCGGGAGATCTCGTCGTCCTCTACACGGACGGGCTCACCGAGAGCCGGCGCGACCCCCTCGAGGGCGAGGTGCGGCTCATCGCTGCCGCCCGTAAGCACGCCGCCCTTCCTCTCGGTGAGATCCCGTCCGCGATCGCGGCGGACATGCACACCGTCGTTCTGCACGCCGACGATACCCTCGCTCTCGCCCTGCGCCTCAGCCCGAGGCCGCGCCACCGCAGTGACGCCGGCCCGTAGTCCCTCCGGGCGGGCATGCGGCCCGCGCCGACGGACGGCAGCGGAGAGCCGGTTTCCTCACCCGTCAGAATTTGCCGTTTGACAACAATGACCGTTGGCAACATTCTTGCGTCTGGTTCCGGAAACCGCCGCTACCACCCAGCGGGACCACAGTCCGCCGACGCAGGACGAGAGAGGCTGGGGTGCACCCATTCATCTGCCACGCCGCGGCGTCGCCCCCGAAGTCAAGCGGTCCAGGACATCCCGTGCTGAGTATCCGTCAGATCTGTGGCATGCTCCGCGCCCGCGGGTCTTTCGTCTTCCTCGCCACCCGGCTCCGGGCTCGGGGCCGTACCCGCCCGGGCGGCCGCTCGTGGGGTGGCGGCGTCGTGGGCCTTGCGGAACGCAGCCAGCCCGCTCATGAGAGCGTCCCGCTCCTGCGCCGTCATCGCCGCGAGGGTCGAGGCGAGCATCTCCTCGCGGTGGGCGCGCAGATCGGAGAGATAGGCGCGGCCCAGGGACGTGATCCGCAGCGTGACCTCGCGGCGGTCGGTGCTGCTGAAAGAACGGTGCAGATAGCCGATGGCCTGGAGCCGATCGCACAGTCGGCTCGCCGATGACGCGGCGGCCCCGATCTGCCTGCCGAGATCGCGAAGATTGATGCCGTCCTGCTGGTCGAGGGTGTAGAGGACGCGCAGCTGCGAGGTGGACACCGGCGCGGTCGGCACCGCGTCCCGGCCCCGTTCCCACAGCATCTCCAACTGCTCGACCACCGCCCGTGCCACCTCAGCGGCCTTGCCGTCCGCGAGGTCCGCAGCAGCCGGTTCCATTCTCCGCACCGTGAATCTCCGATTCAGCCCGTCGGCGTCCCTACCGACCGGGCGCTCAGTCTGCCAGTCGAACTGTACGAAGGTCGAACCCTTCGACCCGCCGAGAAAGGCCCCCAGCCGTCCATGGACCGTTTCGCCACCGCCGCTCAGGCACTGCGCACCGCGCTGCCCCACGCCCTTGTCGACACGGTCCGTGCCGTCTGCGCCGACCAGTACGGGGCGATCGCGGTCGATTTGTGGATGGCGGACTACGCCATGACCATGCTCCAGCCCGTCACCGTCCCGCCGTACACCGCGCAGCCCGTCCCCATACGCACCAGCGAGCCCGGCCGCGCGCTGGGAGCCCAAGAACCCTTCATCTGCAGGGCCCGCTACCCGAAGCCGACCCGTACACACCTGTCCCGTCCGACGAAACCGCTGGCCAAGCAGCCCGAACCCGTTCCAGCCGTGACGGCCCACCTGCCCGTCAGCGTCCGCGGCGACCGCCTCGGCGTGCTGTCCGTCACCGTCCCCGAAGGGGGCGACTCCCCGCAGGTCCTCGCCGAGCTCGTGCAGCTCGCCGATGTCCTGGCGCACGAGCTCGTCGTCGCCGACCGCGACACCGACCTCTACCTGCAGGCCCGTCGGGCCTCCCGCCTCACCCTCGCCGCCGAGATGCAGTGGCAGCTCCTGCCCGGACGCTCCTGCACCCGCCCCGAGTACACCCTGGGCGCCCAGCTGGAGCCCGCCTACGCCATCTACGGCGACAACTTCGACTGGGCCACCACCGCCGACACCCTCACCCTCACCGCCACCAACGGCATGGGCGAAGGCATCAAAGCGGCCCTCCTCACCAACCTCGCCGTCAACGCCCTGCGCAACGCCCGCCGCGCCGGACTCTCCCTGGCCGACCAGGCCGCCCTCGCCGACCAGGCCCTCTACGCAGAGCACCGGGGCGCCCAGCACGTCGCGGCCCTGCTCTTCGAGTTCGATCTGGCCACCGGCGCCTTCGAGGTCATCGACGCGGGCTCCCCGAAGATCTGGCGTCTGCGCAAGGGCTCGGTCGAACCGATCGAGCTCGAAGCCCAACTGCCGCTCGGCATGTTCGAGGACACCCCGTACATCCCCCAGCACCACACCATCGAGCCCGGCGACCGGCTCCTGATCGTCAGCGACGGCGTCTACGCCTCCACCTCGAAACACGGCGAACTCTTCAGCGCCCGGCACCTCACCCGGGCACTCTCCGAAACTCGGCTCCTCCCCGCCACCCAGGTGCCGCACGCCGTCCTCGAAACACACGCCGCCCACCACGTTCCCGGGGCCGACAGCGACGACGCCATGATCATCTGCCTCGACTGGCACGGACGCCCCACGGACGGACACCTCACGGACGGACACCTCACGGCGGGAGAGCGCACGCCCATGACGTGATGCCACGTGCGGTCGAGGACGCACGGCGATCGTCGGGGGTGGTCTGCGGGGCACCGCAGGTGTACGGGAACCCCTCCCCCGGCCGGGCGGCCTCCCCGTCGAGAACTCCGTACGGCCGGGGCCGGTCCGGCCAGTGGCAAGGCGACCCTCCCGGACGCCCCCCGACACCCGACCCGGGCTGCCGTCGCGAGCCCGGACGCCTCTCCCGCCTGCTCGGCGACGGTGCCGCTGTCCGGTTCGGACAGTACGCAGCGACGTCGCGCGGGAAGGCGAGGGAGCCGACGCAGTCGGCAGGAATTCCCTCATTCCGGGACGGTTCCTCGTCAGAAACGCGTCTGGCGGGGTAGGCGTGGTTCATGGAGCAGAGTGCGGTGGTACCCCAGAACGCAAGTGAGGCCCGCGCGACAGTGAAGAAGGCGCTGCAAGCCCGAGGCCGCCCGGAACACACAGGAGTCGGTGCTTCCCTCCAGGACGCCCTGATGGTGGCCACGGAACTGGTGTCGAACGCGCTCAAGTACGCGGGACGCCTTACGGACTTCACCGTCAGCCTCCGGGACAACCGCATCGTCATCAGCGTGAGCGACACCAGCGACTCGACTCCACCAGCGCGCCCCGAGCGCCCTGCGGGCGCGACGCCGGGAACGTGGGGGTGGTGGATGGTGCACCACCTCGCGCACGCCGTCAGCGTTGTCCGGGTGTCCGGCGGCGGGAAGACCGTCACGGCTTCCCTGGTGCTGGCCTGAGGCACGCGGCATTCTGACATCGCAGGGTTTTGGCTGTTCCCGCAGGACGATGCGGCGGTGCGGGAGCTTCGTCTGCGGCGACCACGGCGTGGTCCCACCGTGCGGTGCCTGGTCCGGCCGCCGCCGACGCGCCGGCGGTCCCAAGCCACAGGCTGATGTGGCGGCAGTGAAGCGGGGGATGGTCCTGGGTACTATCCGTCAGCGAGCCGACGAGTTCGGTGAAAAACGCCGGGCTGAGCTGGACGCGCTGGGGATGCGGTGGGCCTTCCCTGCCGACAGGCACCAGGGGGACGCTGAGCCCTTCGGCGCCCGCGAGCTGTCGGCTGACGGTGATCCGCAGGCCATACGGCGCACCCGAGCTGATGACGGCGGCCTGCTCCTGGAGGTCGGCCTCGGTGAAACTCGGCAGGACGCGGTCTGCGGCACGGCACAGCAGGGTGGACATGGCCGCTGGCGAATACTCCCGGTGGGCGGCGGCCAACTCGGCGACATCGCGATCACGCGTGTGGCTCTCCTGAAGCACGAGGCTCGCGCGGCTCGGCCGAGGCCGACGGTGGTCGAGTCCTGCTGGCGCGGCGGGGTGGGGTCGACGTCGAGCTTCGGGTCGTACGCGTCGGGCCGGTCGCGCGGGGTCGCGAACGTCACGCACTCGGGGATCTTCGCCGTCCCGGGTTTGTCCGGCACCTCCTCGGCGGTGCACCGGCGTCGGCCCAGGTCCTGTTCGGCGTAGCGCGCCGGGATGCCGGTGGTGTCCAACGCGCCGGGGCCCGTCGGCGCGGGGGTCGTTCCCGCGAGCAGGCCACCCGCGACCGCGGGAATCACCACGGCGAACCGCGATCTCCTGTGCATACAGCGATCACTGGGACCGCCGCGTCCCGTGTGGCGGTAGTTGCTGTGACCGCTCCTGGCAGTCCACTACGACGCTGCGGTCACGGTCGGCAACCGGCTCACGGGAACGGAAGCCACGACGGGGGTGTACTGGCCGGGCGGGGACTCACCGTCAGGGGCGGAGAGTCGTACTGCCGCCCTTGGTCAGTTCTCCGTTGTGTCCCGTGGGAGCGAACCCGCCTTCGCCACGTCCTGGTACGCCGTTCCCACCGCTGGCCGGATCTCCGGGGTGTCGGCCAGGTCGTGCACCACGGCCAGCGTCTCCGCCGCCGCAGCCGGCCCCGGGTCGCCGACCGCGATGCAGGCCGCTCCGCCCGCCCTCGCTGCCTGGATGCCTGCCGTCGAGTCCTCGAAGACCAGGGCCTGGCGCGGGTCAACACCCAGGCGGCGGCAAGCGAGCAGGTAGCCCTCGGGGTCGGGCTTGCCACGGGTGACGTCGTCCGCCGTGACGAGAGTCGTGAAGTGGTCGATCTCCAGCCGCGTCAGGTGGTGGGTTGCGTACGTCAGGCCGCCCGAGGTGACCAGGGCGGTGGGGATTCCGGCGTCCCGGAGCCGGGTCAGCAGGGTGCGGGCGCCGCGCTTGAGCCGCACCTCGGGCAGGCCGGTCTCCTCGTCGAGCCTGCGCAGGTCAGCGCGGAGGTCGTCCGGAGTGGGGCCGGGGCCGAAACGGTGAAGGTGTTCGGCGATGACGTCCGCGCTACGGCGCCCGCCGAACGAGGCGAGCAGTGCGGGCGTGAGGGCGATGTCATGGGCGGCGAAGAGCCTTCGCCACAGCTCCTGGCTGCGGGGCTCCGAGTCGATGAGGGTGCCATCGAGGTCGAAGAGCGCCGCTGCGGCCGTGAGGGGGGTGGTCGTGACGCCTGACATGTGGGCTCCGTTGGTGCGGTGGGTGAGAGAGGGGCGGTCCTGGACGGTTGTCGATCGGGAGGCGGGTGCGCGTCCTGGGGGCCGGGGCTGCGCCTTGGGCGCCGGGTGCGCGTCCTGGGGGCCGCACGGTCGAGCACCTCAGTCCAATGGTGGGCGACAGGCAGGGTTCGACACCGCCGACTCGAGTGCCTCCACCGCTTCGACGGCCCCCCGGTGCCGACGCAGCAGGTCCCCCAGACGGGCAGCGTGCTGGGCGGCGTGCCCGGTGAGAAGCGTCTGTGCCGCTTCGGCCAGAGCTTCGGGGCCCGGCTCGTCGAGCAGGGTCAGGGCCGCCCCGTGCGCCTGGAGCGCGCCGAGGTTGAATATCGGTTCGGGACTGCGTCCGGGGGTTCCGATGACCGGCACCCCGGCAAGCAACGAGGCCATCAGGGCGTTCTGGCCGCCACGGGTGACCAGGAGATCGGTGTCCTGGAGCAGGCGGGTGATCCCAGGAGTCCGGGCCACGATGACGTTGTCCTGCCGGAAAGGCACCTCCCGTCCGGCGATGTCCTTCTCACGGGCGGCGACCACCACGCTGTGCCGGGGGGCCGGGAATGCTTTCGCGATGACCGGGAGGAATTCGTCGAGGGTGAGCGCGCCGAAGCTGAGGTAGACGAGGACGCGGACCTCGGCGTCGTCGTACCGGGGTGCGGGTGCGAGTTCCAGGGAAGGCAGCAGCACTGGCCCGACATAGCGGGTGCGGGGCAGCGCGCCCAGGGCCGGTTCGAGAACCTCGGCTGTCGGCGCGATGTTCAGGGCCGCACGCTGGTGCAGCAGGTCTTCGAGTGATGCGGGTTCGGGCAGTCCGTGCTCGCGGGCGAGGGCGGCGAACGTGGCCTCCACCCGGGCGCACGATTCCGGACGGTCGCTCGGTCCGGCGAAAGCGGCGAGGTTCGGGCTCTGTACCGTGCAGGCGAACGGCACGCGGGCGATGTGTGCGGCGATCGGGACAGTGGGCTGCATCTCAGTGACGACCATGTCCGGGCGAAAGGCACGGTAGGCACTGACCTCGGCGTCGAGTGCCGCGCGCACGTAGGCGGGCTCCCCCATGCCGCGTATCAGGACGGCTTCCGTGAAACCGTCCGCCTCGCCGCTGCCCACGAGTTCGGGAGTGCGCTCGGGGAAGGGCGCGAAGTACCGCTCGCCCAGGTCCAGTTCATCGATCAACGGGTAACCCTCCGGGGCGAGGAAGGCGACTCGGTGTCCGCGCATGGCGGCGGCCTGCGCCATGGCCAGGCAGCGGGTGATGGCTCCGATGCCGAGTGCTCCGCCGATGGGCTCGAAGAGAATCCTCATGTGCGTTCCTTACGGGAGGTGGGGGAGGTACGGAGGGCGCGGGAGGGGCAGGGCGGTCGTCGCTGTCCCGGGTGGGGAGATCTCAGGTACGGCTCTTCCGAGTGGCCGCCTCCGGGGCGGCGGCCCCGCCCGGTCGGCCGGGGTGCTTCGCGCCGGTGGTGCCGCGGTGGGTGAGCAGGGCCGCTCCGAGCAGGGTGGCGAGGACCTGGCACGCGGCGATCGCCAGCAGGAGGGCACTGGTGCCGGCACCGCTGACGACTCCTGCGGCGGCCGCGCCTCCAGCGGCGGCGGTGCTCTTCAACCCGGCGCCCAGGGTGAAGACCTGGGTGCGGACTCCAGCCGGTGCGTACCGTTCCCGGGCGGCGAGCAGCGCGCTGAAGAGCGGACCGGTGCAGGCTCCGGCAAGTACGAACAGCGCCGTGGTCGCGCTGAGTGCCGGTTTCGTGGCAGCCAGGGCGAGCGGCAGGCCGGTCGCCGCCAGGCAACCCAGCACCACACGTTCGGGGTGCGTGTCGGTCCACGGGCGTACCGCGTAGATCAGCGACCCCGCCAGGGCGCCGGCGGCGAAGGCGGTCATCAGGCCGCCCGCCGCCCAGCCCGCCCCGTACTGCTGGGCGAGCAGGGCGGTGAGGACGGGCAGTGCGCCGACGCCGATCTGGCCGGCGCTGCTGGACCAGGTGACCGCGCGCAGGGGCGGGTTCCTGAGCAGTTCCAGCAGTCCGGTGGCAAGGTCGGCGGGGCGCAGGCGCGCATCGTGCCCGGCCCCTCCGGTCCTGGGTGCCAGGGGCAGCGTGAGCATGACGAGGCCCGCGATCGCCCCGGCCGCGCCGAGTGCGATCAGGGCGGTGTCCGGGCCCGCCGCCGCGGACAGGGCCGCGGCCAGGGCCGGACCGCAGATACCCGCGAGGTTGTACGAGGTGGAGTCGATGCTGAAGGCCCTGCTGAGACGGTCGGCCGGAACCAGCTCGCCGAGGAGGCTGGTCAGACCTCCGGTGACGAGCGGTGCGCAGCATCCGGCCGCCGCGACGAGGGCAAGAGCGAGTCCGGCCGGTGCGCGGCCCACCACCACCGCCGTGGCGGCGAGCCCCAGGCCGTACGCGAACAGGCACGACGCGTGGAAGAGGCGACGGCGGCGGACGCGGTCGGCCACGGCACCGAGGACCGGTGCCGCGACGACGTGGGGAATCATCAGCGCCGCGACCAGCGCGCCGCCCAGGCCTGCGCTGTCCGTGCGCTCCAGGGCGAGCAGGACCAGGCCGATCCGGGCGCCTTCGTCGGCGAGCCGGGCGGGGACGGCCACCCCCAGGTAGTGGGTCAGCCGGAATGCGGCGGTGGCGGATGCGGCATCGGTGGTCATGTGCCCTCCTGCCGGGCGGCGGCCGCGGTACGGGTGCGGCGGGGCGTCGAACCGGCCTGGCGGCTCCGCCCGGAATCATCGGTCAAGGGTATGATTCCACGATCTTGCTGTTCCATGCCGGCGCGCGCCACACTGGGGTGGTGGACTTCCTCTTCGTCAGCGATCACCTGGCCCTCGATTTCGCCGCGACCCTGAGCTGGCGCACCACTTGTCCCATCGACCTCCTGGCAGAGCCGGCGGACCTCGCGGCGTGGGCGGTGCAGGCCGGACTGACCGACCGCCCCGGCCGGGTGTCCCGCTCTGCGCTGGACCGCGCCCGCCTGCTGCGCGAGGCCGTCTACCGAACGGCTGTCGCGGCGGAACGGGGCGCGGATGCCGCCGTGACCGACGTACGGCTGATCCGCGAGTGCGCCGGTGGCCCGCAGGTGACCGTGGCGCTCAGGGCACTGGGCGAGGTCGAGCGGCACGGTGGCGTCAACGAGGTGCTGGCCACGCTCGCGACCAGGGCCGGGGAACTGTTCGGCGGCGACGACCGCCACCTCGTACGGCTGTGCGCCGGTGCGGAGTGCACCCGGCTCTTCCTGGACCGTTCGCGCGCGGGCAGCCGCCGCTGGTGCGACAAGCTGTCGTGCGGGAGCCGGGCCAACGCCACCGCCTACCGCCGCCGCAAGGCCACCATGCTCTCTTCCGGAGCCGCGCCGACCGGCCCGTACGACACCTGATCCGCCCGCGGGGGCAGGCAGGGCGAGTGCCTCGCGGCGAGGCGTACCGGTTTCCAGGGTGAACGCGCCGAGGGCCTGCTCGCGACCGGGATGCTGTGCGTACGCATCGACCTGCCGGTCGGCGTCTTGGGCGACGCCGAGGTCCAGTCGGGGCGCGGTGTCCCGAAGAGTGCCGGGAGGATCTGCCGCGGTGAGCGGGACAGCCGGCGTCGGCGCGGCCGGGGCGCGCAGTTCGTCCCCCGTAACGCGACGGACCGTGGGTCGGGCGCTGCCCCATGGGGTTTCGAGGTGGCAGCCGTCCTCCACGACGGCGATCCGACCGGCGAGGACAGGTGCCACGGCCGGATCTGGTTCCGCGCTCGCAGCCGGCCTCAACAGGTAGATGTGCTGCCGCTGACAGGAGGGAACCCACGGTGAGCCGCAGGCGTCCGCGACGATGCAGTGGATGCCGGACGTGAGCCGCTCCTCAAGGCCGGGCATGGCAGCCGCTCCGGTGCTTTCGAGGGAAATCGCAGGCCGAGGAAATCTTGCGCGTCAGCGAGATGCCGCTGCACGGTTCTGGCGTCCGTGGGCATTCTCTCGGCGGTCGCTGCCGGGTTGAATCGCAGCACGGTGCCCAGGCGCAGCGAGGTTGCCGGGCCGTGCGGGCGGTCGGCTACGAGCGCCAGATTCACCTGGAGGAAGTCGAACAGGTGGAGAGGAGTTCGCTTCCGGGTCATGACCCGCCTTCCTTTTCGGGGGCGCGACCCGACAGCATGGCCACACACCCGACGACATCCGGGCGATGCGAACTCTAAGCATGAGCAGAGAGCACTGATGGCGCGGGCGGAATGTTCGGGCATCATGAATTCATTCCGCACTCCCGCCCTGTTCGACATTCACTGAGGAATTCTCCGACGTTCCGCAGGATCACACGAAAGTTTTCCCGCTCGAACAGGCTGAAATGGTCACAGGCGAGAGGTGCGACCGTGAGCCGGGAGGACCACCGTGACCAGGAATGGATCTGGCGGCGCTGCTCGGGTCCGTCACACGGCATGAGGAGGGCGGGGCCGGCATACGGCTCCCGCACCCGGTGCGCGGCCGAAGCCATGACATGGGCCGTCGCCGTCTCGATCAGCCTGGCGTACGCCGCCGGATCGTCATCGCCCGGCAGACCGCCTTCGACGATCTTTTCCAGCACCGTCCGGCGCCCCGAGTCGTCGGCGCACACCCCCCAGGGTTCGGCGAAGCTGTCGAGCATGACGACCGCGGGGAAATGACCCTGGGACGCGAGCGCGCTCGCGAGTTCCCAGGCCAATACGCCTCCCAGTGACCAGCCGATCAGCAGGTCAGGAGGGTGTGGAAGCTCGCGCAGCAGGGGAAGATAGCGCTCCACCATGGCGGCGACACTTGTGTCCGGCACCTCGTGGGCTCGCAGTCCGCAGGCACGGATACCGTGCACCGTTCCCCGACGGGCCAGTGACGCCATCAGGCCGACGTACTGACCGAGACCTCCGCCGGACGGATGCAGAACCACACTGCTGAACTCCTGTCCGCGACCGTAGGTGCTCAGGAGACCGGCCGCCCGGCCGCCCGGCTGACCCACTGCCCGGTCAGCCGATCGGACATGGAAGGCACGATTCGCACGCACATCACGGACTGATCGACTCTCGAGCACACCGCTCCCCCAACCTGGTATTCGCCGACTCGAATAAAGGATTCGACGCCACTTTCCAGCCTGCTCATCCAGTAATACCCAGCGAAGTCCGGGCACCCCGGTCGCACTGCACCGGAGCTCCGAGTGATTTCCCTGCACACACAGGATCAACAGAGTCCAATTTGAATGTCAACCCCCAATTTTGCGGCCACCCACGAAAAGAACTCATACGAGTGCCCGGACTCGGCTCGACGATTCACAGTGTCGGTTCGCTTGACCAGGAGTTGACCAACCGAAGGCGCGCTTGACTCGACCTTGGCGAGTTCATCGCCCAACCTGACCCACTTGTCCGAATTTACGTGACAGCCATCCAGTAAGGTGCAACGCCTCGCAATTCCACCGTTCTGAGAATGACCGCCTCCGCGGGTGGTGTGAGTCATGCACCGTGCGGGACTTTATGAAAAGGCATTGAATAAACACCTCAGGCGGGACACGGGGCATCGGCACACGAAGGGATTCAGCGACGAATCCGCACTGCCGTTCGGATACGCGCCCTTCGCGCAACCGCCTCCCCGCAGCCGAACCCGGAAACACTCGCACCAGGCAGAGGTTTCACCGGGCTCCTTGGCCGGTCACTCTGAGCTACCGATGCCACATCCAGTGTCGATCCCCCGGTCAACGACGCCTTTGCCGACGGCTTGGTCGTCGTCGGCCCCAGCGAACAGTGCGCGACGGTGCTGACCGGCAGTGAATTCGGCACCGTTCCCGCCACACTGCGGCCAGGCCGCACCGCATCCGCCATGGACGCCTCCGGCTGGCAGGAAGTGGCGGAGGTCAGCATGTTCCTCCCTCCCTGGGGCCACCGCTCGCACACCTCAAACTCACCGATGGCCACGGCACACGCCTGCGCACCGCGAACAACCACGTACGCACGTACGGATGATGACGAGCCGCCCCCCGGATACGCAGAACCCAAGCGGCGGCGAGAGCGGTGGCGAACGACCGATACCGCTGGTCGCCGGCCACCACCGCGCCCGCCCCCCGGCACCGTCCGTACCGGCGTCGGAATCCAGCTCGACACGAAACGCCGCGTGCCTGTTTGCAGACCGGGTCGGAGAGACACACTCTTGCTGCACCCGTGCATACGAGCAGCGGCAGGGAACCGCCCGCGACACTCCTCCTCAGTTCTTTCACCAAGGAGCGGCCATGCCGGGCCCCAGACTTCGATCGCCGTGACCACGAGAACACAACCCGGCTTTGACCTGGCCTTCTCCTCGACTGCTGTTTCATGTGGTGACGGCTCGATGTGATGTTCCCGTGCCCTCCGGCGTGGCGGAGAGCGTGGGCGACCGGTCTGGGGGCATCCGGACAGGGGGCGGCTTGCCAGTGTGTGGTCCAGTGGTGGATTGTTGTCGTACGACAACGGTTTCCGGCTGATTGAGGTGAGGGGTTCGCACCGCGGGCCCTGTGCTTGTGACTTCCACACGGCAAGAACACGCAGTGGGCCCCCGCGCTCCGGCGTCTTTGGCGTGGACGTCTGTGCCCTACCCCGTCCTGATCGCCAACCGGTCGGGCACCGTGCGGCACGCCAATGATCATGCCACCGCCCTGTTCCCGACCGCGGCCCCCGGACTGGCCCTGGCGGACTGCACGGTTCCCTGGCTCGCGGACGCCCACGCCCACAAGGTGGCCACGAACGCGCACGGTGCGGGCACGGTGGTGTCCGGTGACGTCGCGCACCGGTCGTACGAGGCGCATCCGACGGTGCAGGACGACGGGGATGTGGTGTGGTGGCTGATGGACGACACCGACCACCGGCTCGCCCGCGAGGCCCTGCACATCGAGCAGGAGCGAACCGCGTTTCTGGCGGAGGCGTCCAACGCCCTGCTGTCGTCGCTGAACTTGGAGCGGTGCATGGACGTGACCGCGCAGCTCGCCGCCGAACACCTGGCGGACGCCGCCGTGGTCATCGCCCCGAGCAGCGGTTACCGGCTGCCGGTGGTCAGCTGTCTGCGCGGCCGGCGGCCGGTCCGTGACGAGTGGGAGGTCGACCCGCAGGAAGTCCCCGGTCTCGCCGAGGCGTTGCAGGGCTTCCCGCCGGTGCCGTCCCGCTGGATCGACCCGGTGACCGCCCCCCAGTGGCTGATCCCCGAAGGTTTCGACGGGCATGTCGGCTCGATCGTGGTCACCCCGCTGCCCGGCCACGGTGTGCCCGCGGGCGCCCTCATTCTGCTGCGCCGCAGCGGAGAGGCGGCGTTCAGCGAGGAGGAGGAGGTCTTCGCCCGCCTCTTCGCCGCGCGGTCGGGGGCGGCGATGTCCGCGGCCCGCATGTACGCCGAGCAGTCGTCGGTGTCGCAGGTGTTGATGCGGGAGCTGCTGCCGCCGGTGCTGCACCAGATCTCCGGGGTGGAGTTCGCCGGCGGCTACCGGCCGTCGAAGGACCGCGAGCGCATCGGCGGCGACTTCTACGACGTCCACCCCGCCAGCGTCGAGGGGGAACCCTCCTTCGCCGTTCTCGGCGACGTGAGCGGCAAGGGCCTGGAGGCGGCCGTCCTCACCGGCAAGATCCGCAACACCCTGCACGCCCTGCTGCCGATGGCGGGCAATCACCAGCGGATGCTGGAGCTCCTCAACGGGGCCCTGCTCAGCTCCCACCACACCCGCTTCGCCACCCTCGTCCTGGTCTCGGCGGTGCGGGAAGGAGGGACGGTGAAGCTGCGGGTGACCAGCGCCGGGCACCCGCCGGTGCTGCTCGTCCGCGCCAACGGCACGGTCGAGGAGGGCGCCTCCCGCGGCACCCTGGTCGGCGCGTTCCCCGAGGCACGCGCCACCACCGTGCACGAGACCCTGGCGCCGGGCGACTTCTGTGTGCTGTTCACCGACGGGTTCACCGAGGCCAAGGGCGGCCCCATGGGCGGCGAGATGTTCGGTGACGAACGCTTCCAGGAGGCGTTGTCACGGTGTGCGGGGATGCCCGGCGAAGCGGTGGTGGAACACGTGCAGATGCTCGCCTCCCAGTGGGTCGGGACCGGCCCGCACGACGACATGGCGGTCATGGTCATCACCGCCCCCAGGACCCACCACCTGAGCATGGTGGGCGGACACACCAAAGGCAGGTTCACCGCGTGACGAGCACCGCCCTCCCCCCGACTCCGCAGGACCTGCTGTGGGAGGCGGTGTCCACCGGCAACGAACACGCCGCGACCCTGGTCGTCTTCGACGCCCTGGAGCACGGTCTGCCCGCGCAGGAGGTGCTGCTGAGTCTGATCGCCCCGGTGCAGCGCCGCGTCGGAGAGGAATGGGCGGCCAACCGCCTCACCGTCGCCCAGGAGCACGCCGCGTCCGCGATCAACGACCGGGCGATCGCCGCCCTCTCCCACCGCACCGCCGCCGCCCCGGGCACGCCGGTGAAGGGGAGGGTCGTGGTGGCGTGCGTGGACGGGGAGTGGCACGGGCTGCCCGCCCGCCTGCTCGCCGAAGTCCTCAAACTGCGCGGCTGGGCGGTGGACTACCTCGGCGCCCAGGTCACCACCGACCACCTCATCCAGCACGTCCACCACGTCGGCCCCGACCTCGTGGCCCTCTCCAGCTCCATCCCCACCCGGCTCCCGGTCGCGCACGCCGCGATCACCGCCGTCCAGGCCACCGGCACCCCCGTCCTCGTCGGCGGCGCCGCCTTCGGACCCCGCGGCCAGTACGCCGCCCTGCTGGGCGCGGACGCCTGGGCACCCGACGCAGGAGCGGCAGCCGACCGGCTCGACCAGGGGCCGCTGCGACGTCCCGCCCCGGCCCATCAGCCCATCGACGACCTGCCCCACCTGGGGGACCAGGAGTACACGATGGTCACCCGCACCAAGACCCAGCTCGTGCGGACGGTGATGGCGGGGCTGGAGGACCGTTTCCCCGCGATGCGCGCCTACACCCCCGCCCAGCGGGGGCGCACGGCCGAGGACGTCGCGCACATCGTCGACTTCCTGGCCACCGCCCTCTACACCGACGACGCCGACCTCTTCACCACGTTCCTCGCCTGGACCGCGGGGATCCTCACCGCCCGCAACGTGCCCGCCCGCTCCCTGGTCCCGGCCCTGCACATCCTCGGCGAGGAACTCAAGGACTTCCCCCGCGCCGCGGACATGCTGCGCCATGCCGCCGGCCCTCTCGCCCCGCCGCACAACGGCCGCCTCGCCCAGGAGCAGGCATGACGCCGCCGTACCCCTTCGACCCGCCCCTGCGCCTGGAAGCGGTCACCGGCATCGACGCCGGGCTGCTGAAACTCGCCCTGAAGGGGCACCTGGGCCACGGCAGCGCCGACGATTTCCTCGACCAGACCTGCGGACACCTCCAGGACCGCCCGCGCACCACCGTTCTGCGCCTGGACTGCGCAGGACTCACCGGCATGGACTCCGTGGGACTGTCCGCCCTGCTGATGCTGCACCGGCGCACCACCGCTGCCCGGATCACGCTGCACCTCGATGCCCGACCGCCGGCCGTGGACCGGATCCTGGAGATCACCGGCTGCCTCGCCCACCTCGATCCCGAAGCGGCCGGCGCCGGCGGGGGGCGCCGCTCCCGGGAAAAGGCATATCGTCAACCATGGGAGGAGGTCATATCCGCCTCCCTCCCCACCGGGCCGCCGCCGCGGCCCGCCGAACCGGAGACCACTGCCTGACCGCCCCAGCCACCACGATGAGGAACCTGCCTTCCTCGGACGGGTAACGACATGACCGAGCGCACCGATCACGCTCGCCACACCGCCCACCGGACAGTCCGCCTCGCCGAACTGCTGGACCTACTCTTCGAGCAGAACCGCCACGACGCCCCCAACCCGCTGCTGCCCGCACCGCAGCTGAGGGCCATGAGAGTCATCGACGGCCAAGACCACATCCCCATGCGCACCCTCGCCCACCGGCTCGGCGCGTCGCCGCCCTCGGTGTGCCGCCTCGTCGACCGCCTCCAGGCCGCCGGGTTCGTCCAGCGCGACCCGCACCCCGCCAGCGGACGCGAGATCACTCTCGCCCTCACCCCGGCCGGCCGCGCCCACCTGGCCCAGGTCCGCGCAGGCCGCGAGCTCTTCCTCCAGCAGGCCCTGGCCGGCCTGCCCGAGGAAGAGCACACCGCCCTCAGCAGCGCCCTCGACACCCTCCACCGCGCCCTGGCCGCCGACCGCTCTCCCCTGTACGCCGTACGCCCGCAGACCACGGACACCGCGCTCCCGCGGGCCGGACGGCCGGCCCGGTCCGCCTGACCGGCTCCTACGGAACGGAAGCGACGAGGGCCTCCGCGAGAGTGGGAGCGACGGGGAACAGCGCACCGGCCCCCGTCACCGCGAACCGCGCGCACAACAAGGGCGGGAGCGGACCCACCAGGACCACGGCGGGATGCCGGCTGCGGGCGTCCAGGAGGACCCCGATCAGGTCCCAGCCCCCGAAGACCAGCTCGTGCAGATCCACCACCAGCACCGTGCGCTCCGCTGAAGCCTGCCCGAACTGAGCGGCCAGCGCTTTGGCGTTCCACGGCTCCACCGACCCTATGACGGACAGCACGTAAGCGGGCGGGAGCACGTACGGGCGGTGCCGCACAGCCAGCACGTCGTCAAGGCGTTCCGCAGGATCTGCCACGTATGGAGCATGTCAGACAACCCACCCGACCACCGGGGAAGGAAGCGTGGCACAGCAGTTTGAGCAGACCTGCCGGTGGAGACCGGCCCACACAATGCGGGTGGGCGTCCGCCGTCCCGCCGGGCGTGGTCGGTCACGGCTGGGCAGGGGCAGGGTGGCGCCGCGAGGCGGCACCGCGCCACATCCTGGTGTGCGTGAGCTCCGAACACTCAGCGGCATGCCGACCACGCGGACATCGTGCGAGCGCTCATCGACGGATCCGTCGGGTAGGTGCGGGGCAAGGACGACATGCCGCCAGTGATCAAGCGTGGTCGGAGGGCCGCCGGAGCCGACTGGAGCACGTGGCGCGGAGCCAACGGCTGATGTCGTGCCCTTGTGGCGACTCCACGAGTCCCACTGCCGCGACGAGCCGATCCGGGTGATGTCCATGACGGACAGGTGAGCCGATGGATCATGGAGCGCGGTTTCCCGGACGCCCTTCACGGATCCCGTCGCCCCGCCTATACGGTCGCCTTCATGAACAGCGACGGAGTGGTGGTGGACGAGGCGGTCCGTGCGGCGTGGGACGCCTACCGGGTCCTGGAGAAGCGGACACCCGCCCAGGAGCGCCGGAAGGCGCAGCAGCGGGTGCGGGCGGCGATGGACTCCGTGGGGCGCGAGGAGGTCTCGCGGGGCACGGTGTTCCTGGTGGGGGTCCTGACCGGGTACCTGATCGCGGAACCGCCCGGCGGGGATCGGCTCGATCCGCTCAACGACCTCATCCCCGCCGTGATCCGCAAGCTGCCCTCCTTCGAGTCGGCTGACCCGGAGCAGGTGCCGATGGCCACCGGTGTCCTCATGGCTGCCGCGATGGGCATGGACACCGTGGCCTGGCGCGACCGGTTCGGGACGATCGGGCCGAAGGAGGCGACGGTCCACGGCTTCGTGCTGTGGCTGCTCGCTGATCTCTTCGACACCCTGGCCGAGAAGCCGGGCACCATCGACCAGTTGATGCGCGGAACCTTCGAAGCCATGGGCACCGAGGAGAACTGACGGCGGGCGGGGGCGGTTCACCCGGCAGGTGAGCGAGAGCTGACCGACGACCGCGTGGCGCACGTCCTCGCCGTCGGGGCCGTCGGGGCCGTCGGGCAGCCTGTGGCACCGCATCCACGGTGAACGGACAGGCTGCCCGGCCGGTCGCCGGAACCTCACCGGACCGGAGGCTGACCGTGGCGGCGTGCGGTGCGCAGGAGGCGCCGCTGGTACAGGTAGGTCCGGCGGCCTGCCCACCAGCCGAGGCGGTCGGTGGAGTCCTGCGGGAACACCACCTGCAGGGCACCCAGCGCGAGGCTGAGGGCGAGGCAGGCGACCACGCACCACGGGGGTGCGCCGACCAGGGCCTGCGCGAGGCCGCTCACTCCCGACACGATGCCCGGCGCCATGTTCTGGCCGTTCGTCATCAGCCCGCCCCCGCTTCTTCCCCTCCCCGCACCTGGATGTGCGGGGACGAAACCGAGCGTGGCGGGCCGGACGATCCTGCAGAAGCGGGAACGGGCCCTGGAAGGTGTTCCCGCACGAATGGCAACGGACGGCGATCTCGTCAACCACTCCCCCGGGCCCCGCACCGTGCGTGACAATCACAGCACTGCCGTACGTCCCGCCCGTGAAGGTGGAGGGCGGGCCCGCAGGAGTGGGAGCAGCATGAGCGAAGCTGGTGGGCGTGAGGAGTCCGCGGCCGTACGGCGCGAGGCCGAGGTGCGGGCCGCGGCGTACGCGCGGGCGTTGGGCGACATGCTGGAGCCGGGGCTGGCGAACACCTCGCAGAACGCGCTCGCGAAGGCCACGCACGTCGCCCCCTCGACGGTGTCGCGGTACCTGTCCGGGGAACGGATCGCACCAGCAGAGTTCGTCCAGGCCGCCGTGGCCTTCCTGGCGGACCGAGGCGAGGAGGTCGCGCCGGAGGTTGTGGAGGAGCTGAACGTGCTGCGTCGGGCGGCACAGAGAAGCAGCCCGCGCCCGGACACCAGGGCGCTGTACTGGATGGAAGAAGCAAGGCGGGCCACCGATGCGCGTGCCCGCAGCGAGGAGGCGCACCGGGCGACCGCCGGGGAACTGGAGGAAGTCGCCGTACGGCTGGGCGCTCTGGAGAACGAGCTCGACCAGGCCCTCGCGGGGCGGGCGGCCGCGGAAGAAGAGCGTGATGCCAACCGGGCCGCTTTGGCCGTCCAGCAGGAGCAGTTGGCGCACGCCCAGCGTTATGCCCGGCAGATCGAGGGCGAGTTGACCGCGCACCAGGCGGAAGTGCACCTGCTGCGCAGAGAGGTTACGGTGCTGCGCCACCAGGTGGAGAGGCTCCGCGACGAAGCTCCGCCGACAGTGGGCGGGGAGACCGTTCCCGGTATGGCAACGCAGGTCACCGCCCCCGTGGCCGCCGGGGCGGTGCACACGGAGCCCGGAGAGGCCGTCTCCTTCGCACCGCCCGGGCCTGCTTCTGCGCGGTCACCGGGTGGCGGGCGTGCTCCCTCCCGCGTTCTGCCGGCTGTCCCGCGCACCGATTTCCGGCGCACGGTGCTGAGCGTGGTCCTGATCGTGCTGGCCTGCGGCCTTCAGGTCGCGTCGTTTCAGCAGGCCGGTCTCGACAGGGCGGACAGGATCCCGGGCGGGTGGCTCCTGCTGCTCATGATCTCGCCACTCGCGGCCGTACTGGGAACGCTGTGGGTACACCACCGAGGCCTGCCCACCCCCCTCGTGGTCGGCGGCGGGAGCGTCCAGGGGTGGACCATCACGTCGGTCGGCGACCGCCAGAACCCGCGAGAGCTCCGCATCAAGCCGCAGCACTCACGAAAGCCGCAGAAGGGACGTCCGTCGGCACCCACCGGCGGTTCGGTGCGCCTGGACGTCCCGTGGCGGGGCTCCGGCCGCAAACATCCGCTCCCCGACGACGTACGGCCGCAGTACCTCACCGCAGCCTTCGGCGGCTTCCTCCGCCTGCGGGGGCGGGTCCCTGAAGACGTGCACGTGCGGTGGCAGCTACGCACCGCCGCACGCGGCCGTCTGCTGGCCGAGGGAACCCTCAGCAAAAACCGCAGCTCGACCGACCTCAGGAATCAGATCCTCCTCCCGCACACCCCGGGCAAGACCCCCCTGCTCACCGGATGCCACCTCACCTGGCAGGCCCACCGCACCCCGAAACCCGGCACCGCATACCCGCTGGTCTGGCCAGAAGACCTCCACCTCACCTGGGCATCCCCCGGCCTCCACGGCCCCGCGAAAAAACTCACCCGTGCCACACAGCAGTAGGGCAGATGACCGAGGACCAGGCCGGCGGCCGCTGCTGTGGACCGACCGGGCCGTGAGGGTGCGTGTCAGGAGGAGCCGAGCCCGTCCTCGGGCTGAGGTGACCGTACGAGTGGCCGGTCACGGTTCCGTAGGCCGCCGTGCGCACAAGGGCGAGGGTGTCGGCCTCCTCGACGAGCCCTGCGCAGAGGGGTTCCTCCAGCGGATCCGGAGGGCTGTCATTGACGAAGAGCGCAGCTCTTCCTTCGGGGGGTCTTGAAGGTTTGCCGTGACAGCATGCGCGTGTGAACTTCGGGTCGGTCCCGCCCCGATGGGCACCGGTTCTCCGCAGATCGGCAGACCGCGCGAGCCGCGAACCGCGCGCTGGAGTCCCTGCGTGACATGGGGCTGCTCGCCGCAGCCGATCGGACGGGACTGCGCATGTTCTCCTGCCACTCGCCGAGGACATCCCTGTCGGGCTGGACACCGACGAGAAGGTGGATGCGCACCTCGCGGCCGACGAGGAGCACGTACCCGAGGACGTCGACGGCCCGGGGACAAGAAGTGGATCTCGCTGATGCGCTCGCCTTGCTTCAGGGGTAATCGTCTCGGCCGGGCTGTGCTGGCAGGGTTGGCGATCACTCCGCGTCGGAGGATGCGGACCAAGACGGAGAGGCATGCCATGTCCACGGCCGCAGGTACGAACACGCGCACCGTCGTTGAGGAGTTGCTGCGCAGGATCGGCGAAGGCGACCCGGAGCGCATCGCCGAACTGTATGCCGAACACGGCGATTGGAAGCTCAACTGGCCGGAAGGCGAACACGGCCGCGCCGCCACGCCGTGGATCCGTCACCGGTCCACCCGGGCCGACGCGGCCGCACACTATCGCGAGCTTGCTGAGCACCATGTGCCGGAGCACGTCGCTACTGAGGTCGAGCGCGTTCTTGTCGACGGAGACGATGCGGTGGTGCTGGGCGAGATCCGCCAGACGGCACGGCCCACGGGCCGGGCGTATCGGGCCCGGTTCGCCCTTCACCTCACCGTCGAAGACGGCCTTGTCACCCGGCACCATGTCTACGAGGACAGCCTCGCCGTCGCCCGGGCGTTCGAGACGGAGGACCGGTGAGGGGCTACCGGATCACCGGCCAAAGTTCTGGTCACAGCCACTCGTCGACGGCTGCGACGAGAACGGTTGCTTCGTAGCGGACGGCGGGTTTGTCGTAGCGGGTGGCGGCTGGCCGGTGCCTTCTGAGGCGGTTGCTGCCGCACTCGACCGCGTGTCGTTCGGGGTGGTCAATCGTGTCGAACGCTGGCGGGCGGCCGCCGTGACCAGCAGCACCCGCTCGGCGAGCGGCAGCGCCCATGGCCGGCCTCCGTCGGGACCGTTGCCGCCGCGTTCGCGCGCCACCTCACGCATCGCTCATACCGTCTGTGTACGCCGCCTCGGTGCCACCTGCGACTCGTGAGGTCCGGGCCCTGGCGGGACAGGAGGTACATGCTTGGGGTGCCGTCTGCCGCGTGAGCGTCAGTGGTGCCGTTGCATGTCGAGACGGGACCGGTACGGACGGGCCGGATGCATGACCGGCACGTCCCCACCGCCGAGTTCCACCCAGTCGAACAACACGGGACCGGTGCGGTGCGGGGGCCGTGCGGCGACGGCGGGCCTGACGGTGCGCGGAGAGATGAAGTGGTGGCCCCGTGTACGTGCGACGGCACGGGACCACCGGTGCTTCGTCCTGTCGGGAACGTGCACGCACGACCGTACGGGCACCTGTGTCCGGCCGCATCCCGGCGGGCCCGTACGCACGCAGGCGGGTGACAGCCGGTCAGTCCCGGAAAGTGATCACGATGATGACGCCCACCATTGCGGGAGCGGCCGTCGCGAGCCCGGAGGCGATCGCTGCCGGGCTGAGGACGAGTGCCGGCGGTGGCCTGGCCGCCGCGCTGAGTCCGTCGGCGCGCGGCGGGGGCGGTCCGCGGCTGGTCGGGCAGTCGCTGTTGTGCCCGGTGCTCGGCGACCGCGACGACAGTGCTTCGGCTCATCGGATGGAAAAGGTCGATGTCTGGGCCGAGGCCGGAACGGCTCCGGGCGGAAGGCCCTGCCCAGGTCCACGTGTGGGGCACAGACGGGTCGCCCTGCGCCGCGCCCGCCCGCGCCACGGATCTGTCCGGGCTGCTGCCCGCCTTCACCGGCGTCGGCTCCGCGGAAACGCTGCACGACGAGGCCGTCGCCCATGCCGACCGGTATCTGACGGGCCGGCGACTCTGCCGAGCTGCATGCGTGGTCCCGGGGGCTGCCACACGTTCGACCTGGTGGTCCCGGGCGCGGTGATCAGCCGGGCGGCGTGGCAGACCCGTCGTTCCTGGCTGGAGCGGGTGCTGGCGGCGGATCGACGTCCCGCTCGGGTCCCGGGCGGACACACCCGGCACACCCGCGACCAGACGGCCCGCCCAGGCCGCCCGGTCCGGCAAGAGCGGTTCCCCGGTGCACGGAAGGTACTGACCAGCCGACCGGAGCGGGTTGACGCGGCTTCAGGTCATTCACGTCATTGCGGCTCTGCCGATGGAGCAGGTGGAAGTCGCACGGTGCGGCGTGCGACGTCCGTCGTCCTGTGTCCGGCGTCCTCAACGAGAACGCCGCGCGGCACCCCTGCGGTTCCGCTTCCGCGACCGGGTCCGGGACTGTATACGGTCGCGCAGCGAGGTCAGGCGCGGCATGCGTTCGCGCTGTTCACGCGAGTACCGGTCCAGTTCCTCCAGGAGCCGGCGTGAACGGTGCTCGACGTCCATTTCGTCGATGATGCGGTTGACCTCGCTCAGCACCGCGCCCTGCAGTTGCCACTGCCGCGGGTCGCGCCGGACGTCGTCGAGGAGCAGCGCGGCCAGCTTGTCCCGGGTGATCGCGGCCTGCCGCAGTTCGGCGGAGAGCCGTTCCTCGGCGGACTCGGCGTTGTCGCTGACGCTGGTGGTGACCAGGACCGCGAAGCTGACTACGGCGTCGGCGATCTCGGACAGGAGCTGCTCGACCTTGGCACCCGTCTCGGGCGGGAACAGCGGCTCGGGTTCCCGTTCCTTCGCGAGGTCGGTGAAGGTGCGGGCGAGCACCCGCATGACCACTGTGCAGATCTCCAGCGTGTCCAGACCGGAGCGCAGCACCACCCGGTGCAGCAGCCCCTCGCGCACGCGGGGGTTGAGCCGCAGACTGTCTTCGGCCTGCCGGAGGTCCTCGTCCACCTCGCCGATCTCGTGGTCGAGGCGGCGGGCCTCGTGCAGCCGGGCCGCCGCCTCATGGAACGCCGTACTGCCCGCTGCCTCCTCGCCCATCCGCAGCATCAGTTGCCGCACCCGCCGGGCCAGCCCCTCGATCGACTCGCCCGCCTGCTCCACCCACACCGGGGGCGCGAGTACGAAGTTGAAGGCGAGACCGACGATCGCGCCGATCAGCGTCTCCACGACCCGCGCCCACGCCAGGGCCCCGTGCGAGGTCACGCCGAGCACCAGCATCGCGCTGATCGCCACCTCGGCCACGAACTCGTGCGCCCGCACGAGGTGTCCGACGCCCAGCGCCGCGACGATCACCAGCGCCAGGCTCCACCAGCTCAGGCCGACCAGTTGGCTGAAGGCGATGGCGACCAGGACACCGGCCACCACGGCGTTCACTCTGCGGAAGCTCATCTTGAGCGTCGCGTACAGAGTGACCTGGACGACCAGCAGAGCGGTGAGGGGCGCGGTGAGCGGCGCCGCCGACTTGTCGGGGGACAGGCGCACCGCGATCACGTAGGCGATCGACGCGGCGGCGGCCGAGCGCAGCGCCTGCACGACCGCGGGGTCCCGGAGCCACTTCATCCGCCGCAGAGCCGTCGCGGCCTTCTTACGTACCTTGTGCATCCGTAGGCTGTTCCCTTCGTCAGGCACATCGAACGTATTCGGACAGGACCGTAACCGGACAAACGGCGGCGGGGGCGTCCTACGCGCCACGCGCCGCAGTGCATCCGCGCACGTCGGGCGACCTGGTCGTCGGGCGACCCGGTCGTCGGGCGCTACGTTCGTCAGGCGTTCGCCGTGGCGAGAACGGCCGGCAGATCGCCGAGGGGTCCATGCGGCCCGTTCATCGACGTGCTGGTGAAGGTGTGCTCCGCGCCCGGCAGTGGCCTGGCGCAGTCCAGGGGGGCGGAGGCACCGCCGGGGGGCTACCGCTCCTCCTGGCTGCGCGACTCCGCGCTCGCCGTAGGGACGCTCCGCCCTGCGGGTTCGTCGACGAGACGCGGGTCCGGACCGACTGGCCGCACGTCACGGTCGGCGGCATCGCCGAGAAAGTGCAGGTCTTGTACGGGGTGGAGGGCGAGCGCTGTCTGCCCGAGTTCGAGCTCCCGTGACTGCCTGGTCACGGGAACTCCGGGCCGGCGCACGTCGGAAAGGGTGCCGCGCGCCAACTCCAGGTCGACGTCTGCGGCGTCGGGTACGAGGCCCACGAACGCCACTCCTCAG
This sequence comes from Streptomyces sp. NPDC088745, assembly GCF_044751045.1. Classification (NCBI taxonomy): domain Bacteria; kingdom Bacillati; phylum Actinomycetota; class Actinomycetes; order Kitasatosporales; family Streptomycetaceae; genus Streptomyces; species Streptomyces sp. NPDC088745. The sequence continues at coordinate 209,140 of NZ_JBIVLB010000010.1, forward strand.
AGGATCGGCTTCCGGCGTTCGTACCTCTCGGAGAGGGGCCCGAGTGCCAGTTGGCCGACGGCCTGCCCGAAGAGGAATGCGGTGCCGGTGAGTTGGAGGCCGGAGGCGTGCGTGGGCAGCTCCCGGGCCGTGGCCGGAAAACCCGGAAGGTACATGTCCGTGGACAGTGGGATCACGAAGGACGGCGGCGCGAGGGTCCGCGGTCAGACGGCCGGGCGGGGACGGGGGCGCAGACCGGCCGGCTTGGGTGTGGGCAGAGAAGGGCTCAGACACTCCGGGGAAAGAGAGGGACGACAAGGCACGTTGACTTCAGACACCCCCGCCCGCGTCCTGCGGCTGCGAGAAGCGGATGAAACGGAGAAGCGGGGCTGCTTCCGCTGTCGGCGTCAGACCTGGAGGTCCTGCGCCATGTGCTGGACTCCCCCGTCGGTGTCGGCCAGTCGCAGACGGCCTTTACCTTGATGCCATGGAAGAGACGAACGCGAGGCGGCGGGTCGAGCCGGCGCACGAAGACGTGCACGCCGGTGAACCCGGCACGCGCGCGCGGTGCCTGCCCCAGCCCTGGATGCGCGATGCCTTCCGTCTCGACGGCAGTCTGAGGGACATTCGGGTCCTCGACACGACCCGGGTCGAGTGGATCGCGGTCCTCGAACGTCTGCGTGTCGCAGCCGACGAGACCGAGGTGGAGCACCCTTACTCCGCGCTTGATCCCGTGCGTCCGGCCTTCGCCGACCTCTTCCGCGTCTGGGCAGACGAGCCGGAGGGCCGGGGGACGAGTTTCGCCTTCCGGGCCCGCTTCGGCGCCGTCTGGTTCTTCGCCCTGCCCCACGACGAGGAGGAGATCGAGTTCTCCGTCCGGCCCGAGAGCGTCCTCGACGAGGCGGGGGTGGCCTCCGTGCTGCGGTTCCTGGCCGAGGTCGCGACGGCCGGCCGACGACGGGCCCTGATGACCGGCGAAACCGTTCGGTACGCCCCGGGGATGCCGACGCTGATCTCCCACGACCCCGTCACCGGCCTCACTTCCCACATCTGACCACATCTGAAGGGGCTCGTGGACGTGCACGCCACAAGGCTCTGTCGGGGGTCGTGCGCTGTCGCGGTCAGCTCACGGGCCGGGCCGCACCCGGTACATGTCCCTGACCGTCGGTGACCACCCTGGTTTTCACGTCGGCCTGTTTGTTCCTGCCGGACGATGTGCGCCAGGACCTTCAGGCGAGAGCACCTGTCGGTGGGGTCACCGGCACTCGTTCTGGTCACGCCCGGTCCTGCCACACCCTCCCGCCGACGTCTTTGTCACCGCTGGCCGCACGCCGCTGGCAGCGCAGGTTGAAACCGGTGTTCCCCTCCACCGTGCCGAGATAGAACTTGGAATCGTCTCCCGGATCGATGTAGACCCAGGACAACAAGCCGATGCCGTCCACGTAGAGCCGGCACCTTTCGCCCAGTGCGGCGTGGTCGGTCACCGTGATGGAGATTTTGCGCGGGCCCGAAGTCTTCCAGGCCGGCGGATACGGTTCGCACACCGTTCCCGCCGTCACAGCGGGATAGCAGTAGAAGGTCGTCGGCACTGTCGAGACCGCTGCCGAACTGTCGGGCGCCCCCGTGAAAGCGGCGGCACTCGCAACGACCAGTCCGGCCAGCCCTACAGCTGCACGCTTCATTCGTCTCTCCTGACGCGTTTCGTCGGCTGGGGACAGCGTGCTCACTCGCCCGGTCGGCCGTGCCAGGTGAGAAGGGACGACCGGCCAGGATGTTTCCGTCGAACAGCACACTCCCCCCGTCCGCTGCGAGGGCGGAGCCCCGGCCTCTCCAGCATCCACCGGGACGCCGACCGGGCACAAGGGGCGCACGCGCGCCCGGAGCCCGTCGAGACGGCGCACGCCGGCTGAGTGATCACACATGATGCTGCTGAGAGCCCGACCGCTCGGGTGGGAGACCCCGAAGGAGAAGCGGTGCATGCGCTGTTCCGCGAATCCACCTGCCGTACGGCGGTGATCCGGCCCTCGACTTCATCGTGTTCATCGTGCGAGCGCGGCCGGTGTTCATCGTGTGAGCGCGGCCGCCGGGTGAGCGTCGAGCCCCCGGTGCGCACCTGGGACGGCGACCGCCTCGACTGCTTTCACGAGGGGCCGATTCAGCCGATCACCTTTGTCGTTCGCTGGAGTTCGCGGTGCGGTGCCGATGGGGGACGAGGCCGCCGGCTAGGCCGTTTCTTTCAGATCATCTGATCGCTGGTTGGTGTGTGTCATTGGCTGATGCGCAGTGGGTGGGAATCGAGCCGTTGCTGTCGGATCGGATGCCGAGGTGGGGCGGGTGATGGCGGGATTACCGGAGGCCGCGCGCTACGCCGAAGTCCGTCGCAGGGGACCCGGTCCGATGAAGTCGTGATAATCGCTGGATGCGACGTCGGTCCGACCTCTACCTTCGCACGGTGAGCCACTATGCGATGTCAGCCGAGGATGCACTCGCGCTTCTGGAGCGGCTCCACGCCCACGGCGTAGATGCGTGTGTGGGTGGTGGGTGGAGCGTGGATGCACTGCTCGGGAAGCAGACGAGAGATCATTCCGACCTCGATCTATGGGTGCCGGCCGTACATCTTGACGCGCTGTTCGTTGCGTTCGGGGAGGCCGGCGTCGACCGAATCTTCCCGTGGCCTGGTGACAGGCCGTGGAACTTCGTTCTGCACGACGGCGTAGGGTTGCGGGTCGACTTGCACCTCTACGAGTCTCTTGCCGATGGATCGCTGCACTACGGATCCGTGGTGGATGGCGATGCCTTTCCGGCTGAGGCACTCGCCGGACACGGTTTCATCGCCGGGACCGCAGTGCGTTGCGAGTCGGCCGAGTGGGCGGTGCGCTGCCATACGGGATACCCGGCTCGTGATGTCGATCGCCACGATGTCCCCTTGCTGTGCCGGAAGTTCGGGATCCCGCTGCCTGAGAGTTTCGAGCCCTGAGTCCCCCAAACCGTTTGATTGGGATCACCTGGCTGACCAAATGAAGATGGCGGCGAGGTGGAACGCGGCAAGGCAGGTGGTGGCGGTTTTGTCGTAGCGGGTGGCCAGACCGCGCCATTGCTTGAGCTTGTTGACGCAGCGTTCGACGGTGTTGCGCTGCCTGTAGGCCTCGCGGTCGAAGGCTGGCGGTCGCCCACCGAGGCGGCCCCGCCGCTTGCGGTTCGCGGCCTGGTCCGCGGGTTGAGGGATGACTGCTCGGATTCCGCGCCGTCGCAGGTGGCGGCGGATTGCCCGCGAGGAGTAGGCATTGTCGGCCAGGACTATGTCGGGGGTGATTCTGGGCCGGCCGACCGGTCTGGGCACTCGTATCTGGTTCATGACCTGCTCGAATGCCGGTGCGTCACCTGCCTGGCCCGGCGTGAGGACGAAGGCGAGGGGCCGGCAGCGGCTGTCGGCGGCGAGGTGGATCTTCGTGGCCAGTCCGCCGTGGGACCGTCCGAGGGCATGGTCGTGCGGCTCGCCGGGCGGAGCCCCTTTTGACGGGCCCCGGCCGCGTGCTGGTGAGCGCGGACGACCGTGGAGTCGACCGCGATGACCCAGTCGAGGTCTCCTTCGGCATCGGCCTGGGCGAGCAGGGCGGTGAAGACCTTCTCCCATGTGCCGTCGACCGCCCACATCCGCAGCCGGTTTGGGGCGCCCTTCTACGACCCGAGGCGCTCGGGTAGATCCATCCACGGCGTGCCGGTGCGTACTTGGACACAATCGCATCGATCACCTGCCGGTGATCCCGTCACCGCCCACCCCGTCTCGGCGTCCGATCCGGCAGCAACGGCTCGATCCGCGCCCACTGCGCATCAGTCAACGACACACACCAACCAATGACCAGATGATCTGAAAGAAACGGCATAGCCGACTACGCGTACGTCGGAACGCCGGGATGTCGACGTTCCGGCCCTGCCGAAAGCGCGGGCGCTCTCAACTCGTCCGTCCGCGTGCCAGATCTTCGGGACGAGAACACAGCCGTCACCGGTGTCGGCGGGCCGACGTCGTCGTACTGCCTGTCCTCCCGCCGGGACTCGTGCCGACGCGGTCGTTCCCGGCGACGACGGTGCCGTCGTCGGTTTCGCCCGAGTCGCCTGGCGCGTGCAGTACCTGCGACCAGGAGCAACAACAGCGCGAGCAGGGTGGCCATGACCGCCTGAACCGACAAGCAGCGGCCCGTCGGATCAGGCACCGACTGATCGCCGGGGCGGTGACCCGCGGGTTCTCCGAGAAGGCCGGTGTCCTGCCGTGCCCGGCCCGCGCGGCATGGCCGAGCGGGCCTTCCACGTACGCCCGGAGGCTGACGGCCGCGTGTCTCCGGACCGGGTGCGGTCGGCACGGCTGTGCGGTGGCCGCCCGGTGTCCGAGCGGCCCGAGGCCCTGTGCCGGTGCGCCAGCTACAGCGACGCGGCCGGCCGCCGGGGCCGACGCGCCTTCCTCGTCGGCGGAAGGGCTCGACACTCATGGGCCGGGTGGCCTGCGGCATCTCCCTGGACGGGGCGCGACACCAGCGCGAAACTGAAGTGGAATATAAATTCAACTTGAGAAGAGGTTTTCCACTTGTTACGTTGTGCGCATGGCAGAACGCCCCCTGCGCCGCGACGCGGAGCGCAACCGCCGACTCCTGCTGGAGACGGCCCACGCCCTGATGGCGCGTGACGGACTGGAGGTGACGTACGAGGAGATCGCCACCGCTGCCGGTACCGGCATGGGCACCGTCTACCGCCGGTTCCCCGATCGGCAGGAGCTCGTGGACATCCTGTTCGCCGAGCACATCGACGCGGTGGTCGAGCTCGCCCGGCAGGCGTGTCAGTACGACGACCCATGGGCCGGACTCACCTGGTTCATGGAGCAGCAGCTCGAACTGGAGGCGGGCAACCGTGGCCTCGGCCAGCTCTTGCGCGGCGGTCACCAGTCGTCCGAACTCGTGATCCGCGGGCGTGCTCGGATCACGCCGCTCGCAGCGGACCTGCTCAAGCGGGCGATCCGGGCCGGACAGCTGCCGGCCGCGGTCCTGCCCGCCGACCTGGTCACCATCCACCTCATGGTCGGTGCGGTGATGGATGCCGCCCGACACGTCGACCCGGACCTGTGGCGGCGCGCCCTGACTGTGGCACTCGCCGGGCTCCAGCACGCCGAGCTGCCCGCCAGGCAGCCGGACGACAACCTCATCGATCGCCTCTTCGGCGTCCCCGCCGCACCGCGAGACAAGAAAGCCGCCCATGAACCTGCCGAATGACCTGGTCGATGTCCTGCACACCCCGGCCCTCTGCTTCCTGACCACCCTCATGCCCGACGGCTCCCCGCAGATCACCCAGACCTGGGTCGACACCGACGGCGACAACATCCTCATCAACACGGTGACCACGCACCAGAAGACGAAGAACATCGCCCGCGACCCACGCGTCGCCGTCGCCATCGCCGACCCGACCGCGCCGGCCCGATACTGGGCAGCCCGTGGCGCCGTCACCTCGTCCACGACGCAGGGCGCCGAGCAGCACATCGACAAGCTCGCGCACAAGTATCTGGGGCGCCCCTACCCGCAGTTCGGCGGCCCACAGCAGGAACGCGTCCTGCTGACGATCAGTGTCGACACGTTGCACACCCCTCGGCGCTGAGCAGGCAGCGGAAGCCGGGGTCCGAGCGATCCGTTCGGGCCCCGTCACGGGGTGCGCCGGATTCCCCGGCGCGTTCCATAAGCGGACCGCCCTGCTCCCCCGTCTCGACACCTCGCGGCGCACGGCACGAGGTCGCAGCCGTGGAGAAGCGCGCGGCGGACGAGTCGTCGGTCCGGCGTGCCCGTGGCGACCGGCGTCCGCCTCCCGCCCGGTTCGGCTATCGCAGTTCGTCGTCCCCGGCCTCCGGGGCCGGGGGCTCCTGCCACGTCAGGGTCTGCAAGGGCGACCGCAGGCGCCGGGACGGGCCGGGCAGGGGTCTCATCACGGCGGAGGCCTCGTCGCTGAAGTAGGCGACAGGTCTGCCGGGGGCGCCCGCGGGCCCGGGTCCTGCTGTGCGTGGCATCTCGGTGGTCATCTGGTTCCCCTGGTTCGTCGCGGGCCATGCCCGGTTGAAGGCCGCCGCACCGGCCGGCTGCGAAAGCGTAACCAGTGGAAAGCCCCGGTCCGGCTCGGCGGGCGGAGCGGTCGGCGAAGATGAGGGGAACTGTTCACCCGTCATGTGCAAGGAGCGTCCGCGCAGATGCATCACTCCGGTTCCGGTTCCCGCCCGAGGCCGCCGACGATCTCCGACGTCGCTCAGGCAGCCGGGGTCTCCCGGACCACGGTCTCCCATGCGCTGAACGGCATCGGAAAGGTCGATCCCCGGACCCGTGAGCGCATCAAGCGGACCGCCGCCGAGCTGGGGTACCGGCCCAACCTCCGCGCCCAGCGGCTGCGGCGGGGCGAGGCGAAGACCATCGCGCTCGCCTCGTCGATGCCGTTCGCCGTGGCGGGCGGGCCGTCACGGCTCGGGTTCTACATGGAGGTCGCCGCGGCCGCCGCGGAGAGCGCGCTGCTGCACGACTACGCGCTGGTGCTCGTGCCGCCCGTGCAGTCGACGTCCGCGCTGTACTCCGTGGACATCGACGGGGCCATCGTGGTCGAGCCGGACGTGGGCGACGCCGCCGCGGCGCAGCTCGCGGAACGGAACCTCCCGTACGTGGCGCTGGGCCGGCCGGTGTCGGAGGCCGAGCGGGTGCCGTACGTCGACCTGCGGGGCGGGCTCGTCGCCGAGCTCCTGCTGCGGCACCTGTACGAGCAGGGGGCCCGGCGGCCCGCGCTCATCGTCGGCGCCGGCGCGCGGCACTCCTCGGTCGACGCCCTCGCCGCGTACGAGCGGGTCGCCGGGCGGTACGGCTGGGAGCCCGTCGTGGCGAGTGCTCCGGAGGAGGGCGGCGAGCAGGCAGGTTACGAGAGCTGTGCGGCCCTGCTCGCCGCGCACCCCGGGCTCGACGCGGTGTGCGCCATGGTGGACGCGTTCGCGGTGGGCGCGGTGCGGGCCGTGACGGACAGCGGGCGGTCCGTACCGGACGACGTGCTGGTCGCCACCCGCTACGACGGGCTCCGCGCGCGCACCTGCGAGCCGCCGTTGACCGCCGTCGACCTGCATCTGGACCGTGCCGCGTCGGACGCCGTCGCCCTGTTGCTCGGCCGGCTGCGCGGCGAGGACGCCGCCGCCGCGGTGGCGACGGCGCCCGAGCCGCGGGTGGTCGTACGCCGGTCGACGACGCGGTGAGCTCGCGGCAGCGGAACTCGCCCGCGCGGGCTCACCCCGTACGTCCGGGAGCGGTCACAGGCCGATGATGAGGACCGCGCCGGAGACCAGGGCGAAGACGAGGACGCACAGGCGCATGCGGCGCGCGTCGAGCCGGTGGTGGACCAGGCGGCTCAGCCAGGCGCCCACGGCGATCACCGGTATCAGCGCCGCCGCCAGGCCGAGGTCGGCCGGCCGCCCCTCCCCCGTCGCGAACAGCAGGAGCAGCGAGGCGACTTCGCCGACCAGGAAGCAGGCGGCGACGGTCGAGCGCAGTTCCGCGGGCGGCCGGTGCTGGTAGACGAGGGCGAGCGGGGGGCCGCCGACACCGGTGGCGGTCTCCGTCAGGCCGGTGACCGCGCCCGCCCCCACGTACGCCAGCCGGCCGGGGGTGAACGCGGGCGCGGCGAGGCTAACGACAGCGGCGAGCACGGTGGCGACGCCGACGAACAGGCCGATGCTGCGGTCCGGGATCAGCCAGAGCAGCGCGAGCCCGCCCGGTGTGGCGGCGAGCCGTGCCGCCGTGACCCATCCCGCGCCGCGCAGGTCCAGCGAGGCGCGTTCGCGCCAGGCGACGTACAGGTTGAGCGGGATCATGGCCGCGAGGACGAAGACCGGGAGCAGGCCGGGGTCGAGTATCCCCGCCACCGGGGCGACGATCAGGGCGAAGCCGAGGCCGCTGCTGCCCTGGACGAACGCGGCGACCGCCACGGTGACGGCGAGGATCAGGAGTGCTTCGGTGCTCACAGCGCGCGGCTCCGCTCGCGGGCGGCGGTGGAGGTGGGGTGCGCGCGGGTGATGGGGGCCTTGGCGACGGTGGCGCGGGCCAGCCGGGCGGCCTGCTCCACGAGGGCGGGGCCGTCCCAGTCGACCGGGTCGCCGCGCCACAGGCGCAGGCGTCCGGCGACGTACACGGCGGTGATCTGGTCGCGGTTGCCCCGGCGGACCAGTTCCCAGGGCACGTCCCAGGAGAGGGCGAGTTCGGGGCCGGTGACGTCGACGAGGAGGAAGTCGGCGGCCAGTCCCGGGGCGACGGTTCCGGTACGGGCGCCGAGGCCGGCCGCGTCGGCGCCGCCCGCGGTGGCGTGCTCCAGCCAGGTCCAGCCCGCGCCGCAGGAGGAGTCGCCGGTGGCCAGGCCGTACGCGATGCGCTGGGCGAACTCGGCCGCGTCCGCCAGCCGGAAGCCGTCGCCCCGGGTGCCGTCGGTGCCCAGGCCGAAACGGATGCCGCGCTCGGCCATCGCGGTGGCCGGGGCGACGGCGTTGCCCTTCCAGGCGCTGGCGACGGGGTTGTAGCTGACGGCGGTTCCGGTGTCGGCGAGCAGGGTCAGCTCGTGCGGGGTGAGCAACGTGACGTGGGCGGCGAGGAGTTGGGGCCCGAGGGCGCCGATGCGGTGGAGGTGTTCCAGGGGGCGCAGTCCGTGGCGTACGAGCGAGCGCTCGACGCTCGCCAGGTGCTCGTTGACGTGGATCTGCACGATCGCCCCGGCGTCGGCGGCGAGACGGGCGGTGCGGTGGAGGGTGTCCGGGGTGGCCGCCTCGGGGATGGAGACGGCGAGGGACGGGTGGATGAGGGGGTCGTCCGCGAACCGGGCGAGGTGCTTCTCGGCCGCTTCGGCGACGGGCGCGGCCGGGGCGGCGGGGCGCCCGGCGTCCGGGACGTCGTTGCAGACGAGTCCCAGCACACAGCGGATTCCGGCGTCCCGGGCGGCCGAGGCGACGACGCCGACGTCGACGGCCGCGCGCGTACCGGCGTCGGTCACGGTGGTGAAACCGCCGCGCAGGGCTTCCAGGGCCGCCAGCTTGGCGGAGACGTAGGCCGCTTCCTCGTCCAGCGCGCCTTCGAGGGGCACCCAGACCCGGCGGAAGATCTCCGACGGCTCCCCGAAGGCGAGTGCGGAGCCGAAGCTCTGGGTCAGGTGGTGGTGGGCGTCGACGAAGCCGGGCATCAGGAGGTGGCCCGGCAGGCGGACGGCGTCGAGTCCCGGATGCGCGCGCCGGAGGACGTCGACGGGGCCGACGGCGCGGAAGACGCCGTCGGCGACGACGACCGCGTGGCCTTCGGCGAGGCCCTCCGGCAGGAGTACGGCGTCGGGGGCGAGGAGGACGGGGTGCGGGGTGTGCAGGAGGTCTGCCATCGCGGGCAGGGCGGGGGTGCGGGCCGGGTGCGGGGAGAGCTGGTTCATCGGTCGCTTTCCGTGCGTGCGGGGGTCGGCCGCGCGGCGATGCGCGGCCTGACGTGGTGGAAGAGGATGTTCAGTACGGCGGCGACGAACGCGCCGACGGCGACCCCGCTTTCGAGGAGGATGCGCAGGTTCGGCGGGAAGCCGGCGTACACGCCGGGGAGCAGGATCGGCAGCAGGCCGAACGCGAGGGCGACGGCGCAGATGAAGGTGTTGGTGTGCTGGTCGAGGTCGGAGCGGCCGAGCATCTGCACGCCGAGCACGGTGATCACCGCGAAGACGATCATGGCGGTCCCGCCGACGACCGCCGAGGGGACGACGCTGATCGCCCGGGTGACCGGTGCGCAGAAGCCGATCACGACGAGGACCACTCCGGCGGCCGCGGTGACGTAGCGGCTGCGTACGCCGGTGACGCGGACGATGCCGATGTTCTCGCCGCTGGTCACCATCAGCGGCAGGCCGAAGAACCCCCCGAACACGGAGGTCAGGGCGTCCCCCCGGACGGTCCGGGGGACCGCGTCGCGGGTGTCGATCTCCTTGCCGACGGCTTCGGCGTTGATGACCGTCTGGCCGGTGGCCTCCGCCATCGAGGCGAGGCTGTAGAGCATCAGCGGCAGCGCGGCGACCAGGCTGAACTGCGGGGAGCCGAAGGGCATCAGCTCCGGCAGGCTCACCAGGCCGCCCTCGGCGGCGGCGCCGAAGTCGACGTGGCCGAGGAGGGCGGCGAGCACGGTTCCCGCGAGGAGGCCGAGCATGACGGCCAACTGCCGCAGCAGGCCCGTGAACAGGAGGTAGAAGACGACGGTGAATCCGATGGTCGCCATGCCGAGCATCAGGTTCGTCGGATCGGCGAAGCCGCTCTCGCCGGGCCGGCCGGTGACGAGCACGGCGCCGACCTTCACCAGGTTGACGCCGACGATGACGATCATCGTGCCGATCACCAGGGCCGGGAAGAACCGCAGGAGCCGCGCGAAGAGCGGCAGTACGACGAAGCAGAACACGGCGGTGAGCACGACCGCGCCGGTGGCGGTCCTTACCCCGTGCTGCTCGGCGATCGCGAGGAACAGGATGAGCGGCGCGCCGCCCGGCAGCATCACGAAGGGCAGCTTGGGCCCGAACTTCCAGGGTCCGAGCGACTGGATCAGCGATCCGACGCCGGAGAGGACGAAGGCGGCGGAGAGGAGGTTGACGGTCAGTTCGGGGCCGAGGCGCAGGGTGGCGCTCATCAGGAAGATCGCCGAGATGGGGGTGGCCGCCATGACCAGGACGTGCTGGATGCCGAACAGAACGATCCGCCCGAGGGGCCGGGCCTCGTCGACGGGGTGGACGGCGGGGCGGGGTGTGCCGGCGGGGGACGTGGGGGCGGTTGGTGCGGGCTCGGGCGGCGTGGAGTCGGCTTGCGTGGGGGCGGCCTGGGCGGGGGCTGCTCGTACGGGGCTGGCGTGTGCGGGGCCGGCTTGTGCGGCGTCGGCTTGTGCGGCGTCGGGGTCGTCGGCCGGGCTGGTCCGTGGGGGTTCCGTCCCGGGCGGGGGCGTGCGGTGACTGGACATGTTCGAGCTCCGATCGGGCGTGGGACATGCTCGGACAGCAGAAGCGCTACGGCCCTGGACGGAGGGCCAAATCGATTTGGCCAAACCGATTTGGCCGTCAGTATGTGAGGCCGCTTCGACAGCCGTCAAGGGGTGTGCGTCGTCGCGCAGGACAGGCCGGAGCATCGGATTCGGCGGTCCGGGGAGGGGCGGGACGCCGGGTGACCAGGGGCTGGGCGTGGGTGGTGGTGGCCCGGACGTCGGTTGTTTCAGAGGCCGTGAGGCGGTGGTGTGAGTCGAATGACGGGCGGGGTGAGACGTACCAGCGGCGACCCGGGGGCGTACAGCGGCACGGGCCGGGCCGGGGGCCCGTGCCGGCCGTTCGCGGAGGCGGGTTGTGGCACTCGGCGACGGGTGGGGGCCGTGCGCGGGCACGCGCCGCCACCTGGGACGACTGCCGTGCGAGGGCACGCGCCGCCACCCGGGTGGCTACCCGTGGACGGGCGGAGCACGGAGGGAACGGACCTCTTCCGGCACCGCTCTGCCGAACGGGGGTCTACTACCGCTCCTCCGCGGGCGCCCGTCGGTCCGGCCGTCCTTCCGGGGCCGTCGGCCGGCGCAGCGGCCAGAGGGGGGCGGCGGCCGGGCGGGCGGGGGTCGACGCGGCCAGGTGGCGGAGGAGGAGGGCTGCCTGAGCCGGTGTCAGGGCGAGTTCCTCGGTGATGCGCCGCGTGGTCACGTACGCGATGCCCCGCAGCACGGTGTTCCGTTCCCATGCGGCGTGCCGTGCCAGGAGGTCCGCGGGATCGGGGCCGGGAGCGGGGGCGGGCGGGGCGGTGGGGAGTCGGCGGGCGGCGCGGTCGCGTTCCCGGGCGATCTCGGAGAATCCGCAGACGGCCAGGGACGCCTGTTCCGCCCCGGCCAGATCGGTCGTCCGGGCGAGGGCGCGGGCCAGCGGGTTCAGGGCGAGGGCGCGGTCGAGGGTCAGTTCGTGCACGTGGGCGCTCGCGGGGCCGAGGAGGACCGGGTGCGGGAAGTCCCGGGTGCCGCACACCCCGCGCACCCCGCGCGCCGCCGCCACCAGCAGGGCGCTCGCCTCGGAGGGGTGCCACTGGAAGACCGCGTCCACCGCGTCCGTGTCCCCCGCGGTGAGGGCGAAGGCGGCGGGCCCGAGCCGTGGCAGCAGATCGCGTTCGGGCACTTCGCCGTCCAGCCCCGGCCCGGCGACGAGCACCCGCACACGCAGGTCCGTACGGGCGCAGGCGGCCAGGACGAGGGCGTCGCCGAGCGGGCTGCGCAGGGTGGGCTCGCGTCCGTCGGCCACCACGTCCCCGCCGACGTCGACGACGTCCACCTCCCGCGTCCCGCAGAACACGGCCGCTTCGGCGATCTGCCGGGCCAGCGACTCCGCACCGCCGTAGGGGTCGAGCAGCCCCAGGCCCGGAGCCAGGTCGCGGGCGAGGCGGGGCAGCAGCGAGCCCGCCGGGGGGCGGGGCGCCGACCCCGCGACGACGAGGTCCAGGTGCGGCGTCACGGGCACGGTGCCGGTGAAGTCGGCGGGGCGGCGGGGGCCCGGCACCGGGTCGACCACCAGGCGTTCCCAGGCGTACGTGAGGACCAGCGCCGGTGTCCGGGGCCCGTACAGGGCGCTGTGCACCATGGTCGTGGCGATGGCGTCCCCGCCGCCGCCCGCGGCGATGAGCAGCCGCCGGCCGGTGCTCGGCCCCCCGGCGTCCCTCGGCGCCCGCGCCGTCTCCCGCGTCATGCGCGCCCCCTCGTGTCCCGCTTTTCCTCGGCTCATGGGCACGACTTCTATCCCATCCGGACCCCGCATTTCCGGGGGCGGAGAAGAATGGCTGTTTTCCGACCTCGCATTGCTCGTACCAGCCGCCGCGGACAAGAAAGGGAAACAGTCCGTTTCGCATGTGCGCACGTTTTCCACAAGGGCAGGATCATGCAAATTCACCGGATGTCGAGATCGCCATGTTGTGGTTTCCGACCATATCCCTCCATGACGTTCCGTCACTAACCTTGCACACGGCGCGACATGGTCCGACACGACGAAGGGAACCGCCCCCGTGGCCAACTCCGTACCGTTACACCTGACCTCCCGCGCACCCGAGGCCCCGGAGACGCCGTACAAGCAGTACGTGTACGCGTATCCGCACCAGAAGTCCTACCGGCTGCTGACGGACGGGCCCCTGCTGAGCGAGCTGTGGTCCCGGGAGCGGCTCGACGCCCTGTCGCTCTACGTGCACATCCCGTTCTGCGAGATGCGCTGCGGCTTCTGCAACCTCTTCACCCGCACCGGGGCCCCCGAAGAGGTCACCGGAGCTTTTCTCGGCACCCTGCAGAGCCAGGCGCGGGTCACCCGCGAAGCATTGGAGGCCAAGGGCGAAGAGATACGTTTCACGCTCGCCGCATTCGGCGGCGGCACTCCCACCTATTTGACGGCCGCCGAACTGACCCGGCTGTGCGACATCTGCGAAACGGAAATGGGGGTGGACCTCGACGCCGTGCCCTGGTCGGTGGAGACCTCGCCCGCCACCGCGACGGCGGACCGCCTCGCGGTTCTGGCCGAGCGCGGCGCGACCCGGCTGAGCATCGGCGTGCAGAGCTTCATCGACGCGGAGGCGCGCGCCGCCGTACGCCCGCAGAAGAGGTCCGAGGTCGACGCCGCGCTGGAGCGGCTCAAGGCGGCGGCGTTCCCCGTCCTGAACATCGACCTGATCTACGGCATCGACGGCCAGACGGAGGAGTCCTTCCAGGTCTCGCTCGACGCCGCCGTGGGCTGGGAGCCCGAGGAGATCTACCTCTACCCGCTCTACGTACGCCCGTTGACGGGTCTGATGGCGCGTCACGACAAGAGCGGGGAGCTCTGGGACCAGCAGCGGCTGCGCCTGTACCGGTACGGGCGCGACCACCTGCTGGCGTCGGGGTACGAGCAGACGTCGATGCGGGTCTTCCGGCGGCTGGGCTCGGCGGCGGCGGAGAGCGCCGAGGACACCAGCATCAGCGAGTACAACCAGCAGGCGGGCATGGTCGGACTCGGCGTGGGGGCCCGGTCCTTCACCACCGACCTGCACTACACCACCGACTACGCGGTCGCGGTGTCGGAGGTGCGGCGCATCATCGACGACTACATCGCGACCCCTGACGAGACGTTCCGGCGGGCGCAGTGGGCGTTTCGGATGGACGACGACGAGCGGCGCCGGATGTTCGTGCTCCAGCAGCTCCTGGAGTCGGTGGGCATGCGCGGCGACGCGTACCGGGAGCGCTTCGGCACTCGCTTCGAGGACGACTTCCCCGCCGAGTTCGCCAAACTGTCCGCCGAGGACTGGGTGCGCGTGGAGCCCGGCGGACTGCTGCGGCTGACCCCGGAGGGGATGGCCAGGGCCGACGCCATCGGGCCGATGTTCTTCTCGTCCCGGGTGAACGAGGCGATGGCCTCCTACCAGGACCGCTGAGGACGCGGGCGCCCACCGGGCCGGGTCGCACACCGGCGCGGTGGGCACCCGTGGAGTCTCTTCAGTGCTGGTACTAGCGGAGGGCCGGGCGGTACGGGGCTGCGGCCGGCCCGTGTCAGCCGGGCGTGTTCCGGTCGTGGGGCTCCGGGGCGCGGCGTGCCGGCGCGGAGGGGACGCGGCCGGCGGCGGGGCGGATCCGAGTGGGCGGCACCGCGTTCGGCGCGGGCGCCGGGGTCCGGGGGCGGCGCGTGGGAGCCGGTACGGAGACGACGACCAGGCCCGCGAGCAGCAGGACGGCTCCCGCGCCGGCGACCGGGCTCCAGCGCTCCCCCAGCAGGACCAGGCCGAGCACGGTCGCCACCAGGGGCTCGGCCAGGCTGAGGGTGCCCGCCGTGGCCGCGCTGATCCTGGTGATGCCCCGGGTGAACAGCAGGTAGCCCAGAGCCGTGGTCGCCAGGGCGAGCCAGCCGACCAGGAGCAGGGTGCGCGGCTCGGTCAGCCCCTCGGGGGCCACGAACAGCACCGGCGAGACCAGGAGTCCGGCGCAGACCACGCTGACGGGTGCCGCGGACCTGGTGTCCGCTCCCCGGTCGGCGATGCGCTTGGTCATCGTGATGTAGACGCCGAAACTCGTTCCGGCCACCACGGCGAGGAGGATTCCGGCCGGATCGGCCCGGCCCGATGAGCCCGGCACCAGCAGCAGGGCGATGCCGACGATCGCGCACGGAGTACCCGCCCACCAGGCCCGGGAGAGCCGCTCCCCCGTCAGGGCGTAGGTGCAGATTCCGGCCACCACCGGCACCGTGCCGAAGGCGGCCGCGGTGGCCAGCGCGGCGCCCGCCTTGGCCACCGCCGCCAGGAAACAGGCCTGGAAAGCGGCGGTGACCAGGATGCTGACGGCCATGGGGCCCCGCACCCCGGGTCGCCACAGCGTGCGCAGTCCCGGCAGGCGTGCGGTGAACGCTCCGAGCACCAGCCCCCCGAGGAGCATCCGGCAGGCCCCCACCGCCACCGGCGACGCGCTCGATTCGGCCAACACCTGGGCGGGTCCGACCGTGCCCCACAGGAGGGCGGCGGCGAGCACCGGCGCCACTCCCGCGTAGCCCGCGTTCCGCGCGTCGGCGACACCGCCGCTGCTGTCCTTCACCTGTTCGCTCACCCCGTCCACCGGTTCCGACGCGTCGGCCGGGCGTCCGCGCAGGGCGTGGGTCACTGTGCGGAGTCTCCCGGCTTCACCTGCGCCCCACGCTAACGAGGCGTCAGAACGGCTGGCCATAGGGAGATCGCCCAACGCCGGACGGGAGGAACGGCGACACGTCGTGCGTTTCTCCAGGCCCGTCGCGGGAGTGCCGGGGACGCACGTCCCTCCGCGTTGAAGCGGCCAGAATTCAGGTTGGTCGGGACGGCGAGGACTCGGGCTGCCGAGGCCGCCGGTGGCCGCCGGTGCGCTGGACCCCCACACGCTCGGCCCGCCGTCGCCCTCGGTGTACCCGTCGTAGAGGTGGCGCCGTCGGTGTGGACGCCGGTGCGGCGGCAGACACCCGTGACCCCGTACAAGGTGTTCAGCGCCCGCGCCTCACCCCGGCTGCGGATGTCCTGGGCGGTCCACAGACGCACCAGGACACCGACCGCCGTCACAAGGCCGGACCCGGACTGCTCACCGCGGCTGCGGACCCGTCGCCGCCCGCGCAGGGCCCGGCGGCCCATCCTTCGCGTCGGCAGATGCCTGGCGCGGGCTGGATGATGCCTGGCAGAGGCAGCCTCCGGTGTCCGCCATCATCATTCGCGAGGACTGCGCAGCTTCGGGGTGCATGCGTCGCTGGACTGCCGAGCGGGTCATGTCGAAGCGTGATGTGCGGGTGTGCGGGGGCTCCGCCACGGTCAACCGACGCCATCAGGTCCGTCGAGCACGGCCAGAACTCGATGACGGTGGGCGGGGGGGTGCAGCACGGATTCAGGGCTTCGGGTGGGCGTCCGTCTTCATCGCCCAGGCGCTGCCGGTGCAGCCCGCGGGCGTGGGCGGGAAGCGGTGGCCCTTCACGTCCGTGCTCCAGTGATGCCCCTCGCCGCAGTCGCACTCGTAGATGCCGCTCTCGGGCACGATCTCACCGGGATGCCATGTTCTCCGTGCGTCGCTCATACCTTCTGTGTACGCCGCTCCAGTGCACCCTGCGACTCGTGGGGTCCGGGCTCCGGCGGGGGATGCCTGCTGGGGTGCCGTCAGTCGCGAGAGCGTCGGTGGTTTCGCCGAGTGTCCGACGGGAACGACACGGGCGGCTCGCCTGCCATTGCCGACACGTCCCTACCGCCGAGACCCACCGCCCCGCCCCCGCCGTGAACCCGGCGCTCTTGTCACAGCGCACCGCGCTGATCCTCTTCATGACCGTCGTCTTCGGCACCGGCGTGCTGACCTTCATCACCGTCGGGAAGTCCCACCCCTCCTCCCCCAAGGCGGTCCTCGCAGGCTCCATCGCGGCCGGCACCCGCACGGCAGGGCTGCACAACCTGCCCGGCCCCGGTGTCGCCGCTCGCGCGTCGGCCCGGAAGCAGGAGAGGCAGGTGCCGCCCGCCTTTCGGGGCAGCATGGGCACCGCGCTTGTGATTCCGGAATCGTGGTGGCCGTCCCGGCACCGGCGTTTCACCCAGCGCGCTCTGCCGTGAGGAGGTAGTAGTCGAGGATGCCGTGTTCGTAGGCGCGCAGGAAGTTCCGCGGCCAGGTCCCCGGCGCCCACCACCGGCTGAGCCAGAGGTCCCAGCCCGGCCAGACGTGCGCCCCGATCGACTCGACGCGCACGTGCGTGAACCCGTCCTCCAGCAATGCGTCAGCGAGTGCGCTCACCGGGCGTGCGATGTCCAGGCCGCTGGCGTACGTCTCCAGCAGCTCCGCGAGCTCCCCGGGTCTGCCGGGCAGGTCGTCCACGGTGAAGAAGCTGGTGACAGCCACGCGGCCCCCCGGGCGCAGCACCCTCCTCGTCTCTGCTGCGAAGGCACGGAGGTCCGGGAAGTGCTGTGCGGCCTCCACGCTGATGACCGTGTCGAACTCGCCGTCGCCTGCGGGCATGGTCTCCGCGGCGCCCTGGACGAACCGCAGCCGTCCGGGTTCCCGCCGGAGCAGGTCGGCATGGGCGTTGCGCGCCCGTCGTAGCTGGTCGGGGTGGATGTCCAGGCCGGTGACCGCGGCCGGGGCGTACTCCCGCAAGGTCACCTCGCAGCCCATGCCGAGACCGCAGCCCACTTCCAGCACGTGCGCCGCCCGTGGCGGGCCGGTGGCGTCCAGGACATGACGGTAGAGGTCTTCCTGGCTGCGGATGCGTTCCGTCTCGCTGAGCGGCAGGCCCAGGTCGATGGCGTCCCAGTACCCGAAGTTGACGAATCCCCCGGCGAAGATCGGGGCACCGCTCAGGTCCGCCGGACCGTAGGTCTCCCGCACCGCGGGATGCATGACGGGATGATCCTGCTGAGCACCGTCGGGCACCGTGCCGCACCTCCCTGAAGCGTCCCCGCCCGTGCGGCGGTACGCAGTTCTTCACCGAACACGCCCATGCTGCGGCACCCGCCCGGCCTGGGCAACGGCACAGTGGTGCCGGGTGTCTGCGTTCCCGGGTTCCGCTGTGCCGAGCCGGGTGGGCATCACTTCGGTCGAGCGGACCGCGTACCCGCGATGCGGAAGTCGGTTCCGGGGGCGGGGAGTTGCCTGTCGAGCCGGTGGAGGTAGCCGGTGGGACGTATGTCGCAGAGGGAGACGCCGGCGTCAACCGGCGATGAACACCGGCAGGTCGGGGGCCGTGGCCACGATCAGCACACTGAGGACCCCGAGTGCCCAGCCGGCGGTCATGACGGTGTGTGGGCCGCGTCGGTCGAGGATGCGGCCGGCCCACCTGGATTCCGGCGAGGGCGGAGACGACGGGGCCGAGGGAGAACGCCGCGGTCGCCCCGTTCGGCCGACCGGTCGCGGCCGGTGTCCTGTCCCGGTCGCGGTCCCGTTGCCTGGGCGCTGCGGTCGGTCACGAGCTGCAGCAGCCGCCCGCGGGGGCTTCCCCGGTGACCGCCCCGGCTGCGGCGGGGGCGCCGAGCTGGACGAGCTGCGGGGTGGGCGCGCAGCAGCCGTCGCCCTCCTGGGTGTCGGGGGCGTCGAACAGGCTGGCGCCGCCGCACACTCCGGTTTCGGGCAGGGTGAGCTCCACGCGGTCGGCCGCGTCGAGGTCGCCGGCGAGGGCGGCGGCGACGGAGCGGACCTGTTCGTAGCCGGTCATCGCCAGGAACGTCGGGGCGCGGCCGTAGGACTTCATGCCGACCAGGTACACGCCCGGTTCGGGGTGGGAGAGTTCGCGGTGGCCGTGCGGGTAAACGGTGCCGCAGGAGTGCTGGTTGGGGTCGATCAGCGGGGCCAGTCCGACGGGTGCCTGGAGGCGCTCGTCGAGGCCCAGGCGCAGTTCGTCGAGGAAGGTGAGGTCGGGGCGGAAGCCGGTCAGGACGATGACCTCGTCGACCGGGTCCAGGCGGCGGCCGTCCTCGCCGACCAGGATCAGGCGGCCGTCGTCCGCCCGCTCGACGGCCTCGGTGCGGAAGCCGGTGACCGCGTCCGCGTGGCCCTCCTCGACGGCGGCCTCGGCCGCCAGGCCCAGGGCGCCGCGGGCCGGGAGCTGGTCGGCTTCGCCGCCGCCGAAGGTGGAGCCGGAGATGCCCCGGCGCAGGACCCACACGCCCTTGGTGCCCGCGCCGTCGTCGGCGGTGGCGAGGTCCGCGAGGTGGGCGAGAGCGGTGAAGGCGGAGGCGCCGGAGCCGATCACCGCGGTGCGCCTGCCCGCGTACCGGGCGCGGACGGCGGGTTCCTTCAGGTCGGGGACGCGGTAGGTGATCCGGTCGGAGGCGGCCTTCTCACCGAGCGCGGGAAGGCCGCTGCCGCCCGCCGGGGACGGCGTGGCCCAGGTGCCGGAGGCGTCGATGACGGCGCGCGCGAGAAGCCGCTCCTCGCGGCCGTCGGCACAGGTGATGTGCACGACGAAGGGCTGCTGTTCGCGGTCGGCGTCGACGATGCGGTCGCGGCCTGCGCGGGAGACGCCGGTGACGGTGGCGCCGGTGCGGACGAGTTCGCCGAGGGCGTCGGCCAGGGGCTGGAGATAGAGGTCGGCCCAGTCGCCGCCGGAGGGGTAGGCGGCCGGGTCGGGGCGTGTCCAGCCGGTGAGGGTCAGGAGCTTCTCGGCGGCGGGGTCGACGAGTTCGCCCCAGGTGGAGAACAGGCGCACGTGCGCCCACTCACGCACTGCGGCACCGGCCCTTGCGCCGGTTTCCAGGACCAGGGGCTCGATGTCCTGGTCGACGAGATGGGCAGCGGCGGCCAGTCCGGCGGGTCCGGCTCCGATCACGACGACGGGCAGCTCGGTGGTGGGCGCGTTCACGACGACTCCTCACGTGTTTCGACGTTTGTCGATGGCTTGCGCGGCTCAGCATGGCATCTGTATTGATGAGCGTCAACATAGACGTTTGTCGAATTCAGGGGAGGGTGCTGATGGCGCACATCGATGTCGCTGTGATGGGTGGCGAGCAGTCCGGACTCGCCACCGCACACGCGCTGCTGCGGCGCGGGCTGCGGCCGGTGGAGCTGGAGGCGCTGGACCGTACGGCTGGATCGTGGTCGCGCCACTACGACGGCTTCGCGCTGTCCTCACCCGCCCGGTACAACTCCCTGCCCGGGACGCCGCTCCCCGGCGCCGAGGGCCGCTACCCGCACCGCGATGAGGTCGTCGCCTACCTCGCCGCCTACACCGGCCGCCTGAACGCGGAGATCCGCACCGATTGCCGTGTCAGCGCGGTCCGCCGTACCGGCGACGGCTTCACGGTGGAGCTGAAGGGCGGCGCGAACTGTCCGGGCGGGCCGCCGTGGCGGCATCCGGAACGTTCGGGCCCCCGCACCGGCCCGCACTGCCGGGGCTGGAGGAGTTCGCCGGGCAGGTGCTGCACGCGGCCGACCGCCGCGGTCCGGCCCCCTTCTCCGGCCGCCGGGTGGTCGTGGTCGGAGCCGGGAACTCCGCGGTGCAGGCCGCCGCCGAGCTCGCCGAGACGGCACGGGTCACGCTCGCCACCTGCGGGCCGGTGTAGTTCGCAGCCCAGCGCGTCCTCGGCCGCGACCTGCGTTTCCGGACGACCCGTACCGGCCTGGACACCACCTCCCCTCGGTCGACTCTTCGCGCGCCCGCCGACGCAGCCGGTCGTCGACGACGGCCGCCACCGGGTCGCCACCGGCCGCAGGCCGACCCGCCCGGCGGTCGCTGTTCACCGGTGCTGACGGAGCCGAGCTCGTCCGGTGCTGACGGGGCCGAACTCGTCCGGTCGGACGGGGCCGAGCTCATCCGGTCGGACGGGCAGCGGGAGGAGGTCGACGCGGTCGTGCTCACCACCGGCTGCCGCCCCGGCCTGCCGTACCCCACCGGCCTCGTCGGCGCTCTCGACGCCGACCGGAACCCCCGGCACCGCGAAGGCGTCGCCACCGGGGTGCCGGGGTTGGGGTGCGTCGGGCTGGAACGGCAGCGCAGCCTGTCGCCGAACTCCCTGCGCGGCGCGGGCCGGGACGCGGAGCGGGTCGCCCGACGCCCGGCCGCCCGCCTCACGCGCCGGTGACGGCCTCCCCCACTGGTTCGACATGTGTCAACATAGACACATGTCGAATGCCGAAGTGCTGCCGCTGCTCGAAGCCGACGGCCAGGTCGTGGTGCCGTGCTGCCCGCCGCTGGCCGAGCGCCCGATGACCGCCGAGGAGGCCGAGACCGCCGCGCGGATGTTCAAGGCTCTGGGTGACCCGGTCCGCCTGCGGCTGTTCTCCGCGGTGGCCTCGCACGAGGGCGGGGAGGCGTGCGTGTGCGACATCTCCGACGTCGGGGTCTCCCAGCCCACCGTCTCTCACCACCTGAAGAAGCTGAAGGAGGCCGGGCTGCTCACCTCCGAGCGGCGCGGCACCTGGGTGTATTACCGGGTCGAGCCGTCCGTACTGGCGGCGATGGGCAAGCTGCTGGCCCTGCCGGCCGCGGCCTGATGACCCGGCAGACGCAGGGGGAAACGGCGGGCGGGACGCGGAGCGCGGGGGTCGTGCCGCTGACACCGCGGCACGCGGGACAGGTGCTCGCCATCTACCAGGCCGGGATCGACGAGGGGAACGCCACCTTCGAGACCGTCGCGCCGGGCTGGGAAGCATTCGACGCGGCGAAACTGCCCGAGCACCGCTTCGCTGCCCTCGACGCGGACGGAACGGTGCTGGGCTGGGTGGCCGCGAGCGGGGTCTCGGACCGGTGCGCGTACGCGGGCGTGGTCGAGCACTCCATCTACGTCCACCCCGCCGCCCGCGGCCGCGGCATCGCCTCCGCCCTGCTCAATGCCCTGGTGGATTCCACCGAGCGGGCGGGGATCTGGACGATCCAGTCCGGGATCTTCCCCGAGAACGCCGCCAGCCTCGCTGTGCACCAGCGGGCCGGTTTCCGGGTCGTCGGCGTCCGGGAGCGGATCGGCCGCCATCACGGGGTCTGGCGCGACGTCGTTCTCGTCGAGCGCCGCAGCCCCGCCCTCAGCTGACCGGTCACGACAGGCCGGCGATCGCGCGGGCGGCGTCGCGGGCCGGGCGGCCGACGCCGATGAGGGTGGCCGAGGCCGGGCCGGTCCAGTCGCCGTAGCCGAGCAGGTGCAGCCGCGGCTCACCGAGGGCGCGCGTGCCGTCGGTGGGAACGTGCCCGCGCGGGCCGCGCAGGTTCAGCGGGGCGAGGTGGGCCAGGGCCGGGCGGAAGCCGGTGCACCAGATGATCGCGTCCGCGCCGCTGCGGCTGCCGTCGGCCCACCGGACGCCGGTTGCCGTGAGCTGGGCGAACATCGGCTTCGCGGTGAGGAGTCCGGCGTCGCGGGCCGCGCGGACGGGCGGCACGGCCACGATGTCGCCGAGGGAAGCGACCCCGCCGGTGTCGACGCGGCCGGCGTCCAGGGCGCGGCGGCGGGCGGTGGCGACGTCGAACAGGGCGCGGCCGTCGATGTCGTCGGGGAGGAAGCGCGGCGGTCGCCGGGTCACCCAGGTCACCTCGGCGCGGCCGTCCAGGGCGAGGTCGGCGGCGATCTGGGCGGCGGAGTTCCCGCCGCCGACCACGATGACGCGCTGCCCGTGGAAGTCTTCCGGACGGCGGTGGTTCACCGTGTGGAGCTGCCGTCCGGTGAAAGCGCCGCGGCCGGGGACGGCGGGCAGGAAGGGCCGCGTCCAAGTGCCGGTGGCGCTGATGACCGCGCGGGCCTGCCAGGTGCCGGAGTCCGCTTCGACGAGGAGACGGCTGCCGTCGCGGCGTACGGCGTCCACGCGGGTGCCGTGCTGGACGGGCAGGTCGTAGCGCTTCTCGTAGTCGGTGAGGTAGTCCACCACGTGCCCGGCGTCCGGGTACGTCTCGCCGGGCTGGGCGGGCATGAGGCGGCCGGGCAGGGAGGAGTGCTCGGCCGGGGAGAACAAGTGCAGGGAGGTCCACATGTGCTGCCAGGACCCGCCCGGCGCCGCGTCGGCGTCCAGGATCACGAAGTTCAGGCCCTGGCGGCGCAGGTGGTAGCCGGCGGCGAGCCCTGCCTGCCCGCCGCCGACCACCACCACGTCCGTGCGCTGCGTCACGGGACCGTCGTCACCGCGTCGGGGGCGAACTTCCGGCGCCAGGCCAGCGCGACGTACACCAGGCCGATCAGCACCGGGACCTCGATCAGCGGGCCGACGACCCCGGAGAGGGCCTGGCCGCTGGTGACGCCGAAGGTGGCGACGGCGACCGCGATGGCGAGCTCGAAGTTGTTGCCCGCCGCGGTGAACGCCAGGGTGGCGGTGCGGTCGTAGGCCATCCCGAGGCCCTTGCCGAGGAGGAAGGTGCCGAAGAACATGACCGCGAAGTACACCAGCAGCGGAAGTGCGATGCGTACGACGTCCAGGGGCTGGGAGGTGATCCTCTTCCCCTGGAGGGCGAAGAGGACGACGATCGTGAACAGCAGTCCGTAGAGCGCCCACGGGCCGATTTTCGGCAGGAACTTGGCCTCGTAGTTCTCGCGGCCCAATTTCTTCTCGCCGAGGCGGCGGGTGAGGAACCCGGCCAGCAGCGGGACGCCGAGGAAGACGACGACGTTCAGGGCGATGTGCCACACGGACACGTCCAGGCCCTGGCCGTCGCCGAGGTGCAGCCGGCGGGGCAGCAGGTCGAGGTAGAACCAGCCCAGCAGGCCGAACGCCAGCACCTGGAAGACGGAGTTGAGCGCGACCAGGACGGCGGCGGCCTCGCGGTCGCCGCAGGCGAGGTCGTTCCAGATGATCACCATCGCGATGCACCGGGCCAGGCCGACGACGATCAGGCCGGTGCGGTACTCGGGCAGGTCCGGCAGGAAGATCCACGCGAGGGCGAACATCACCGCCGGGCCGACGATCCAGTTGACGACCAGCGAGGAGACCATCAGCCTGCGGTCGCCGGTGACGCGGTCGAGCCGGTCGTAGCGGACCTTGGCCAGGACCGGGTACATCATCACGAGCAGGCCGAGCGCGATCGGCAGGGAGATCCCGCCGACCTCGATCCTCGCCAGCGCGTCGTTCATCCCCGGGACCAGGCGGCCCAGGCCCAGACCCACGGCCATGGCGAGCAGGATCCACACCGCGAGGTAACGGTCCAGCGTGGAGAGCTTCTTGACGATCGAGTCGCCCCCACCGGCAGCCGGGACGGCGATGGGACCGGTGGGGGTCACGGGCAGGCCCTCTTGTTCCCGGCGGCGGTGCGGGCGGAAGCGGCGAGTGCGGCGAACTGCCCGGACAGGCCGTCCAGAACCTCGGCCTTGAGCCGGTAGTAGGTGAACCGGCCGCACGGCTCGGTCTCCACGATCCCGGCTTCGCGCAGCACCTTCAGGTGATTGGACAGGTTGGTCTGCTTCGCTCCGGTCTCCTCGACCAAGTGCGTCGTGCAGAGCGTCTCGCGCGCCAGCAGGGTCACGATCCGGAGGCGGAGCGGATCGCCCAGCACCCGGATCACATCAGGATCGACTGAAGTCAGCATGCACTGATATTCTCACATCATCGCTCGCTGATACCAGCGGGGGCTGAAGTCATTGGCGGCCGGGTTCCGCCCTGCGACGAGAGAGAACGATCACCATGGCCGACAAGCCGTCCGTCCTGTTCGTCTGCGTCCACAACGCCGGCCGCTCCCAGATGGCCGCCGCCTGGCTGACCCACCTGGCCGGGGACCGCGTCGAGGTCCGCTCCGCCGGCTCCGACCCCGGCGACCAGGTCAACCCGGCCGCCGTGGCGGCCATGGCCGAGGTCGGCATCGACATCTCCCAGGAGACACCGAAGATCCTCACCGTCGACGCGGTCCGCGAGTCGGACGTCTGCATCACCATGGGCTGCGGCGACACCTGCCCCGTCTTCCCCGGCAAGCGCTACCTCGACTGGGAGCTGGAGGACCCGGCCGGCCAGGGCATCGAGGCCGTACGCCCCATCCGCGACGAGATCAGGACCCGCGTCGAGGGCCTGATCGCCGACATCGCCCCGGTCGGGCCTGCGGCCACGGCGTGAGCGGGACAGCCGAGGCCGTCGTCGTCGGCCCCGGCCCCGCCGGTCCCCGCATCTCCCGCGCCCAGCTCCCACTTCCCCGGCTCCGGAGAACACGCGGGCCCGGGCCGGGAAGTCCGGCTCCGTGATGACCCCGTGCTCGCCCTCGGCCCGACCAGCGCTCTGCGCAGCGGCAGCAACACCGAGGTGCGGGCCGAGCGCCTGCCCGGTCGGCCCGCCACTCAACTGGCGCAGTACCTGGACCGCCACTCAACTGGCGCAGTACAAGGGCGCCGTGGGCAGCACCGCCGTTCCCGGCGACCCGGACACCGGTCGGGCCGTCGCGGGAGTCCGCTACGACCGGCTCTCCGCCGGCCCGGCCGTCCAGCGGAACGTGGCGCCCTTCCCCGTCAAGAAGCTGCCGCCCCTGCTCCTCCTCGCCCTGGCCGGCTACCTCCCCCCGTACTTTCCGCGCAGTTCGTCCAGCACCGGCGTAGGGGTCTCGGCAGGAACCAGCGCCGTCCCCGCCCGGTCCGCTCCAGGACGTCCGGTGGGGAAGCGTCCGTGCCCGGTACCGCACCCTGGGTCTTCAGGAGGCGGTCACGGTCGCGGACTTCCGTCTCGGCGTCCCTTCCACACGGTCCGGCCACGGCGCTCTCCCGGCCCGCACCCGCGAAACCCCGGAGGACCACGTACGCCGCCATTTCGCCGACTCCGGCGGCGGCTGCACCGTCACCAACGACCAGCACGTACTGCACATCGCGCGTCCGTAGCCCAGTGGGACGGTGTCCGAGGCGTCGTTCCCGTCCCGCAGCGGCTGCTCGCGTTTGCGGCGGGGGGTTATCCCCACCTCGCAGTGGCCTGCTGGCCCGAAATCGGGGAAGCCAGGTAACCGGATGGTTCGGTTCCTGTTGATGGCGGAGTCTTGAACACGTCGTACAGGCTCGTCGTATCGGAGAACCAGTGTTCAACTTGAAGTCCGTTCGCCCCACCAAGGCGCGCACCGCCACGGTCGTCCTCGCCGGAGCCGCATGTGCCGCCCTGATGGCCGGCAGTGCCCAGGCCATCGTCAACGGGTCCGACTCCACGCAGCGTTACCAGTCCATGGTGTCGATCCCGGTGTCGGGCGTGGACGACCCGACGTTCAAGGGCGTGTGCGGAGGAACGCTGGTCGCTTCCAACTGGGTGCTCACGGCCGCTCACTGCGTGGACCCCACGCTCGTCACCCTGGACGGCACCGTCCGGGTCGGCAGTGAGCACAAGACGTCCGGGGGCACCGTCCGGGCCATCAAGAAGACGGTCTCCCACCCCGGTTACAAGAACGGTGACGGCACCGGCCCCAACCGCGACGACCTCGCCCTGATCAAGCTGAACCGCCCGGTCTCCGAAACCCCCATCCGGATCGCCGACAAGGCCGGAAAGCCCGGCACCCCGACCCGGCTGCTGGGATTCGGCACCATCGATGACGCGCCCGACCCGGACAAGTGGGTCTTCCCCGAACGCCTCCAGGAGCTCGACACCCGCAGGGGCGCCGTCTCCGAGTGCGCGCCGGGATACGCCGACAGCAAGCGCCTGTGCACCATCAGCCAGACCCCCAAGGCCATGGCCTGCAACGGTGACTCGGGCGGCCCGCAGCTCCAGCGGAACCGCAAGGGCCGCTGGGAACTGATCGGCGTCACGACCGGCCCCGGCGCCCCTGGCGTGCGTTGCAGCGACGGCCCGGGCCTCTACACCAATGCGACCGCCTACTCGTCCTGGGTCCACAAGACGATGAAGCGCCACGGCTGATCCAGGCACGCACGCCCCGCCGCTCCGTCGGCGGGGCGCTCCCGGCCCCGTATCGCCGCTGCTTGGGCAGGGTCGCCGATGCGGGGCAGAGTGCCGAGGAAGGACCCGAGCCGGGTTCCGGCGCCGGGACGCACGCCGGGTCGTGTCCGCGGACGGCCCGTTCCGTTCTCCGAACAGGGCAATGAGAACAGGGCGACGACCCGGGCGCGGCGAACCGAACCGGCTGATGTCGTGCGGTGTCAGCAGCCCGGGCAGGTGCCGCGGGCACCTGCCCGGCCGCGGTGCCCGTCGGTGCGGGCGGCGGTCAGCAGTTCCGTACCGGGTCGGTCTCGCTGTAGATCGCGGTGTCCTTCATGAAGCCCAGCTTGCCGTTGTCCGCGACGGTCATCAGCCAGCGGGTCGGGTGCGGGCCGCCGACCCAGTCCTGGCCGTCGAGCTTGCAGTAGAACCAGCTCGGGTTGGAGTACATGTGCCCGACGACCTTGGTGGGGTCCGGGTACAGGTGGTTGTTGCCGATGGTGCCGTACACCGGCGCGCCCGACACGTTGTTGCAGTACCACTTGATTCCGCCGTCGTTCGTCCAGCAGCCGGGCGCCGCATGGGCGGCCGGCGCCACGACGGCACCGATCCCCATGGTCAGCGCCGCCGCTGCCAGCACCGCTCCGAGCCTCCTGCGCATACGCATGTCTCTCCCCGGGTCGCTCGTCGGCCGGCGCACACCCGTCGCGGTGTGCCGTCAGGTCACCGTAAAGGACGCGAGGGTCGCGCGGGAGGTTCCGTCCCGCGCGGTCAGCCGTCCGGCCGAAGCCGTTGACGAGCGGCCTCGAGCCGGTGGTCGTAGTCAGGCGCGAACAGCTCGGGGAGAGCCTTGTCGAGGGTTCCGGCGATGCGGTGGAGCGGTGCCCAGACCGCCGGATCGTCGACAACGCGGCCGGGGTCCGCCGTCTGGAGCTGCTCCAGCCAGTGCGACAGCACCAGTGCCTCATCCCTCGTGAGCTTGATCATGACCTGGCTGTCACTCATGTACACCCCTGCGGCTCGGCCCGCCATCGACCGTACGAACCTACTGGCCCGGGGCCCGGAGAGCCTCCACCGGCATCAGCCGTGGAAGCTCCACTGCCCGAAACGGGCCGGCAGCGCCTTCGCCACCCGCACATCCGGGCCGGGTCCGGCCTACCTCGTCCGCGACGACCGGCACGCCGGACGGGGGGACCGGCCCGGGGCATGCCGGACGGAGTACCGGTCCGGAGCGTGCCGGACGCGACGGCCGGTACACCGGCCGGGAGCATGCCGGTGAGAGACCGCGTACGGCTGCCGCCGCGTACGTGCCGCTCGTCGGCCGGACCGCCGCCCTCGGCAAGGTCACCGCGGTCCTGCGCGCTCCGTAGCAACGCGCCGGCCTTCCGCGGGCGGGGGCGGTGCCACGGCCTTGTGCGGGGACCCCCCTCCCGGTCGTCCGGTGTGTCCCGTTTCACAACCGGATGCGGGGCGGGTCCGGAACATCCACAAGGGGGGCGCTGTTCTGATGGATGTGGCTGCGGAGGGGACAGTGTCCCCGGGCCTCACCTCCAGCCCATGGGGAAGATCGTTCGGCTGAAGCCCCATGGAGCCTTTCGCCGCGAGGCGACCGCCCTCCGCTGCCACACCTCTGCCGCCCCGGCTGGTCTCCCCCGTCCAGCCGGGGCTTTTCCCTGTCCTGGCGGCGGGCACTTCCTCCCCTTGCGGGCCACCACAGCGCACGGTGTCCGGGCTTCCGCCGCCCACGAAAGCCGTGCATACCCTCGCCGCCTGCGAACGGCATCGTCGAACGATCCACGAGCCGGGCGTCAACGGGGTCGGATACGCTCCGGCCCATGGCCGACACCGAACTGACCACGCTGCTCGGCGTGCTGAACAGCCAGCGCGCACACGTCCTGAGCATCGTGGAGGGCCTGGACGAGGAGGCGTTGCGACGCCCGGTGCTGCCGTCCGGCTGGACGTGCCTCGGGCTGGTGCACCATCTGGCGCTGGACGACGAGAAGTTCTGGTTCCGCGCGGTCGTGTCGGGGGAACCGGCGGCGATCGCCGAGATCCTTGAGGTGGAGGAGAATGCGTGGCAGCCGGCCCCGGAGAAGTCGGCCGAGGAAGTCTTCGCTCTCTACCGCCGGGAAAGTGAACTCGCGGACGCCCTCCTCGCCGGCGCGGACCTGGAAGCGGCGCCGGGCTGGTGGCCGGACTTCTTCGGGAACTGGCGGTACGACAACGTGCGCGAGGTCATCCTGCACGTGATCACCGAGACCGCCGCTCACGTCGGGCATCTGGATGCCGTACGCGAACTCATCGACGGCAGACAGCGCTTGGTCGTCCCCTGACGGGAGAACCGCTCCGCTCACCAGTAACCTCGGCGCCCGCGTCGACCACGAACTCCAGAACGGCCCCTTCCTCGGCAGGGGTGCCGCCCCTCCTCCCTCGTCGGGAGAGGAGCGGGGGCGGAGATTCCGTACCGGTCCGGCCACAGCCGCACCGCGCTGCCGTTGCGGGCGTGAGCCTCCAACTCCTCCCGCCATGAGGCCAGTTGCACGGAGCCCAGTCTCAGCACCAACCTCACCGCCCTCCTTGTCGTCGTCGGAGCCGTGAATCTCCTGTCGGCCTTCGTCGCGGCAGCACCCGCCCGCCTTTCGACGGCGTACGGAGTCTCCGTGGCCGGACCTCACACCGCCGGCCTGACACTGCTGGTCCTGGCCGCAGTCCTGCTCTGGCGCAGGCAGCTCTGAACAGGAGGGTTTTGAGGAACCGCAGGAGGCCGGTTGCCGGGCAGGGCCGGCCGGCCACGACGAGTCGGGAGGCGCGGGCCTTCAGACCGCATCCGTCCACGGCGACGTCCTACGACCTGGCCAGGAGCTGGTCGAACACGATCCTGTCCGGGGCCCGGCCCGCGATGGCGTCCCAGCGGGTGGGTGGCCCCGAGGTGCGAGACCAGTGCGATGGCGGCCATGGCCGGTGCGGTGCAGCAGATTCCGGCCAGGACGCAGAACCGGGCACCCCGGCGTTCGAGCACCCGGGAAACCAATGCCGAGGCCGCGATCAGGGACACCGCCAGCGGCAGCATCGTCAGACCGGCCTGGAGCGGGTCGGCGTCCAACCGGTCCTGAAGGTAGTACGTGAACAGCAGGAACGAGGTGGACAGTGCCGCGCTGACCAGAGCGGTGGCCAGGTTGGCCGGGACCCGGGTCCGGTTGCGGAAGATCCGCAGCGGCACCAGCGGGTGGGGTGGGCATGCGACGCCCCCCGCTGGGCGATCCTGCGGGGTGGCGGGGCGTCGTCGGGCGCATGGGCACGGCGTGTGCTCCCGCCTTGCCGCGTGCGGTCGGCCACGTCGCCGGTGCCCGCCGGTGCGTCCGCACCGTGGTCGGACGTCGGCGGCCGCGCGTCCTGCGAGAAGCGCTTCAGCGACTCCTCGACCCGTGCCCGCCAGGGCCCGCCGAGCGGCCTCCCGTACTCACCGCGTGGTAATGTGAGCAGTGCTTACTTTGAGAGGTGCTGATGGACGCGAAACCGGCCAGGCCCGGCTACCACCACGGTGATCTGCGAGCGACGCTCGTGGCAGCCGCCCTGGAGATGCTGGAGGCGGGCGAGCCCTTCTCGTTGCGTGCGCTCGCCCGTCGGGCCGGTGTGTCCACCGCCGCTCCGTACCGGCACTTCGCCGACCGCGAGGAGCTGGAATCGGCGCTGGCCGTCCATGGGCTGCGCGAATTGATGAGCGACCTCGCTCCTGGGGAGCCGAGACCGGCGTCCGCCGCCGAGCTCGGTGAGTTCGCCGTCGGGTACGTACGTTTCGCTCTGCGCAGGCCGGCGCTGTTCCGGCTCATGTTCGGGCAGGCGTGTGACGACCGGAACGACGAGAGGGTGCGCGCGTCCGCCGCGCTGCACGACCTCCTCGAAGGCATCATGGCCGAGGTCTTCCCCGCGTCCGATCCGGTCGTCCTGGCCACCGCCGGGTGGTCGCTCGCTCACGGGCTGGCCTTCCTGCACCTCGACGGCAAGCTCTCCTCCGCCGATCCCGCCGCCGTCGACGAACGCGTCCGTTCGGCCGTCGCCGCCGTCTTCCCCCCGTCGTCCAGCCCGTGAACGAGGTCCCATGAGCAAGCGCATCGTGCTCGTCGTCACCAACGTCGACCACTACGAGACCGACCCCTCGCACCCGACCGGGCTCTGGCTGTCGGAGCTGACCCATGCCTACGACATCTTCGAGGAGCACGGTTTCGAGCAGACGATCGTGAGCCCCGCGGGCGGGAGGTCGCCGCTGGAGCCGCGCTCCCTGAAGTTCCCCGCCTACGACAGGTCCGCCAAGGCCTGGCACACCGACCCGGCCCGCATGGCACTGCTCGACGACACCGCGGGCCCCGAGCGGATCGACCCGGCGGACTACGACGCGATCTACTTCACCGGCGGCCACGCGGTGATGTTCGACTTCCCCGCCAGCGAGGGGCTGCAACGGATCACCCGGGAGATCTACGAGCACGGCGGCGTCGTCGGCGCGGTCTGCCACGGATACTGCGGACTGCTCGACACCACCCTTTCCGACGGAAGCCACCTCGTCGCCGGCCGCGACCTCACCGGGTTCTCCTGGCGGGAGGAAGTCCTCGCCCGCGTCGACAAGCTCGTGCCGTACAACATCGAAGAGCGGATGAAGGAGCGCGGCGCACGCTACTCGAAGGCGCTGCTGCCGTTCGTCTCCCACACCGTCGTCGACGGCAGGCTCGTCACCGGCCAGAACCCCGGATCGGCCAAGGAGACCGCGGCCAAGGTCGCCGCGCTGCTCTGACAGCCCGTACCCCCCCACACCCCCGTTCCGTCCCGAAGGGCAGCCCCCCCATGCAGACCGTGCTCGGATCCGGCGGCCAGATCGCCGAAGAGCTCACCCGCGAACTGCACCGCGCGTACACCCACGACATCCGCCTGGTCAGCAGGCGCCCCCGCAAGGTGCACGAAAGCGACCAGCTCGTGCCCGCGGACCTGATGGACGCCGAGGCCACCGAAGCAGCGGTGGCGGGAAGCGACATCGTCTACCTCACCGTCGGCCTGCCCATGGACTCCGCGCTGTGGGAACAGCGGTTCCCGGCCATGATGGCCAACACGATCGCCGCCTGCCGCAAGCACGGCAGCAAACTCGTCTTCTTCGACAACACCTACATGTACCCGCGGACCTCCGTGCCCCAGACCGAGGACACGGCGTTCGAACCGGCCGGCCGCAAAGCAGCCGTGCGTGCCCGGATCGCGACGACGCTGCTGACGGAGATGGACGCGGGCACGATCGACGCGGTGGTGTGCCGCGCCCCCGAGTTCTACGGCCCCGGCAAGACCCAGAGCCTGACCAACTCGGCCGTCTTCCACCGCATCAAGGAGAAGAAGCGGCCGATGGTGCCGCTCAACGCGCACACCCGGCGCACCCTGATCTGGACCCCGGACGCCAGCCGGGCCATGGCCCGCATCGGGAACACCCCCGACGCGTACGGACAGACGTGGCATCTGCCGGTCGACCCGGACCGCCCGACCTACCACGACATGATCGGCGCGGCCTCGCAGATCACCGGGAGGAAGATCCCCTACTCCACGGTCCCCGGCTGGGCCTTCAGGCTCGGCGGGCTCATCAACCCGGCCGTCAAGGAGGCGGAGGAACTGCTGCCGCGCTACCGGCAGGACAACGTCTTCGACTCCTCGAAGTTCGCCGCGCGGTTCCCCGACTTCCCGGTCACGGGCTTCCGGGACGGCATCCGGCAGATCCTCACCGGCACGTGATGCCCGGCTGACGCGCTGCGGGCCGTCTCGGCGGCGTCCCGCAGCTTGACGGCGGCGTCGGTGTCCGGCGTCCGCCGCCTCCACAGCAGCCGTCGGGCAGCGGGGTCACGCGGGGCAGGCGGCCCCGTTGGCCTTGGCGACGGAGCCCGCGGGGTCCCGCCGCCCGGGCAGGTCCGCGTCCGGGTCTTCCGGTCGGCTGCCTCGATCACGCGCAGAACCTCGCGCTTGGGCGAGGAGAGGGCCTGCATGCTTTCGGCCTCGGTGCAGCCGTCCCGATGACGGCGGTGACGGCGGAGAGGGGGGGTGGGAGGGGTGCGGGCAGAGCACGGGCGGAGGGTGGTGTGGGGTACACCCCGTGCCGGGTGCTGAGCGGATGGTTCGCTTCCGTATCGCCCGACACTCTTGAGACATGAAGAAGCACAGCTCAACAGCCGCTCTGGCCCTGCTCGTCACTCTCGGTACGGTGGCTCTCGCGCCCGCCTCCTCCGCCGACTCCGCCGGCGCGGCCACGTCTGCCGCTGCGGCGAAGCCGTCGCCGGTGACCGCCCTCGAACGTGCCGCGCACCCGCTGCGCACCACCGATCCCCGAGGCGCCCTGGACGACCTGCGTCCGCTGGGGCGCATGGTGCGGGACGCCAAGGTGGTGGGTCTGGGCGAAGCCACCCACAGCTCGCACGAGTTCCTCGCGCTGAAGCACCGCGTCTTCCGCTACCTCGTCACCGAGAAGGGCTTCCGCGCCTTCTCCCTGGAGACGAGCTGGGGCAGCGGGATGCGCCTCAACGACTACGTCGTCCACGGCAAGGGCGACCTGCGGAAGATCATGGACGAGGAGTTCCAGGGCTCCTACTCCTGGTGGAACAACACCGACTACCGCGACCTGCTGCTCTGGATGCGCGCCTACAACCGTCAGCACCCGCAGGACCCGGTGCACTTCACCGGCAACGACTTCGGATTCGCCGGACCCGAACTCTACGACCGGATCACCTCGTACGTGGCCGCCCACCACCCCGCGCTGCTCCCCCGCTTCACCGAGCTGTACCGGGGGCTGCGGCCGACGGCCGCCATGGAGGCCCACCTGGCGTCCTACCTGGAACTGCCGTTGGCCGAGCGGAAGTCGATCGCGGAGCGGACGGCGAAGGCGCTGGCACTGCTCAAGCAGCAGAAGCCCGCGGGCGGTGGCGGTGCGAAGGCGGAGTCGGCGCGCGAGGCGCACGCGTGGGCCGTGCAGCATGCCACCGCCGTCGACCAGACCGCCCGCGGGTACGCCTTCGACTTCGAGGACCCCGCGCAGGGTGCGGAGTCGCGGCGCTACCGGGACTCGGCGATGGCGGACAACGTGCTGTGGTGGCAGCGTCACACCGGCGACAAGGTCCTGCTGGCCGCCCACAACGCGCACGTCTCCCTGCACACCCCGCTCCCGGAGGCGTACCCGAAGGTCCAGGGCGCCTTCCTCCGCGACAAGCTGGGCAAGAACTACCTGAGCATCGGCACCACCTTCGACCGGGGTTCGTTCAACGCGGTCGGCGAGGAGGGGAAGGTGCGCGAGTTCCGTCTGGGGCACGCGAAGCCGAGCAGCAACGAGAACACCCTGGACCGGGTCCGCCACCGGGACTTCGCCGTGGATCTGCGCAACGTCCGGGAGCCGGGACGGAGTTGGCTGGCCACGCCGCGCAACACCAAGTCCATCGGCACCGCCTATCCGGGCCCGGGGGCGGAGCTGCCGTTCTCGTTGTCCCGTTCGTACGACGTGGTGGTGCACCTGGAGGAGGTGGCTGCCGCACGGCTGCTGCCGTCGGCTGCGCGGGGCGCTGCCGGGAAGTGACGTCGGCGTCGTCCGGGGAGGGGGCGGCGGGGCACCTCCGCGTCCCCCCGGCGGCGTGACGCGCCTGCCGGTGACGTTCCGCCGTGCGGCCGCCGCCGATGGGAGCGGGGGCCCGGAGCGCTCAGCGGACCGCCCGTCGGCTGCCCGGCCGTCCGGCCGGGCGCGGCGTCGACCCCGTCCTCGTCACCGGAACGCCGACCGACGTGTGCGGCGAGTCCTCGGCCCGGGACGCGGCCACCAGCGGCTTGCGTGTGCTGAGGATCGCCGACGCGAACGCGGCCCGCCGCGGCCTGGACCACAACTGCGACTCCGCCCTCCACACCGTCCACCGGTCGTTCGGCGACGTCCGGACCACCGCCGAAGTGCTGGCGCTGACCGGACACGGGGACGCCCCCGAGCAGGGGGCCGCGGTACGCGTTCGGCCTCCTCGCGTCCGGCCGGCGCCGGGAGTCGCATTCGCCGTACCGCCGCCCGTTCCGCGCGCTACGGTACGGACACCCGTGCTCTCGCGGTCGAGGTGAGGAGATGACCTGTGCCCCCAGTGTGGGACCCGGCGGAGGCTCCGGTCGGTGACGTGGGCGCCGCGCTCCTGATGGTGGACGCGCGGATCAAGGAGATCCACGAGCCCGAGGACGAGTCCGAGGACGGCGCCGAAGCCGAACGCCGCGAGCTGAACAGGCTCTTCGTGGCGTCGGCGGGTGCCGAGGGGGTGCAGGAACTGCTCGACGGCACCTGCACCCTGCTCTACATGTTCATGCAGTGGCTGCGCCGCACGCATGAACACGGCGACAAGGACGTCATCGAATACGTCGTGCCCCCCTTGGTGGCCACGCTGCGCATGATGCCCAGGAGCGTCCGGCCGCAGACCGTCCCCACCATGGTCGCCCTGGTCGTCGCGGCCGGCACCCAGGTGAGCCCGAACGGCTGGCGCAGCCAGTACGGGGACTGGACGCCCGAGGAGATGAACGCCCTCGAAGCCACGGTGTTCCTGGTCGCCGAGCACATCAACCGCATCGCCGGCGACCACGGCTTCGCGGTCCGCATGATCGCCGAAACCCTGACCCGGGTCGAGACCGACGGGGACTGAGCCCGACGGCGCGGCCTTCCGCGCGGCCGGCACGAGGTCGCGGGTTCCGCTTTCTCCCGTTTCTCCGGCACCGTCCATCTGGTCTCCCCGCTGCCGGCCGTGGCTCCCGGGCCCCGGCCGGCAGCGGGTGAGGTCTCACCTCACCGTGCTCACACCACGGCGCCCGTGTCCCGCTCCCGCCGTTGCAGCGGGCTGCCCGTTCCGCCGGTCCCGCCGCGCCGGGGGCGCGTCGGCGGCACCGGGCGGCTGCCCTCCAACTGCACGGCGATCGGCACGGCGGTGAAGACCGTCGACGCCATGCCGATCAGCACGCCCGCGATCAGCGCCACGGAGAAGTCGGCGAGCGAGTCGCCGCCGAGCACGGCCAGGGCCGCCAGGATGAACAGCGCGCCCATCCCGGTGTTCACCGTGCGCGGCAGCGTCTGGATGACGGCCTGGTTCGCGGTGGTTTCCAGGTCCGCCGCCGGATCGCGGCGGCGTGCCTCGCGCACCCGGTCGAAGACGACGACGGTGTCGTTGACGGAGTATCCGACGACCGTGAGCAGGGCCGCCAGGAAGACGCTGTCGACGGGCCTGCCGAGCCAGGCGAACAGGCCCACCACCAGCACGATGTCGTGCACCATCGCCGACACCGCGGCGGCGGCGAAGGTCCACCGGAACCGCACGCTGAGATAGACCATCTGGGTGGCGACGGCGATGCCGAGCGCGATGAGGGCGTACCGGCGCAGTTCGTCGCCGAGGCTCGGTCCGATCAACTCGTCGCGTTCGACGGTGACTTCGCCGCCCTCGGCGGCCAGCGCCGTCCTGATCGCGTGCTGCTCGTCGTTGCTCAGCTCCCCGGTGCGTACGGAGATGCCTCCGGCCCCCGACTCCTGCACGACCGCACGCGGGAACCCGGCGTCCGTGACCGCCGTACGCGCCGCGTCCACGTCCACGGGCGTGCTGGTGCTGTACTCCACCAGACGGCCGCCGGTGAACTCCACCCCGAACTCCA
Source organism: Streptomyces sp. NPDC088745 (assembly GCF_044751045.1). Taxonomy (NCBI): domain Bacteria; kingdom Bacillati; phylum Actinomycetota; class Actinomycetes; order Kitasatosporales; family Streptomycetaceae; genus Streptomyces; species Streptomyces sp. NPDC088745. The sequence continues at coordinate 245,565 of NZ_JBIVLB010000010.1, forward strand.
GGCCGCGCAGGCCGATCCCGGCGACGGCGGCCACGATCAGCAGCGCGCTGACGCCGAGCCAGCGGCGCCGGTGGTGCACCAGGCGGGGCCTGCGGTGGGCGAGCCAGGAACGGACCCGGCCACGGGAGGTGATCCCGGTCAGGCCGGGCCGGTCGCGGACGAAGCGGCGGCGGATCGCGAAGTCGGCGAGGGTGCGGGTGATCACCAGGGCCGACACCATCGAGACGAGGACGCCGATGGAGAGGGTGACGCCGAAGCCCTTGACGGGCCCGGTGGCGAAGAAGAAGAGCAGGCCGGCCGCGAGCAGCGTGGTCACGTTCGAGTCGACGACCGCGCTCCAGGCCTTGCGGAAACCGGTGCTCAGCGGCTTGTCCAGGGGCGCCGGGGAGGACTTCGGGGCGCGCGCCCCCAGGTACTCCTCGCGGGCGCGCTCGAAGACGAGCACGTTCGCGTCCACCGCCATGCCGATCGCCAGGACGAAGCCGGCGAGTCCGGGCAGGGTCAGGGTCGCGCCCAGGGCGACGAGTGCGGCGTAGGAGATCAGCCCGTACAGGGCGAGCGCGAGGGTGGCCAGGGCGCCGAGCAGCCGGTAGACGACGACGATGAACAGCCCCGTCAGGGCGAGTCCGATGACGGCGGCCTGGGTGCTGGCGGCGATGGCGTCGGCGCCGAGCGTGGGTCCTACGGTGCGCTGCTCCACGACCTCGATGGGCACCGGCAGCGCGCCGCCCTTGACGAGCGCGGCCAGCTCGTGGGCCTCCGCCCGGCTGAAGCCGCCGGTGATCTGCGTGGAACCGCCGATGATGCCGACCTCGCACGCCACGTCGGCGGTGACGCCGGGCGCCGAGAGGATCTTTCCGTCCAGGACGATGGCGACGCGCCGTTCGGGGGCGTCCTGCGGGGCACAGGCCGCGGCCCCGGTGACCCGCGCCCAGTCCTTGCCCGCCTGCTCGCGGAAGGCGAGGCCGACCGTCCAGCCCGACATCGTCTGCTGGTCGAGCACGGCGTCGGCGTCCCGGACGCCCTCGCCGGTGAGGGCGGTGGGCCCGAGTTCGAGGAACGCCCCCGGCCGGCCGGGGTCGGCCAGGGTGCGCGAGCCGTCCTTGGCCGGTTCGCCCTTGCGTTCGTCCGGCTTGTCCGTCGCGCCGAGCACCGGGTGGACGGTCAGTTGGGCGGTGCGGCCGATGACCTCGGCGGCCTCGCGCGGGTCCTGGACGCCGGGCAGCTCGACGAAGATCCGCCGCTCGCCGGACCGGTAGAGGCTCGGTTCGGACACGCCGAGCGCGTCGACGCGCTGGCGGAGCACTTCCAGGGCCCGCTGGGTCGATTCGGCGTTGGCCTCGACCACGGGTGAGTTCTTGGTTTCCAGCACGATCTGGGTACCGCCGCGCAGGTCGAGGCCGAGGCGGGCGGACTGGGTGAGAGCGAAGAAGAGCGAGGCGGCGATCACACCGAGGGCGATGATCGCCCGCCACAGGGGCGCGCGTGACATGGGGTCTCCACGTGGGGCAGGCAGACGGAGCCGACGTCTGTCCCGGGCGCGGAGGCCAGTGGTCAGACGTCGATGAGGACTTCAGTGCTCCGTCGGGACGGCGGGCCGCGCGGGAGGTGCGCGGACACGTCCCGGCCCGCCGTGACGGCCGCGGTCGTCACGGCCACGGCGGGGCCGCCGACAGCGCGGTGCGGGGCCGCTGCCCCGGCGCCGGGGCCCGGGCAGGGCGGGGGCGGGTACGGCACGGCGTCGCCGTGGCCGGGTGCGGGGCGCACCACGGTGTGGGGCCGCTGCGCGTCGGCGGTCGCCCACGCCTGTGCCCGCGCGGTCGCCGCCACCGCGCCCGCCGAGGTGGGGCGGGAGGCCGAGGTGGCCGACGCGGGCGAGAGGAGGGTCAGAAGGGCGAACAGGGCGGAGAGCACGACCGCGGCCGGGCGCGCGGAGTGTGCGCGGAGGTGCTGCACGCCTGTTCGCCCCCGGCCGGATCGTCGTACGGAATCTGCAGTTCACGCGGTGAACCGACGGCTCCGTCCCGCCGGCCGTCAGTGACCTGAACGGCGGTGCGCCTCCCGGAGTTCCCGGTCCGCCGCGGAAGGGGGAACTCTCCGGGCGGACCGGCGTCCCGCCCGTTCCCCGCGTCTGCCCTGCCGCGTACGGGCGGACCGGTGGAGCACGTCCCGGCGGTCCGGCGTCCCCGACGTGGGGCCGTCGCCGGGCCGGGGGGTCACCCGGCCGTGCCCCAGCCCACCGGCTGGGCGGGGTCGAGCAGCCGCCAGCGGGCCAGCACCTTGGGGTCCTGCGCGTCGAGCCAGTCGGTCAGTTCGCGGAAGGAGACGCAGCGCACCTCCTTGCGGGGGCAGACGTCCCGCATCACGTCCTCGACGGCGTCCATGTAGATCCCGCCGTTCCAGTCCTCGAAGTGGTTCCCGATGAACATCGGGGCCCGGCTGCCGTGGAACACCCGCCGGAATCCCGCGAGGTAGGCGTCCCTGGCCTCCTTCCGCCAGGTCTGGTGCATGGCCGGGTTCCCCTCGGTGCTGCCCTTCGACTGGTTGTAGAGGAAGTTGAAGTCCATGGACAGCACCTGGAACTGCTTCCGGGGGAAGGGCAGCAGTTGCAGCGGCAGGTCCCAGACGCCGTCCTTCTTGGCGGGCCAGATCTGGAAGTCCCCCGCTGAGCTGGCGTCGTAGCGCCAGCCGAAGGGCTTGGTCGCCGGCAGGAGGGTCTTCTGGCCCTCCAGGCACGGCGCCCGGCCGCCCACGACCTCACGGGTGGGGTCGAAGGGCAGCGGGTCGAGGTCCTTCATGCCCGTGTTGGTCTTCCAGTTCTGCACGAAGGAGTAGAACTGGTCGATCTCGGACGTCCACTCCGCCGTGCTCCACTTGCCGCCGCCCTTCTTGCCGCAGAAGTGGCCGTTGAAGTGCGAGCCGATCTCGTTCCCCTCCTTCCAGGCCCCGGCGAGCTGCTTCAGCGTCATGCGGATGTGCGCGTCCGTCGGGTACGAGATCGCCGCCGCCCCGGTCTTGTGCTGCGGCGGCCGGTACAGGTCCTTCTTCTCCTTCGGCAGCAGATAGATGCCGGTGAGGAAGAACGTCATGTGGGCCTTGCTCTCCTTGGCCACGCGCCGGAAGCGGGAGAACAGCCGGTCGTCGCCCTCCAGCGCGCCGTCCCAGGAGAACACCACGAACTGGGGCGGCTTCTGCCCCGGCTTGAGCCGCTCCGCCTTCAACTGGCCGGGCTGCGGGCCGGTGTAGGACGTGGAGCCGTCCCCCAGCACCCGCACCTGCCCGTCCCACTTCTCCTCCTTGCCCTTGCCGGTGCCCGGCTGCCGCTTGCCGTCGGTGGGTTTCGGCGCGGCCGCGGTCGCCCGCGATCCGGGACCGGTGCCCGGCGTCCCGTCCGAGGGGGCGTCGGACACCGACACGGCGACCGCGGTGGAGAGCGACGCGACGAGCACGGCGGCGACACCGAGGCTGACGGCCGGCCGGGTGCGTATCCGAGCGCGCAGCGGGGCCGACTTCTTCCAGATCATCGCGACTGCTCCAGACAGAGGGGAGGGGCGGGGCGGGGCGGCGGCAGGACGGTGCGGGTCAGCGTCGCAGGGCGGCCGTGTAGCGGTCCCAGATCTCGGCGGGCATCCTCCGGGCCGCCGCGGGGTTGCGGCCCAGCGCCTTGAGGGGCAGGGGGGCGAGGCTCTTGGTGAGGTCCATGCGGTAGACGACGACCGCCGTGGACGCCTCCTCGGTGGAGCCGACGTACCAGCGCGCGGTGTCGTCGGGGGTGGTGCCCGTCTGGCCGGCGAAGTCGTCGCCGGGGCGGGTGAGGGCCTCGGTGACCCGGTCCGCCACGGCCGGGCTCAGGGCGCGCGTCGAGCGCGGGCGGGGCAGCGGCACCGGCTCGCCGTTGCGGGTGATCCTCCGTACCGAGTACGGGTCCGTGTGCCGGCCGCCGCCCGCGAACACTCCGTAGGCGCTGGCCGTGCGGATGGCGCTCGGGGTGGAGTTGCCCAGCGAGAAGGCGGGCACCGGCGGGCCGAAGTTGGCGGCGAGCATCCCGGACTTCTGGGCGGTGCTGCGCACCAGGTCGAGCCCGACGTCCATGCCGAGCTGGAGCAGGGGGGTGTGCACGCCCCGCGCCAGGGCGTCCCGCAGGGGGATGCGGCCGTAGGAGCGCCCGCCGTCGTTGCGGCCCTTGACCATCTTGCCGCCCCGGTCCCAGTAGGGGCCCTCCGGGGTCATCAGCGGCACGTCGTCGTTCCCGTCGTACAGGGTCCACGGGGTGACGGGGGTGCGGGGGCCGGTGCGCCCGCGCCGGACGCCGTGCTCCAGCGCGGCCGCGTAGACGAAGGGGGTGAACGACGAACCCGCGGGGACGGTGGCCGTGTTGGACTCGTTGAAGGCCTGCCGCTGGAAGTCGGGGCCGCCGTGCACCGCGAGTATCCGCCCGTCGGGGGCGATCGTGGCGGCCCCGAACTTGGTGTGCCGGTCGTCGGCGCGCGCCGTGGGGTCCAGGGAGTCGCGCGACTTCCTGACCGCCGCGGTGAGGGCGGTCGTCCTCCGTTTGTCGAAGGTCGTGTAGATCTGGTAGCCGCCGAGGTCGAAGGCCGCGTCGGGGATCTTGCCCGTGCGTTTCGCGTACGACTCGGCGAGCGCCACCAGATAGCCGTCCTGCCCGCTCGCGCTGGTCGTCCTGGGGGCCGCCCGGGGCTCGGGGAACGCGGTGTACCGGGCCCGCTCGGACCGGCTCAGCCCGCCGACCTCCACCATGCGGTCCAGCGTCCACTTCCACCGCTCGACGGCGCGTTCGCGGTTCTCGGGGCCGAGGGTGGGGTCGTAGAGCGCCGCGCCCTTGAGCAGGGCGGCGAGGAACGCGCCCTCGCTGGCGTTGAGCTGGGTGACTTCCTTGCCGTAGTACGCCTGGGCGGCACGTTGCAGACCGTAGGAACCCCGCCCGAACCAACTGGTGTTGAGGTAGTCCTCCAGGATCTGGTCCTTGGTCCGCTGCCGGTCGAGCTTGATCGCCATGAGCATCTCGGTGAACTTGCGCGAGAAGGAGCGGTCCTGCGAGAGGTAGACGTTCTTCACGTACTGCTGGGTGATGGTGGAGCCGCCCTGGGTGTCCCCGCCGCTGACCGTTCGCCAGAACGCGCGGGTGACGCCCTGGAAGGAGACGCCGGGGTCCGAGTAGAAGCTGTGGTTCTCGGCGGCCAGCACCGCCCCGCGAACGTGTTCGGGAACCTTCTCCAGGCTCATCTCCTGCCGGCTCACCCAGCCGGTGCGCGCCATGGGCGTGCCGTCCGCCCAGTAGTAGACGTTGTCCTGCTGGGTGGCGAAGGCGTTGAGGTCGTCGGGTATCTCCGTGCGGGCGTACGCGATGGCCACGGTCGCCGTCAGCAGCCCGACGAACACCACGGCCGTGCCCAGCACATGACGCCACGAGGGCACCCACCGCTGCCAGCCGTGCCTACCGGGCCGGGGGTAGTCCGGCCGCCCGGGCAGCCTCAGCCGCAGCCTCGCCGACCGCGTCCCGGTCCGCTTCCTCCGGCCCCGGCCCGGCGCCAGTGCCGCACGTACGGCCTGCGTGGCCCTGTCTAAGCTGTCGTGCTTGGTCATTCCCGTCCTGCTGTTAGCTGCCCCAGGCCGAAGCATCACGGAAGGTCACGTTCGCGAAGTCACGCAAAGATAACAGGAGCGGATTCCGCCCGGGACGCCCCGCTCGTGAACGGCCGGTGAAGGGCGCCGATTTCGACAGGCTCCGGGGGAGCCCGGCGCGGAGGAGCCGGGCGGATGCGCGCCCGGTCCGCTCCCGTGCCGGGGCCGCAGCTCCGCCGGCCCGCGAACGACTCCGCGCAGACTGGCGGCAGCCCTGCGACGCGAAGGACGACCACCGGTACCGGCCCGCGCGGTCGGGGCGCCGGCCCGAGGACTTCACGCCCGGCGGCCGCGAGCGCGGACCGGCTGCCGGACGCCGCCGCGGCTCCGCAACGCCCGAAACCGTACGAACGAGAGGAACCCAGGCCCATGCCTCCCTTCACGACCCTCCACCGGTCCTTCGTCGAGCAGGCGGAGCGGCGGCCGGACAAGGTGCTCTTCGAGCTGCCCGGCGGGCGTCGGATCCGTTACGACGAGACGGCGCGCACGGTACGGCGGATCGCGGCCCGGCTCGTCGCCGACGGCGTCCGCCCCGGCGACCGGGTCGCCGCGCAGGTGGAGAAGTCCCCGGAGGCGATCGCCCTGTATCTGGCGACGTTGCGGGTCGGCGGGGTCTACCTGCCGCTCAACACCGCTTACACCGATGCCGAGATGGCGTACTTCCTCGACGACGCGCGGCCCGGGGTGCTCGTCCGTTCACCGCGGCGCACGGCCGGTTCCGCGCACCGCGAGGGGGCCGGCCCGGTCGTCGAGACCCTCGGCACCGAGGGGGACGGGACGCTCCTGGAGGGCCACGGCTCCCCGGAGCACGAGGAGGTCTTCGACGCCTCGGCCGACGACCCGGCGGCGATCCTCTACACCTCCGGCACCACCGGGCGCTCCAAGGGGGCGATGCTCTCCCACGGCAATCTCGCCTCCAACTGCCGTGCGCTGCTGGACGCCTGGCAGTTCACGTCCGACGACGTGCTGATCCACGCGCTGCCGGTCTTCCACGTCCACGGGCTGTTCGTCGCCGCGAACATGGTCCTGGCGGCCGGCGCCTCCATGCACTACCTGCCGGGGTTCGACACGGAGGCGGTTCTGGACCTGCTGCCCCGGGCCACGGTGCTCATGGGCGTGCCCACCTTCTACACCCGGATGCTGGCGAGCGAACGGCTGACCCCCGAAGTCTGCGCTTCGGTGCGGCTGTTCGTCTCCGGCTCGGCCCCGTTGCGGGCGAGCGACCACCAGGCCTTCGAGGCCCGTACCGGGCACTCCGTCCTGGAGCGCTACGGGATGACGGAGACCGGCATGAACACCACCAACCCGTACGAAGGCGGCCCGCGCAAACCCGGCACCGTCGGCAGGCCGCTGCCCGGCGTCGAGGTGCGCGTGGTGGACCGCGAGAGCGGGAAGGCGCTGCCCGACGGCGGGACGGGCGGCATCGAGGTGCGCGGCCCGAACGTCTTCACCGGTTACTGGCAGATGCCGGAGAAGACCGCCGCCGAGTTCCGGGCGGACGGTTTCTTCATCACCGGCGACCTGGGCCGGGTCGACGAGGACGGCTACCTGTGCATCGTCGGGCGGGACAAGGACCTGGTGATCTCCGGGGGGTACAACGTCTACCCCAAGGAGATCGAGACGCTGCTCGACGCGCATCCCGCGGTGCTGGAGTCGGCCGTGGTGGGGGTGGAGCACCCGGACTTCGGGGAGACGGTGGTGGCCGTCGTCGTGCCCGCGGTGGGCAGGCGGCCCGATCCGGCGGAACTGCTGGAGTTCATCGCGGGCGACCTGGCCCGGTACAAGCACCCGCGTGCGGTGCGGGTCGTGGCGGAGCTGCCGCGCAACGTCATGGGGAAGGTGCAGAAGGCGGAGCTGCGGAAGCGGTTCGGAGGGCTGTTCACCGGCGTGGACGGCTGAGGGGGCGGGCGTGCTGCGCCTGCCGGGTGCGGGGTGCGCGCCCGGCAGGTCTGAACGGGTGATGTTCCGGGACGGACCGTGACCGGGGTGCGTGGTGATTGTCGTACGGACATGACTCTTCTGACGCTCCCTCAGCAGCATTCCGCCGACCACGGCCGCCGCCGGTCCCCCGACCCCGCACCGCCCGCGCTGCCCGCACCGGCAGCCCGTTGGCTCCTGCGCGAGGAATGGGGGCTGACGCGGCGTCAAGTGGCGGCGGCCTTCGGGGTCACCGTGGCCACCGTGCGGTCCTGGGAGACCGGGCGCACCTCCCCCGTGGGCCGCCGCCGGGTCGCCTACGCACGCTTCCTCACGGGGCTCGCGGAGGCCGGGGCGGCCCGCGGGACGGGACGCCGCGAGGCGGCGGAGTCCTTCCGGCCGGTGCGCCTGCCGGTGCGGCCGGCGCCCGCCCCGGAGCCGCTCGCGCGGCCGGTGCCCGGGCCGCACCGGCTCGTGACCGGTCGCCCGCGCACAGGACCGGCTCGGCGGACCGCGGCGGCGCGGCCCGTGCCCGGCCGGCTGCCGACGGCGGCGGTACGGCCGCTTCCGGTGGGCCCCGGGCCCGATCCGGTGTCCCCGCCGCGCCGACGGCGGATGCGCCACGCCCTCGTCGCCGCCGGGGTGTGGTGCACCCTGCTGCACCACCTGCTCGCCACCGGCGTCCCCCTGGACTGACGGGGCCGCGCGGGGCGGGCCGCGCAGGTCAGCCGATCCCGGCGACCGTCACCGTGATCTCCACCGGCAGCCCGCCCGCCGCCCGCTCGGCCGCCGCCCGGACCGCCCGCGCGACGTCCACCGCCCGGTGGCCCCGGCGCACCGTGAACTGCACGTCGACGAGCCACCGCGCGGTGTCCGGGTCCCGGCGCACCCGCACGCCCGCCGGGCCCCGGTCGGCCGCGGGTCCGCGCCGCAGGCGGGCGGCCGCCGCCGAGCCCCGCAGCAGATCGCTCAGCCGGGGGCGCAGGAACGCCACGCCGGCGACCTCGGCGGCGGCCCCGGCGACCGCCCGCGCCAGCCGCTCGCCCGTCTCGCGGGGGGCGGCGTTCCCCGTCGCGCCCACGTCGTCCGTCATCACAGCTCCTCACCGGCCGCGGGGCCGTCCTCGTCGAAGAGGTCGACCACCAGTACGTCCACCGCGCCCACCCGCATCCCGAGCGCGTCGTCGGCGGCCCGGGCCACGGCCCGGCGCACCGCGTCCGCCAGTTCGGGCAGGGCGCGCCGGGCCCCCGCCTCCACCTCGACGGTGACCCGTGCCGGGGCCCGTGCGTCCGCCCCGGGTCCGGCCGCCGGTGCGACGCGGCAGCTTCCCGCCCGTACGCCCGCGACCGTCTCCGCGGCGCTCCGCAGGGTCTTCGCCGCGGCGGCCTCGACGATCCAGTGGTCCTCCTCGGGTTCGCCCAGGGGGAGGGTCCGGCCGGGCCGCAGTTCGAGGCGTACCAGGTCCATCACCCGGGCGGTGACCGCCGACGCGTCCGGTTGCGGCGTGTTCGCGTCCTCGGTGCGCGTCCGCTGGACGAAGTCGTCGAGCGTGCGGAGATCCTCCAGCGCGGCCGCGCAGTGGACGCAGTCGGCGGGATGCCCGCCGGGGGCCCGCGGGGGCGCCTGCGCGCCGGGCGCTGCCTCGTGCTGCGTCCACACGTCGTACAGCGGCCGTCCGCAGGGCAGCAGCTCCTCGCCGTCCGGGCCCCACGACTGGTCGTCCTCGCGTCCGCCGTCGTATGCGCGTCCGCTGTCGTATCCGCGTCCGCCGTCGTGCTCGCGTCCGCCGTCGTGCGGCGGGGCGCCGTGTCCGTTCATCGCCATGCCGCCATCGCCTCCATCAGAGCTCGGCGTGCGCGGAACATCCGGCCGCGTACCGCTTGCGGACTGATGCCGACCGTATCCGCGATCTCCTCGTACGACAGTCCGTGCATCTCGCGCAGCAGCCAGCAGGCCCGCTGTTCGGGCGACAGGCCCTCCAGCGCCCGCGAGAGCTCCCGCAGGGCGGCTCCGGCCTCGGCGTCGCGCACCGGGGAGCCCTCGTGCCCCGGCGTCTCGTGCTCCGGGACGGCGTCGAGGTGGGTGACGGGCCGCCGCGAGCGGAGCTGGTTCAGGCACCGGTTGGTGACGATGCGGTACATCCAGGTCAGGAACGCCGCGTCGCCGCGGAATTCCGGCAGGCTGCGCCACGCGCTCACGAAGGCCTCCTGCACGGCGTCCTCCGCCTCGGTGGTGCTGGCGAGCATCCGGGTGGCCAGCCGCAGCAGTTCCGGGCCGTGCCGCCGTACGAGGACTTCGAAGGCCCCCTCGTCGCCCTCGCCGGCGCGTACGGCGAGCAGGCGGTCGGGCACGTCCTCCGCCGTGCCGTCCGCGATGTCGCCGGCGTTGCCGCCGTCACTCTGGTCATCCCCGTTTCCGGGCACTTGCCGGCTCCTCTCCTCGGCCCTGCGCGTGTTCGACACCGCTCGCCGCGTTCCGTCACGCGGACCAGCCGGAAGAACGAATCCGGAATCGGCGCGTAACGGATCGGCGGGTACGGAGTCCAACGACGTGACCGAGCAAGAGCAGCGCTACTTTCGGGAGACTCCTCATGGCTTCGCAGCAGACCGCCGGCCCCGTCGGCACCGCCGGCCCCGGCACTTCCCCGGCCGCCGCCCCCCGCCGGGGCGCTTCGGACCTGACCTCGGTGGGCCACGGCAGGCCCGGCCCGGACGAGCCCGCGGCCACCCGGGGCAAGACCGCCATCGCGGACCTCGTGGTCGTGAAGATCGCCGGAATCGCGGCCCGGGAGATCCCTGGCGTGCACGACATGGGCGGCGGCCTGTCGCGCACCATCGGCGCGGTCCGCGACCGGGTGCCGGTCGGCCGGCCGAGCGTGGGCCGGGGCGTCAAGGTCGAGGTCGGCGAGGTGCAGACGGCCATCGACCTGGAGCTGGTCGTGGAGTACGGGGTGTCGATCGCCGACGTCGCCCGTGACGTGCGGGAGAACGTCGTCTCGGCGGTGGAGCGGACCACGGGCCTGGAGGTCGTGGAGGTCAACGTGACGGTCAACGACGTCCACCTGCCGGACGACGACCAGGACGACGCATCCGGCGCCGAGGCCCGGGTCGCATGAACAGGTCGTCCCTGGGCGCCCTCGCGGGCCTCGCACTCGGCCTCGCCGGCTGGTTCGGCGGCTTCGGCGCCTTCCTCGTCGTCGCGCTCTGCGGCGCCGCCGGGTGGGCCGTGGGGCACCTCCTGGAGGACGAGGAGGCGAGGCAGCGGCTGTGGGACCGGCTCGACCGGTCCGGCGGGCCGGGCGAGGGCCGCCGGAGGGCCCGGTGAGCGCGCCCGCGTCCGCCGGGGCGGCTGCCGTTCCGCCCGCCGAGCGGGGGTCCACCACCGTCAGCGACCGGGCGGTACGCCGTATCGCTGCCCGGTCCTGCGCGGAGGCCGTCCCCGGCGGCGCCGGGCCGCCGTCGGCGTCGGTCGTACGCACCGGCCGCACCGCCGCCGTCGCGCTGGGCGTGACCCTGCCGTACGCGGCCGACCTGGCCGGCACGGCGGAACACGTCCAGCGGCACGTGGCCCGCACCACGGCGGAGCTGACGGGCCTGGCGGTGCCGCCGCCGGAGGTACGGGTGACGGCCCTGACCGGGGGCGGGCCGGGCACGCGGGAGGGGCCGGGGGATGCGGGTGGCGTCGAAGCCGCGGCGGGCGGGGCGGAACGCCTTCCGGCCGTGCCGCGCCGCCCGTGGTCGCCGCGCCGGGGCGTCGCGCTCCTCGTCCTGTGCGTGGGAACGGCCGCCTGCGGCTACCTGCTCGCCGAGGGCGTCGCCCGTCGCACCGGGCACGTGCTGCCCGGTGCGCCCCGCCCCGATGTGCTGCACCGGGTGGCGACCACCTCCCTCGCGGACCCGGCGGCGCTCGTGGCGGGTCTCGCGGCGCTCGTCCTCGGGCTGTGGGTGCTGGGCGCGGCCGTGCTGCCGGGATGGCGCGACCGGCTGCCGATGACCGTGCGGACGAACGGCACCCGCGCCGTGCTGGACCGTTCGGCGATCGCGCTGCTGGTGCGGGACACGGCGCTGGCCGTGCCGGGAGTGACCTCTGCCCGGGTGCGGGCGGGCCGTCGTCGCGTCACGGTCCGGGCGCTGGCCGGGTACGGCGAGCCCGCCGCTGTCGAGACCGGGCTGACCGAGGCGGTCGAGGGGGCGCTCGGCGCGCTGGGGCTGGCGCGGCCACCGCGTTCGCGCGTACGGCTGCGGGCCGCACCGGGCTGTGCCGGGGAGTCCGGCCGTACCGAGGAGGCAGGGACATGACGACCACGCCCGCGACGACGTTCACGACCCGGGCCGCGCTCCTGCTGCTGGGGCTGGTGTCCCTCGCGGCCGGGCTGTGGCTGGTCGTGGGCCATGTCGCCGTACGGCCGACGAGCGGGCTGCGCGCCCGCCTGCCGGGCTGGTGGCCGCTGCCGCGCGCCGAGGCGGGCGCGACGGGTGCGTACGCCTGGTGGGCGCCGGCGGTGTTGGCGGCCCTGGCGCTGGCGCTGCTGCTGGGCGTCGTACGGCTGCTCGTGCCGGTCGTGCGGTCGGCCCGCTCCCGGGCCCGCCTGCCCTTGGGGCGGCCGGGCCTGTGGCTTCAGCCGAGCGCCCTGCGGGCCGTGCTGGCGTCGCGGACGGCGGACGTGGCCGGGGTGCGGGGGGCCCGGGTCGCGCTGGGCCGGGCGAAGCACGTCGTGCACGTCCGGCTGACCGTCGACCTGGAGCCGTGCGCCGCGCCGGGGGAAGTGCTCCGGGAGGTGGAGGCCGGGCCGCTGGCCGCCGTACGGGCGGCACTCGCGCCGACGCCGGTGCGCGCCGAGGTGCGGCTCGGCGCCCGGCGGCGCGGGACACGGCGCGCGAGGTGAGGGCGCTCGGGGGCCGGTAGGGAGGGGGGCGGCGCACGCCCGGCGGGCCGTGCGCCGTCCGGAGGAGGGCGGGGCGGCGCGCGCCCGGCCGGTCGTGCGCCGTCCGAGACCGTCCCGTGCCGGAAGACCCCGCGTGCGCCCCCGGGGTCAGCGGCGGGCCAGGCGGCGCGTGCCGCCCACCCCGTAGTCGAGCTTGTAGTGGGCGAACACCGGCAGCTCCTCGTCGGCCGTCAGCTCGCCGTCCGTGTCGATGGAGGGGGCGTCCTTCACCACCTGCTTCGGCCAGGCCACCCGCAGGTGCGCGGGGGAGACCGAGGCGCCCTCCAACGGCACGAAGGTGATGCGTTTGCGGGTGGGCAGGCCCACCGTCACCGCCGCGAAGGCGGGCAGGTCGGTCGCCGTGTCGACGTACACGGACTCCAGGACACCGATCTTGCCGCCCTCGTCGTCGACGACGTCGCGTCCGAGCCAGTCACGGATGTTCTCGACTGCGAGCATGGGGTTCTTCCTCTGGTTCAGGAGCTTCGCGGCGGCCCCGGCAGAGCCGCTGGACTTCCGTCTGCCCCCGCCGGGCCCGCCCATGAGGCGCCCCGCGGAACCCGTGCCCCGGCGGCCCGGCCGCGGCGGCCCGAAGTGGATATTCGGATTCCGCTGCATCCGGAGGAGGCCGACGGGCGGAAGAGGCAGGACATATTCCGGCCGGCGTCCAGGGAAGGCAGTGCGATGCACCGTACGCGGACGAGCGAGAGCGCTTGGGGCAACGGGCGGCTCCGTCCCGGGGCGGCACACGAACCGCGGGCCGCCCCGGCACGGGGCCGGGTGTCGCACGGGCCGGAGGCCGCCGCCCCGGGGCGGGCCGCCGCCGTGCACCTCGTGGACGCGGACGTGCCGGGGGCCGTGCGGGAGGTTCTGCGGGGGGTGTTGGGCGAGCGGGTGCGGGAGTGCGCCGCGCTCGACGCCACCTTCGCGGCGGACGTGGCCGAGCGGGTCGCCGACTTCACGCTCAGCGGTGGAAAGAGGCTGCGGGCACAGTTCCTGTGGTGGGGGCTGCGCTCCTGCGCCGGGGGGCTGCGTCCGGGCGCCGCCGACACCGCGCTGCGACTGGCCGCCGGGCTCGAACTCATCCAGACCTGTGCCCTGGTGCACGACGACCTGATGGACGGCTCCCCCGTCCGCCGGGGCAGGCCCGCCCTGCACGTGGTGCTGGGCGCCCGCCACGACGGTGCCGGGGCGGCCGGCCCGGGCGAACCGTTCGGCAGGGCCGCGGCCGTGCTCGCCGGGGACCTGGCGCTGAGCTGGGCCGACGACGTGGTCGCCGAGGCCTGGGACGCGAGCTCGGTGAGCGGGGAGGTGCGTGCGCGGGTGCGCGCCCTGTGGCGGGCGATGCGGACCGAGATGGTGGCCGGGCAGTACCTGGACCTGCACGGCCAGGTCTCGGGGTCCCGGGCGGTGGGCGCCGCGATCCGTACCGCGACGCTCAAGAGCGCCCTGTACTCCGTGGAGCGGCCGTTGGCGCTGGGAGCGGCCCTCGCCGGGGCGGACCAGCGCACCACCGGGGCGCTGTGCTCCGCGGGCCGGTGCGCGGGCATCGCCTTCCAGTTGCGCGACGACCTGCTGGGGGCGTTCGGCGATCCCCGCGAGACGGGCAAGCCGGCCGGGGACGACCTGCGCGACGGCAAGCTGACGTATCTGACGGCGGTCGCCAGGGCCCGCGCCGAGGCGTCCGGCGACCGGGCGTCGGCCGCTCTCCTGGACCGCTGCCTCGGGAATCCCTCGCTCGGTGACGAGGGCGTGGAGCGGGTGCGGGAAGTGCTGGTGGAGACCGGCGCGCGGGACGTGACGGAGGCGAAGATCTCGCGCCTCGTGGCGGTGGCGCACCGGCACCTGGCGTCGGCGCCCCTGCTGCCCGACGCGCAGGCGCGGCTGCGGGAGTTGACGGGGGCGGTCGCGGCACCGCCCGTTCCGGCGGCGGGGGCCGCGAGGCCGGCCGGTGGTGGTCCACGACCGGCCGAACATGACGAGGAGGGGGTCCGGTGGGCTCGATGAGCAGGCTCAGGCCGACGCCGACGCCGACGTCGGCGGCAAGGGCGGGGACAGGGACAGGGACGGGGGCCGGGAAGGCCCTGAAGGGGCGCACCGATCACGTCGTGGTGGTCGGCGCCGGGCTGGCGGGGCTGTCCGCCGCGCTGCACCTGCTCGGCGCGGGCCGGCGGGTCACCGTGATCGAACGGGACGACGAGCCCGGCGGCCGGGCCGGGCTGCTGGACCGGGGCGGTTACCGCATCGACACCGGGCCGACCGTGCTGACCATGCCGGACCTGGTGGAGGAGGCCTTCGCCGCCGTCGGCCACTCTATGGCCGGGCGGCTGGACCTGGTGCCGCTGCACCCCGCCTACCGGGCCCGCTTCGCCGACGGCAGCGCGCTGGACGTGCACACCGGGGGCGCGGCGATGGAGGAGGAGATCGCCCGGTTCGCCGGGGCCCGCGAGGCGCTCGGCTACCGGCGGCTGCGGGTCTGGCTGGAGCAGTTGTACCGGGTGCAGATGCGGCGGTTCATCGACGCCAACTTCGACTCCCCGCTCCAGCTCCTGCACCCCGACCTGGCGCGGCTGGCCGCCCTCGGCGGGTTCGGCAGGATGGACGCCCGGATCGGCCGCTTCCTCTCCGACGAGCGGCTGCGCCGCGTGTTCACCTTCCAGGCGCTGTACGCGGGGGTGCCGCCCGCCCGGGCCCTCGCCGCGTACGCGGTGATCGCGTACATGGACACGGTCGCCGGGGTCTACTTCCCGCGCGGCGGCATGCACGCCCTGCCGCGCGCCCTGGCGGCGTCGGCCGCCGAGGCGGGGGCCGACTTCCGGTACGGGCACGAGGTGACCCGGCTGGAGCGCTCGGGCACCGGTGAGCGGATCACCGCCGTCGTCACCGACCAGGGGCGCGTCCCCTGCGACGCGGTGGTCCTCACTCCGGACCTCCCCGTCGCCTACCGGCTGCTCGGCAGGCGTCCGCGCCGGGTGCCGCCGCTGCGGCACTCGCCGTCGGCGGTGATCCTGCACGCGGGCACCGACCGGACCTGGCCGGAGCTCGGCCATCACACGATCTCCTTCGGCGGCGCCTGGAAGGAGACCTTCCGGGAGCTGACCCGCACCGGGGACCTGATGTCGGACCCCTCCCTGCTGATCACCCGGCCCACCGCGACCGACCCGTCGCTCGCGCCCCCGGGGCGGCATCTGCACTACGTGCTGGCGCCCTGCCCCAACACGGTCGTCGGGCCCGGCGTGCGGGAGTGGGCGGACCTCGGGCCCCGTTACCGCGACAGCCTGCTGCGCACCCTCGACGCCCGGGGGCTGGCGGACTTCGGGGCGGCGATCGAGGAGGAGTGCCTGGTGACTCCGGCCGACTGGTCCGCGCAGGGGCACGGCGCCGGCACGCCCTTCTCCGCCGCCCACACCTTTCCGCAGACCGGCCCCTTCCGGCCGCGCAACCTGGTGCGCGGCACCGAGAACGCGGTCCTGGCCGGCTGCGGCACCACCCCGGGGGTCGGCGTGCCGACCGTCCTCATCTCGGGGAAGCTCGCGGCCGCCCGCGTCGTCGGCGCCGGACAGGTCTCCCGGCAGGCCCCCGTCCGGCGCGCCTCCCCCGCCGGTTCCACCGACCCCGCCGGCCCGGCCGGCTCCCCGCCCGACGCTCGGAAGGCCCCCGTGCATGACCGACCGTGAACTCGACGCCGCCGGAATCTCCGATCCCGGGCTGCGCGCCGCGTACCGCCAGTGCCGCCGGCTCAACGCCCGGCACGGCCGCACCTACTTCCTGGCGACCAGGCTGCTGCCCGTCGCACGCCGCCCCGCCGTCCACGCGCTGTACGGCTTCGCCCGCTGGGCCGACGACATCGTCGACGACCTGCACTCCGCGGCCTCCCCGGCCGACCGGGCGGCCGCCCTCGACGGCCTGGCGGCACGGCTGCGGGACGGGCTGGCCGGACGGCCGAGCGAGGAGCCGGTCGTGCGGGCGCTGGTGGACACCGCCGCCCGGTACGACATCGAGCACGGCCACTTCACCGACTTCATGGCGTCCATGCGCAGCGACCTGGTCGTCACCGGTTATCCGACGTACGACCACCTGCGGAGGTACATGCACGGTTCGGCGGCGGTGATCGGGCTCCAGATGCTGCCGGTCCTGGGCACCGTCGTACCGCGTGCGGAAGCGGCTCCGCGGGCCGCCGCCCTCGGCGTGGCCTTCCAGCTGACCAATTTCCTGCGCGACGTGGGCGAGGACCTGGACCGGGGGCGGGTGTACCTGCCGGAGGACCTGCTCGCCGCCCACGGCGTCGACCGCGACCTGCTGGCGTGGAGCCGTCTGACGGGTCTTCCCGACCGGCGGATCACCGCCGCGCTGCAGAACGCCGCCGAGCTGACCCGGGCCGTGTACCGGGAGGCGGCGCCGGGGATCGCGCAGCTCGATCCGGTGGCCCGGCCGTGCATCCGCACCGCCTTCGTGCTGTACGGGGCGATCCTGGACGCCGTCGCCGACGACGGGTACCGGGTGCTGCACCGGCGGGCCGTGGTGCCGCGGCGGCGGCGGGCGGTGGTGGCCGTGGACGGGCTGGTGCGCGTCGCCGCGGCGAGGGCCCGGGCCGCCGGGCCCCGGCAGCGGTACGGTGCCGCCGCCGGGCCGCCCGGCCCCGTGGGAGCGGGCGGTGAGCCCTCGGCGCGCGAGGGACAGGTACGGAAGGAGACGGTGTGAACGACCCGGACGACGTGAACGGCCCGCATCGCGCGAACCGGCCGGGGAGCGGCCCGCCGCCCCGGGGCAAGCGCCTCCCCCTGCGGCTGCGCCGCAGCCCCGTGCCCTGGGAGCGGCAGCGGCCCACCTGGCGCGACGCCTCCCCCGCGGTGATCTCCGCCGCCCTGAAGCGGGCGCAGGCCCGCCCTTCGGGCAACTGGTACGTGGTGGGGGCGTCCGGCGACGTCCCGGCGGGCCGCCCGCTGGGGCGCGTGGTGGACGGCGCCGAGATCGTGCTCTGGCGCGGTGCGGACGGCGGCGTGCGCGCCGGGGCGGGGGCCTGTCCGCACCTGGGGGCGCCGCTGAAGGACAGCAGGGTGCGGTGCGGCACGCTGGTCTGCCACTGGCACGGACTGGCCCTGGACGGGGCCCCGTTCGCCGGGTGGGAGCCCTTCCCGGTGCACGACGACGGGGTGCTGCTGTGGGTGCGGCTGGACCGGGTGGGCGGTGAGGAGCCGCTGGAGCGGCCGGTGGTTCCCGCGCGGCCCGATCCGGCGGCCGCCGTGCCCGCGGTGTGCACGGTGGTGGGGCGGTGCGAGCCCGAGGACGTGATCGCCAACCGGCTCGATCCGTGGCACGGGGCCTGGTTCCACCCGTACTCCTTCGTCGATCTGACGGTCGTCGGCGCGCCGGAAGCGGAGGAGGGCGACGACTCCTTCGTGGTGGACGTCTCCTTCAAGGTGGCGGGGCGCGCGGTGGTGCCGGTGCGGGCGGTCTTCACCGCGCCCGAGCCGCGCACCGTCGTCATGCACATCACCCGGGGCGAGGGCGAGGGGTCCGTCGTGGAGACGCACGCCACCCCGCTGGGCCCGGACGCCTCCGGCCGGCCGCGCACCGCCGTCGTGGAGGCGGTCGTCGCGGCCTCCGACCGCCGGGGCTTCGCGGTGGCGCGGGCCGCCGCGCCCGTCCTGCGTCCGCTGATGCGGGCGGCGGCGGGGCGGCTGTGGCGCGACGACATCGCCTACGCGGAGCGCCGCTGGGCGCTGCGCAGCACCGGGCGCTTCCCGGGCTGAGCCCGTCGGCCCGGTGCCGTACGCCCGTCGGCGGCGTGCGGCGCCGGGCCGTGCCCGTGCCGGTGTCAGGTGCCGGCGAGGCGGGCCAGGGCGCGCAGCACGGGCACCCGGCCCCGGTCGGGGACCGTCCACAGGGTCTGGCCGCGCAGCCCCCACTCCCGCAGGAGCGCGTTGGCGGCGAGGAACCCGGTGGTGGCGGCCCGCTCCATCAGCGCGACCGGCAGCGAGGTGCGCACCAGGTCACCGGCGAGCACCACCGCCGGGTCGGGGGTGCGGACGCCGGGCCGCGCACGGTGGCCGCCCACCTCGAACAGGGGGCAGTCGGCCCGCCATTCGTGCCGGGCGTCGACCACTTTCGCGTCCCGGGTCTCGGGGTACACCCGGTGGAGTTCGGCCAGCGCCCGGTTCTGGACGGTCCTGCGGTCGGCGGCCGGATCGACGGCGTACGCGTGGAGTTCGACGACGGAGCCGCCGGTGCGGGCGGCCCAGCGGGCGGCCTCGCCCTCCCAGCGGTCCAGCACGCTGACGTTGTCCAGCGGACCGAAGCCGCCGGTGCCGAGGAAGCCGGGGCGGTCCGCCGCGACGGGACGGTCCAGCCAGAGCCGGGAGACCAGGAAGGGCGGGGCGGTGCGCAGCCGGTCGATCCGCTGCCGCCAGGCGGCGTCGCCGAGCGACGGGGAGCCGTCCACCACCTTGCGCAGGCCGCCGGTGTCCAGGGCCAGGACCAGTCCGTCGTACGCCTCCTGGCCGGTGGCGGTGCTGACGGTGACGCCGCCGCCGCGCGCCGGGGCGGCGGCGAGCACGGGGGTCCCGGTGCGCAGCCGCACGCCGTGCCCGGCCAGGTAGTCGCCGAGGGGGTTCCACAGGGCGGCGGGGAAGGGTTCGCGGGGCACGTCGAAGAGCAGGCCCTCGCTGGAGCCCAGGAAGTAGATGTGGAACATCAGCACCAGTTCGGCGGCGGACAGTTCGCGCGGGTCGGCGAAGAAGCTGCGGGAGAACACCTCGAAGGCGAGGTGTTCGGCGGCCTCGGGGAAGCGGATGCGGTCCAGGAAGTCGCGGGCGCTGACGTGGTCGAGCCGGTCGTACACCTCGGGGACGCGGACGTCGAGCAGCGGCAGGGCGGCGCGGGCGTCCATCCGGGCGAGGTCGCCCCAGCCGAAGGCGGGGCTGAGCGCGACGAAGCCGAGCGCGCTGAACGGCGGGGTGCGCGGCACCCGGGCGAAGCTGTCGCGCAGGCCGTCGCTGTGCTGGAGGGGGTAGTCGGGCAGGCCGGTGAGGGAGTCGAGGTGGGGGTCGACCCGGCGGAGCAGGCCGCGGAGGTTGTAGTACTGGCGGAAGAAGGCGTGGAAGCCGCGGCTCATGGTGGCGGTGGAGCCGTCGGCGAGTTCGACGGGCCAGCCGGCGAGGCGTCCGCCGAGGGTGTTCTCGCGTTCGTACAGGGTGACGCGGACGCCGCGTTCGGCGAGGGCGGTGGCCGCGGCGAGGCCCGCGATGCCGCCGCCGACGACGGCGGCCTCGGGCCCCGGGCCCTGGGCGCGGGGGCGTCCGGCGGGGCCGGGGACGGTCACCGCGCGGCGGTCGCGGCCCCTGCGGGGGGCGGGCGGGCGGGTCCTCATCGGGCGGCCTCCGCGGGGACGGCGGCGGACCGGGGAGCGGCGGGCCGGGGGGCGGCGGCGAGCACGGTGTGGACGATGCCGGTCTGCCAGCCGGGCATCGGCAGCGCGCGCACGGAGGTGAAGCCGGCCCGGCGGAGGCGTTCCGCGCACGCGTCGGCGGTGTCGAAGTCGACGACGCTGCGCAGCAGGTGGCGGTAGAGGTCGCCGTCGCCGAAGGCCCGGCCGGCGGGCAGCACGATGCCGTGGCAGACCGCGCTCCACACCAGGCGGTCCAGGGGCCTGCCGCTGAGGGTGTACTCGTGCACCGCGAGCCGTCCGCCGGGGGCGAGGAGGTCGCGTACGGAGGCCAGCACGGCGTCCGGGTCGGCCACGTTGCGCAGCAGGTACGCGGCGAGCACGGCGTCGAACGGGCCGTCCACGCCCGCCTCCCGGAGCCCTTCGGCGGGGGCGTGCACGAAGGTGACGTTCGACGGCCAGGGCTTGGCCCTGGCCTGGTCGAGCATGCCCCGTGAGGCGTCCGCGGCGACGATCTCGGCCCGGGGCGCGACCCGCAGCAGGGCGGCCGTGGAGGCGCCGGTGCCGCAGCCGAGGTCGAGCAGGCGCAGCCCGGCGCCGCCGTCGGGCAGCCCGAGCCGGCGGGCGGAGCGGCGCAGGTGGGAGTGGTAGCCGGGGTTGGCCGCCGTCAGCCGGTCGTAGGTGCGGGCGGCGTGGTCGAACGCGGTGGACAGGTCCTCGTCGCGGAGCAGGCTCATGCGGTCCTTCCGGGGGTGGTGGGTGGGGGCGGAGGGGGTGGTGCGGTCGTGGGCCCGGTCACGGCCGGGGGTCGGGGCGGCGGCGCAGCCAGGGCAGTTCCACGGCCGTGCGCAGCATCGGCAGGACGGGGGTGCGCAGGCCGACGGCGAAGTCCTCGGGCCACGAGGTGCGGCCGTCCAGGAAGCGGAGCATGCGTTCCGGGCCGACCTCGCGGAAGAGGCCGGTGAAGAACCGCGACCCGTCCACCCGCCCGGTGGCCAGGGCGCGCAGCAGGACGCCGTCCATGGCCCGGGAGCGCGCCGGGTAGGCCGGCGGCGGCTGCGGCAGCCGGCCCCGCGCCCAGGCGTCCGCGACGGCCCGGCTCTGGCGCTGCACGGCGGCGAAGGTGTAGCCGGTGGACGGCCGGGTGGCCCCGCCCGCCGTGCCGATGCGGAAGGCCGAGGAGCCCGTGCGGCGCGGGAAGCGGGCGTCCGTCATGGGGATCACCCCCTGCTCGACGTCCGTCACCTCGAACGCGCCGAGCTCCAGGACCTTCGCGGTGTAGTGGCGCAGGGCCCGGTCGTACCCCTCGTCGTCCAGCGGCCGCGCGGAGAACTCCGTGTACTCCACCAGTGCTTCGCGCGTCCCCAGCGGCAGCACGTACCCGAAGGACAGGCCGTGCGGCGGCTGCGGGGTGCGGAAGTCCATCAGGTCGGCGACGGCGGGGTCGAAGCACGCCGCCTCGGTACGGACGAACCAGCCCCGGAAGTGCTGGAGCAGCAGCGTGCGCGAGGGCGGCGGGACCGGCGGCGGGCGGGAGTCGAACACCCACCGGGCGCGCAGCCGCAGCGGTGCGCCCGCGGGGTCGCGGCCCCGGACGACGGCTCCCGGGCGCAGGTCGTCGACGCCGTCGACCGTCGCCGCCACCCGCCGCACGCCCGGCGCCGCGTCGATCCGCTCGTACACCATCCGCTCGAAGTCGGTGGAGCGGAGCATCTTGTAGCGGGAGGGCGCGAGCGGGCAGCACACCTCGTCCCCGGTGCGTCCGCGCAGGCGCAGCCGGTCCCAGGACGCCGTGAGCACGTCGTCGTACGCGCCGCCGGGCCCCTCCCAGAAGCACCAGGTGCGCTCCGGCGGCCGCAGCGGGCCCGGCGGCGCGTCGAGGAGCGTCACATCGGGGGTGCGGCGGCCGGGGGCGGGCGCGCAGAGCCGGTGGGCGAGGGAGAGACCGGCCGCACCGGCGCCGATGACGGCGATCTCCGTGTCGTACGCCGCCCGGGGGCCGGGGGTGCGCGGGTGCGAGGGGGGCAAGGCGGGCCTCCGTTCCTTCCTCTCGCGGCGAAGTGCTGGGCACCCGCCCTTCCGTTCGGGGGGCCCGTTCGGATGCACCGGAACCGTGCGGGAGCGGGAGGGGCACGCCGGGGAGGCGGATCAGCGGGGGGAACGGCCGGGCGGGGGGCGGCGGCCCGCGGTGAAGAGGGCCACGCGCGACTCCACCGCCGCGACGGCCTCCGCGAGTCCCGGCGGGCGAGCCAGGCCGGTGGCGCCGGCCCAGCCCGGGCCGAGCGCGAGGACGGCGGGTTTCCTGCGGGCCCCCCGCGGGCCCCATTCGGTGTGCGCCACCCGGTCCGCGAGGGCGCGGTCGGCCGTGCCGCGGGACTGCGCCCACAGGCCGACGACGACGGGCCCGGTGCGCTCCACGGCGGCGAGCAGGCACTCGGCCGGCAGCGCGGCGCCGAACATCCGCACCAGGAGGGTGCGTTCGGTCAGGGCGGCCGCCAGGACCTCCAGGGGCAGCGTGTGGTTCTCGTCGGGCATGCAGGCCAGCAGGGTGGCGGTGCCGTGGGGGCGGCCGGGGGCGAGCGGCGGGCAGGCGCGGCGCAGCGCGCCGGAGACGTGCCAGGACAGGAAGTGCTCGACCTCGACGTACCGGTCCGGCTCGCCCTCCCACTTGCGGCCCGCCGCGTGCAGCGCGGGCATGATCACTTCGGTCCAGGCGGTGATCAGTCCCAGGTCCCGTATGGCGACGGCCAGCAGTTCGTCCAGCGCCGTGCCGTCGAGCCGCAGCGCCGCCCTGGCGACGCCCCGGCACTCCGCCCGCACCCTGCCGAGCGGCAGGCCCGCGCCGGCCCGGCCGGACGCGGCCGGGCGCGCGGGGCCCGTCCCCTCCCCGGGGGGCGGGGTGCGGACGGCGGCCGCCAGGCGGGCCGCCTCGGCGGGCGGCACCCCGGTCGCGGTCAGCGCGCACATCCGCTCCAGGCGGGCCATGTCCCGCGCGCTCCACCGGCGGTGGCTGCCGCTGGTCCGCGTCCGGGCCCCGATGCCGTACCGCCGGTCCCAGGACCGGACGGTGGTCGGCGACACCCCGAGCCGCCGGGCGACCTCGCCGGTGGAGTAGGTCGCCTCGTCCCCCGTGTCCGCCTCAGGCGCTGTCCTGTTCACGGGCCGAACCGTACGCCGTAGGCCGGGCGGGGTGTCGTACCGAGGTGGCCCTCA
Source organism: Streptomyces sp. NPDC088745 (assembly GCF_044751045.1). NCBI lineage: Bacteria > Bacillati > Actinomycetota > Actinomycetes > Kitasatosporales > Streptomycetaceae > Streptomyces > Streptomyces sp. NPDC088745. The sequence goes on from NZ_JBIVLB010000010.1 coordinate 268,646, forward strand.
GTGCCCCAGGTCGCCCCGCAGCACGCTCCTGCCGGAGTGCGCGGGGTCGCCGTCGTGGTCCTGTTCGGACACGTCGACGAGGGGGTGGGCGGCGAGGTCGACGCCCGCCGGCGTCGCCAGGGCGGCCGTGCCGTCGGGGCGCAGGGCGCCGAGCGCGACGCGTTCGCGGTGCGCGCGGTCCATCAGCCACACCGCGTAGTAGCCGCCGGTGTCGGGCAGGCCGGTGGTGGCGAGGACGACCTGCCGTCCGCCTGCGGGCCCGTCGCGCGTGTGGACGGTGCCGCCCGCCGTGCGCGCCGGGGCGAGGCCCACCAGCGGACGCCGGACTTCCGCCGGGGCCCCGGCGGGGGCGGGCGCGTCCGCTTCGGCGAGGCGCGCGGTGACGGACTCCCAGAGGGAGGCGGGGGCTTCGACGAGCAGGTCGTCGACGGTGATCCCGCGCGCCGTGCGGACCACCTCCCGCAGGTGGCGGAGTTCCGTGCGGCAGCGGGCGCAGGTCCGCAGGTGGTCGCCCGGGGAGGGGCCGGGGACGCCGGGGTCGGCCGGCCCGAGGGCGAGCGCGGCGAGCTCGTCGGGGTCCAGGTGGTCGGGCATGGGGCCTCCGCGCGAGCTGGGGACGGGGGCGGGGCGGGGGGCGCGTCGGTACGGGAGACGGCGTGGCCCGCGGGGGCCGTGGACCCGTTTCCTCGGGCGGGTCCGCTCGGGGCGGGCGGACGGTACTCGTGGCTACCGGGTGTGGCGGGCCGCCGGATGCACGACGGTGTGTCAGTTTTGGGCGACGCATCGGTTCACGGTGAGGGACGCGGACGGAGGGACGACCGACTCTGCGGCACTGAGCTGGGAACTTCCCTCCGGAACCACGGCTCCCGCTCCCCGCGCATTTCGATGCTTAACCGATGCGACTTGGGTTGTGCGGCGCTTTGCCGAAGGTTGGGAGGCGTCGTGATCCGGCTACGTTCCGCGAGGAGTGCACCATGCCCCCAGCTCCGCCGGCTCCCCATCGGGCGCCCGCCACCGCACGGCCCGTTCCGTCCGCGCAGGACCGGGCCGCCGAGGCGGCCATCGCCGCCGGGCTCGCCCGGGGGGACGAAGCCGCCCTGGCCGCGGCGTACCGGCAGTGGGGTTCCCTGGTGTACTCGCTGGCCCTGCGCGCGCTGCGGGACCGGCAGGACGCGGAGGACACCGCCCAGCAGGTGTTCCTGGCCGCCTGGCGGGGCCGCACCGGGTACGACCCCGCCCGGGGCTCGCTGGGCGGGTGGCTGGTGGGCATCACCCGGCACGCGGTGGCCGACTGCCTCGCCGCCCGCGCCCGGCAGTCGAAGCTCGCGGGACTGGCCACCGCCCAGCAGGAGGAGGCCCTGCGGCACCCGGGGCCCAGCGAGAGCGAGGACGCCCTGAACCGGGTGGTGCTGCTGGAGACGCTGGGGCAGTTGAGTCCGGTCCAGCGGCGCCTGCTGGGGCTGGCCGTCTGGGGCGACATGACCCAGACTCAGATCGCCGAGGAGACGGGGCTTCCGCTGGGGACCGTGAAGAGCCACATCCGCCGCGCCCTGCACGCGCTGCGCCGTATCATCGAGACGCCCACGCCCTCGGTGTGAGGGACGGGACGCGCACACGTCACCCAAAGTAGCGGTACGGTCACGTCAGGTCCTAGGCTCGTCCGAATGGGCGCACAGTACGAGTTCGGACTTCTGGGACCGCTTGAGATCCTGCGCGACGGGCTGCCCGTCGGGCTCGCCGCCACCCGGCTGCGGGTGCTGGTCGCCGCCCTGCTCCTCGACGCCGGCGGGGCCGTCCCCGTGGACACGCTCGTGGCACGGATGTGGGGCTGCGACCCCCCGCGGGGCGCCCGCAACACCCTGCAGAACTACGTGCTGCGGCTGCGCCGCGCGCTGGGCCCCGAGCTCGTCCGCACCCACGGCCGCGGATACGCGATCGACGTCGATCCGACGGCCCTGGACACGCACCGCTTCGCCGGACTCGTACGGCTGGGGGCGCGGGCGCTGGAGTCGGGCGACCCCGCGGGCGCGGCGGCACTGCTGCGCGAGGGGCTGGGGCTGTGGCGCGGGGAGCCGCTGTCGGACCTGCCGGGCGAACTGTTCCAGGACGTCGTCCCCGGGCTGCTGGAACAGCGGCTGCACGCACAGGAGTTGTGCATCGACGCGGACCTGGGCCGGGGGCGTCCCGCGGACGTCCTGCCCGAACTGTGCACGCTCACTGAGCGGCACCCGCTGCGCGAACGCTTCTGGGCCCAGCGGATGCTGGCGCTCTACCGGTGCGGGCGGCAGGGCGAGGCGCTGGCCTGCTACCGCAGGGTGGGCGCGCTGCTGGCCGAGGAGCTGGGCGCGGACCCGGGGGCCGGCCTGCGGGAGACGCACCAGCGCATCCTGACGGCCGCTCCGGAGCCGGCCGCCGTCCTGAGACCGGCCGGCGCCGAGAAGCCGGCCGCCGCCCCGGAACAGATCCCTCGTCCGAGTCGGGCCGACGCGGCCGAACCGGCCGGCGACCCGGGCGGTGACGCCCGCTCCGGTTTCGGGCAGCCGGGGAACCTGCCCGCGGAGACGACCACCTTCGTCGGCCGCGAGAGCCAACTCGCTGCTCTTCACGACCTGTTGGAGCGGTCGCGGCTCATCACCCTCACCGGCGTGGGCGGTGTGGGCAAGACCCGGCTGGCCCTGCGCGTCGCCCGGCAGGCGGCCCCTGCCTTCGCCGACGGAGTCTGGCTCGCCGACCTCGCCACCCTCTCCGAACCGGCCCTGCTGGACCGGGCGGTCGCCGACGCCCTGGGCGTGCGGGACCAGTCGGCCCGCCCCGCCGCCGACGCGGTCGCCGCACACCTGCGCACCCGCAGCGTCCTGCTCGTCCTGGACAACTGCGAGCACCTGGTGGACGAGGCCGCCGCGCTCGCGCTGCGGCTGCTGCGGGCGGCTCCCGGGCTCCGGATCCTGGCCACGAGCCGCGAGCGGTTCGGCGTACCGGACGAACACGTCCTGGTCGTTCCCGGCCTCACCCTGCCGGACCCGCAGAGCACCGCGCCCTCGGAGGCGCTGCGGCTGCTCAGCGAGCGCGCGGCGGGCTGCGCCCCCGCCTCGGCGCGCGGCTACGCCGACAGCGCGCCCGCCGCCGAGCTCTGCCGGCGGCTCGACGGCATCCCGCTGGCCATCGAGCTGGCCGCCGTCCGTCTCTCCTCGCTGACCGTCGAGCAGGTCCTGGCCCGGCTGGAGGACCGCTTCCGGCTGCTGGCGTCCCCGCGCACCGGCTCCCCGCACCGGTACCGGCACACCCTGCGCGGCGTCATCGACTGGAGCCATTCGCTGTGCTCCCCCGGCGAGCGCCTGCTGTGGCACCGGCTCGCGGTCTTCACGGGCGGCTGCGACCTGGAGGCGGCCGAATCCGTGTGCGCGGGCGACGGCATCGCCGCCCACGAGGTGCTGGACCTGCTGACCGCCCTGGTCCACAAGTCCGTGGTCGTCGTCGAGGAGACGGGCGGCGCGGCCCGCTACCGCCTGCTGGAGACCATCCGCCAGTACGGCAGGTGCCGGCTGGAGGAACAGGCGGGCGCGGCAACGGAGTTGCGGCTGCGGCACAGCGCCCACTACCACCGGATGACGGTGCGGGCCGCCGCCGAGTGGTGCGGGCCCGCCGAGGTCGACTGGCTGCTGCGGCTCCGCGCGGAGGTGCCCAACATCAGGGTCGCCCTGGAGTTCTGCCGCGCCCACCCGGGCCGGGCCGCCGTCGGCGTGGAGACCGCCGTCCATCTCACGCGCACCCGCTTCTGGTTCTTCGGCTGCACGCCGAGTGAGGGGCGGCACTGGCTGGAGAGCCTGTCCGGCCCCCGCGAGGACGTGCCCGAGGAGCTGCACGCCCTGGCCACCGCCATGAAGGCGTGGATCGCGCTCTGCCAGGGCGACCGGCCGGCGGCGCGGGAGTTCACCGACGCCTGCCGGGCGGCCGGGCGGCGGGCGCGGACCGCGCGGTCCGCGCCCGTGCTGTACATCGAGGGCGCCTACGACTTCCTCGTGGACGGCGGCCCCCGCTCCGTGGAACTGTTCTCCCGCGCCCGGGACGCCTTCCGCTCCGCCGGGCACACCGGCGACGCCCACATGGCGACCATGATGTGGGCCATGGCCGCCGCCTTCCTCAGCCCCCGGGAGACGGCGTGGTTCGCCTGTCGTACGTACCTGGCCGAGGCGGAGGAGAGCGGCGCCGCGTGGGCGTGCTCGTGGGCCGTGTGGTGCACGGGCCTGACCGAACTGCTGCACGGCGAACCGGGGCGCGCCCTGGGCCTCCTGCGGGACGCGCTCGTCCGCCAGCGCGCCATCGACGACAGTTGGGGCCCCGTGTGGGGCGTGGAGACGATCGCCTGGACGGCCGGCGCGCTGGGGCACCCGCGGCACGCGGCCCGCATCCTGGGCGCCGCCGACCGGCTGCGCCGCGTCACCGGCGTCACGCTCACCGGCATCCGGCCCTTTCACCGCGAGCACACGCGTACCGACGCCCTGGCCCGGGAGGGTCTGGGGCCGGCGGTGTACGCGCAGGAGTGGGGCCGGGGCGCGGCCGCTCCCGACGGCATCGCCCTCGTGCTCGCCCTCGTCGACGAGATGCTGTCGCACGCCGGGCCCGACGGTCCGCCGGTCTGAGCCGGCACGGCGCCGCCGGGCCCGGCGGGGTGCGGTGAACACGCGGTGACGCGCGACGGAGTGCGGCGGGGTGCCCCGGCGCTGTCGGCCGGGGGGACGCGGAATCCCCTCGGCCGACGCTCCGGTTCCGTCAGCAGGCGCGGACGGAGGACACCCGGTCGCCGATTCCGTGGAACTGAATGGGACCGACGTAACTGTCGAGGATCCGGGTCAGTTCCCCGCCGTAGCCGGGACGGTCGTACAGGCACCAGGTCTTGCCCGAGATGTTCTTGACGGAGCGGACGTTGTTGTCCAGGGCCCCGCCGGCCACGCCTCCCAGGTCGAACACCCCGCGCTCCATCGTGATCACCCGGCCGTCGCCGTGGTCGCCCGTGTAGATGCAGAAGCCCCACGGCACGCAGTGCCAGTCCGCGGGCGGTTCCTGGGCGGGGGCGGGGGTGGCGGCGAGCACCCCGGCGGCCGTGAACAGGGCGGTGACCAGCACGTGGGCGAACTTCGTCTTCTTGGCACGCATGGTGGAACTCCGTTTCGGTGCGCGCCGGGCGTACCTCGCCCGGCGCGGGAGCGGTCTTCTCTGACGGCCTTCACGCTTCCAGCCGCCGCTCTCACCCCGCTCACTCGCCGGTCACAGCCGCTCCGCCGACGTCCGGCGCTCAACCCCCACCGGCCCCACGCGGTCCTGTGGAGCAGAGGGTTCCGGTCGTACGTCTGACGGCCGTACGCTCGCTCGCACCATCTGCACCTCCCGCACCTCCCGCAGAGCAACAAGGAGCACGGATGACGTTCATGACGGTACGGAAGACCGCACGGGCCGGCGTGGTGACGCTCGCGGCGGCGGCGCTGGCGGCAACCGCCCTCGCCGTTCCCGCCCAGGCGTCGACGGACGCGTCCCGCGGCCCGGCGGGCCACGACGCGACCCGGCGCGCGATGGACGCCTCGGTGAAGGCGGGCATCCCCGGCATCACCGCGCAGGCGCGGGACGCGCGCGGCGTCTGGAAGGCGGCGTCGGGCGTCGGCGACCTCACCACCGGCGCGCCGCGCGGTGTCAACGACCGGTACCGGATCGGCAGCATCACCAAGACGTTCGTGGCGACGGTCCTGCTCCAGTTGGAGGCCGAGGGCAGGCTCGACCTCGACGACACCGTCGAGCACCACCTCCCCGGCCTGGTCCGGGGCAACGGCAACGACGGCAACAAGATCACCGTGCGTCGGCTCCTCAACCACACCAGCGGTCTGTTCGACTACCTGGCCGACGAGGAGTACCTCAACACGTACATGCGCGGCGACGGCTACCTCAAGCACCGCTACGACACCCTGTCGCCCCTGAAGCACGTGAAGGTGGCGCTGCGCCACCCGCCGTTGTTCGCACCGGGCAAGAAGTTCTCGTACTCCAACACCAACTACGTCCTGGCCGGGCTGATCCTGGAGAAGGCGGGCAAGCGGTCGTACGAGGCCCAGGTCCGGGACCGGATCATCAGGCCGCTCGGGCTGACGGCCACGACCAATCCCGGCAACGGCATCCACGTTCCGCGCCCCAGCAGCCGCGCCTACTCGAAGCTGTTCGCGGCACAGCCCGACCGGATCGACGACGTCACCGAGATGAACGGCTCGCAGGGCTGGGCCGACGGCGACATCATCTCCACCAGCGGCGACCTCAACCGGTTCTACCGCGCCCTGATGCGCGGCCGGCTGCTGCCGCCCGAGCAGTTGAAGGCGATGAAGACGACGGGCCCGTCCACCGGCCTCCCCGGCATGTCGTACGGGCTCGGCATCATGAAGATGCGGACGAGCTGCGGCACCACGCTCTGGGGCCACGGCGGCGGCATGGTCGGCTCGCTCTCGTGGGCCCTGACCACGGAGGACGGCCGCCACCAGTTGGCGTACAACCGCAACGGGGACTGGCAGCGGCAGGCTCAGGACCCCGTCACGGAGGCGGAGTACTGCCGCTCCTAGGAGCGGCGGGCCCCGTCTCCGCCCGGGGGGCGGGGCCCGGCCGCCGGCGCAGGGGGTGGGCGCGGGTGTCGTGCCAGCGCCGGCCGTCCCAGGTGATCAGGTCCACGTGGCGCACCCGCGTGCGTACCGGGAGGGACGGCGCGAGCTGCTCCTCCAGCGCGTCGTACGCGCGGCGCCAGACGTCCGGGCCCTCGCCCTTGGTGACGGTGAGGTGGGGGTCGAGTCCCCCGTCGCCGAAGACGCCCCAGTAGGGGACGGCCCGCGGCCAGCGGGCGGTCAGTTCCGCGCGCAGGGCGGTGACCGGGGCGTGCGGGCTGGGGGCCAGGTAGAGCACGCCCGGCCAGCGCCGGAAGGTGTCGAAGGTCAGGTCGAAGGAGTCGTACGAGGCGACGATCGCGGCGAGTTCCCGTTCGGCCTCCTCGGTGAGGAGGCTCTCGTGCAGGAACGGGAACAGGACCGTCACATGGGCCGGGAAGCCGGCCCGCACGAGGTGGTCGGCCTCGGGAACCTTGATGGTCAGCGCGGTGTCCCCCACCGCCAGCGGCCAGCCGGCGGCCCCGCTGTCCTCGCGCTGCCGCGTCCCCGCCCGTGCTGTCTCCGTCGCCATGCCATCCATGATCGCTGGTCCGGGTGGGCGGGTGGGCGGGTGGCCGGTGCCTCTGTCCCGGGCGGCGGGGTGGGCGGGTGGCCGGTGCCCCTATCCCCGGCGGGCGGGCCCGTCACCCCAGGTGTGACTTGACCTGTTCGTAGACCTTCCGGTCCTCGTGGAGGCCGCTGTGGTCCAGGCAGTCGGTGGTGGTGTTGCGGGCTCCGGCCAGGGCGACGCTGTCGCGCGGGCTGATGGTGTTGTCGCAGGGGGAGGCCCAGGTCGCGTAGCGGGGCGTGCCCGGCGTCTCGTCACCGGAGTTGAGGGCGCTCAGGAACTCCGAGCCCGGCCGCATCTCCACGCACGAGGTCTGGTGGCACCAGTTCGCGAGGGTCGTTCCGTGGTTGGGCCCGGCGAGGGAGACCCAGGCGTCCACCTTCGCGGCGCCGGCGAACTTCTTGAGGTAGTGGCGGGAGGAGAGGCTTCCCATGGAGTGGGCGACGACATCGACCCGGCGTGCGCCGGTACGGTCCAGGACGCGCCGGATCTCCTCGGCGAGCCGGGCCGCGGTCACGGTGTTCGACTGGGCGGTGTCGTAGGTCCACTGGTCCAGGCGGTTCGACGGCACCCCGTCGGCCCGGAAGCGGCTCGCCATGGTCTGCCAGATGGAGCCGTCCGAGTTCCACCCGTGGACGAAGACGACCGGGTCGGGAGCGGCTGCCGGGCGCGGGGGCTGGGCGGGGGCCGCGAACGCGGTGCCGGGCAGGAGGGACACGTACGCGAGGAGGAGCGTGCACGCGCTCCGCGTCAGGTTTCTGATCACCGGAACTGTGTAGCGCGCACACGGTCCGGGCAGCACGGCCCGGCGGCGGGATTCACCCGTACGACAGCACGTTCCGTCGCGTTCCGCCGCGGCGGCGCGCCCGGGCGGGCCCGTCCGGTCAGATCGTGTAGCGCTGCCAGAACGTGACGGCGCTCCTGGGGTTGTTCGCCGAGTTGGACTTGTGCGCCACCAGGCAGAGGTAGTGCTTGCCGTTGAGGGTGGTGCGGTCGTTCACCGCGTACTGCTGATTGACTTTCCACGCCGAAAATCCTGCGGCCATGTGCCGGCCCCCTTCCCACCGCCGGCGCGCTGCCGACGTTCCAGATCATCCCACGGGGCGCGCGGGCCGCGGCACGCGCGCTGCCGGACCGGTGCTAACCGGGGGCCGGGGCCGGCTGCGCCTCCTGCCAGGCCGCCGCGCACAGGGACTCGGCGACCGCGGCCGTGTAGCGCGCGGAGGCGAGCCACTGGATGGCGAACCCGTCGGTGTCGGCGGGCAGCAGGCGGCCGAAGTGGTCGCGCTCGCGGGGGGCAGCCGCCGCGCACAGCGCGGTGAGCAGCCCGGCAGCCGTGGGCAGGCCGGCGCGGCGGACGCGGCCGGCCTCGGCGGAGACGTCGCCGAGCGTGCCGAGGGCGGCGCGGCCCGCCAGGACCGCCTGTTCGACCCGGCGTTCCAGGAGGTACGGGGCCGAGGTCGCGCCGGGTGCGGACGGCGGGAGCGGGACGGAGGGCGCGGGGGCGGGGAGGTCGGCGCGGCTCAGGCGGTCGAAGCCGAGGTCGAGCGTGCCCTCGCCGGTGGGGTGCGAGCAGGCGAGGAGGGTGAGCCGGGGGTGGGGGGCGGGCACCAGGCGGCCGATGATCCGCAGCCGTGTTCCCGGGGCCGCGGCCAGGAGGTTCAGGTTGTCGCGGTGGGCCAGGGCGGGTTCGTCGTCGGCGGCGGCGAGGTGGACGGCCGGGCCTCCCGGGAGGCACCGGGCGAGCAGGCAGGCGCCTCCCGGCTCCGCTGCGGCGCCGAGGAGTTCGACCTCCAGGAAGAGCAGGTCGCTGCCGCCGGTGGCCGGGGCGTCGTGGCGGGAGGAGAACCGCAGGGCGCGGGCGGCCTGTTGGGAGGGAGGCGTCTCCCACAGGGCGGCGAGCGGTGGTTGCGTCCAGGCCGTGCCCCGGGCGGCGACCGCCTTGACGCCCTTGCCCGCGCCCAGCCGTCCGTCCGGTGAGACCGTCGCCCCCGAGACCGCCAGGCCCGCCCGGCCCAGCTCGCGGTGGGTGAGCGCGGTGTCGCCCAGGCGCACGGCCCGGTCGGCGACGCCCAGAGCGCGTCCGGCGCCGCCGGGCGCCACGTCGCCGACCGTGAACAGGCGGCCGTCCGCCGCGGCGACCCAGGTGCGGGCGCCGCCGTGCCCGGTGTCGGTGATCACGGGTTCGGTGAACAGGCCGTGGAGGCGGAGCGATCCGTCGGCGCTGTACGGGCGGCGGGCCTGGCCCCGTGCGGCGGCCAGGTCCGTCCCGGACGCCGTCCGCACCCGGTGCGCGGTGCCCAGGAGCTGGGCCAGGGCGGTGACCAGGTCGGCGGTGCGGTAGGAGGGGTCGCCGGTGCGGGCCGCGCGCAGCAGCGTGACGACGGACAGGGCGGCGCCGGCGGCGCGCGGGAGCTGCCGGAGGCGGGCGGTGTGCGCGGCGCGCAGGAGTGCCGACTGGGTGACCGCGCCGGCTCCGTCGACGCCGGACTCCAGGACGGCGGCCCCCGCCGACCAGAGGGCGTCGGCCGCGGCACGCTCGGCGGGACTCGCCGTCTCGGGAGGGGAGGCGGGGCCGGGGGCCGGGGTGGGACCGGCTGCGTCGGCGGCGCGGGCGGGCTCATCGGCGGGGACCGACGGGGGGCCCGGCACCGGGTTGGCACCAGCGGCGGCCGATGCCGCTTCCGTCGCCGGGGCGTCGGTGCCGGGCTCCTCGGCGGGGGCCGGCGGCGGGTCCGCCACCGGGGCCGCGCAGGCGGCGGCCGCACGGTGGACGCAGGCCGGGGCGAGGAGGCAGCCGCAGCTGAGGGCGTCCACCGTGCGCACCGCCCCGCCCGGGGCGTACAGGCGCAGCTCGGTCTCGTCGTCCACCGCGATCGTCACCGTGTCCCCGTCCCGGCGGGCCGGGCGGGCGGCGAGCTTGGCGACCGCCGCGTCCAGGCGCTTGCGCAACCGGGGCGAGAGGTCCTCGACCAGCGTGGCCGTGACCTCCGGTGCGACGGGCGGCAGCGGGGTGGTGGTCATGCGGTCTTCTCCCCTATCCAGCGGGCCAGTTCGAGTGGGCTGAGGGCCGCCACCGGCATCCCGGCGGCCACGAGCTGCCCGGCGACGCCCGTGGAGTAGCGCGGCCGGCCGGCGTCGTCCAGGCTCGCGCAGCCCAGGACGTGGCAGCCGGTGGCGACCAGGTCGCGCACCTCGGCCAGCAGTCCGCCGAGCGGGGCGCCCTCCTCGAAGTCGCTGATGACGACGACGAGGGTGCGGCTGGGCACCTCGACCAGGCTGCGGGCGTGCCGCAGTCCGGCGGCGATGTGCGTGCCGCCGCCCACGCTCACCTCCAGCAGGAGGGAGAGGGGGTCGTGCACCTGGCCGGTGAGGTCGACGACCTCGGTGGAGAAGGCCAGGAAGTGGGTGCTCAGGGTCGGCACCCCGGCGAGCACGGACGCGGTCAGCGCGGACCAGATGGTGGACGCCTCCATGGACCCGGAGACGTCGGTGACCAGGATCAGCCGCCAGTCGGCCGAGCGCCGGGCGCGGCTGCGGAACACCGGTTTCTCGGGGATCACCCGGACCGTTCCGTCGGCTGTCCGGCGGGCGGTGGCGAGGTTGGCGCGCAGGGTGCGGGGCAGGTCGAGGCGGCCGCCGGGGCGGTGGGTGGGCCGGGCCGTCATGGTGCCGGTGAGGGCGGGGCGCAGCCGGGTGGCGAGCTGCCGGGTGAGTTCGTCGACGAGGTGGCGGACCAGCGGGCGCAGGGCCGCGAGACGGGCTTCGGGGAGGCCGCCGGCGTACCGCAGGACCGTGCGGAGCAGCGCCACGGACGGGGTGACGGCCGCCGGGTCGAGTGCGGCGAGGACGTCCTGGCGGCCCGTCGTGGCCGCGGCGGCGAGGACTTCCTCGCGGATGCCGGGGCCGAACAGCGCGGCCAGCTCCTGCGACCATTCGCGCACCCCGGGGAACGAGGGCTCGCGGCCGCCGCGCCCTCCGGTGCCCGCGTCGGGCATGCCCGCGCGGGAACCCTCGCCGTGTCCCGTGCCGTACAGCTCGTCCAGCGCGGTCGCCAGACGGGCGGCCCCGGCGGGCAGTCGGCCGGGACGCCTGCCGAGGACGAGCCGCCAGCGGTCGGCGGGCGCGATGGTCCGCGCGGCGGTGCGGGGGGCGGGCGGGCCGCCGGGGGGCGGCAGGGGGCCGTCGTCGGGGGCGGGGGGCGGGACGGGCAGGCCGAGGCCGGCCAGGAGGGCGCGGGCCGAGAGGTCGGCGGCCGCCCGGCGGGCCAGTTCGGCGGGGTCGTGGCCGCCGGGGAGGTCCACCCGTTCGCCCAGCCGGTCCTCGACGGTGTCCAGGAGCCGGTCGCGGGCGGCGGGGCTCAGCGTGTCGAAGCCGCCGCGCAGGGCGGGCAGCCGGGCCAGGAACGCGCTGTCGTCCAGTTCGACGACCCGGCGCAGCAACGGGTCCAGCGCGCCGGTGCCGACGGTCAGGAGGGGGCCCGCCACGGTCAGGAGGCCGGTGAGGCGGGCGGTGAGCGCCGACCGGGAGGAGCTGTCGGCGGCTCCGTCCACCCAGGAGGCGACGCGGCCGCCGAAGGTGTCGGCGTCCTCGTGGCCGGTGAGCACCCGGACCGCCCCGGCGGCGGCGGCGATCAGCGGGGTGCCGTCGGCGGCCAGCCGGGCGAGGGCGCCGGTGAGCCGGATGCCGCCCAGCCGGTCGGCGCGCTGGGCGAGTTCGAGCAGGGCGCGGGCGTCGGCGGGCTCCTCGGAGCCGGTCAGGCCGTCGACCTGGCGGACGGCCGCCGCGGTCAGCAGCTCCGCCGCGTGCGCGGTGCGGGCGGCACGGGCAGGGGCGGAGGTCGTGCCGGGGTGGGTGTCGGGGGCGGTGGGGGTGTCGGTGGCCGCTGCGGGGGTGCCGGGGGTGGGAGGGACGCCCGAACCGGAGGGCACGGCGGGAGCAGGGCGGCCGGGGGAGGCGCGGTGGCCCTCGGGTGGGGCGAGGCCCGGCAGGTGGCCGGCGTCGATGCGGTCCAACAGGTCGAGTCCGGCGAGGAGTTCGGGCAGGGTGGCACTGGCGGGGAGTACGTCCGCGAGTTCCGCCAGGCGTGCGTCGGCCAGGGCCGGGAGCTCGCACTGGGCGGCCTCCGTGAGGCCGCGGACGACCTGTGCGGCCGTCGGGCCGCCCTCCGCGCGCTCGGCGGCGTGCCGTTGCCGCAGCAGGCCCTCGGCCGCCTGGGCCGGGGTGACTCCGCGCGCTCCGGCCGCGGTGAGCATCGCGGCCGTCGCCGGGGTCCAGCGCACCTGCCAGCGCGTGGTGAGTCCCTCGGTGCCCGCCGCGCCGGTGACCGTCTGCTCCTGCGCGTAGGGGATGCCGCACACCGACAGCCGGCGCAGCAGCAGTTCGCGACGCCGGTCCAGGGCGGAGCGCGCCGGGTCGAGCCGCAGGTCGCGCGGTGTCCTCTCGTACGCGTCCGCGGGGCCGGGGAGCGAGAGCGCCGCGGTCTCCGCCTCGACGGCGGGGCCCAGTCCGCCGCGCGGCGCGGCGGGCGCGGGCCGTCCCGTACGCCCGCCGACCAGTACCTGTTCGAGGGCGCGGGCGACGGCGCGTCCCGTGCCGTAGGTCTCGCCGCGTCCCAGCACCGTCTGCACGGCTTCGAGGAGTTCACCGCGGCCGGGGGCGGGCAGCGCGCGCAGGCGGGCGAGGTCACCGGCCACGCGGACGACCTCGCGCGCGTCCGCCGGGCCGTAGGGGTGACCCTGTTCGCGCAGGGCGGCGCAGAGCCGGACCGTGGTGCGGATCAGTGCCTCGTGCAGCGCGGCCGGGTCCCCGGCGGCGTCCAGGACGGTGTGCTGCCACTCCGGGTCGCGGATGCCTGCCGGGTAGCCGGACCGGGAGTCGAGCAGGGGGTACGCGTACGGGACCAGGGAGACCGTGCAGGCGGTGGGGGCGCCGCCGTCCGGCCCCGGCCCGTGCGACGGGTCCGGGGTCCCGGGTGCGTCCGTCGCGTACGGCACGAAGACCCCTTCGGCGGCCGGAAGCAGCGCCGGGGTGTGGAACGCGCCCACGACCACGGCGGGCCGCTGTCCGTCCGCCAGGGCCTTGGCGAGGTGGCCGCGCATGCACGCCTCGCGTGCCAGGTCCGTGCCCGGCACTCCGCCGTGCGCCTCGGCCTCGTGGCGCAGCGCCCAGCCGGTGAGCAGGGCGGCGCGGCGGATCGCCTCGGGGGTGGAACCGGGTGCCTGGGCCTCCACCAGCCGGTCCCACAGGTCGTCGCCGTCCCGGCCGGTGAGCCGGGACCGGAGTGCGGCGGACAGCCCGGCCCCCTCCCCCGGGCCGGCGGCGGGAGCCGGTCCTTCCGGTCCGCCCCGCGCCCAGGCCCGGTCGGCCAGCGGGAGGTCGCAGGCGACGGCCGGGACCCCGTTGCGCGCGGCCCAGCGCAGGGCGACCAGTTCCGGTGAGAAGTCGGCGAACGGGTAGAAGGCCGGGCCCCGTTCGTCCGCCGGCCCGCGTCCGTCGGCGGGCACGGCGGCCAGGGCCACCGGGGCCCGGGTCTCCTCGTGGGCGAGCCAGCCCAGCCAGGGCTGGAACTCGGCGGGCAGTTCGACGAGGAGGACGTCGGGGGCCGCCGCGTCCAGCAGCGCCGGGAGGGCGGCCGCCAGCGAGGGGGCGTGGTGGCGCACGCCGACGAGGAACGGCGCGCCGGGCCCGGCCGCCGCGAGGGCCGCCACGGCGGCCTCCGGGGCGGGGGACGGTGTCCGGGTGGCGGGCCGTGCCGCGGCGGCCGGGTGCGGCGCGGGGGTGGTCGGGTGGCTCATCGGTCAGTTCTCCAGCACCGCGCGCAGGTCCCACAGGGCGCGCCAGGTGGCCGAGCCCTGCTCCGCGCGCCTGCGCACCGGGCCGTCCCAGTACCCCAGCAGCCGGGCCGCGTCGGCGGGGTCGTCCTTGCGTACGACGCCGAGCAGGTGGCCGGGCAGGAGGGACAGCACGTCCCGGTCGCCGGGGAAGTAGGCCGCTGCCAGGCCCAGGGAGCCCCCGACGGAGACCGCCTCGGCGGTGCTCATGACGGTGGAGGGGCGCTCGACCTCCCAGCCCTCCACGGAGCGGCCCTCGCGCAGGTCCCGGAAGGCGGTGACGAGTGCTTCGAGGATCGCGTCGTCCACCTGGTAGGCGGCGCCGACGCGTTCGACGGCCGCCCGGGACTGGCGGCGGACGAGCGCGGTCTCCGCCGCCACGTCGCCGATGGGGCCCACGGTCTCGAAGTTGAAGCGCCGCTTGAGCGCGGCGGACATCTCCGAGACGCCCTTGTCCCGCAGGTTGGCGGTGGCGATGAGGGTGAACCCGGGGGCCGCGTGCACCTGCGCGCCCTCGGTGCCCGCGAGTTCGGGGACGGCGATGCGCCGCTCGGAGAGCAGGGAGACCAGGGCGTCCTGGACCTCCGGGAGGCAGCGGGTGACCTCTTCGACGCGGGCGACGGCCCCCCGGGTCATGGCGGTCAGCACCGGGGAGGGCACCAGGGCCTGCCGGGAGGGGCCCTGGGCGAGCAGCAGGGCGTAGTTCCAGCCGTACTTGAGCTGGTCCTCGGTGGTGCCGGCGGTGCCCTGCACGGTGAGCGCGCTGGTTCCGCAGACCGCCGCCGAGAGGAGCTCGGAGAGCATGGACTTGGCGGTGCCCGGCTCGCCCACGAGGAGCAGGCCGCGCTCGCCGGCGAGGGTGACCACGCACCGTTCGACCAGGGCGCGTTCGCCGACGAACTTCTGCTCGACGACCAGGCGGCGCGGTGTCCCGGCGCCCGGCCGTGCGCCCTTGGGCAGGGCCAGGGCCTCGCCCGCGCTGCCGGTCACGAACGTGACGACGGCGCGCGGGGTCAGCAGCCAGCCGGGCGGCCGGGGCCCGGTGTCGTGGGCGGCGAGGAAGGCCAGCTCGGTGGCGTACCGGTCCTCGGGCAGGGTGACCTGGCGGTGCTCCCCGGCGGGTCCGGCCGGGGGCGCGGGGGTGGAAGCGGTGGCGGTGTCGTTCGTCATCGGCGGCGGCCCTTCCGGGGTGCGCGGGTGTCCAGTTCTTCGAAGGCGGGGGCGTCGCCGCCGCGCACCCGTGCCCAGGCGGCTGCGTACAGCGCGGGCACGGACAGGTGGGGGATGGTGCGGGCGGAGCCCGCCACCGGGTACAGGCCTTCCTTCCAGGTCTCCAACGGCAGGCCGGGGGCGCCGCGTTCGAGCCAGCCGCAGGGGAGGAACAGGCTGCGGCCCGCGCGCGAGCGCTTGGCCTCCACGACGAGGTCGGTGGCGGCGAGTTCCGCCCGGGCCTTCTTGACGCGGGCGGGTTTCCACCCGGTCCAGCGGACGCAGTTGCGGTCCGTCGGGTCGGGCAGGGCGAGCAGCATCAGGTACAGGGCGGCGGCGTCCGCGCTCAGGCCGAGGGCGTCGGCGGCCTCGCTCACCGTGCCGGGCACCGTGCGGGCCGGGTCCTGGGCCGGGTGGTGGGGGGAGCCGTCGGGGGCGCCCGCCGCGACCAGCGCGTCGGTCTCCTCGCTCAGCAGGGCGCGCAGGGCGAACAGGTCGTCGGTGCGGTGGGGGCTGACGGTGCCCTCGACGAGGCCGAACGCCGGGTCGTCGGGGCCGGTGAGCCCGGCCGGGCGGATCAGCAGCCGTTCGTTGTCCCCGTGGCCGGGGGCGAGGAGCAGCGCCGTACCGGCCCTGACCAGGCCGTCGGCGGCCGCCCCGCCGGTCTCGGGGAGTCCGTGGGCGGCACGGATCGCGAGGCCGACCGAAGTCCCCGACTCCGTCCAGTCCAGGCCGAGTTCCAGCACCAGGAGCGGGTCGGCCAGACGCTCGCGCAGGACCGCCAGAGCGGTGGGCAGGTGTGCCCGCAGGGGGTGCCCGTACGGCAGTGCGTAGGCGAGGGTGCTCAGGGCGGTCCGGGCGCTGCGGAGCACACCCTGCGCCGGCACCCGGCGCAGCTTCGGGCCGCCGGTGCCGTCGGGCACGTCCGTGCCGTGCGCGAGCCAGCTCCGGGCGCCCGCGTTGAGGATCAGGTCGACGGCCTCCGGGGTGGTGCCGGTCAGGTCGAGCTCCAGTTCCTCGGGGACGCGGACGAGGGAGGCCAGCCGCTCCCGCCAGACCTCGGCCGCGGCCCGCACGTCGGGGCCCGTGGCCCACAGCTCGGCCGGGTCCTCGGGCAGCAGCGCCCGCAGCAGGGCGTGCCGGTCGGCGCGGGGCAGGGCGTTCAGGTTGTTCTGCGCGGCCTCGAAGGCGCGGGTCTTCACCCCGAGGAGGGCGAGCGCCTCGGGGCCGGGCTCGCTGACGGCCGCCGACAGCAGGGCGGCGGACTGGAGGGGGCCGATTCCGGTGGCGGTGTGGAACGCCTCGGCGGCTTCCGGGCGCCAGGGGGCCGGGCCGTGCTCCCGTACCAGCGCGACGAGCCGGGTGAGCCGGTCGCGGCCGACGCCCTGGGCGTACACGCGCTCGCCGCCGACGGTGAAGCCGGGGACGGGGCCGAACACACCGGTCGGATCGTGGTCCAGGGCGGTCCAGCGTGCCGCGTCGCGGCGGTCGTTGTAACCCCGGTCGGCGATGATCACGACGGTGCGGGGACCTCGGCGCAGCACCTGGCCGAGGCGGGGCACGCACTCCTGCCAGCCTGCTGCCCGGGCCGCGAGCGGCTCGACGAGCTCCACCCGCCGGACCGTGCCCGCAGGGTCGGCCAGCGGGCCCGCGGCGAGGGTTTCCAGCAGGACGAGGAGGCCGGCGCGGTGTGCGGCGGAGGTGGTCTGCGAGGCGGCCCGGAGGGCCAGCCGGGGCAGCGTGTCGAGGAGGGAGGTCCAGGTCTGGGCGTCGCCGGGCACGGTGCACTCGTCGCGCTGCCAGCCGTCGACGGCGGGGAACGGCGTCGTGGCCGGGACGGGCGGGCCGAACGCGGGCTCGCCGCCGAGGACGTGGTTGACGGCGAGGATCTGCCGGATCGTGGTCCAGCGGCTGTCGCCTCCCCACCAGCCTCCGTGGATGCGCTCGGAGTTCCAGGCGGTGGCGTCGCGCAGCGTGGTGTCGTCGGCGTGTTCGGGCTCGTGGTCGAAGAACATGCCCTTGACGCGTGCGGTGTCGCGGGGTGCGGCCGGCCGGTCGGGCTTCGGCGGCTCCAGGTAGCGGGCGGCGGCGGCCGATCGCTCCACCGCGTTCCTGACGAGCGCGGCGACGCCCGCGCGGAGCCGGGCGTCGGTCACCTTGGGCAGCACCCGCGCGACGGCCTCCTCGCTCATCTCCTGCACGGAGGGCCCGGTGTACTTCTCCGCGGCCCGGAATGCCTCGTGGTGGCGGGCGACGGCGGCGGCGACCTGCCGGAACAGCTTCCGCACCCGCGAGTCCGTCAGCTTCCGCAGCGCGGCGGAGCCGCGTTCGTCCCTGGGGCGCAGGGCGTGCCAGTAGGGGACGGGAGGCACGTAGGGGGTGCCCGCCGCGTCGTTTCCGCCGCGGGAGTCGGCGGTGACGGACCACAGGGGGCCGCCGGTGCCGTCCGTGTCCGCCGGGTGCGCTTCGACGGACCGGTGGTGCAGGACCGCGACGGGCCGTGTTCCGCCGGGCAGGCCGAGGGCGCCGAGCGGCACCCGGGAGCCGCCGTCGGGCAGCGGGTCCGGCAGGGCGACCGTGCGGCCGTCGGGGGTGCCGGTGACGATCCGGTGCCCGTCGGCGGGGGCAGCGGTGCCGGGCTCGGTGACCGTACGGCGGACCCAGCGGCCCAGGACCGCGCCGTCCGTGCCGAACGGGGTGCTCTCCAGGCCGGGTTGCAGGGGCAGCACCTGGCAGTGCTCGGCGAGCAGCCGGGTGCCGTCGAGCACTCCGGAGCGCAGGAACGCGGGGAGGGACGCGCGGCCGTGCGTGCCGGTGGCCGGGTCGTACTCCAGCCACACCCGTCGGGTGCCCTGGCGGCCCTCCCGCCACAGGGCGGCGCCGTCGCCGATGACGGCGCGCTGGGGCGGGAGGGCGGTGTCTCCCGCGTGCAGGGCCTTGCCGCCGGTGGCGCGGCCGCCGCCGGGCAGCGGCAGGCACACGTCGTCGAGGGCGCCGGAGCCGCCCCAGCGGAGGGACTGCTCGCCGCCGACGGTGAACACCTCGGCGGGGCGGTGCGACCAGTAACCGCGCATGGCGCCGTCCTCCCACCACATGACCAGCAGCTCCCCGTCGACGTAACGGAAGGCGTAGGTCCGCCACGGGTCGTCGGTGGCGGGCACCCGCAGGGTGTGCCGCAGCAGCACCCCTTCCGGGCCGACGACGACGGCCCGTTCCAGGGTGTTCAGGACGAGCGCGGGCCAGGCGCCGGTGACCCCGACGCTCTCCGATCTGCGGTGCTGCCGGCGCGTACCCGCGGGCCGCTCGATCTCGGCGGCGAGTTCGGCGTACGTCTCGTCCAGGGCGGGCCAGCCCAGTTCGTCGAAGACGCCGGTGCGCAGGGTGGACGCGAGCAGCGGCAGGAGGTCGTGGCGCTTGAGGAGGCGCACGGCCTCCGGGGCGACGTCCGCGACCACGGAGCGGAACGGCGAGAGCCGCTGGAGTGCGGCGCGCAGCCCGGGGAGTCCGCGCGCGGCCGTGTATTCCCCGGCGCGTGCGGTGAGCCACTCCCGGAGGATCTCCGAGAGCACGGGGTGCGCCGCCAGCTCGGCCAGGCCGGTCTCGAACGAGTGCTGTCCGCGCTGCCCGCCGAGACCGCCGACGGCCCGGCCCAGCAGGGCGCGGAACAGGGGATGCCGGGCGACGGCGGTGAGGTCCCGCGCGCCGGGCGCGGTGTCGGTGAGCCAGTTGCCGACCGGAAGGGCGGGCGGCTGACCGTGGCCCGTGCCGTCCTCGTCCGGCTCGGCGACGGGGATGCCCGAGGCCAGGCAGAGGTCGAGGAGGTCCAGGTCGGCGTTGCGCTGCCAGCGGCCCTGGAACAGCTCGACGGGAGTGCCGTCGGCGCGCAGCCGGTGCGCCATCCGGGCGGTCAGGTCGAGGGTCTGCGGGCTGCGGCCCGCGGTGGCCCGGTCGCGTCGGCGGTGCGCCTCCCAGCGGGCGAGCCAGTCCGCCGGGGAGACCGTGGCGGAGGGGGCGTGGCCGGAGGCGGTGGAGGTGTCGGGGAGGGCCGTCAGCAGGTCTTCCGCACCGCACTCGGCCAGCAGCGCCAGCCACTGGGACTCGCCGTCCGTGTCCTGGTCGCTCTCGCTGAAGCTGTCGGGGAAGAAGCCGAGGAGCCGGACCCGTACGGCCGCGTCCTCGCGGGCGAGGGCGACGAGGGCCGAGCGGTAGGCCGTCCAGAACGAGGCGGGGGCGCGGACGACTCCCGGGGACCCGATCAGGTCGGCCACCAGGTCGCGTTCGGCGCTCGCGCGCTCCAGTCCGGCGGCCTTGACGAGGGCGCGCACGTCCTGCGGCAGCGCCGCGTACGGCGGCATGCCGGCGGCGCAGCGCTCGACCAGCAGGCGGCGGAACTGCGACCAGGCGGAGGCGGGTTCGAGGCGGGCCGCCAGGTCGCGCACGTACTGGCGCAGCGCCTTGACGGTCAGCGCGCCGGCGAAGGCGAACTCCAGGAAGACGGCCCGCTGCCGGTCCTCGTCCACGACCAGCCCGTGCACCCGCTCGGCCTCGCGGGCCTTGCCGAAGAAGGAGGCGGCGTAGCTGGTGTTCTCGGCCTGGAGGAAGAGGCGTGCCACCTGTTCGTAGTAGGTGGGCAGGAAGTGGGGTACGGCCCGGCCGAGTCGGGTGCCCAGGGCGTCGAAGCCCTCCTTGGCGGCCCCGGCGCGGGTTCTGGCCTGTCGGCCGAGCCGTTCGATGTCCTTGACCAGGGCCAGCGCGTGGTGTCCGTTGGCCGGGTCGTTGACCAGGGCCCAGGCCGGGAAGCCGAGCGTCTCGCGGCGCACCTGGCCCACGACGGGGGCCTCGGCGGTCCGGGCCAGGCCGAGGAACTCCAGGGCCAGGTCCTCGGCCTCGCCGAGGGTGCCGGGCACGAGCCGGACCACGGGGCGGTCGCCCAGGGCGGGGTGGGTGTAGGTGCGGGCGGTCAGCGCGTCGGCGTCGTCCCGGTCGGTGGTGCGGGCGGGGAGGATCGCCCCGGCGTCCAGCAGGGCCGCCGCGCGGGCGCCGGCGGCGGGCGTCGCGGTGTTCACGCCCGAGGCCTGGGCGGGGAGGGGCGTCGCGCCGGGAGAGGCGGCGCCGGCCGTCGTGGCGTTCGCCGCCGGGGAGCCGGCCGTCGCGGCGTTCGCCGCCGTGACGTTGGCCGTCGTGGCGTTCGCCGCCGCGTTGTTCGTCGTGGCGTTCGTCGCCGCGTTGTTCGTCGCCGCGTTGTTCGTCGTCGTGGTGCTCATGCCGCCCGCTCCTCGTCCTCGACGTCGCGGCCCGCGTAGAGCGCCGCCGCCATGCGCATGCCCTCGGACCACGCGACGCGGCCGACCTCGGCGGCCGTCAGCGCGCGCCCCGAGGGGTCGGTCCAGCCCAGCGGGCCCGTCTCCGTGTCGTACTCGCCGTATCCGTCGTTCTCGCCGATCCAGATGCGGGCCTCGACGGTCGCGCCGTCCTCGACGACCGGGCAGACCGCGTATCCGCCGCGCGAGCGGTAACCGAGCTGGGTGACGCGGCCGTGCAGGAAGCGCAGTTGCTTGAAGACGCCGCCCGCGTAGGTGTCCACGGAGGTGGTGTCGGGGGCGAGCCCGGCCGGGCGGCGCCACACCTCGCGGAACAGTTGCTCCACGTTCTGGCGCACTTCCAGTTCGACCGCGAACTCCCGCAGGTCCTCGAGGTCGTCGAGGAGAACGGGGTGGGGCACGCTGACGACGTCCGGAGTGATGCGGACCGTGTCGCCGTCCAGGTCGACGAGCCCGAGGCCGCGCTCGGGGTCCACGTCGCGCAGGAACCCGGCGACCCCGCCGTCCGCACCGGTGACCACGACGTCCCGCAGGGCCGCCTGCCACGCCGGGTCCGGCCAGACCCGGGCGAGCACGGCGGTGGGCACGGGCAGCGAACGCACCATCCACTGCTCGACGTCGGTCCTGCACCGGCGTTCGTGCCGGTCCAGCCACTCCGTGAGCTGCCGGAGCCCGACGACCGCCGGGTCGTCCTTCAAGCCTGCCGGGACGGACTTCAGCCGCCGGCCCTTCCCGTTGCGGCAGACCACCTTGCCCGCCTCCAGGGCGACTTCGTAGTCGCCCGCCGGAACCCACCCCATGCGCTGTTCTCCCCGCTGTCTCGAACGGTGCTGTCTCGAACGGTGCTGTCTCGAACGGTGTTGGCTTCGAACGGCCACCGGTCCGGCGGCACGTTGCTGCGTCCCGTCAGCGGCAACGCACCGTGACGAGTGGAACAGACTGTAGGTGTCACCACTGACAATGCGTTCGAGCGGATGCCGGATCGGCCGGCGAGGAGGAACGACGCGGACGTTCTTCGACGGTGCGTTGAGCGCCGGTCACCGACAGTTCCAGGTGGAGAGGCGCCTCGGTCCCGAGGACGGCGAGCGGTCCTGAGCCGGCTCGCGTGTGATCATGCAAGGGACCGGGACGGCGTCCCCGCCCGCCGGCGGCGCGGCGGGACGGAGAGAAAGGGGTGCCGAGCATGTCCGAACAGCGGGACCGCTGGGCGCAACTGACCGACGGGCAGGCCGGGGAGGACTACGCCCGGCGTTTCGCGCGGCTCGCGGAGTCGGGCCACGACGTGCACGGCGAGGCCGCCTTCTGCGCGGCCCTGCTGGCGCCCGCCGCCCGCGTGCTCGACGCCGGCTGCGGCACCGGCCGGATCGCCGTCCGGCTCGCCGAGCTGGGCCATCGCTGCACCGGCGTGGACATCGACTCCTCCATGCTCGCCGTCGCCCGCCGCGAGGCCCCCGCCCAGGAGTGGCTCCTCGGCGACCTGTCCCGGCTCGACGCCCTGGGCCTGGAACCGGACTTCGACCTGGTGCTCGCCGCCGGGAACGTCGTCCCGCTGCTGGCCCCCGGCACCGAACCCACGGTCGTACGCCACCTGGCTTCCGCCCTGCGCCCCGGCGGGCTGCTGGTCACCGGCATGGGCCTGGACGCGGCCCATCTGCCGTTGCCGGAGCCGACGGTGACCCTGGCGGAGTTCGACCGCTGGTGCGCCGACGCCGGGCTCGTCCTGCGGCAGCGCTGCGCCACCTGGGACGCCGACCCCTACGAGGACGGCGGCGGTTACGCCGTGAGCGTGCACGCCCGCCCGGCCGCCCGGCCGGACGCCGGGCCAGGTGGCGTGTCGGACCGCTGACGTATCCTTCCGGCCGTCCCACACCGACGGTAAGGACCGATCCGTGACTGACCTTTCTGCCTTCCCGCTGCCCTTCCTCGCGTCCCCGACGACGGCGTACGCGAAGCCCCGCACGCTGCGGGAACTGGACATGATGCGGTGCAGCGCCCTGATCCGCTCGAAGCCGCAGTGGTTCGTGAAGAGGAACGACCCCGAGATCGTCGCCCGGTGGACGCGCGAAGCCCTCGACCAGGGCATGACCGAAGCGCAGATCCGGTACGTGCTCGACGAGCTGGCGTACTACGCGGGGCTGCGGGACGAGCGGACCGGCGCGGAGGCGGCGGCCGTCGACGGGGTGTGGCACTCGGACACCCTGGTCGAGGACGGACTGCGGGAGCGGCTGCGCGCGGCGGTGCGGGTCCTGGAGGAGGTCCCCGAGGAGGAGAAGGACTGGCACCCGGGCTCGGACGGCCAGGTGCTGGACCTCATACATCCCTCGTTGTTCTGCCTCGTGCAGGGGGTGAGCGGGGGCCCCGAGCGGGCGTGGCAGCACCCGGAGGTGCGGGGCGCCCAGTTCGAGTACTCGAAGCGGTTCCAGTGGCTGCCCACGGACGTGGAGGTGGCCGAGGACGGCACGGTCGCCTTCCGGTCGTACGTGAACAACGTCCACCCGGTGGACCACCGCGAGCTGGCGGCCGTCCTGCCGGAGCTCTTCGCCCGGGCGCGGCCCCTGCTGGAGAACGTGCTGACGGACCTGCGGCACCCGCGCCCGCCGCGCATCCGGGCCGACCCGTACTCGTGGTACGACGGCACCGAGCCCGTCGAGCCGGAGGGCGAGGACGGGGACGAGGGCTACGAAGAGGCGTACGCGGCGTACGAGACGGCGCAGGACAACTGGTGGTACGACCGGGTTCCGGCCGTACCGGACGCCCCGGAGTTCGTCGCTCCCGAGCCGGTCCCGGCGGACGCCCGGGTGGACCTGCGCGGCCGGCGTCTCCAGGTCATCGTGAAGCTGGCCACCCTCCACCTCACCCCGGAGAAGCCCGAGTACGCGGGCGGCTCCTGGCACGTGGAGGGGATGATGAACGAGCGGATCGTCTCCACCGGCATCTACTACTGGGACAACGAGAACATCACCGAGAGCCGGCTGGGCTTCCGGGCGGCGCTCGACGACCCGGAATACGAGCAGAACGACAGCAACGGCATGAGCGACGTCTACGGGCTGAACGACGAGGACCCGCTCAACCAGGAGCTGGGGGCGGTGGCCACCCCCGAGGGGCGCTTCCTGGCCTTCCCCAACACCCTTCAGCACCGCGTCGGCTCGTTCCGCCTCGCGGACCCGACCCGGCCGGGGCACCGCAAGATCCTCGCGTTCTTCCTGGTCGACCCGTCGGCGTCGATCGTCTCGACCTCCGACGTCCCGCCGCAGCAGCCGTGGGCCGAGACCTCGACGATGACGCTGGAGCAGGCGAAGGACTTCCGCGAACAGCTCATGCAGGAGCGGAAGTTCTTCGTCTCCGCGCACAACAACGAGCTCTACGAGCGCGAGTTCTCCCTCTGCGAGCACTGAGGCACCGGGGCACCCGAGCGGTTGAGCCGTCGGGCGGACGAGCGGACGCGGTGGTGTCACGCCCTCGAGTTCCTGCCGCGCCCGGTGACCCGGTGACGTTCCGGGTCCCCGGGCGCGGCAGGGGGGGCGGGCACCGCTGTCGCGGCTAGAAGTAGTGCTTGCGGCCGCCGATCGCGCGACCGGTCGCGCCGAGGATCCACAGCACGGCTCCGACCACGACGAGGATGCCGCCGACGGTCGTCAGGAGCGACACGTGGGCGAGGATGCCGATGATGAGGAGGATGACGCCGAGGACAATCATGGGAATTCCGATCTTCAAGACTTCGGTGCGTACGGCCTTGCGCCGACCGCGGGGCAGCAACCGCTTCGCGCCGGTCAGGCGCTCGATTTCTGCGGTGCGACGATCATGTGCCCACCTCCTGGCACCTCATGCGCCGACGTGACATCTGTCTGTGCGCTGCTCGCACGGCGGCGATCGTATTTCTTATTATCGCCCTACAAACGGCTATATACGACATTTCACGAATATTTAGCCGCGAAGCTCCTCCCGCAAAAAACTATCGTTCTAGCGACGACCGTTCCGACAGTGATAGCTTCGGGCATCCCACGCCCATCGAAGCATCCGAGCAGAGGCGGTCGCCCATGCGCCCGAAAGTCCCGTCCCGACGGCGCGGGTTCCGTGTCGTCGCATGGTCGCTCGTCGCGGCCCTGGTCATGGCCGCCGGTCTCGGTGGCGTGGTGCTGTGGCAGCACACGTACGCCATGGTCGAGCAGCGGGTCTCGATCCGTCACGGCGGGCACACGCTGCACGGCGTCCTGACGCTGCCCCGGGACGGCCGCGGACGGCACGGTCTGGTCGTGTACGTCCACGGGGACGGGCCGGTCGACGCCACCCACGGCGACGGGTACAGGCCCCTGTGGGAGGCGAACGCCAAGGCCGGGTACGCCTCCCTCTCCTGGCACAAGCCCGGTGTCGCGGGCGCGCCCGGCGACTGGCTCGGCCAGTCCATGGACGACCGGGCCGACGAGGCCGCCGCCGCGATCGCCTGGGCGCGGAGACGCCCGGACATCGACGGCGACCGGATCGGGCTGTGGGGTGCCAGCCAGGCGGGATGGGTCGTGCCGAAGGTCGCCGCCAGGACGCGGGTCGGCTTCGTCGTCGCCGTGTCACCGGCGGTCAACTGGCTCCGGCAGGGCCGTTTCCACCTGCTCGCGGAGCTGCGGGCCGACGGCGCGTCCCCGGCCGTCGTGAAGAAGGAGGTCGCCAGGAGCGATGCCACCCGGCGGCTGCTGGAGCGCGGCGCCTCCTTCGCGGAGTACGTCCGCGCGATGGACGGTGACACGCGCGGCATGACCGCCGCGCGCTGGGGCTTCGTCGCCAGGAACTACACCGCGGACGCCACGCGGGACCTGCGGGCCCTGCGGGGCGTGCCGGTGCTGCTGGCCCTCGCCGGCCAGGACGTCAACGTGGACACGGCCGACACCGAGCGGGTCTACCGCCAGGTGCTCGGCGCGCAGGGCGCGTTGCGGGTCGCGCACCACCCGGACGCCGGTCACTCGCTGGTCAGGCGGACCGTCGAGCGGTCGGAGCTCAGGACCACGCTCACGGCGCTCTTCGCCCCGCGGGCCCTCTTCGCCGACGGGTTCCTGGACGGCCAGCGGCACTTCCTCCAGGGGCTCGGCCGTTCCACGGCACGGTGAGCCGGGCCCGTGGGTGACGGGTCCGGGTCACGGGGACGCGCGCCGGGAAACCGCGCCGGACGTCGTCCGCGGGGTGTGAGCAGGTGTTTCTCGGACTGGCGTACCAAGAGTGAACCCCCCGGCCATCCCGCACTCCGCGTGAGAGCGCGGTGACATGCTGTTCCCGTTGATCGGATCAGCAGACGGCATCGCCGCGCACGCCCCGGTACCGGCATGCCGGGGCGGGCCCTTCGCGGGGTCCGCAGGGGGAGGCGCGGAGATGCCCCGGGAGGGCGCGCGCATGCAGCAGACAGTCGGCGACGGGGCCCCGGCCGCCGTGGCCCCTCCGCGGAAAGAGGCCGACGGGCGGCGGCGCGTGCCGCGGCACGTGGCCTGTGTCATGGACGGCAACGGGCGGTGGGCGCAGTCGCGCGCCCAGCCGCGCACCTTCGGGCACAGCGCCGCCGAGGCGGCCGTGATCGACGTCATCGAGGCGGCCCGGTCGGCCGGCGTGGGATGGCTGAGCCTGTACGCGTTCTCCACCGAGAACTGGGGGCGGCCCAGCACCGAGGTCGACTTCCTGATGCGGCTGGTGCGGCGCGTGGTGCGCAAGCACGCGTTCTTCCTGCACGCGCGCGGCATCCGCTGCCGCTTCCTGGGCGTGAGCGATCCCCGCATCCCCGCCGAACTGGCCCAGGACTTCGCCGACTTGATGACCCTGACCGGCGACAACCGGGGCATGACGCTGACCGTGGCCTTCGACCACGGCGGTCGCGCGGACATCGTCGCGGCGGCGCGCTCGCTCCTGCGCAGCGGGACCCCGGCCGAGGCCGTCACCGAGCAGACCTTCGCGGACCACCTCCCCTACCCGGACACGCCCGACGTGGACCTGGTGATCCGCACCTCCGGGGAGCAGCGCATCTCCAACTTCATGCTGTGGCAGGTCGCGTACGCCGAGTGGGTCTTCCCGCCGGTCCTGTGGCCCGATTTCCGCGCTTCCCACTTCCTCGAGTGCCTGCACGCCTACCGGTTGCGCGACCGCCGCTTCGGCGGCGTGCTGCCGGACGAGATCGGAGCATCCCGACCATGACCCTCCAGGACGACACGGACCCCACCCGCCCCGACGGCGCCCCCTTCCGCAGCGGGCCCGTGGCGAGCCCGGACCCCCGGTTCGGCTCCTTCTTCGACGACCCCCGGTGGGTCCTGGCCATGATCCGGGCGACGGTGCTGGAAGCCGCGCACCCGGCGATCGGGGCCGCCCTCATCGAGAACTCCACCTTCGTCGCGCACCCCTGGCGGCGGCTGCGCAACACCTACCTGAGCATGCAGCGCATGGTCGGGGCCGACGGGCCGACGCGGGAGCGGGAGGCGGCGCGGCTCAACCGCATGCACGCCCGCCTCAAGGGGACCGACGCCCGGATGCGGCCCTACGACGCCATGGACCCCGACGCGCGCGCCTGGGTGGTGGCGACCCTCTTCGAGAGCTCGGTGACGATGTTCCGGCTGAGCGGGCAGCCGCTGGAGCAGGAGTTCATGGAGGAGCTGTACGCCGAGTTCCGGGGCACGCTCACCCTGATGGGCGACGAGCCCGGGCATCTGCCGGAGACCCTTGCCGCGTTCTGGCCGTACTACGACCGGGTGGTGGCCGAGGAGTTGGAGAACACGGAGGCGATGCGGGTCATCCTCTACCGGCTCTTCGACCACCTCCCCGCTCCCCCGCTGCTGAGCGGCCTGCCCACGCTGTGGGCGACCGGCCGGGCCGTCGTCGCCCCGGTGGTGGGGGCGATCGCGGTGGCCTCACTGCCGGAACCGTTCCGGCGTCGCGCGGGGCTGCCCGAACTGCCGGGCGCGCAGACCCTGATGCAGGGCGCCTATCTGGCGGTCGGGCTCGCCCGGTTCCTGCCCGCGCGCTGGATCGCGCCCGAGAACGTCATCGACCTGCTCTCGCTGACGCCGGACAGCGACGATCCGCGGGCCAGGACCCTCGCGGCCGTGCGCTCCCGGATCAAGCGGGCCGGTGCCCTGGTCCGGCTGGTCTCCCCGCTGCCCGACCCGCCGAAGCCCACCGGGTACGCGACGCCGCCGACCGCGCGGGCGAACGCGCACCGGCAGGAGACGGAGGAGTTCTTCCGGCAGGTGCTGGACCAGACCGGCAACGGCTCGCTGGACTGGCCGGACCTCGCCGCGATGGCCCGCGAACTGGCCAGCCGGCTGGACCTGGACGAACCCGAGGAGACCCGGCTGTACCAAGCCTTCGCCGACTGGTGGCGCGAGCTCCAGGCGGCCCTGGACACCGACGGCGACGGCAGCGTCAGCGCCGAGGAGTACGCCGCCGCCGCGCCCTCCCTCGCGGGTCCCGCGCTCATCAGGGTCGCCGAGGTCCTCTTCGACGTGACGGACAAGGACGGCAGCGGTCACATCGACGCCGCCGAGTACCGCGCGCTGTTCCGCACCGCGTTCCGCCGCGACACCGCGCCCGCCGCGGGGGCGCCGGGGGCGACGTACACCCGCAGTGCCTTCGTGAAGGAGTTCCTGGCGTTCATGTCCGGCCGTCAGCGCACCACCCCGTTCGACCCGCTGCTCGCGGAGGCGTGAGCAGGGCGCGGACACCGGGGCCCGGGGCCGCCCGGCCGGGCGGCCCTCAGGCGTCGCTCGCGGGGGAACCGCCGGAGAGGCTGTCGGCGAGGCGGGCGAGCAGGGCGGCGAGGTGGTCCCGGTCCCGGGCGCCGAGTCCGGCGAGGAGCCGGCGCTGGTTGTCGAGGTGGGCGGCGATGAGTTCGTCGGTCAGCGTGACGCCCTCGGGGGTGAGCGTGATGAGGCGGCTGCGCGAGTCGGCCTCGGACACCGTCCGGACGACCAGGCCCCGGGACTCCAGGCGGTCGACGCGCTTGGTGATCGCGCCGGTCGTGACCAGGACCGTCCGGCTGAGGTCGCCCGCCGACAGCGCGTAGGGCTCACCGGAGCGGCGGAGTGCGGCGAGCACGTCGAAGTCGCCGTTGCCCAGGCCCGCGGCGGCGAAGGGCGGGCGCAGCCGCTGGTCGAGGTCGTCGGCGAGGCGGAAGAGACGGGACGTG
The DNA here is from genome assembly GCF_044751045.1 of Streptomyces sp. NPDC088745. Lineage (NCBI taxonomy): Bacteria > Bacillati > Actinomycetota > Actinomycetes > Kitasatosporales > Streptomycetaceae > Streptomyces > Streptomyces sp. NPDC088745. The sequence goes on from NZ_JBIVLB010000010.1 coordinate 297,394, forward strand.
ACGAGCATGGGCGTCACGTCCAGGTCGGGGCGCTCGCGGTGCCACTGTTCGACGATGGCGGTGATCGGGTCTTCCGGCATGCCTTCACTCTATCTTCCACGGATGATAAAACATCTTCCATGGAAGATATAACCGTGCCCGGAACCGCCGGGACCGCCGAACCCGCCAGAGCCGCCGAATCCGCCGACGGCACCGCGTCCGTCCGTGCCGGTACCCGCCGACGGCTCGTCTCCGCGAGCCTGGTCGGCTCGGTCGGGGACGGCATCTACGTTCCGCTGACCATGCTGTTCGTCCATTCGCTCACCGGACTGTCGCTGACCTCCATCGGCACCGGGCTGACGATCGCCGGGCTCGGCGCGCTGGCGTTCATGCCGACCGCGGGCATCCTCATCGACCGGTTCGGCGGACGCCGGGTGCTCATCGGCGTGCTCGCGCTGCGCGCGCTCGGCTTCGCCGCCTACCCCCTCGCCGGCTCCTACCCGGCCTTCCTGGGCATCGCCCTGGTGGTCGCGGTCGGCATGTGGGCCTCTTCGCCCAGCCAGCACGCGCTGATCGGGGACCTGGCCCAAGGGGCCGAGCGGGACCGGCTGCTGGCGTGGGACCGGAGTCTGCGCAACGCCGGGATGGGGTGCGGCAGCCTGGCGGCGGCGGGCATGCTCGCGTTCCGGGGCACCGCCGGTTTCGTCGTGGCGGCCGAGGCGCTGGCCGTGGTGTTCGCCGTCGCCGCGTTCCTGGTGTCCCGCCTTCCCGACGCCCGGGCCGGTGCGCCCGCTCCGCGCTCCCGCGAGGGGTACCGGCAGGTGCTCGCCGACCGGCCCTACCTGCTCGTCACCGGCGCCAACTTCCTGATCGCCTTCGGGTACACCGCCCAGGCCATGGCCCTGCCGGTCTTCCTCACCCGTGACGTCGGCCTCCCCGACGCCCTGGCGGGGGCCGTCTTCGCCCTCAACACCGTGCTGGTCGCCGCGGCCGGGGTGCCCGTCGCACGTCTGACCCTGCGCGGCAGGCGCACGCGCGCCGCGGCGCTGGGCGCGGTCGTCTTCGCGCTGTCCTTCGGGGCGTTCGCCCTCCTGCCCCGGCTCACCGGCGGCTCCGGGGCCCTGGTGGCCGTGCTCGCGGTCGCCGTCCTCTACACCGCGGGCGAGCTCATCCACTCCGCGCCCTCGCAGGGACTGTCCGTGCAGGCCGCGCCCGACCGCCTGCGGGGCCGGTACCTGTCGGTGTACCAACTGTCCTGGTCGCTCTGCCGCACCGTCGCGCCGATGCTGCTGGGGTTCCTGCTCGACGCGCGGCCGTGGCACCTGTGGTCGGTGCTCGCGCTGCTGGTGCTCGGCGGGGCGGCGATCCTGCTGCGGGCGGAGCGGTCGTTGCCGGTGCACGCGGTCGGCACCGGCAGCGTGCGGCAGACGGTCGCCGCCCGTGGTCCCGGCGCCGGGAAGCCGTCGCGCACGTGAGCACGGGGCCGGGCCGGCCCCGTGCACGGGAGTCGGCGGGGCCCGTCAGCCCCCCAGGGGGCCGCCGATGGAGCCGGGCGCGGCGGGCTGGGCGCGCCGGGGCAGGGGCGGCAGCTTCACGGTCCTGCCGTGGGCGGTCAGGTTCATGGTCGTCTCCACCTTCGCCGCGCCGAGGTCGCAGCTCAGACCGATGCGGGCGATCCGGCCGTCCTCGGTGACCCAGACGTCGGCGAACGCCGCCAGGTTGTCGCCGGCTGCCTTCAACGGACCCTCCATCAGCGCGCGCCGCTCCCGCGCCATCCGCAGCAGCAGGGCATCGGCGTTCAGCCCGCCCCGGTAGTGCGTGGTCGCGACGCCGTCGATCTTCTGCGGGCCCACCTCGGTGACCTGGTGGGCCATGGCCACCTGGCGCAGCACGTGTTCGGGGTCGTTGAGGGGCGCGCGCATCAGGTAGTGCGCCTCGGCCTTGTCCCGGGCGGTCGAACGCCAGGCGGTGTCGCCGGACCGCTCGGTCGGCATCCGTACGTAGACGGTGTCCCCGTCGAAGATCTCGTCCAGGGGCACCGCCTTCCCGGTCCGGGCGCCGGTCTGCGACAGTGCGGCCTTCAGGGTGCCCTTGTCGGCCTTCATGTCGAAGGCCCCCTTCACCGTGATGGTGAAGTCCTGGCCGCTGCCGACCAGTCTGATGGCTTCGTCGATGCGGGCCGTGGTCTTCCCGGCGGCCTCGACCGCGGCGCGCACCGCGGCGGCCGGGTCGGCGGTGGGGGCGGGGGACGGGGTCCCGGCGGAGGACGTCTGCCCGGCCCGCCCTCCTGACGCGGGCGCCGTGCTGTCCGTACCGGCAGAGCAGGCCGTACCGAGGACGGCCAGGGCGCTGATGCCGCTGATGCTGATGAGACGGGCTGAACGCCGCATGGAACTTCCCCGTTGGTGCTGATGGGGCAAGGCGGAGTCCCCCCTTGCACTAGAACAGAGATTCTATTGCGTCGGGAGGGCCGAATTCGCCGGTCGACGCGGTGCGTTGGACGCACACCGCGGCGGCCGCCGCCCGGACGGCGGCACGGGGCGGCGGGAGGGGTGTGGACGACGTCGATTCGCGGGCAGGCGTGTTCGTACACGCGACGAAAGGAAACCCGACCATGGCTCGTACCATTGGCCGTCTCTTCGCGGACACCCTTGAGGAGCTCGGTGTCCGGCACGTCTTCGGAGTGGTCGGTGACGCGCTGAACCCGCTCACCGACGCCATCCGGACGTCGGAGTCCGTGTCCTGGGTGGGATGCCGGCACGAGGAGGCCGCCGCCTTCGCGGCCGGGGCGCAGTCGCAGCTCTCGGACACGATCGGCGTGTGCATGGGCACGGTCGGGCCGGGTGCCGTGCACCTGCTCAACGGGCTGTACGACGCGGCCAAGAGCGGCACGCCGGTGCTGGCGATCGCCGGGCAGGTGCCGCTGGCCGAGGTCGGCACCGACTACTTCCAGGAGGTCGACAACGACCTGCTGTTCAAGGACGTGGCGGTGTTCCGGGCCACGGTGACCTCGCCCGAGCAGTTGCCGGGGCTGCTGGAGGTGGCCGTGCGCACCGCGATCGGCCGGCGGGGCGTGGCCGTGCTGACCGTGCCCGGCGACATCGGTGACAAGGAGCTGCCCGCCGACCGGCCGCTGCGGCTGTCCCTCGTCGGTTCCGGCAACCGGCCCGACGACCCCGCGCTCGACGAGGCGGCGCGCCTGATCAACGCGAGCGGTGACGTGACGCTGCTGGTGGGACGGGGCGCGCGGGAGTCCCGCGCGGACGTGCTGGCCCTGGCCGAGCGGCTGGGCGCGCCGATGGTCCTCACGCTCAAGGCGAAGGAGGGCTTCGAGGGCGACAACCCCTACCAGGTCGGCCAGACCGGGCTGATCGGCAATCCGGCGGCGGCCTGGGCGATGGACCACGCGGAGACGCTGGTGCTGCTGGGGACCGACTTCCCGTACCGGGACTGGTATCCGGAGGGCAAGAAGGTCGTCCAGGTGGACCGGGTGGCGGAGCACATCGGGCGGCGGGTGCCGGTCGACGTCGGGCTCGCGGCGGACGTGGGGCCGACCGTGCGGGGGCTGCTGGAGCGCGTCGAGGCGCGCAAGGAACGGGAGCATCTGGAGTCGGCCCGCAAGAAGTTCCTGAAGTGGCAGGAGGGACAGGCCAAGCTCGCCGAGCCCGGGCACGACCGGGGGCTGGTGGGCAGGATGCGCTCGGCGTTCGACAACCGGGACCACCTGGTGCGCCCGGAGGCGCTGGCCGCCGCGATCGACCGGGTGGCGGCCGACGACGCCGTGTTCACCTCGGACACCGGCATGGCGACGGTGTGGCTGTCGCGGTTCGTCGAGATGCGGGGCTCGCGCCGGCTGCTCGGTTCGTACAACCTCGGGTCGATGGCGAACGCCATGCCGCAGTCGATCGGCGCGCAGTTGCTGGACCGGGACCGGCAGGTCGTGGCGTTCTGCGGGGACGGCGGGCTGTCCATGCTGCTGGGGGACCTGATGACGATCCGCACCGAGCGGCTGCCGGTCAAGCTCGTCGTCTTCGACAACCAGCGGCTGGGCATGGTGAAGCTGGAACAGGAGCAGGCCGGGCTGCCCGAGTTCGGCACGGTCCTGGACAACCCGGACTTCGCGGCCGTGGCGCGGGCGCTGGGCATCACCGGCATCCGGGTGGAGCGGGCCGAGGACCTCGCGGAGGGGGTGCGGCGGGCGTTCGAGGAGCCGGGGCCCGTGGTGCTGGACGTGCTGACGAACCCGGAGGAGGTCGCGGTGCCCGCCAAGCCGACCGTGCAGCAGGGCTGGGGATTCGCGATCGCGAAGGTCCGGGAGAACCTGGACAGCTCGGGCTGAGCGTAGTCCCGGGGCCGGGCCGCGCGTCATTCCAGCAGCAGCCCGCGCACGGCGTCCTCGACCGGGCCCCTGGTCGCCGGGTGCCCGGCGGCGGCGTCCTCGCCGAGGCGGTCCAGGTCGTCGGCGATGGTCCTGTTCCGCTCGAAGAGCTCGACCACCCGGGGATTGATGTACGAGGCGCGGCACACGGCCGGGGTGTTGCCGAGGTAGTGGCTCACCTCGCGCACCACCCGGGCCACCGCGCGCTTGCGGGCCGCCGGGGACAGGCGTCCGGCCCGCACCGACACCGCGAGTCCCACCGCGGCGAGGACGGTGGCGTGCCAGGTGCGGAAGTCCTTGGCGGTGATGTCCGTCCCGGTGAGCTCGCGCAGGCAGGCGTTCAGGTCCGCGCTGGTGACGTCGTGCCAGGCGCCGCCCTGCCAGTACCGGAAGAGCTGGCAGCCGTCGGAGCGCCGCCGCAGCAGGGCCCGTACGACGTCGTGGGCGGGGGCGTCCACCAGGGCGCGCACCTGCCAGTTGGCGCCCTTGCCGGGGTAGGAGAACGCGATCTCGCCGCGGCGGCACTCGACGTGCTCGGGGAGCATGGTGGTGAGTCCGTACGTCTCGTTGGCCCGGGCGTAGGCGGAGGTGCCGATCCGGAAGAAGCCGAGGTCCAGCAGCCGTACCGCGCAGGCCAGGACCCGCTCGCGGGACAGCCCGCGGCCCGCCAGGTCCTCGGCGACGCGTTCGCGGAGCTGCGGGAGGGCGGCGGCGACCTGGAGGACGTGTTCGTGCTTGGACTGCTCCTGCCGGGCGCGGAACTCCGGGTGGTAGAGGTACTGGCGGCGGCCCGCGGCGTCGGTGCCCAGCGCCTGGACGTGGCCGTTGGGCCAGGGGCAGATCCAGACGTCCTGCCAGGCCGGCGGGATGGCCAGGGCCTGGATCCGCTCCTTGTGCGCGGGGTCGGTGAGGGGGGCGCCGGTGGCGTCGAGGTAGCGGAAGCCCCGGCCGTGGCGCACGCGGCGCCAGCCCGGGGCGTGGGTGTCGGAGGTGCGCAGACGCATGGCGGGTCTTCCCTGTGGTCGGTCGTTCGTGCGGGGGCCCGTTCGTACGGGGGGCCGTGCCTGCGGGACCCGTTCGTACGGGGGGTCGTTCGTACGCAGGTCCGGAAGAGTCGCCGTGCCGGGCCTACCGGGAGGCGGGGTCCGTGCCGGCGTCGAGTTCCGCGAGTCCGGTCTCCCAGCGGTGGCGGCGTTCCTCGTCGGTCTGCTCCCACCAGGGGGTGCCGCGCTCGCCCAGGGCCACCTTGGCGCTCTGCACCCGGGCGCGGGCGGCGCGTTCGGCCGCCGCGTCCTCGGCGCGCAGGGCGGCGCCGACGGCGCGGCGCGCCGCCATCAGGTGGTGGCGCAGCCGGTCGGCGACGTCGGCCGGGAGTTCGGGGTCGGTGGCCCGCCAGCGGCGGCCCTTGATGAGGACGTAGCGGCCGTCGGGAGTGTGCGGCGGCGGGGCGGGTTCGGTGGTGCTCACGGGTCACCGGTTCCCGTTCGCGCCCCGAACCAACCACGGACACCCACCGGGCAGGTGAGCCGGGTGCGCGGGCCGGCCGCGCGCGGGAACCCGCCGGATGCCCTCCCGGGGCGGAGTCAACGGCACAAGGGCTGAATCCAGGTGGCGCGGCGTGCCATGCTCAGGGCATGACTGACCGCGATGAGCCGGGAGCGGCTCCGTCGAGTGTGGACGGCTGGAGCGCCGTGGACGGCGATCCGGTGTTCGCCGCCGGCCGCTGCCTCGTGCCCCGGGTCCGCACGGCGGAGGACGACGGCGCCTTCGCCGTGCCCGCGTCCGCGGTGCAGGAGATCCTGAACGCGCTGCCCGGCTCGGCCACCTTCCTGCTGCCCGTGCGCGGGTCCGACGGCGCGGTCGTCGACTTCCGGATCGCGGCCGCTTCACCCGATGCGGTCGACATCGGGTCCCGCCGGGGCCCGGAGATGGTCGGCCTGAGCGTGCTGGAGACGTATCCCACGGTGGCGCAGAGCGAGCTGTGGCAGGGGTACCTCACGGCATTGGAGGGCGGCGGGCGTTACGAGAGCAAACCGTTCGAGTACGAGGAGGTGCTCGCCGGCATCCCGCACCGGTCGCGCTTCACGGTGCGCGCGGCGGCCTGCCGGGGCGGTCTGCTGGTCTCCTGGGTGCGGCTGGACACCGGGGAGCGCGAGCAGCGGCGGCTGACGGTGATGCAGCGGCTGGCCGGGATGGGGTGGGCGGACTGGGACCTGGTGCTCAACGAGATCACCTGGTCGGACGAGGTCTTCGCGGTCTTCGGCCGGGACCGCTCGCTGGGTCCGCTGACGTTGCGGGAGCTCCCCGGGTGCGCCGTGCCGGAGGATCTGCCGGGGGTGGCCGAGACGGTGCGGCGGCTGCTGGGCGGGGGCGCCGCCGTCGACCACACGTTCCGCGTCACCACGCCCGGCGGGGAGACCCGGCACGTGCGGATCGTCGCGGAGGCGGAGCTCGACGCCCGGGGGGCGCCGGTGGAGGTGCACGGGTTCTTCCAGGACCGCACCGCGGTGTCCCGGGCCGCGCAGCAGGTGCTGGAGCACCAGCAGGCGGCCTCCGCCCAGCGCAGTCTGCTGGCCGCCGAGAAGGACCTCGCCGCCCGCCTCCAGCACGCCCTGCTGCCGCTGCCGAAGCAGTCCCTGCGCCTGGCCGGGCTGACGGTGGACGTGGCGTACCACCCCTTGCAGGAGGGGCTCAACGTGGGCGGCGACTGGTACAGCGCCATCGAACTCCCCGACGGCAGCGCCCTGCTGGTGGTCGGCGACGTCGCCGGGCACGGGCTGGACGCGGTGGCCACCATGGCGCAGTTGCGCTTCACCGCCAAGGGCATGGCCATCACCGGGACCCCCCTGCCGGAGATCCTCACCCGCCTCAACACCTTGCTGCTGCACACCTCCGGGCGGAACTACGGCACGGCCACGATGATCATGGGCCGGTACGATCCCGCCACCGCCCGGCTGACCTGGGTGCAGGCCGGGCACCTGCCGCCGCTGCTGCTGCGCGCGGGCCAGCCCCGCTACCTGCCGGTCCCCCGCGGCATCCTGCTCGGGGCGATGGCGGCCCCCTGCTACGAGGAGGCCACGCTCCAACTGCTGCCCGGCGACCACCTGCTGCTGTACACGGACGGCCTGGTCGAGGTGCCCGGCCGGGACATCTACGAGGGGCTCGCCCGGCTGGCGCGCGCCGCCGCCGACCAGGTGGGCAACGACCGCGTCCTGGACGCGCTGGTCGGTCCTGAGTCCCGGCACGACGACACCTGCGTGCTGCACGCCGCGCTGTGACCGCGGCCCTATGAGGCCGCCTTCTCCCGCCTGCGGTCCAGGCGGGAGACCACGGGCCCCGACGTGACGCCGTGCAGGACGACGGAGACCAGCACGGTGAAGGTCACCACGGCCCACAACTCGCTCTCGGGCACCGGGAAACCGGTCTGGCCCAGCGCGTAGGCGAGGTAGTAGAGGGAGCCGATGCCGCGGATGCCGTACCCCGCGACGACCCAGCGTTCCACACCGCGCGGGCTGCCGCCCAGCAGGCCGATCCAGCCGGTCAGGGGGCGGATCACCAGCAGCACCGCGAGTGCGACGAGCGCGCCGCGCCAGGTGAGTCCGGCGAGGCCGCCGGAGGCGATGTAGGCGCCGACCAGGAACAGCACCGCCGCGGTGAGCAGGCGCTCGACCTGTTCCACGAAGTCGTGCAGGACGTTGTGGTAGCCGTGGGAGCGTTCGGCCGCCCGGATGGTGCAGGCGGTGGTGAACACGGCCAGGAAGCCGTAGCCGCCGGCGAGTTCGGTCGTGCCGTACGAGAGGAAGGTGGCGCCCAGCGCGACGAAGCCCTCGCGGTGGGCCGACAGGCGCAGCACCGAGGAGCGGGGCCGGAAGAACAGCCAGCCGAGCAGACGGCCGACGAGGACGCCGCCGAGGACGCCGACCGTGCACTTGACCAGGACGTCCTGGAGCGCCCAGCCGCCGATCCAGCCCGCCGACCAGCCGCCGCCCGCGGCGGCGGCCAGGGCGACCGCCGCGTAGACGAGGGGGAAGGCGAGACCGTCGTTGAGGCCCGCCTCGCTGGTGAGGGCGAACCGCACTTCGTCCTCGTCGTCCTCGTCCGACGTGGGCTCCCCCACCCGCACCTCCGCGGCGAGGACGGGGTCGGTGGGGGCGAGGACGGCGGCCAGCAGCAGGGCCGCCGCCGGGGGCCAGTCCAGCAGCCCCCACGCGAGGAGGGCGGTGACGGCCACGGTCAGCGGCATGGTGATGCCGAGCAGCCGCCAGGTGGTGGACCAACTGCGGCTTCCCACCGGCCTGTTGAGGGCGAGACCGGCGCCCATCAGCGCGACGATCACGCCGATCTCGGTGAGGTGCTCGGTGATCTGCCGGTCGGCGACCGGGTCGATCGCCGGAAGCTGAAGGGGCAGCAGGTACACGCAGAAGCCGCCCGCCAGGAAGATCAGCGGCAGCGACACCGGCCGCCCGGCGAGCGCGCGGGGCAGCACCCCGGTGAGCAGCGCGCCCACGCCCGCGCAGGCGTACACCCCGTCGGTGAGGGTCACATGGTCTCCGTCCTCGGCTCGCCTCCCGCCAGGCCGGTCACCCGGGCGTGGACTCAAGTTCGACGCTACGCCTTCGTCCGCCCGCTCCCCCGCTCACGGATGCCGTGCGTCGCGTGTCGTGATCGTCTTCCTCCTGCCGCCGGTTTCACACGTATGTACGCGAAATCCGCCCCGCGTGGGACGGCGGGCCGGGCCCGGGTCCCGGCGGGGGCACAAGCCCGCGTTATGCCCAGTCGTTAGTACCCGACGCCCCCTGCCGTCGCGCACCCTGGGGCCGTCGACCCCCACGCGCACGCCACCCTCGGCGTGTCCCCACGAAACGAGGAACCATGAAGATAGCCCGGCTGGTGCCCACCGCCTTGGCCGCAGCGGTCTCCGTCATCGCCCTGCTGTCCCCCACCGCCACCGCAGCTCCGACCCCGTCCGCCACGGGCACCCAGCCGATCATCGGCGGCGGTTACGCCTCGAACGCGCCGTGGGCCGCGCGGCTCTTCTCCAACGGCAGAGAGACCTGTTCCGCGACGATCATCGCGCCCACCTGGATCCTGACCGCCAAGCACTGCGTCTCCGGCGGCGGCCTCTCCTTCCGCATCGGCAGCCTCGACCAGCACAGCGGCGGCACCACGGCCAACGGCGCCCAGACGTACACGCACAGCTCCGACCTGGCCCTGGTGCGGCTGGACCGCTCGGTGTCCGGCACGTACTCGCGGCTCGGGCAGCCGGGTTCGGTGTCGGTCGGGCAGAGCGTGCAGGTCTACGGCTGGGGCGCCACCTCGCAGTGCGGCTCGGAGATCAACTGCCAGTCCCGGATGCTGAAGGTCGCCAACGTGACCGTCACGGGCGGTTGCAGCGACGCCTACGGCGGCTCGGCGATCTGCGCCCGCCGGGGCAACGGCATCACCGCGGGCGGCGACTCGGGCGGCCCGATGATGGCCAACGGCAGCCAGGTGGGCGTCGCCTCCACCAGTGACCGCCAGACCACGACCGCGTACACGAACGTCACGGCCTACCGGTCCTGGATCCGCTCGGTGGCGGGAGTCTGACCTCTCGCCGCGCGCAGTGCCGCCGCCGGGCGCTCCCCCGCCGGGCGGCGGCGTCGTGCCGGGGCCCGGCCGCTCAGGTCGCCGCCTTCTCCCCCCGCCCGCCCGGTCCCCCTAACGGCGGCAGGTCGGGGCGGCGGATGCGGGAGCCTATTTGGCGGGCCGTCGGGAGCACCGTGTCGACCCCCAGACGCACGACGACGACCAGCGTCGTGACGCCGAGGGCGGCGCCCGGGGCGTGCAGTCCCGGCAGGGCGAGCACGCCCGCCAGGAGCAGCGCGGCCAGGGTCGTCGCGACCGCCCCGGCCAGGGTGACGCGCAGGTGGACGTACGAGAGGTACTCGGCGGTCGGCCGCCCCGACCGGATGCCCGGGACGAAACCGCCCTGCCGTTTCATCCGGTCCGCGATCCCGACGGCGTCGAACCCCAGTGCCCCGCGCAGGAACACCCCCACGAGGACGACCAGGGCGTACGCCGCCACCAGCCAGGGGGCCGGCGGGGCGGGCAGCAGCAGGAGCAGCGAGCCCAGCAGCATCGCGTCGAAGCCGCCCCTGCCGCCGTGGATCGGGACGTACGCCGTGGTGCCGCCGTACGCCCTGCGGCCGATCATGCGTTTCGCGTACTGGACCGGGACGCGGCGCACGCTGTGGCGGACGGTGACGACCAGGGCCGTGGCGAGTGCCAGGGCGAGCAGGAGGGACAGGGGGGCGACCGCCCCGGCCCAGCCGCCGTGGGCGCGGGCCACCTCCCGGACCTGGCCGGGGAAGACCGCCGCGACCTGGGCGAGGAGCAGGAGGGACAGGCCCTCGCCGAAGCCGCGGTGGGTGATCGTCGCGCTCAGCCACAGCACGACGGCGGTCCCGGCCGTCAGGCAGGCCACCAGGGTGATCTGCGTGAGCGCGCCGGTGTCGCGCAGGACGTCCGTGCCCGCCCCGGCGAGCGGGGGCCGGCCGTCGACGGCCATGCGCACGACCAGGACGGCGGACCCCGCGCCGAGCAGCACGGCCACGTACCGGGCGTGACGCGCCAGCAGCGCCTCCCCCGCCCGGCCCGCCTCCGCCGCCGCGCGCAGGCGCGGGAGGAGGATCCCGCCGAGCACCAGCACCCAGTGCGCGGCGATCATCGGCAGGACGCCGAACGCGAAGACCGAGAGGTTCGCGAGGCCGCCGCCGGTGAGCAGGTCGAGGAGGCCGGGGAGTCGCCCGTCGGGCCGGTCGGCCGCCGCGACGGCGGTGACGTCGACGCCGGGCAGCGGCAGGTGCTGGCCGAGGCGGAACAGCAGGACGGCCAGCAGCGTGACGAGCAGCCGCCGGCGTACGTCGGGCATCGTGAAGACGCGCGTGAGCAGCATCGTGTCCCCCTCTTCCTCGTGCGTGGGGCCGGGCGGGCGGGCCTCTTCCGTCGGGCCGGGCGGGCGGGCGGGTCGGGCCGGGGTGCGGGTCGGGCCGGGGTGCGGGGCGGGCCGGGGTGCGGGGCGGGCCGGAGTGCGGGGCGGTGGGCCGGGCGCACCCGGGTGGGGCGCGGTGGAGCCGGGGCGTCAGGCGAGGCCGCGTTGCTGGAGGCGGCGGAGGTGGGAGGCGGCTCGTTCCGAGCCCTTGGCGACGGCCTGGCGGTACCACTGGGCGGCCTCCGCCGGGCTCCTGGCTTCGAGCACCTCGCCCAGGTTGAGCATGCCCATCGGCTCCCCCGCCTCGGCCGAACGCCGGTACCACTGCTCGGCCTCGGCCCCGCGGTCGCTGTGCCGCAGGATGTTGCCCAGGTTGTTCATGGCCTGGGCCTCGCCCTTGTCGGCGGCCCTGCGGTACCACTGCTCGGCCTCCGCGTGCCGCTCCAGCCGCTGCATCAGCAGGGCCAGGCTGAACATGGCGGGCGAGTGCCCCTTGTCGGCCGCGGCGCGCAGCCACTTCTCGGCCTCCGGGAGCCGGTCGCTCTCGTTGAGCATCATGCCGAGCACCAGCATCGCCTCCTCGTCGCCCTTCTCGGACGCGCCGCGCAGCCACCGCTCCGCCTCCGGCATCCGCCCTTCCCGGTAGGCGCGGAATCCTTCCTGCACCATCGCCGCCGGGTGTCCCCCCTCGGCGGCGCGGCGCTCCCACGCCGCGGCCTCGGCCGGCCGGCCCGTCCGCTTGAGGACGACGGCGAGGTTGTTCATCCCCAGCGGGCTGCCGAGGTCGGCCGCCCGGCGGAACTCCCGCAGCGCTCCCTCGGTGTCGCCCCTGTCGAGCAGGGCGACGCCCAGGCGGATCATCGCGTCCGGGTCGCCGGTCCGCGCCTCGCGGGCGTGGCGGGCCTCCCAGGTGTCGAGACCGGGGTCGGCGGTCAGGCGCACCAACGCCCGGAGCAGCGGCTCCAGTTCGGTCCTGCGGCGCCCCGCGGCGCGCCCGTGCTCAACTCGGCCGTACGACACGGCAGTTCCCTCCTCCGGCCCCGCTGTCCCCACTGTCCCGGCGGTCCCGCTCGGCTCTGTCCTCTCGGACGCCGCCGGGTCGACCGCCAGTTCCCAGTCGAACTCCCAAGTCTTCAGGTCTCCTTCGGCGTCCGCGACCAGCGCCCAGCCGGCGTCCGGACCGAGCACGGCGTCCTGGCACGCGCCGTCGAGTGCGCGCAGGCAGCGGCCGGTGTCCAGCGACCACACCCGCAGCGCGCCGCGGCCGTCGCGCGAGAGCGCGAAGCGGCCGTCGGGGGTGAGCCGGATGGCCCGGGAGCAGTCGGGCTGGGCGTCGAACTCCCTGACGCACCGGCCGGTCCGGATGTCCCAGAGGCGGATGCGGCCGTCGCCCCGGCCGCCGCAGGACACCAGCAGGCCGCGCCGCTCGTCGACGGCGATCGCCGCCACGGGTGCGGTGTGGCCGCGCAGCTCGCGCAGGCGGCGGCCGGTGGTCAGGTCCCAGATCCGCACGGTGTCGCCGGGGCCGGCGCTCGCGGCGGTCCGGCCGTCGGGGGCGAGCCACAGCCCGGGGTCGTGGCCGTGGTCGCCGTCCAGGGTGCGCAGGCACGTGCCGTCCGCCAGGTCCCACAGCCGTACGCGCCGGTCGGCGCTCCACACCAGGGCGCGCGTCCCGTCCCCGGTGAAGGCGGCGGCCGCCGCGCCGAGGGTGAGGCGCAGGGAGGCCCGCCGGGCGCCGTCGGCCACCGACCAGGCGTCCAGGGTGCCGTCGGCGTTCGCGGTCAGCACGGTGCGGCCGTCGGCGGTGAAGCGGACGGTGCGCAGGACGTTCATGCCGTACGTCTCCGGCAGCCCGCCGATGACCGTGCCGCGCTCGCCGGTGGCCACGTCGAGGAGGTGGAGGTCGTGTGGGAGGCGGACGGCCGCCGTGCGGCCGTCCGGGGACAGCGCGAGGTTGGTGCGGCCCTCGAACCTGCCCAGCGTGCGCGAGGGCCAACTGGCGAGCAGGCCGGTCCTGTTGACGTACGGTTCCCGGCCCAGGGCGCGCCAGGCGGCGAGGGCGTGGGGGTCGCGTTCGTGGCCGGGGACGGCGCGGGCCCGGGTGAGCCGGTCGAGGGCGGCGGCCGGACGGCCGCCCCGCCGGTCCTGTTCGGCGGCGTCGACCAGGGCCGCGACCCTGCTCTGCAAGGTGCTCAGTTCGTCGTGGCGGCGCGGGCGGCTGAGCCGGGCGGCCGCCGTGTACGTCCCGGGCAGCCGGCGGCGGCGCACGGTGCGGTCCTGCCCGGCGGAGAGCAGGTGCAGCCCGTCGTCGAGGAACACCACGGCCTCGACCGGGCCGTCGTGCCCCCGGTAGGTGCGCAGGACGCGGCCGGTGGCCACGTCCCACAGCCGGACCCCGCCGTCCCGGCTGCCGCTCACCAGGAGGCGGCCGTCGGGGCTCAGGTCGACGCAGGCGGCGGAGCCGGGGAGGGTGCGCAGCAGCTCGCCGGTGGGCGGGGACCACACGTGGGTGCCGTCGTGGGTGGCGCAGGCCGCGGTGCGTCCGTCGGCGGAGAGGCACAGGGGCGAGGGGAAGAGGCTCCGCACCGGCGCGTGCGTGCAGGCGCGCGCGCCCTCCGGGTCGCGCACGGACACCGCTCCGCCGGGCCCGTGGAACACCAGGCGGCGGCCGTCGGCGGTCGCCTGCGTCGGCCCGTGGTGGAAGCCCTCCAGGGTGTAGCGCACCCGGCCCGTGGTGACGTCCCAGCCCAGGAGCGTGCCGTCGCTGGTGCCCGCGACGACCAGGCCGGGGCCGGGGAGGTAGCGGGGCGGCCGTACGGCGGTGTCGCCGGAGCGGTAGGCGGGGGTGAAGGTCCGGAGGCAGTGGCCGCGCTCCACGTCCCACAGCCGGACCAGGCCGTCGGAGCCCACGGCGGCGACCCGCCGCCCGTCCTCGCCGAGGTCCACCGGGCCGTGGCTGCCGTCGAGCCGGCGCAGGCAGCGGCCGGTGGCGAGGTCCCAGAGGCGGACCGTGCCCCGGACGACGGTCAGGGCGCGGCGGCCGTCGCGGGTGAGCCGCATCTCGGTGCCGTTCGTGGGGTGCGACAGCCAGGGCAGCTCGCGCACGTCGTCCCGGGGGCCGGTCGCGCCGCGCTCGCGCTGCACCTCGGCGAGGAGGGGGCGCACCCGGTCGGCGTCCTGGGCGTCGGCGCGGGCGGCTTCGAGGGCGGTGACCAGGTCCTCGTCGGTGACCGCGCCGCGCCGCCAGCGGGCCAGGCCCGCGTTGTAGGTGGCTTCGGGGTGGCGGGGGTCGCAGGCGAGGGCGGCGGCGAAGGCGGCGTCGGCCTCGTCGGTGCGGCCGAGGTCGAGGAGGGAGAGGGCCCGGTTGTTGAGCTCGTCGGCGCGCAGCCCGGCGGCGCGGGGCCGCGTCCGCGGGTAGGGAGTCCCGGTCAACCGGGCGTACAGCGCGCTGAGTTCGTCGGCGACCGCGAGCATGGACGGCGGCCGTTCGGCCGGGTCCTCGCGCAGGCAGCGCGCCAGCAGGGCGGCGACCTCCGGCGGCAGCGGGAGCGGCCCCTCGTGCTCGGCCCGCCGTGCCGCGAGCGACTCGCCCGCGACGGGGCCGATCAGCCAGGTCACCTCGCCGGTGAACATCTCCAGCAGGGAGACGGCGAAGCTGTAGACGTCGGTGCGCACGCCCAGCGGCCTGCGCAGGGCCTGTTCGGGCGAGGCGTACGCCATGGTCATGCCCGCGGCGGCCGCCTCGCCGCCGGTCGCCTCGCGGGCGCGGGCGATGCCGAAGTCGGTGACCTTGGCGGTGCCGTCCGCGTCGAGGAGGACGTTGGCGGGTTTCACGTCCTGGTGGACGAGGCCCGCGTCGTGGGCGTGCTGGAGCCCCCAGGCGGTCTGCACGGCGAGGTCCAGGACGCGGGCCAGGGCCCGGGCGGGGCCGCCCTCGTACAGGCGGCCGTCCCGGATCAGGTCACGCAGGCTGCCCCCGGGGACGTACTCGGCGAAGACCCTGGGAACACCGCCGAGGACGCGTACGTAGTGGCAGCCGCAGACGTGCGGGTGCAGCCCGAGGGACACCCAGGTCTCGGCCTCGCGCACGAAGTCCCGCCGCTGTTCGGCCGTGCGGAACAGCTCGGGGCGCGGGCACTTCACGGCCAGGTCCGAGCCCCATTCGCGGTGCCGTACCCGGTAGACGAGGCCCATGCCGCCGGCGGTGTGCACGCCGGTCACCTCGTACTGGCCGGCGACGACGTCGCCGAGCTCCCACAGCTCCCCCGCGGGCGGCACCTCAGCGGGTCCGGAAGGCGGGCAGCGCCTTGAACTCCCGGGCCACGGCGGCGCTTTCGCGCACGGTGCGCGCCCACGCCCGCGCCTTGGTGAGCGGGTGGCGGGGGAACTGCTCGTCCCACGCGGGATCGTCGCTCGGCTCGTACGGCAGCCCGGGGTCGTACGGGTGGCCGCCCCGCCGCCGGTCCGGGCCGCCCGTCTTCATGCTGACCAGCGACTCGCGCACGCCGCTGATCTCCCACTCCTCGAACTGCCCCGTCAGCACGGCGGTGCGGTCCTTCTTGGCGAGCACGAAGGAGGCCCGGAACAGCCGCCCCGTCGCCGATCTGGGCAGCTTCTCCGCCACCAGCGTGTACAGCGCCAGGCACCCGTCGAGCACGACGGCGTCCGCCTCCAGGAGCCGTGCGGTGGGACGCGGGTCGAGGCCGGTCGCCGGCCCCGGCACCGGGCGGGCGGCGTGGGTGTGCGCCAACTCCCGCCGCAGCACCTCGATCTCATACAGCCAGTGGGTGCTGCGCGGCAGGGCCTCGTGCACGCCGAGCACCACGACGTCCCGGGTGTGCGGGTCGAACCACCGGGTGCCGTCGAGGGGTTCGAACCCGGTGGTGTCGAAGGTGATCGGCCGCGTTTCCCAGTCCGCTTGAGCCACGCGCGCAAATTAACACGCGCCCCTCGGCCCGCACCACGGCTGTTTCGCGTCGCCCGCCCGCTCGCCGGCGTCACTCCACGTCCGCTTCGCCCGCCCCGAGTTCGATCGTCGTGGTGATCCGCGTGAGGGCGGGGTCGCGGGGCACCGAGCCGAACCCGAAGCGGACCGGCGGCTGCACCGGGGCGAGACCGCCCAGGTCGACGCCCTCGAAGGTGCCGGAGAGCCAGGTGACCGGGTGCAGGTCCCGCGCGCCGTACCACTCGCGGCGCCCGCCCCCGGCGCTGCCGCGGGTACGGACTCCGGGCAGCACGAACCGTACGGACAGGTCCGTCACCGCGCACCACGCAGGCTGGGCGGCCAGCGGGCCGGGCACCGCCCGGAGCAGCCGCCCGAGCGGCCCGCGCCCGCCGACCCGGAACCGCAGGTCGAGCGGGCCCGCCGAGACCGCCCAGGTCCCGTCCGCGACGCTCACCCGGACCGGCGTGACGCGGACGGCGTCATAGGTGTACGTACGCCGGATGAACTCGGCGGTCCCGGGGGTGGGGGCCAGCAACAGCCGCTCCCCGTCGGCCCGTTCGACCATGACGTCGCTGAGCGGGCCGAAGGGGGAACGCGGCCAGTGCCCGAGCACGATCCGGGTGCCTGCGGTGGTGCCCATTCCGGCGATCCAGCCGTCGAAGCGCAGCCTGCGGCGGGGGGCGGTGGTGCGCGGTTTCGGGTTCACCCCTCCATGGTGTCCCCGGTTCGCCCCGGTGTCACGGCGTCGGCTACGGCTTGAGCAGGGTCTTGACCATGGCGTCGGCTACGGCTTGAGCAGGGTCTTGACCATGGCGTCGGCTACGGCTTGAGCAGGGTCTTGACCATGGCGTCGGCTGCGGCTTGAGCAGGGTCTTGACCATGGCGTCGGCTACGGCTTGAGCAGGGTCTTGATCATGCCGTCCTCCTTCGCCTGGAACATCTCGTACGCCTTGGGGCCCTCCTCCAGCGGCATCGAGTGCGTCGCGAAGCCCTCGACGCCCAGCGGGTCCTCGTCGGTGAGGAGCGGGAGCAGGTCGTCGACCCAGCGGCGGACGTTCGCCTGGCCCATCCGGAGCTGGATCTGCTTGTCGAACATGGTCAGGAGCGGCAGCGGGTCCGCCGCCCCGCCGTACACCCCGGCCAGCGAGATCGTGCCGCCGCGGCGGACGATGTCGACGGCCGCGTACAGCGCGCTCAGCCGGTCCAGGCCCGCGGTCTCCATCAGCTTCTCCGCGAGCGCGTCCGGCAGCAGCCCCACCGCCCACTGCGCGGCCTTCGCCACCGGCGCGCCGTGCGCCTCCATGCCGACCGCGTCGATCACCGCGTCGGGGCCCCGCCCGTCGGTCAGCTCGCGGATCGCCTCGCCGATCTGCTTGCCGTGGCGGCGCAGGTCGATGGCCTTGATGCCCCGGCTGTGCGCGCGGGAGAGCCGGGCGGGCACCAGGTCCACGCCGATGACCAGGCCGGCGCCCCGGTGCTGGGCGATCCGGGCCGCCATCTCGCCGATCGGGCCCAGGCCCAGCACGGCCACGGTCCCGCCGGGAGGCACATCGGCGTACTCGACGGCCTGCCAGGCGGTGGGCAGCACGTCGGAGAGGTACACGAAGCGCTCGTCGGACGGGCCGTGCGGCACCTTCACCGGGAGGGTGTTGCCGAACGGCACGCGCAGCAGCTCCGCCTGGCCGCCCGGCACCTGGCCGTACAGCTTGGTGTAGCCGAAGAGGGACGCGCCCATGCCCCGCTCGCGCACCTGGGTGGTCTCGCACTGGGAGTGCAGGCCCCGGTCGCACATGTAGCAGCGGCCGCAGGAGACGTTGAAGGGGACGACGACCCGGTCGCCGGGCGCCAGCGCCGTGACCTCGGCGCCGACCTCCTCGACGATGCCCATCGGCTCGTGGCCGAGGATGTCGCCGGGGTCCAGGAAGGGGCCCAGGACCTCGTACAGGTGCAGGTCGGAGCCGCAGATGCCGGAGGAGGTGATCCGTACGATGATGTCCGTCGGGTCCTGGATCTGCGGATCGGGGACGGTCTCGACCCGTACGTCGCGCTTGCCGTGCCAGGTCAGTGCTCGCATCTCTGCCTCCTGCGGGCGGTGGCGGCGGCCACGGGGTGTCCGCCGTTCCTGCCCTGTTCTCGGTCGATTCGACCCGGCTGGGTCCTGTGCCCGGTTTCCCCTGTCGGCGTCCGTCACACGTCGGACGTGAGGGGACGCCGCCGTGGGGTACGCGGAGCGGGTTCGACGGCTCGCGTCAGCTCACGTCCGACGGCCCGCCCTCCAAGGAGATCTCATGTCGTACACACCCGCCACCGGCGCCGCCCGGGACCTCGACGGGCTCTCCGCCGTCGTCACCGGTGGCTCCCGGGGCCTCGGTCTGCTGCTCGCCGACGAACTGCTGCGGCGGGGCTGCGCGGTGACCGTCGCCGCCCGCGACAAGGCCGAACTGGAACGCGCGGCGGCCCTGCTCCGGGCCCGCCGGCCGGGGGCCGCGGTCCGTACCGCCGTCTGTGACGTACGGGACCGCGGGGCCGTCGCCGAGCTGTTCCGGGGGGCGAGGGAGGCCCGCGGCAGCGTCGACCTCGTCATCGGCAACGCCGGGATCATCCAGGTCGCCCCCGCCGAGGCGGTCGGGACGGCCGGGTACGAGGACGCGATGGACACCATCTTCCACGGCGCGCTGCACACCGCGCTGGAGGCGCTCCCCCATCTGCGCGAGAGCCGGGCGGGCGGACGCCTCGCGCTCATCGGCTCGGTCGGCGGGCTGCTCGCCGTACCGCACCTGCTGCCGTACTCGTGCGCGAAGTCGGCCGTGGCGGCGCTGGCCGAGGGGCTGTACACGGAGGCGGCGCGCGGCGGGGTGTCGGTGACCGCCGTGCACCCGGGGCTGATGCGCACCGGGTCGCATCTGCACGCCGTGTTCGGCGGGGACCGGGAGCGGGAGTACGCCTGGTTCTCGGCGCTGGCGAGCACGCCGCTGGTGTCGATGGACGCCCGGCGCGCCGCCGACCGCATCGTGACGGCCGTCGAGAAGCGGAAGGTGCGCGTGGTGCTGACCCCGCTGGCCAAGGCCGCGGACAAGGCGCACGGTCTCGCGCCCGTGCTGACGGCCCGGCTGAGCCACGGCGCGGCGCGTTTCCTGCCCTCGGCCGACGGCGAGCCGGAGCTGCGGGAGGGCGCCGACGTGGAGGCGGCGACGCCGCGCTCGGCGCGCGAGCGGCTCCGGTCGCTGGCCGCCACCCTGAACGACCGGGCGGCGCGCGCCTACAACGAGCGCCGGCGCACTACCGGGACCTGACTTTCCCGGCAGGGCCGGTGCGTAGGTCCGCCGTGCCGGGGCACTCGCCACTCCATGCACGGACGACACGCACGCCACGCACCCAGCACTCCGCCGTACGCGTCTGCGTCGGCCGGTGGGCCCGGCGCCAAGCACTCGCGCCGTCGGGGCCGCACCACCGGCCGTCTCCGACGGCGCCTCCTGGCGTACCGGGCGGTCGACTTCCGCGACACCCACATCCCGCAGGCCCCGTCCGGCCGGGCCTCCGAGGAATGCCTGCTGCTCGTCCACGTACGGCGGGTCGTCGGCCAGGTCCACTACCGGATGTGCGAGCGCTGCGCCCGGGGCGTCATCACGGACATCAGCATCGACGAACACTTCCACAAGACGGGCCTGGGCACCCGTGCCCTGTCCCATCTGCGCGCCCGCCACCCGGGCGTCACCTGGCGCAACACGCTCACCGGCCGCAGCACCCGGGACCTGGTGCGCCGGATGTGCATCCCGCCGGGCGACGCCCAGCCGTGCGCCCACACGGCCTGACCGGAGTCCCCGAAACGCCCCGTTCGGCTCAGGCCCCGGCGTCGGGGCCCGTCTCCGCGTCCGCGTCCATCGTCATCCGGGCCACGTGCAGCGCCAGGTAGGAGACCTCGTCCTCGCTCAGGCTCTCGCCCAGGCGCATCTCCACGATCGTCGCCAGGCGCTGCGCGGTGCGGGTCGCCTCCGGGTAGTGGCGGCGGATGCCCGTGCCGATCGTGGACTCGTGGCCCGTGAGCTGCCGGTGCTGCTGGATCCGTACGAAGAGGTAGCGCACGTGGGTGATGAAGCGCGCCGCGCTCATCGACTCGCGGGAGGCGTCCAGCCCGTACTGCCGCTGCACGACGGCCAGCATCTGCTGGATGACCCCGGTCATCGTGTACGTGAAGGACAGGTCGCCGGAGGCGAAGCCCGCGTTGACCAGGTGCAGGGTGAGGGCGGTCGCCTCGGCGGGGTCCAGCTTCGGGTCGACGCGTTCGTTGATCGCCGCGAGGAGGCGCTGCGCCTGGGCGTACTCGTCGGCGTACAGGGCCTGGGCCTCGGCGCGCAGCGGGTACTCCACGACGACGCCCCGCCTGGCCCGGTCCAGTGCCCCGGCGACGTGGTCGGCGACCGCGATGGCGAGGGTGGGGCGGGTGGACTCGCGGCCCTCGATGCCGACCTCGCCCAGCGCGATCACGACGGCCCGCAGCACTTCCTCGCCGACCAGGGCGAGCGCTTCGGCCAGGTGGTCGGGGTCGCGGCCGTCGGCGGGGACGAAGACCCGCACGATCAGCGCGGGGTCCACGGGCTTGCCCTGGCGGGCGTTGAAGCCGATGCCGCGCCCGGTGAGGATGACCTCCTGGCCCTTGTCGTCGCGCGCGAGGACCACGTTGTTGTTGAGGACACGCAGCGTTTTCAACGCCCGCTCTCCTTGGCTCGTCCGTGGTGGTTCGTCCGTGGTGGTTCGTACGCGGGTTTCGTCCGCGGGTTTCGTCCGCGGGGCTTCGTCCGTGGCCCGGTTTCCGGCCAATGATCATGCATTGCCCGCTCTACGGTCCATCCTCCCCCGAACCGTGTCGGTGCCCGCACGCACCCCCTGCGGGACGCGTGCGGGCACCGTGGCGCACCTGTGCCGTCGCGGTCAGCGGCGCACGGTCACCACCGGCGCGCCGGCGCTCACGTCCTGCCCGGTGTGCGGCTCGACCGAGGCGAGGTCGGCGGTGTTGGGGACGGTCATGAGGGTGACGGCCGGGTGCCCGGCGGCACGAATGGCGGCCAGGTCGACCTCGGCGAGGAGGTCGCCCGCGCTCACCCGCCGGCCGGCCTCGACCCGTACGTCGAAGCCCTCTCCCTTCATCTGCACCGTGTCGATGCCGACGTGCACGAGCAC
The DNA here is from genome assembly GCF_044751045.1 of Streptomyces sp. NPDC088745. Classification (NCBI taxonomy): domain Bacteria; kingdom Bacillati; phylum Actinomycetota; class Actinomycetes; order Kitasatosporales; family Streptomycetaceae; genus Streptomyces; species Streptomyces sp. NPDC088745. Next base: position 318,844 of record NZ_JBIVLB010000010.1, read on the forward strand.
CTCGACCCCGTCGGCGGTGCGGATGCCGAAGGCGTGCCCGGTGGCGGTGACGGTGACCAGTTCGCCGTCGACCGGGGCGACGACCCGGCCGTCGGCGGGCTCGACGCCCACGCCCTCGCCGAGCGCGCGGGAGGCGAAGACGGGGTCCGGGACCTCGTCGAGGCTGATGACGCGGCCCGCAACCGGGGCGACGAGGACGGTCTCCTTGCCACAGGCGCGGGGGACGCCGGACGCGGCAGCGGCGGCGGTGCCGCCGACGGACGGGGCGGCGGCCGACGCACCGGCGGCGGAGGCGCCGACGGCAGCGAGCTCACGGTCGTCGGCAGCGGCAGCGGCAGCGGGAGCGGCGATGTCGGCGTCGGCGGCGCCCGCCGCACCCGCGCCCTCCGCCGCGTCCCGCTCGGCGTTGGTCTCGGCGCGCTCCTGCGGCGTACGGAAGTCGGAGAAGTACACGAGGGCCATCGAGACGAAGAAGGCCGCGGTGATCGCGATGCCGTAGGTGGCCATCGGGGAGAAGACCGGGATGGTCAGCAGCGAGGTGAAGGCGAACGCCTTGGTGTCGACCCCGCCGAGGACGCCGACCAGCACGCCGCCGACGAGGCAGCCGACCAGCATGCGCGGGTAGATCCGCTTGAAGCGCAGGTGGATGCCGTACAGCGAGGGCTCCGAGATGCCGCCGAAGAGGCCCGCGGCGAGCGCGCCGGTGGCGGTCTGGCGCATCTCCTTCTCGCGGTGGCGCACGGAGAGCAGCAGCACACCGGCGGTGGCGCCGAAGCAGGCGAAGTTCCACGCGCCCATGGGGCCCTGGATGAAGTCGTAGCCGAGGGTGTTGATGTTGACCAGCATCAGCGCGTTGAGCGGCCAGTGCAGGCCCAGCGGGACCAGGAACGGGTAGATCAGCGGAATGATGATCGCGAAGACGATCGGGGCGTTGCCGTTCAGCCAGGACAGGCCCTCGCCGAGGCCGTTGCCCGCCCAGATGCCCATCGGGCCGATGAGGAAGGCGGTCACCGGGATCATGATCAGCATGCTGAAGAACGGCACGAAGACCATGTGCACGTTCTCCGGGAAGATCTTCTGGAGGCCCTTGTAGACGAGGGCGAGCAGGGCGACCATCAGCAGCGGCACGAAGACCTGGCCGCCGTAGTCGTTGAGCTGCATCGGCAGCCCGAAGACGTGCGCCACGCACTCCTGGGTGCCCAGGGTGCCGTTGGTGGTGCAGGTGATGCCGGGGATGCCGGAGTCCTTGTTGAGCATCCCGGTGAAGTTCGGGGTCATCACCGCGGCCATCACGGCGGCGCCGACCCACGGGTCGATCTTCAGCTTCTTGGCCGCGTTGTACGCGACGAAGATCGGCAGGAAGTACAGCACCGAGCGCCACATGGCGTCGACGAAGACCCAGGTGGCGGACTTGTCGGCGGCCCGGAAGTCGACCACGCCGAACGCGTCGAGCACGGAGGCGATCGCGATGATCAGCGAGGAGCCGAGCAGCACGCCCATCAGCGGGCGGAACGAGTCCGAGAGGTACTCGAAGAAGTTGTCGACCCAGCCGTAGCGGCCCCGGCCCTTGGCCCTGGCGGCGGCCTTGACCTCGGCGTCGGACTGCGGGCGGGGAGTGCCGCCGCCGGTCATCGAGGGCAGGCCCGTGATCGCGGAGTAGACGCGGGCGACGGCTCCGCCGATGACGATCTGGAAGCGGTCGCCGGACTGGGCCACCGTCCCCATGACGCCGTCCAGGGCGTCGAGGGCGGCCTTGTCGACCTTCTCTCCGTCGTGGAGCTGGAAGCGCAGCCGCGTCGCGCAGTGCGTGAGGCTCTCGACGTTCGCGGCGCCGCCGACACCGCGGAGGATCTTCTCCGCGAGTGCCTCGGGTCCCGTTGCGTGTGTGTTCATGATGCGTCCTTGCACCTGTGGGCACGTGCCGTGCTGGATCGGTCCGCGACCTCGTCCGCCGGATACGCGCCGCGTGAGGACAAAAGCCACCACAGGGCAACAAAAAAGGCCCGGGTCGCGCACGCGGCGCGTCCCAGGCCTTGCCTCCCCTCAAGCGGTGAGCCACCGTCGCATCGCGCGGGGCGATGAACGGTCACGTCCTCGGGGAGTAACAATCCTGCGATCGAGATCGATCAGGGCGACTGTAGCACCTGCTCCGGGGTGCCCCCGCACCCTCCGCCCCGCCCGGCCGTGAACGGCCTCCCCGCCCCGGCCGCGGTGGACCGCGTCAGGAGGTCACCGTGGCGACGAACGCCGCGAGGTTGGCCATGGTGCGCTGGACCTTCTCCTCCAGGGTGAGGGACTCGTGCAGCCGGGAGCCGACGCCCGCGTCCTTCAGGCCGCGCAGGTAGAGGGAGCACGCGAGGTCGCTGCAGAGGTAGATGCCGGTGGAGTTGCCCTGCTGCCCGGCCTTGCCCGCCTTCGGCGCGACCATCAGCGAGACGCCGCCGGTGCGGCCGGTCATGCAGACGTGGCACATGCTGGGCCGGTTCTGCCAGGAACCCGCGCCGGGGGTGCGGAGCTGGACGCCGACCAGGCGGCCGTCGAGTTCGGCGACGAGGTAGGCCCGGTCCATGGCCTGGGGATCGCGCCAGCCGAAGTAGTCCAGCTTGTCCCAGGGGCGGTCCGCCAGGTCGTGGGGTACGTGCATCCGCTTGGCCTCGCCCTTCGTGCAGTTCACGAAGGCGGTGCGGATCTCTCGTTCGGTCAACTGCTTCATAACGGCAACGCTAATTTGCCTAATGGCATTAGGCAAATGAATAATCTCCTCCACAGGGACACGGCGTGGACGACGAGGCGGAGGTGGGCATGGCCCGGGCAGGACTGACCACGGAACGCCTGGTGCGGGCGGGCGCCGAGCTGGCGGACGAGATCGGCTTCGAGCGGACGACCCCGGCGGAGCTGGCCCGCAGGTTCGGGGTGAAGACGGCGAGCCTGTACTCGCACGTGCGGAACGCCCACGACCTCAAGACCCGCATCGCCCTGCTCGCCCTGGAGGAACTCGCCGACCGGGCGGCCCTCGCGGTGGCCGGACGGGCGGGCAAGGACGCCCTGACCGCCTTCGCCGACGCCTACCGCGACTACGCCCTGGCCCACCCGGGCCGCTTCACCGCCGCCCGCTACCCGCTCGACGACGAGACCGCCGCCGGCGGCGCGGGTGTGCGGCACGCGCAGATGTCGCGGGCGGTGCTGCGCGGGTACGGTCTGGCCGAACCGCACGAGACGCACGCGGTACGGCTGCTGGGGGCCGTCTTCAGCGGATACGTCACGCTGGAGTCGGCCGGGGGCTTCGCCCGGAGCGCGCCCGACGCGCAGGAGAGCTGGACGGAGATCGTCCGCGCCCTGGACACGTTGCTGCGCACCTGGCCGACGGCTCACTGAGCCGGACCCGGCGGGCCGGTGCCGGCCCGCTCCAGGTCCTCCGCGCCTGCGGCCGCCCTTCGGGAAGCAGGTGCTACTTGGGCGTCTCGGCCAGAGTGTGGGCGACCAGGGCGTTGGCGTGACCGTGGCCCAGGCCGTGTTCGCCCTTGAGCCAGGAGACGAGTTCCATGTGCTTGGTGAGCGGGGAGGCCCGGATCAGGTCCTGCCACTCGGAGACGGGGCGGCCGTACTTCTTCTCGATCGAGGGGAAGTAGCTGGCCGGGCCCTTCACTGCGTCCGTCATGTCAAGTCCTCTGCTGTGGAGTGCGGTTGGTCGGTCAGTGCGGTACGGGGGTGGCGGTGAGCCGGAGCAGTACGGCGCTGAGCCACAGGAGTCCGAGCGCCGCACCCGCGGTGAAGGCCAGGACCGAGACGGCCGAGGCCGTGAAGCCCGCGAGCACCACGGCCGGGACGACCCGCGACGCCGCGGCCCAGGTGCGGTGCCCCCGCTCGGCGAGAGGGCGGGCCAGTACGAAGAACGCGGCGCACAGCGCAAGGTAACCGATCATGCCCGCGGCCATGTGCGCGGCACCGGTACCGGTTATCGCGGTCGCCTCCGGCGCGCCCACGGGGAAGCCCGCGCCCGCGTCGGCGGGGAAGGCGGCGGCCGCCCAGAAGGACAGCCCGAAGACGGCGATCAGGACCGGGCCGCCCCTGCCCGCCGCTCGCGTCCGGCGCAGTCCGCTCGCGCCGACGAGCAACAGGGCTCCGGCGACGAGGAAGTTGAGGGCCTGGACCCAGCCCGCTCCGCCCAGCGCGAGCTGGCTCAGCGCGTTGCGGGTGAGGTCGAAGCCGTCCCGGGTGAGCGCCTGCGCCGCACCCGCTCCGAGAAAGAGCGGCCCCGCCGCGACGGCGCAGCGAAGGGCCCGGTGGTCGCCGGGACGGGAGGGGATGACGGCGGTGCGGGCGGGGGTGGCCGTGCGGGTGGCGGGGGAGGTGAGCGCAGGCGTCATGTCCGGTCCTTCTCCGTCGCTGCGGCGGTCTTGTCCATCGCCGTGTGGGTGATGGGTGGACCGGCGGCGGCGGGGAAAGTCATCGCAGGTGGGGTGTGGGGCGGGTCACAACCCGGGGGTGCGCCGGGGCGGCGGCGCGGCTCGCGGCGGCGGTGTCCGCGACGGACGGCGGACTGGGCTCGCGGCGACGACACCCGCACCGGGCGGCCGGGCCGGACTCGCGACAGTGACACCCGCACCGCCCGGCCGGCCGGGCCCGTTCACGCGTACGGGTGTGGGGGGGCCCCCCCCCCGGGGGGGGGGGCCCCCCCCCCGGGGGGGGGCCCCCGAGCCCCCCCCCGCCACAGCGGGGGCGGCGCCCGAGCCGCGGGCGTGGGGTGGGGGCGGGGGGGGTGGCACGCCCCACGGCCCCCCCCCCCGGCCCGGGGGGGGGGGCCCTGTCCGGGGGGGGGGGGGGGGCCCCCCCGGGCGGGGGCGGGGGCGCCCCACACCCGTGTGTTCAGAACCGCTTCGCGCTCAGACCTCCGTCGGGAAGCGCTCCCAGACGCGGTGCTTGGCCAGCAGTCCGGTGAGCTCGCCCAGCACCGCGGGACCCTCGTCGCCGAGCACCACACCCGGTGCCAGGTCCGGGACGCCGGCCGCCTCCAGGACGTGCAGGGCGCCGGACCAGCCGCCGATGGCCTTGCCGTGGCGGTATGCCTCGGAGACCAGGAGCAGGACGCGGGGGTCGGTGACGTGGGCGCGGGACTCGTCGGCCTTGGCGTCGCGGGCGGCATAGGCGTCCGCGCCCGCCGCGGGGGTTCCGGCCAGCAGGATCGCGTCGAACTCGATGGAGCGGGCGGTGGTGAAGGTGCGCTGGACCGTGACCGGCTCGCCCGTGCCGTCGTCGAGGGTGCCGCCGGTGGCCGCGACGACCAGCGGCACCATGCCCGCGTCCAGCACCGCCTGGCGCACCTCGCGCAGACCGGTGAGGTCCTGGCCTGCGACGATCCCGATGATCCGCCCGTCGGCCGGCCATTCCCCGCCGACCTGGGAGAGCGCCGGGCTGGGGTCGACCGATGCGTGCGGGACGGTCGCCTGGGGGGCGGGCAGGCCCAGACCGGTGGCGACCTGGGCACACAGGTCGGCATCGATGTTGGCGAGGACCCTCAGCGCCCGTTCCTTGATGCCCTGCTCGAAGCACTTGTTCAGCTCGAAGGTGTACGCGGCCAC
>NZ_JBIVLB010000011.1:0-123539 GCF_044751045.1 Streptomyces sp. NPDC088745
GCAGGGGGGACCCTGTGGGAGAGTAGGACGCCGCCGAACAAGTTTTGATACGGGAAAGCCCCGCACCATTCATGGTGCGGGGCTTTTCTGCGTTCACGGGTTATTGAGGGTGTCCGACTTCCCTCTCCAGGGGTCGCTAGGCGTCGGTGCGGGAACCCGCCGAGGCCAGGCCGAGCCAGGTGTGCGGGTTGCCCTCCCAGTACCAGCCCAGCTTCGGAGCGCCTTGCTGATCCAGAGAGCCGGCACCCGCTTGTCCTTGTCGTGGCGGGTGCCCGAGAGCGAATAGCACTTGTTCTTGGCGAGGGTCTCCGGGAAGAGCGTGAGCAGGGCGATGCCCTCCTCCAGCGTCAGGCCCGTCCGCCCGCGCGCCTCCAGCGCCGCCATCGCGTCCAGCGGCACCACGGAGCAGAATTCCTCGCCCCGCTCGACGTCGAAGACGACGTACACCGAAGAATCCGGTGCCTCCAGCTCCTTCACCGTGACGAACCGCTCCAGCTCGGAGTCCAAGAAGAACGAGACCAGGCAGCTCATCTCCGACCACGCGACCCGGCTGTTCATCGAGAGGGGCTTCGAGGAGACCACCATCGCAGATATCGCGGCGGCGTCCAGGGTCGCCAAGAAGACGGTCACCAACTACTTCGCCCGCAAGGAGGAACTGGCGCTCGACCACCAGCTCGACCACCAGGAGGAGTTCGTCGCCGGGCTCGCCCGCACGGTCGCCGGCCGGGTGGCGGGGGAGTCGGCGCTGGGGGCGCTGCGGCGCGAGTTCCTGGCCGGTGTGGAGCGGCAGGACCCGGTGATCGGGTTTGCCGGGGAGCGGTTCTGTCGCATGATCGCCGAGAGTCCCACCCTCACCGCCCGCCTGCGGGATCTGCACGATCAGCGCGAGGTGGCGTTCGCCCGGCTCCTCGCGGAGGAAGCCGGCGTGGCGAACGACGACTTCGGGGTGTACGCGGTCGCTGCTCAACTGGGGGCCGCGCAGCGGGCCCTGTTCCAGCGCATCATGCGGCTGACCCTGTCCGGCCTGCCCAACGCTGACATCGTCGCCACGGTCGCCGACGACGCCCACCGGGTCTTCGGCCTGCTGGAGGCGTCGTTCGGTGACTACGCGGTGCGGGCGGGCGGCTGATCCCGCCCGGCCCGGTGTGCTGCGTCCGGGTGGGCGTGCTGCTCGGGGATCGTCCGAGAGTCAACGCGTCCAGGTTCTGGCCCAGTTGGGCGACAGTGGGGGTCCCCGCAGGCGGGATCACCGGCGGGGGGCCGCCCGGCGGCCAAGCCGGGACGGACCTGGTTCGGGGTCGCCCCGGCCTCCTCGGTGACCTCGCGCAGTGCGGTGAGGCGGGCCGGGGCCCGGGTGGCCTTAGTCGTCCGGATCTCGTGCCGGGTGGTGTGGTTGCTCGTGCCGAGGGTGCCGGCCGGCCCTTCCCGTACCGCCAGGCGCAGGCCCCTCGCCGAGGCACCGCCGTCCGCGAACCCGGCGAGGTGTTTCGGAGGGCGGGGCATGGGTGCGTTCCGCGGGGAATTAACTGCCGTATTCGTAAAGGCACTTGAAGGTACCTGGTGTCCTTGCGTGGCCGGGCGTGTTCTGATTTCGTTCGGTGAATCGGGTGCCCGGAGCAATCCGGTGGGCGGCCGGGCCGGTGGAATGTGATGTGCGTCCGGTGGATTACGGCGGTTCGCGTCCGTCGGTTATGGTGCACGTGCATCATCACCAGGAACCGTGGGGGACGGAACCGGCCATGTCTGTCGTGACCGTAATGATCGTCGATGACGACAAACTTCTGCGTTATGGATTGCAGCGCATTCTGGAGACCGCGGCCGACCTCCGCGTCGTCGTGGTGTGCGACGGGCGTGACGCTGTGGCCATGGCGGAGCGGCACACCCCGGACGTGGCCCTGGTCGACATCCAGATGCCCGACGTCGACGGGTTCGTTGTTCTCGCGGAATTGCGCCGTCTCGCGGCACCGCCCGCCGTCGCCATGCTGACCGGGTTCGGGAGCGACGAGCACGTGGTGCGGGCGCTGTCCGAAGGCGCTGCCGGGTTTTTCCTCAAGGACGCCAACCCGCATGAACTCATTCCCGGCGTGCGGTTGCTCGCGGCCGGGGGAAGCGCAATGTCGTCCAGGGTTGTCCGTGCGCTGGCGAACAATCACGAGAATGGGTTTTCCGGGCCTGCGAGTCCGGCGGGATCCTTGCCGCCAGGGGCGGTTGACGAGGTTCTCACCTCACGCGAACGGACCGTTCTGGAACTTCTGCCGACCGGAATGTCGAATACGGAGATCGCCCAACGGCTCTCCCTCAGCCGCTCGACCGTCAAGGACCACGTGAGCGCGATCCTCACCAAGCTCGGAGTGGCCAATCGCGTCCAGGCGGCCGTCGCCGCGCACCACCGGGTCTCCCGCCCCGTCGGTGCGGTGCCGGGCCGGGCGGGCGCGGAGCGGGGCTCCCGGGCATGAGGCGCAGGGTTCCGCCGTGGGCCGTCGACGCCTCGATCGTCCTGCTCTCGGCAGGCGAGTACCTCACGGTCCGCTCCCGGGTGGAGCCGCTGGTGGCCGCCACCTACGTCCTGGCCGTCGCGGCGCTGGTGTTCCGCCGGAAGTGGCCGGTCGCCGTCACGCTCGTCACCGTGCCGGCGGCGGCCAGCGGATACCTCTGGCTGGCGCCTCTCGCGGCGCTCGCCACCGCTGCCGCGACGGTGCCCGCCCGGCTGGCGGTCTACGGCTGTGCGGCGCTGATGTTCTTCGCCGCCGCCTCGCCCAAGTCCGTCGCGGAGGCCCGCGAGCGTACCGTCGACGAATGGGCGGCGACGCTGATCGGGCCGGCGCTCTTCAGCATCGGGCCCACGGCGTGGGGGCAACTGGTGCGCACGCGCCGGGAACTGGCCGCCCGGCTGCGCGAACTCCAGCACAGCAAGGAGCAGGAACGTCGGCTCAGCGTGGAGATGGCCGTCGTGGAGGAGCGGGCCCGGCTCGCCCGGGAGATGCACGACGGCGTCTCCCACCACGTCAGCCTGCTCTCCATGGAGGCCCATCTGCTCGCGCTGGAGGCGACGGACGCCGAGGCCCGCTCCCGCGCCGAACGCATCGGGGAGCTCGGCGGCAGGGCCGTGGACGAACTCCGCGACGTGCTGGGAGTGCTGCGCGGTACCGGCACGCGGGAGAGGCTGCCCCGGCTCTCCGAGCTGCCCGGCCTCATTGAGGCCAGCGGGCTCACCGTACAGGCGCGCTGCTCCGTGCCGGCCGAGCATCCGGGGCTCACGCCGGACCGCGAGCTGGCCGTGTACCGGACCGTGCAGGAGGCGCTGACCAACGCGGCGAAACACGCGCCCGGCAGCAGGATCACGGTCTCGGTGGCTGTGGCTGTGTCCGCGGCGGAGTCGGTTTCGGTGTCCTCCGGTGCGGCGGAGCTGTGCGTCGACGTCGTCAACTCGCCCCCGGCCAGGGAGGGGGGCCGGGTCGGCGGCAAGGAGCGGCAGGGGCACGGACTGGTCGGCCTGCGCGAGCGGGCGGTCCGACTGGGCGGAAGCATGACGGCGGGGCAGGAACCGGACGGCGGCTTCGCCGTCCGCGTACGGCTTCCGCTCCCCGCCGGACACTCCGCTGACCACCCTCCCGGCCTCCCGGCCGCCCGGCTCGCCGACCGCGCCGCCGGCCATACCTGGGCCGCCCCGGCGGCCGGCTCGCCGACCGCCCCGCCGCCCGACCGGGGTGCGCCCCGTCCGGTATCCACCACCTGACCGGGAGGCCGCCCCACCCGGCCCCCGCTGACCGGCGGGGGCGGGCGTCGGCCAATCCTCCCTGGGCATGACAGGGACACCGCGACGGGCTGACAGGATTTTCCCCGTGAAGAGGGGCACTCGCCCGCACTGCCGGACCGGCGCCGTGCGCCGCACCCGGTGGGGGAACTCTTCGACAATTCCTCGGGGGACGAGGACACCCGGAAGACGGCCAAGTTTCCACGCTTCGCCGCGCTCCCGGGCGTCCTCTCCGCATGATGCTCAACGGAGTTCACGTGAACCGTCAGAAGATCCGCCTTGCCGCTGCCACCGCCCTGACCGCCGTCGCCTTCGGCGTCGCGGCCCCCGCGGCCCACGCCGCCGAGACCGCCCGTACCCCGGTCTCCGCGGTGAGCGTGCAGCAGGCCGACGCGGCCCGGCTCGCCACCCTGATCGCCCAGAACCCGGCGGCGGCCGCGAACGGCGAGGCCGGCCTCAACGCCGCCGCCGTCGCCCAGCTCCAGGACGCGCAGGTCGTCCAGTACGGCAGCCCCAAGGCCGAGGCCGTCAAGGCCCTGCTGAAGAAGTCGGGCTCCCTGTTCAAGGCGGCCGTGAAGGCCGCGAAGAAGGGCGCCGACGCCTACCGCAAGTGGGTCGACAGCCTCTCCAACTTCAACCCGCTCAAGTGGACCCTGAAGGCGCTGCCGGGCGCCGTCCAGTACGAGATCATCGACTGGCTCGCCAAGCAGGTCGGCTGACCGCGCCCCTGACCCGCAACCGGTCCGGCCGCCCGCGCGGTGGCCGGACCGGCCCCGGCCCGACGGGAAACCACGAGGTTGAGCATGGAAGAGACGAACGACCGGAAGCGGACCGACACCGTCTGGGGCCTGGTCACGCTGCCCCTGCTGGCGGGCTGGATCACCTTCCACCTGCTGCCCGGCAACACCGCGCCCGGCTGGCTCCTGTACGCCGCGGGCGTCGCCGCCACGGCTCTCGCGCACGGCTGGTTCGCCCTGCGCAAGGTGCCCCCGGGGGTGGGCGGCGTGGTCGTTCCACTGCTCCATGTCCTGCTCGGTGCCGTGTTCTGGCTCACCCGAACCTGATGACCCGATGAGGACTCACCGCTTCATGAACATCTCGCACCTTCGCGTCGCCGCCGCCACCGTCGCGGCGGCGGTCGCCCTCGGGGTGGCCGCACCCGCCGCCACCGCCGCGCAGGCACGTCCGGCGGCCGTCCCGGCGACAGCCGTGGCCCCCACGCCGCTCACCGCCGACCAGGCGCGGTCCGTGCTGGACTCGCCGGAACTCCGTCCGCACCTGGGTGTTCGGGCACGGACCGACCTGCGGGCCGTCGCCGGGGGCGACGCCGCACCCCAGATCCAGCGCAGCGCCGCGTCGGCCGCCGCCAAGGCCGCGCTGGCAGCGCTGAAGAAGGCGGGCGGCAAGATCTGGTCCGGCGCCAAGTCGGCCGCCGCCAAGGGGTACACGGCCTTCAAGAAGTGGATGGACGACCTGCCCTGGTACCACCCGGTGCGGCTGGCCCTCGCGGCGCTGGGCACCGAGGGCATCAAGCAGCTGATCAACCTGATCAACAACAGCTGACCAGCCTGATCGACGACAGCTGACCAGCCTGATCGACGACAGCTGATCGGCAACGCGCCACTCCGCTCGCACCCGCGGCGGACGACCGGGAGGCCGTCCGCCGCGCTGGTCGGATGTCCGCCACGGCCGGCCCGTCGGCATTGACCACGACCGCGGCACATCGCGCATGCTGTCACCCATGACGACACCCGCAGAGCTTCTTCGTTCCTTCGCCCGCACCCGGGCCTCGCTCGACGGTGCGGAAGTGACGTACTGGTGGTCCGGCGACGTGTACTCCTGGGCCCCCGACGAGCCCTACCGGCGTCTCTTCGGCTTCGAGGGCCTCAACGTCGCCCGCCTGGTCGAGGACCCCGGGAGCGGGCCGGACGCCTACCAGCTCCTCACCCGCGAGGCTGCCTTCTACCTGGACCCGGCGACCCGGGAGATCCTGGAGACCTGGCAGGACCTGCCGGTGGTGCACATCTGGAACGACCCCGCGAACCAGAAGTGGCGGCCCTTCCCGATTCCGACGACCGACCTCGGCGACCAGGTCTGCTTCAGCCTGGAGATCCCGCTCGCCCACCCCTCACCGCTGCCGGTGGCCGACTACCCGCACGCCTCCGCCGGAGACACGTACAAGGCGCTGGAGCTGTTCCAGTTCTTCGCTGACCGCGCCGACCTGGCTGGGGACGCGCCCGGCGTTCCGGCGACCATGTCGTGGAGCCGGATGTCGCCGTGGCTGCCCTGGATGGGCCGGGGCCAACGGCCCGGCGGGCTCACCTACCACTGCCGGGGCCGCAAGCTCGGCTCGTACGCCGAGGTCCCGGAGCGCACCCGCGCGTACATCGCGGACCGCCACCCGGAGTTCGCCCACGCGCCGGAGCGGTGGAGCGAGCCGAACGAGACGAGCTGGACGTACTGGCGCAAGCTCCACCCGGCCCGGCGGTGACCTTCCTCAGCACTCGATGACGTTCACCGCGAGGCCGCCGCGGGCGGTCTCCTTGTACTTGACCTTCATGTCGGCGCCGGTCTCCTTCATGGTCTTGATGACCTTGTCGAGGGAGACCTTGTGGCTGCCGTCGCCGCGCATCGCCATCTTCGCGGCGGTGACCGCCTTGACGGCCGCCATGCCGTTGCGCTCGATGCAGGGGATCTGGACGAGGCCGCCGACCGGGTCGCAGGTCAGGCCCAGGTTGTGCTCCATGCCGATCTCGGCGGCGTTCTCGACCTGCTCGGGGGTGCCGCCCAGGACCTCGGCCAGCGCGCCCGCCGCCATCGAGCAGGCGGAGCCGACCTCGCCCTGGCAGCCGACCTCGGCGCCGGAGATGGAGGCGTTCTCCTTGAAGAGCATGCCGATCGCGCCGGCGGCGAGGAGGAAGCGGACGACGCCGTCCTCGTCGGCCCCGGGGACGAAGTTCATGTAGAAGTGCAGGACCGCCGGGATGATGCCCGCCGCGCCGTTGGTGGGCGCGGTGACGACCCGGCCGCCCGCGGCGTTCTCCTCGTTCACGGCCATGGCGTAGAGGGTGACCCACTCCATGGCGTGTGCCTTCGGGTCGCCGTCGGCGCGCAGCTGGCGGGCCGAGTTCGCGGCGCGGCGGCGGACCTTGAGGCCGCCGGGGAGGATGCCCTCGCGGGACATGCCGCGCGAGACGCAGGCCTGCATGACGCGCCAGATCTCCAGGAGGCCCTCGCGGATCTCCTCCTCGGTGCGCCAGGCCTTCTCGTTCTCCAGCATCATCGCGGAGATGGAGAGGCCGGTCTCGCGGGCCATGCGCAGGAGCTCGTCGCCCGTGCGGAAGGGGTGCTTGAGGACCGTGTCGTCCGGGACGATCGGGTTCTCGCCCGCCACCGCGTCCTCGTCCACGACGAAACCGCCGCCGACGGAGTAGTAGGTCTTCTCCAGCAGGGGGGTGCCCTGCGCGTCGTACGCGAAGAGGGTCATGCCGTTCGCGTGGTACGGGAGGGAGCGGCGGCGGTGCAGGATCAGCTCGTTCGGCTCGTCGAAGTCGATCTCGTGGGCCGAGCCTATCTCCGTGCCGAGCAGCCGCAGCTTGCCGGTGGTGCGGATGCGCTCGACCTCGGCGTCGGCCGTCTCGACGTCGACGGTGCGCGGCGAGTGGCCCTCCAGGCCGAGCAGGACGGCCTTGGGGGTGCCGTGGCCGTGGCCGGTGGCGCCGAGGGAGCCGAACAGCTCGGCGCGGACGGAGGTGGTCTGGGCGAGCAGGCCGTCCTTCTTGAGTCGTCCCACGAACATGCGGGCGGCCCGCATGGGGCCGACCGTGTGGGAGCTGGACGGGCCGATGCCGATCGAGAACAGGTCGAAGACCGAGATGGCCACAGCGAAACTCCTCAGAAGGTGGCGGACGCCGTTGTCCGTCGGGCAGAACATGTGCGGGGCAGGGGACGGGGCACCGTGCTCACTGTCCAGTGTGCGCGGTGCCCCGTGTTCACGTATTGCTGGGAGTCGCCTACCACGCGACGCCCAGATGAAGCCTACGTAATCGGACTGAATTACTTCAGGCCGGGGTAAAGCGGGTGCTTGTCGGCGAGGGCCGAGACGCGGGCCGAGAGCGCCTCGACGTCGTACGACGGCTTGAGGGCCGCCGCGATGATGTCGGCGACCTCGGTGAAGTCCTCCGTCTGGAAACCGCGGGTGGCGAGGGCGGGGGTGCCGATGCGCAGGCCCGAGGTGACCATCGGGGGGCGGGGGTCGTTCGGGACGGCGTTGCGGTTGACCGTGATGCCGACCTCGTGGAGGCGGTCCTCGGCCTGCTGGCCGTCCAGCTCCGAGTCGCGCAGGTCGACCAGGACCAGGTGGACGTCCGTGCCGCCGGACAGGACGGAGACGCCGTGCTCGGTGACGTCGGACTGGACCAGGCGCTCGGCGAGGATGCGGGCGCCGTCCAGGGTGCGCTGCTGGCGCTCCTTGAACTCCGGCGAGGCCGCGACCTTGAAGGAGACCGCCTTGGCCGCGATCACGTGCTCCAGCGGGCCGCCCTGCTGACCGGGGAAGACCGCCGAGTTGATCTTCTTGGCGAGTTCCTGCGTGGAGAGGATCACACCGCCGCGGGGGCCGCCCAGGGTCTTGTGCGTGGTCGTGGTGACCACGTGGGCGTGCGGGACCGGGTTGGGGTGCAGCCCGGCCGCGACCAGGCCCGCGAAGTGCGCCATGTCGACCATGAGGTACGCGCCGACCTCGTCCGCGATCTCACGGAACTTGGCGAAGTCCAACTGGCGGGGGTAGGCGGACCAGCCCGCGACGATCAGCTTCGGCTGGGACTCCTTGGCGAGGCGGGCGACCTCGTCCATGTCGACCTGGCCGGACTCGTCGACGTGGTAGGGGACCACGTTGTAGAGCTTGCCGGAGAAGTTGATCTTCATGCCGTGGGTCAGGTGACCGCCGTGGGCCAGGTTCAGGCCCATGATCGTGTCGCCCGGCTTCAGGAGGGCGAACATCGCGGCGGCGTTGGCCTGGGCGCCCGAGTGCGGCTGGACGTTCGCGTGCTCGGCGCCGAAGAGCGCCTTGATGCGGTCGATCGCGATCTGCTCGACCACGTCGACGTGCTCGCAGCCGCCGTAGTAGCGGCGGCCCGGGTAGCCCTCGGCGTACTTGTTGGTCAGGACCGAGCCCTGGGCCTCCATGACGGCGACCGGAGCGAAGTTCTCCGAGGCGATCATCTCGAGGGTGGACTGCTGGCGGTGGAGCTCGGCGTCGACGGCGGCGGCGACGTCCGGGTCCAGCTCGTGGAGGGAGGAGTTGAGAAGCGACATCAGGCGAGTCCCTAGGGGTTTCAGTTGCCGGAGAGCGCGGTGTACTCGTCGGCGGAGAGCAGGTCGCCCGGCTCGTCCGTGACGCGCACCTTGAACAGCCAGCCGCCCTCGAAGGGGGCGGAGTTCACCAGCGAGGGGTCGTCCACGACGTCCTGGTTGGCCTCGACGACCTCACCGGTCACCGGGGAGTACAGGTCGCTGACGGACTTGGTCGACTCCAGCTCGCCACAGGTCTCGCCCGCGGTGACCGTGTCGCCGACGGAGGGGAGGTCGGCGTAGACGACGTCACCGAGCGCGTTGGCCGCGAACTCCGTGATGCCGACCGTCGCGACGCCGTCCTCGGCCGTCGCGAGCCACTCGTGCTCCTTGCTGTAACGCAGCTGCTGGGGGTTGCTCATGGCTGAATTCTCCTGGATGCGGGGGAGTGCTGAGGAACGGGGTCTTGCGGAATGAGACGGGCGTACGCCGCGAAGGGGACGTATCGGCCGCGGAGGTGCGGGCGGCGTACGTCACGTCCGGGGCGCCCCGCCCGGCGGGAGGCGCCCCGGAACGCTACTTCTGGCGCTTGTAGAAGGGGAGCGCGACGACCTCGTACGGCTCGTGCGTACCCCGGATGTCGACACCGACGCCCGCCGTGCCCGGCGCCGCGAAGGCCGCGTCGACGTACGCCATGGCGATCGGCCTGCCCAGGGTGGGGGACGGGGCGCCGGAGGTGACCTCGCCGATGACCTCGCCGTCCGCGACGACCTGGTAGCCGGAGCGCGGGACGCGGCGGCCCTCGGCGATCAGGCCGACCAGCTTGCGCGGCGGAGCGGTCTCGGCGCGCTCGGCGGCCGCCTCCAGGGACGTACGGCCGACGAAGTCGCCCTCCTTCTCGAACTTGACGACCCGGCCGAGGCCCGCGTCGAAGGGGGTGAGCCGCGTGGTCAGCTCGTTGCCGTACAGCGGCATGCCCGCCTCCAGGCGCAGCGTGTCGCGGCAGGACAGGCCGCACGGGACGAGGCCGACGCCCGCGCCCGCCTCGGTCAGCGCCCGCCACAGGGCCTCCGCGTGCCGCGGCTCGACGAACAGCTCGAAGCCGTCCTCGCCGGTGTAGCCGGTGCGGGCGATCAGCGCCGGGACGCCGGCGACGGTGCCGGGCAGGCCCGCGTAGTACTTCAGACCGTCCAGGTCGGCGTCCGTGACGGACTTCAGGATGCCGGGGGACTCCGGGCCCTGGACCGCGATCAGGGCGTACGCCTCGCGGTCGTCGCGGACCTCCGCGTCGAAGCCCTCGGCGCGGGCGGTCAGGGCGTCCAGGACGACCTGGGCGTTTCCGGCGTTGGCGACGACCATGTACTCCGTCTCGCCCAGGCGGTAGACGATCAGGTCGTCGACGATGCCGCCGTCCTCCTGGCAGATCATCGTGTACCGGGCGCGGCCGAGGCCCACGGTGCCGATGTTGCCGACGAGGGCGAAGTCCAGGAGGTCCACGGCCTGCGGGCCGGTGACCGTGATCTCCCCCATGTGGGAGAGGTCGAAGAGGCCGGCCCGGGTGCGCACGGCGTTGTGCTCGTCGCGCTCGGAGGCGTACCGCAGCGGCATGTCCCAGCCCGCGAAGTCGGTCATCGTCGCGCCGAGCGAGCGATGCAGGGCATCGAGGGCGGTGTGGCGGGGGGCGGTGCTCATGACGGAAGGACTCCCAGGGCATGACGACGGGGACGGTCCTCCCCATCTGTCATCGGAACCTGAGAGGTTCGCCGTCGCGACACGCGCGTGCGGCTTGCACCTTGGGTGGGGCCGCCCGGTGGGGGGACCCGCTTTTCAGATCTGCCTCGCCCGCGCGGTACGGGGCCTGAGAGATTCAAGGGAGGAGCTTGCTCCTTCGGCGTCCCGCGGCACTGGTGCCGAGGACTCTCCCGCGCGGATTCATACGGCCTTTGTGAAGTTGGGGGTGCACAGGGGACGCCTGGCGCGCACATCATTGCACGGCCCTCCCGGTCAGCAAATCGCTTGTCCCGCATTACCTTTTCTTTACACTTCTTGGGCAAGGGTGAGGGCATACCCGAGGGGGAGCGGTGAGGACGTTGCAGCAGCCCAGTGCATGCGTTACGACGACAGGTCCGCGGATCGCGGCGGCCGTGGGGGCGGTGGGGCCCGTGTCCACCGTGGTCGTACGCGATCTGCGGGAACGCGAGGGACGCAGTCCGCGGCGGCTGATGTTCGCCCGGGGGGACGTGGTCGTGGTGTCCGGGCTGCCCGGCAGCGGCAAGTCCACGCTGATGGGGCGGGCCGCCACGGGGGTGCGGACCATCGACTCCCAGGACGTGCGCGAGCGCTGGGACGCGAAGGCGCCGCGTCTGCTGCCCTACGCCCTCTACCGGCCCCTCGTCCGGGTGGCGCACTACGCCGGGCTGCGCCGTGCGCTGCGCTCCGGGGAGTCCGTCGTCGTGCACGACTGCGGTACGCAGGCGTGGGTGCGCCGGTGGCTGGCGCGCGAGGCCCGCAGGCGCGGGCGCGGGCTGCGGCTGATCCTGCTCGACGTGTCCCCCGAAGTGGCCAGGGACGGCCAGCGGGAGCGCGGACGCGGAGTCTCCGGTTACGCCTTCGCCCGGCACCGCAGGGCCGTCGGCGCCCTGGTCGGGGACGCGGAGCAGGGGCGGCTGCCGGCCGGGTGCGCCTCGGCGGTCCTGCTGGACCGGGACGCGGCGGGGGCGCTCAGGGAGATCGGCTTCGAGGTGGAGTAGGGGCCGGGGCCCCGGGTGCCCGCCGCCGGCGGGGTGCGCCGGCGGCGGGCGGCGGGACTACTCCGGGGAACGGGCGGCCGAGGTCTTGGACCACACCTTGGCCGCCAGGTCGATGGAAGCGTGCTGCACGGTTCCCAGGGCCTGGCGCGCCGCGCTCCAGTCGCCGGTCGCGACGGCCTTGGCGAACGCCTTGAGGCCGTCCTCCAGCGCGGTCGGGGCGGCGGCGGCCGACGGGCCCGGGTCGACGGCCGTGGGCGGCGTGCGCGTGTCCTCCGGGGCCGGCGCGGTGGCGGAGCCCGCATCCGGGTCGGCCGGCCGGAGCAGGGACAGCCGGGCGCCGGCCGACGTCGGCTCCGGGTCGTGGGTCAGCACGGCGGACGCCGTGTCGGCCAGGGTGTCCGCCAGCTCGGCCTCGAACCGGGTGCGGGCCGCCGTCCGGTCCGCGGCGGAGGCGAAGGCCAGGTCGATGACGGCCTCGGTGAGGGCGTCCAGGTCCGGCTCGGCCTGCCGGACGGGCGCGGAGGCCGCCGGGAGCCGGCCGTCGGTGGCGGTGGTGGCGGCGGCGGCCGCACCGGCGGTGCCGAGGATCAGCGCCCCGCAGAGCGAGGTGGAGAGGGCGAGGGCGGCGGTCCTGTTCGGTGCCATGACGGCGGGATTCCTTCCGGAGGGGAGAGCACGGGCGGGGCGACCTGTCCGGGGGCAGCCGGTGGAGCGGGGCGGCCGGTCGTCCCTGTCCGCCACCCTTGAACGGATCGGTACGCTCCGCAACACGAGAGGCACGGAACGTGGCCATTCGGGTGCACGCCGCGGACCCGGAGCGGCCCGGCGATAGGCTCGGGCCCAGCGCGGGGGCGGTCGGCAGGCGAGAAGGGGACGGTCCGTGGACATACCGGAGACGACGGGGCAGTACGGGGTGCCGGAGCAGCCGGGCCCGTACGGCGGCACTCCTTACGGCGCCCCGGGTGGGGCGGGTCTCCCCGGCGGTGACCCTTCCCCTGGCTTCCCCGGGGGCGGCGGCCTCTCCGGCGGTGACCCTTCCCATGGTTTCCCCGGGGGCGGCGGTCTTCCCGGGAACGGCCTGCCCGGCGGTGCTCTCCCCGGTGGTGACCTGCCCGGCGGCGGCCTGCCCGGGAGCGGCGGCCTCCCCGGTGGCGGCTGGCCCGCCAACGAGCTGGAGGAAGTGCTCGCCGCCTCTCTCGGCGACCCCGGCGCCGGCCCCCGGCTCGTCGAGGTGTTCGCCCGCTCGCAGGTCTGGATCCCGCTGCCCAACGGCGGCGGCCCCGACCAGGGCCCGCCCGACCTGCCGACCGTCGAGCTGGACGGGCAGGCGTACGTGCCGGTCTTCAGCTCCGAGCAGCAGTTCCTCGCCTGCGCCGGCGGCCACATGGACTGCGCGGTCGCCCCGGCCGTCGACTTCGCCCGCGGGCTGCCGCCCCAACTGGGCATCGTGGTGAACCCGGAAGGCGCGGTCGGCATGCCGCTGCCGCCCCCCGCCGTCGCCGAACTGTGCCGCACCGGCCGCTCCCCGCTGGACGGGCCCGCGACCGGCGGCCGGGTGCGGCTCTTCGAGCCCGACTGGCAGGACGAGCCCGTCGACTTCCTCGCCGCGGCGGCGGGGGAGTTCCAGCAGAGCGGCGTCGTCGTCACCGCCCGGCGCGCCCTGGCGAGCGTGGAGGGGGACCCGCCGGTCCTGTTCGTCGGCGTACGGCTGTCGTCGTGGGAGGGGGCGGACCGCAACGCGCCGATGGACGCGCTGGGGCGGGCGCTGGGCCGGGAGTCCGTGCCGTGGCCGGTGCACCTGCTGCTGCTCGACATGGCGCAGGACCCGGTGGTGGACTGGATGCTGGAGCGGGTCCGGCCGTTCTACACGCGCGAGCACTGAGATCCCGTACGACCGCGCGGCGGCCGGCGTCGTCGAAGGCGGGCCAAGTCTTCCCGCCCGGCACCGGCCCGGTGTCAGCGGTGCCGCTTAAGCTGTTCGATGACCACGCCACACGGGGGCGGTGTCGACACGGTGGATCGAAGAGGGGCGGGACCCAGGGTGAGCGCGTCAGGCTCCGCGGCGGCCGGACAGGTCGAGCACATGCTGCGCCAGGTGACCCCGGGGCGGTACGACGCGTACGAGGCGCTGCTGCACGCCCTCGCGGACGGCCAGGTGTGGATGCTGCTGTGGCACGGCACCGCCGGTTCCCCCGACGCCCAGTACGGGAACATGGAGGTCGAGGGCTGCGGCTACGCGCCCTGCGTGACCTCCGCCCAGGAGCTCGCCGCGAGCGGCTGGAACCGGGCGTACGAGGTGGCGCAGGGCCGTGACCTGGCCCGTGCCCTGTACCCCGACCGCTGGGGCATCTGGCTCAACCCGCACGCCCCCGGCGGCGGCGTCGGCATCCCCTGGCTCGACCTGCGGCGCATCGCCACCGGTCTGGACCGGATGCCGGCGGGGCCGCTGCGGATGAGCGAACCGGCCCTGGACATCCCGCAGTTCTACGCCCAGCTCTCCCAGAACGCGCACCGCACCCCGGCCGTCCGCGCGCTCAGCCGCGCCTGGGTGCAGCCGATGCTCGGAGCCCCCTACCTCGCCATCGGTCTGGACCTGTACGACACCAGCCGCCAGTCGGTGGAGGCGGTGCGGGCGATGATGCAGCAGTCCATCGGCGTCGTCCCGGACGGCCTGCCGGTGTCCACGGTCGCGATGACCGACGAGCACGACCCGGTCGGCATGTGGCTGCGGGCCAACGCCCGCCCGTTCTACGACCGCGACGCGCACGCCCCCGCCCCGACGGGCGCGCCGGGATACGGCTACCCGCCGTCGCGCGCCTACTGAGCCGCTCCGTCCTCTTTTCCACCCGAAGGTCCCCCCGAAAGTCCTGCCAAAAGCCACCTGAGGGGTCAATTGGCATGCCCGTGGGCAGAGTTGGGCACGTCTGCATGCTGAGACGGGGCTTGCGCACGCGACGGAAATGGGTCTGCCCCAATATGGCGGCTATGGGCGGCAGTTGGGGGTGAGTGCCGGGCGTTGCGCCCAATTGCCCACTGTTCGCCCGTCGTTCACCCGCGTTCGGATAGCGGAAAGCCGCAGTAAGCATCACGGTTGCGCATCCATTGGTCGGGGGGTCTGGCGGGGTTTGGCGTCCGCATTGAAGACTCCCCGAATCAAGGGGCGTTCCGCCCTGTGTTCGACAAGCTCCAAGCCGCCACAGCGGCGGGCAAGGGCCGACCACCGTCGGCCGAGAGGGGTCCCCACCACGATGACGGCACCATTGCACGACACCTCGCCGGACGCGGACAAGGCCGCTCCCGCCGACGTCGCGGCCGATGTTGCGAAGAAGTCGGTCGAGGGGCGGTCGCTGCGCCAGATCGCCTGGACCAGACTCAAGCGCGACAAGCTCGCGCTGACCGGCGGCGTGGTCGTCGTCCTCCTGGTGCTCGTGGCGCTCTTCGCCCCGCTGATCGTGAACCTGCTCGGCCACCCGCCGGACGAGTTCCACCAGGACAGGATCGACCCGCTGTTCGGCGTCGCCGAGGGCCTCGACGAGAGCATGTTCGCCGGTGTCAGCTCCGACTTCCTGCTCGGTGTCGAGCCCGGCAACGGCCGTGACGTGTTCAGCCGCATCGTCTACGGTGCCAGGATCTCCCTCCTGGTGGCCTTCCTCGCCGCGGTGGTCGCCGTCGTCCTCGGCACGATCCTGGGCATCGTCGCCGGTTACTTCGGCGGCTGGATCGACTCGGTCATCAGCCGGGTCATGGACATGCTGCTGGCCTTCCCGCAGCTCCTCTTCATCATCTCGCTGGTCTCGGTGCTGCCGGGCGACCTCCTCGGCATGACCGGCAGCTCGGTCCGCATCTTCATCCTGGTCATGGTCATCGGCTTCTTCGGCTGGCCCTACATCGGCCGCATCGTGCGCGGGCAAACGTTGTCGCTGCGCGAGAAGGAGTACGTCGAGGCCGCGCGCAGCCTGGGAGCGGGACGCGCGTACATCCTGTTCAAGGAGCTGCTGCCGAACCTGGTGGCGCCGATCACCGTCTACACGACGCTGATGATTCCCACCAACATCCTCACCGAGGCGGCGCTCTCCTTCCTGAACGCCGGCGTGAAGCCGCCGACCTCCTCCTGGGGCCAGATGCTCTCCAAGGCCATCAACACCTACGAGAGCGACCCGCTGTTCATGATCGTGCCCGGTCTGGCGATCTTCATCACGGTGCTCGCCTTCAACCTCTTCGGCGACGGAGTGCGCGACGCGCTCGACCCGAAGGGCACCCGTTGACCACCGGGCGCGCGGCCCGCGAGGACCGCGTCCCGTCTTTCCCGCCCCTGCCACAACGGCCAGGCGGCTCCTCGAAGGTTCCCGGGCCCTGTGCCGGTAACCGCACTCACCCGGAGGTTGCAGAACCCATGAATCCCCAGCGTTCGTCGGCGAGGATCAGGCAGGTCGCCGGAGCGGCGCTCGTCGTGGCCGCCCTCATGACCACCGCTGCGTGCGGTGGCGGCGGTGGCAAGAAGGACGAGGAGAAGGGCGGCGGCAAGGGCGCGGGCTTCAACGCCGCCACCGGAACGAAGATCGCGAACCCGTCCACCAAGACGGGCGGCACGCTCAAGATGATCAGCAAGCAGGACCTGGACTCTGCCGACCCGCAGCGTCAGTACTACGGCATGGCCTGGGACTTCTCCCGCTTCTACGCGCGCCAGCTGGTCACCTACGCGGCCAAGCCGGGCGACGCCAGTGCCGAGCTGGTGCCGGACCTCGCGAAGAGCAACGGCAAGATCTCGAACGACGGCAAGACCTACACGTACGAGCTCAAGGACGGGCTCAAGTGGGAGGACGGCTCGCCGATCACCTCCAAGGACATCAAGTACGGCATCTCGCGCATCTGGGCCACGGAGGCCATCACCGGCGGCCCGAGCTACCTGAAGCAGGCCATCGACCCGAAGGCCGAGTACAAGGGTCCGTACAAGGACACGACGAGCGACGGCCCCAAGGGCATCGAGACGCCGAACGACAAGACCATCGTCTTCAACCTGGCGACGCCCAACGTCGACTTCGAGCAGATGCTGGCGATGCCGGCGGGCTCCCCGGTGAAGAAGGAGAAGGACACCGGCGCCAAGTACCAGCTCAAGCCGTTCTCCTCGGGCCCGTACAAGTTCGAGTCGTACGCGCCGAAGAAGAGCATCGTGCTGGTGCGCAACACCAACTGGAGCAAGGACACCGACACCGTCCGGGCCGCTCTGCCGGACAAGGTCACCGTCACGGTCAACCCCAACATGGAGGCTCTCGACAAGCTCCTGATCAAGGGTGACTACGACGTCGACATGAACGGCACCGGCCTCACCCAGTCCGGCCGCATCGAGGCGCTGAAGAAGCACAAGGCGAACGTCGACAACATCCAGACGTCGTTCACCCGCTACGTCGACATGACGCCGGTCCCGCCGCTGGACAAGGTCGAGTGCCGCAAGGCCGTCGTCTACGCGACCGACTTCAAGTCGCTCCAGGAGGTCCGCGGCGGCGAGGAGGCGGGCGGCCCCATCGCCACCAACATGCTGCCCACCACCATCAAGGGCTCGGACGACTACGACCCGTACGGCGTCAAGGCCCGCGGCGGCAAGCCGGACGTGGCCAAGGCCAAGGAGATGCTGAAGGCGTGCGGCCAGCCGAACGGCTTCACCACCAAGATCAGCGCCCGCAGCAACAACACCGGTGAGAAGGAGACCGCCGAGGCCCTCCAGCAGGCCCTCAAGGCGGTCAACATCAACGCCGAGGTCGAGACGATCGACGGCGCCGAGTCGCAGTCCATCACCGGTTCGCCGACCGTCGTCAAGCAGCGCAAGATCGGTCTCATCATGACCGGCTGGGGCCCCGACTTCCCGACCGGCCAGGGCTTCTCGCAGCCGCTGATCGACGGCCGCTTCATCGCGCCGACCGGCAACTACAACGGCTCGGAGACGAACGACCCGGAGATCAACAAGCTCTTCGACGACGCGTTGAAGGCCACCGACCCGGAGAAGGCCGCCGAGTTCTACAAGAAGGTCAACCACAAGACCGCGGACCTCGCCGTCCAGATGCCGTTCCTGTACGAGAAGAACTTCTCGTGGCGCAGCTCGCGGCTGACGAACGTCTACTCGTCCACCGCGTACAACGGCCGCTACGACTACGCGTCGCTCGGTGTCATGAAGTAGTCCTCACCCGAGGACCAGTCGATCCCCACCATCGCCAACCCGCCAAGCCCGAAGGGCAGGTGATGGCCGCAGGAGGCGGCCGGAGGAACCCGTGACCCGGGGTCCTCCGGCCGCCACCGGGCCGCGCACAGTGCTTGCTTACGTCATCCGGCGCCTGTTCGCCGTTGTCATGATGCTGTTGGTCGTCACGCTGACGACCTTCGTCATCTTCTTCGTCCTGCCCAAATGGGCCGGCCAGGATCCCGCGCTGCTGTTCGTCGGCAAGCAGACCGACGCGGCGGCCATCGAGGGCATCCGGGAGAAGCTGGGTCTCGCCGACCCCGTCCTCGTCCAGTTCTGGCACTTCGTCCAGGCATTGTTCGTCGGCCGGGAGTACTCCAGCGGGACTGACGTCACCCAGTGCGCGGCCCCCTGCTTCGGCTACTCCTTCCGTACCGAGCAGGAAGTCTGGCCGCAGCTCACCGAGGCCCTGCCGGTCACGCTGTCCCTCGCGGCCGGCGCGTGCCTGCTCTGGGTCGTCGGCGGTGTCTCCGCGGGCGTGATCTCGGCGCTGCGCCGGGGCTCGCTGTGGGACCGGGCGGCGATGACCATCGCCCTCGCCGGCGTCTCGCTCCCCATCTACTTCACCGGACTGCTCTCGCTGGCCGTCTTCAGCTTCCAACTCGGCTGGATCGAGGGCGAGTTCGTCCCGTTCACGGACGACCCCGCCCAGTGGTTCCAGAGCCTGCTGCTGCCCTGGATCACCCTCGCCTTCCTGTACGCCGCCATGTACGCCCGGCTCACCCGGGCGAGCATGCTGGAGATCCTCGGCGAGGACTACATCCGTACCGCCCGGGCCAAGGGCCTGACCGAACGCGTCGTCATCAGCAAGCACGCGATGCGCTCCACCTGGACCCCGGTCCTCACCCTGCTCGGCCTGGACCTCGGCGCGCTCCTCGGCGGCGCGATCCTGACCGAGTCCACGTACAACCTCCCGGGTCTGGGCCGGCTCGCGGTCGACGCGATCGCCCAGAAGGACCTGCCCGTGATCCTCGGCGTCACGCTGATCGCGGCGATGTTCATCTGCGTCGCCAACCTCCTCGTGGACATGCTGTACGCCGTCATCGACCCGCGAGTGAGGCTCGGATGACCGACTTCGACAAGCCCGGCACGGACGAGGCCACCGCCGTGTCCGCCGCGGCGACCGTGCCCGAGACCACCGTGGGCGTCCCCCAGGCGGTGGGCTCCGCCCCCTCGACCTCCTTCCTGGAGGTCCGGGACCTGCGGGTGCACTTCCCGACCGACGACGGCCTGGTCAAGTCCGTCGACGGCCTCAGCTTCAAGCTGGAGAAGGGCCAGACCCTCGGCATCGTCGGCGAGTCCGGCTCCGGGAAGTCGGTCACCTCGCTCGGCATCATGGGCCTGCACACCACCGGCCAGTACGGCCGCAGCAAGGCCCGCGTCACCGGCGAGATCTGGTTCGACGGACAGGAACTGCTCGGCGCCGACCCGGACGAGGTGCGCAAGCTCCGCGGCCGCGAGATGGCGATGATCTTCCAGGACCCGCTGTCGGCCATGCACCCGTACTACACGGTCGGCAAGCAGATCGTGGAGGCCTACCGGGTCCACCACAACGTGGACAAGAAGACCGCGCGCAAGCGGGCGGTCGAGATGCTCGACCTGGTCGGCATCCCGCAGCCGGACAAGCGCGTGGACTCCTACCCGCACGAGTTCTCCGGCGGGATGCGCCAGCGCGCGATGATCGCGATGTCGCTGGTCAACAACCCCAACCTGCTGATCGCCGACGAGCCGACGACCGCCCTGGACGTCACCGTCCAGGCGCAGATCCTCGACCTGATCCGCGACCTCCAGAAGGAGTTCGGGTCCGCGGTCATCATGATCACGCACGACCTGGGCGTCGTCGCGGAGATGGCCGACCAGCTCCTGGTCATGTACGGCGGCCGCTGCGTCGAGCGGGGCAGCGCGGAAGAGGTCTTCTACCAGCCGCAGCACCCGTACACCTGGGGCCTGCTGGGCTCGATGCCGCGCATCGACCGCGAGCAGACGGAGCGGCTCATCCCGGTCAAGGGCTCCCCGCCGTCGCTGATCAACATCCCCGACGGCTGCGCCTTCAATCCGCGCTGCCCGTACGCCGACGTGCCCAAGGACAACGTCACCAGGACCGTGCGGCCCGAGCTGCAACAGGTCAGCAGCGGTCACTTCTCGGCCTGCCACCTCTCGGCCGAGCAGCGGACCCGGATCTGGACCGAAGAGATTGCGCCGAAGCTGTGAGCGATGAAGCCGTGAGCGAGAACGAGACGAAGACGCAGGAGAAGGACCAGGAGCAGACGCGGGCGCCGGGTGCCGCCGCGCCCGGCCGTGAGCCGCTGCTGCGGGTCCAGAACCTGGTCAAGCACTTCCCGATCAAGTCCGGGCTGATGCAGCGCCAGACCGGCGCGGTCAAGGCCGTCGACGGGCTGTCCTTCGAGGTGTACCCGGGGGAGACCCTGGGCGTCGTCGGCGAGTCCGGCTGCGGCAAGTCGACCATGGGCCGGCTGATCACCCGCCTGCTCGAACCGACCGGCGGCACGGTCGAGTTCGAGGGACACGACATCACCCACATGTCCACGGCGAAGATGCGCCCGCACCGCCGCGACGTGCAGATGATCTTCCAGGACCCGTACTCCTCGCTGAACCCGCGGCACACGATCGGCACGATCGTCAGCGCGCCGTTCAAGCTCCAGGGCGTCACGCCCGAGGGCGGGGTCAAGAAGGAGGTGCAGCGGCTGATGGCGCTCGTGGGTCTCAACCCCGAGCACTACAACCGCTATCCGCACGAGTTCTCCGGCGGCCAGCGCCAGCGCATCGGCATCGCCCGCGCGCTCGCGCTCAACCCGAAGCTGGTGGTCGCGGACGAGCCGGTCTCGGCCCTCGACGTGTCGATCCAGGCGCAGGTGGTCAACCTGCTGGACGACCTCCAGCAGGAGCTGGGCCTCACCTACGTGATCATCGCGCACGACCTGTCGGTCATCCGGCACGTCTCCGACCGGATCGCGGTGATGTACCTCGGCAAGATCGTCGAGCTGGCGGACCGCACGTCGCTGTACAAGGCGCCGATGCACCCGTACACCAAGGCGCTGATGTCGGCGGTGCCGGTCCCCGATCCGAAGCGCCGCGGCGTCAAGAGCGAGCGCATCCTGCTCAAGGGCGACGTCCCCTCGCCGATCAAGCCGCCGAGCGGCTGCCGCTTCCACACCCGGTGCTGGAAGGCGACGGAGATCTGCACCACGCAGGAGCCGCCGCTCCTCGAACTCAAGCCCGGCCAGCAGGTGGCCTGCCACCACCCGGAGAACGCTCCGGACCAGGTCCCCGGCGAGGAGATCGTGGCGGAGGCGAAGGACGCGGTGAAGGTCGTGGACGTCGCCAAGGAGGCGTGAGCCGGAGACGGCTCAATCCGGACGTACGGCTTCCAACCGGCCGGCAGGGCACGACTTCGTAAAGTCATGTACATGTCGGTCACATCCCGGAACGGGAGAGTGCAGAGTCGGCGCGTCCGCCCCACACACCGAGGGGCGGGACAACGCGTTCGAAGGGAAGACTCATGGCACTCTCCCGTTCGGCACGTCTGGCGGCGGTCGTCCTCGCCGCCTCCTCCTTCTGTCTGGTCGCGGCCGCCCCGGGCGCGAAACCCGGGTCCCCGGGCGTCGGCGACCCGTACTTCCCCCACCTCGGCAACGGCGGCTTCGACGTCCGCCACTACGACCTGGGGCTCGACTACGACCCCGCCACCGACCGCCTCGACGCCCGCGCCACCCTCACCGCCAAGGCGCTGAAGAACCTCTCCTCCTTCCACCTGGACCTCCAGAAGCTCACCGTGGAGTCCGTCGAGGTGAACGGCAGACGCGCGGACTTCGGCCGCCGGGGCGACGACCTCCGCATCACGCCCCGCCACCGGCTGGAGAAGGGCGACCGGTTCACCGTCGAGGTGGTCTACGGGGGAGTGCCCGAGCCGCTGTCCGGGCCGATCGTCTTCGGCTCCGACTACGGCTGGATGAAGACCGGCGACGGCGTCTTCGTCGCCTGCGAGCCGAACGCGGCCTCCACCTGGTTCCCCGGCAGCGACCACCCCTCCGACAAGGCCACCTTCGACATCCGCATCAAGGCCCCCAAGGGCCTCACGGGCGTCTCCAACGGCCGGCTGGTCTCCACCACGACCCGGGGCGACAGGACCACCCACCACTGGCGCACCGACAAGCCGATGGCGACCTACCTGGCCACCGCCACCATCGGCAGGTTCGACGTCCAGCGGGGCGTCACCCCCGGCGGCACCCCGATCTACGTCGCCGTCGACCCGGTGCTGAAGGACAGCAACAGCGTCGACGTCTACGGCCTCACCGCGGAGATCACCGACCACTGGTCCACGCTCTTCGGCCCGTACCCCTTCGAGGAGACCGGCGCGATCGTCGACGACATGCCGCAGGCCGGGTTCTCACTGGAGACCCAGACCAAGCCGGTCTACTCCGCGGTCCGCAGCGAGAGCACCATCGCCCACGAGCTGGCCCACCAGTGGTTCGGCGACTCGGTCTCGCCGGAGGAGTGGGACGACATCTGGCTGAACGAGGGCTTCGCCACCTACAGCCAGTGGCTGTGGGAGGAGCACAAGGGACGCGGCACCGCCCACGACCTCATGCGCGCTTCCTACCATGCGCGTCCCGCCGAGTCGGCGTTCTGGCAGACGGTGGTCGGCGACCCGCAGCGCGACACGATGTTCGCCTCCGCCGTCTACAACCGGGGCGCCATGACGCTCCAGGTGCTGCGCGAGAAGATCGGCGACAGGGCCTTCTTCAAGCTGCTGCGCACCTGGGCCTCCGACTACCGGTACGCCAACGCGGAGACCGGCGAGTTCATCGCGTACGCGGAGCGGATCTCCGGGCAGCAGCTCGACGGGTTCTTCCGCACCTGGCTGTTCACGAAGGGCAAGCCCAAGCTGTAGGCCGGACCCGCGCGGCGGGCCGCCCGGCTGTCACCCCGGGGTTCGCGACCCGTGGGCAGGTAAGAATGTCGCGTGCTCCAGGAACTCTTCAGCCCCTCCGTCCAACATGTGCTCGACCTCGTCGGGATCTTCGTCTTCGCGATCTCCGGCGCGCTGCTCGCCGTCCGCAAGAACTTCGACGTCTTCGGCATGGCGGTCCTCGCGGAGGTCACGGCCCTGGGCGGGGGGCTGTTCCGCGACCTGATCATCGGCGCGGTGCCGCCGGCCGCCTTCAGCGACCTGGGCTACTTCGTCACCCCGCTGCTCGCCACCGTCCTGGTCTTCTTCCTGCACCCCCAGGTGGAACGCATCCAGCTCGGGGTGAACGTCTTCGACGCGGCCGGGCTCGGCCTGTTCGCCGTCACGGGCACGGCGAAGGCGTACGACTACGGGCTCGGCCTCACCGCGTCGGCGACGCTGGGCCTGGCCACCGCGGTCGGCGGCGGCGTCCTGCGCGACGTCCTCGCCAACGAGGTGCCCTCGCTGCTGCGCTGGGACCGGGACCTGTACGCGGTGCCGGCGATCGTGGGGGCGGCGATGGTCGCCCTGTGCATCCGCTTCGACGTGCTGAACCCGTACACGAGCGGGCTCGCGGCGGTCACGGCCTTCGGGCTGCGGCTGGCCGCGCTGAGGTTCCACTGGCGGGCGCCGCGGGCGTGGCACAGGTCGTCGGTGTCGGTGGAGGCGCCGGACCAGGCGGGCTAGCCGGGCGGGCGGTCGCGCGAGGAGGTCCTCGTACGGGAAAGCTCGGGCGCGCAAGAAAAGCTACCGCTCAGTAATCGGCCGGTGTAGCGTGCCGGGCATGGCACAGACACCCATCGGAACCCTCGGGGACAGCGAGTTCGACCGCGACACCGCCGTGGTGCGGTGCGAGCCGGGCGTGTACGACACGGAGCTCTCCGCGGGCTGGACGATCATGAACGCCGTCAACGGCGGCTACCTCCTCGCCGTCATCGGCCGCGCGCTCGCCGACGCGCTCCCGCACCCGGACCCCTTCACGGTCTCCGCGCACTACTTCACGCCGTCGACGCCGGGACCCGCCGTCGTCCGCACGGAGGCCGTCCGCAGCGGGCGCACGCTCTCCTCCGGGCAGGCGTCCCTCTTCCAGCGCGACGCGGAGGGCAACGAGGTCGAACGCATCCGCGTCCTCGCCTCCTACGGCGACCTCGACGCGCTGAGCGAGGACGTCCGTACGACCGCGAAGCCGCCCGCGATCCCGCCGCAGGAGCACTGCTTCGGCACGTCCGACGGGCCCGCCCCCGAGATCCCCGGCTCCAACGCCATCACCGAACGCCTCGACCTGCGGCTCGACCCCGCGACGGTCGGCTGGGCGGTCGGCGCGCCCTCCGGCAAGGGCGAGATGCGGGCCTGGTTCGGACTCGCGGACGGCCGGGACGCGGACCCGCTGTCGCTGCTGCTCGCCGTCGACGCCCTGCCCCCGACCAGCTTCGAGCTGGGCCTGAAGGGCTGGACGCCGACCGTGGAGCTGACCTGTCACGTACGCAGCCGGCCCGCGCCCGGCCCCCTGCGGGTCTCCGTCGTCACCCGCAACCTGGCGGGCGGTTTCCTGGAGGAGGACGCGGAGGTCTGGGACAGCGCGGACCGGCTGGTGGCGCAGTCGCGGCAGTTGGCGCGGGCGCCGCGGCAGTAGGTGCGGTGCTCCGGGCCGGTCGCGGGGTCGGGGTCGTACCGTCCG
Organism: Streptomyces sp. NPDC088745; assembly: GCF_044751045.1. Lineage (NCBI taxonomy): Bacteria > Bacillati > Actinomycetota > Actinomycetes > Kitasatosporales > Streptomycetaceae > Streptomyces > Streptomyces sp. NPDC088745. The sequence goes on from NZ_JBIVLB010000011.1 coordinate 24,676, forward strand.
CCGCCGCGTCAGCGGTGGTTGCGGCCCCGGCCGCCCCAGCCGGATCCGATGCCCGCCACGTGCAGGGCCAGGAAGGCCAGGCCGAGCAGCATCAGGCTGGTCGGCATGAAGATCTCGTTCGCCGTGATGTCGGCCGCGTTGATGATGAACGCGATGACGAAGAGCACGGCTCCCACGATTGCCAGCATCTGAAGTCTCCTTGTGTACTTGCCAGTTGACTGGCCCTGCGACCCCTTACGGAATCCTTATGCGCCGGGTGCCCCCGGTCGCGGCGGACATGCGGTGGGAGGGTGGGCGTTGTGAAATCCGACCGGCTGCTGTCGATCCTGCTGCTGCTCCAGACGCGTGGGCTGGTGTCCGCCGCCGAGCTGGCCGAACGGCTGGAGGTGTCGGTGCGGACCGTCCACCGCGACATGGAGGCTTTGTCGGCGGCGGGCGTGCCCGTGTACGCGGAGCGCGGGAGGCGGGGCGGGTTCGCGCTGCTGCCCGGCTACCGGACGGACGTCACCGGGCTCACCGGCGACGAGGCGCGGGCCCTGTTCGTGCTGGCCGCGCGGAGCACGCACGCCGACCTCGGGCTCGACCGGGCGCTGGGGAGCGCGCTGCGGAAGGTGATGGCGGCGCTTCCCGAGCCGCACCGGCCCGCGGCCGAGCTGACCAGTCGGCGGATCGTCGTCGACCCGGTGCGGTGGCGGCGGCCCTCGGGGGACGCCGACCTGGGGGTGCTGCACGAGGCCGTCTTCGCCGACCGGCGGGTACGGCTGCGCTACCGGCACGCGGACGCCGCCGGGCCGCGCACGTACACGGTCGATCCGTACGGCCTCGTGTCCAAGGCGGGGACCTGGTACCTGGTCGCCGACCACCGGTCCCGGCCGCGGCTCTACCGGGCCGACCGGGTGCGCTCGGCGACCCTGCTGGACGACCCGGTGCGGCGGCGGCCGGGGGTGGAGCTGGCGCAGGTCTGGGAGCTGCTGCGGGAGGAGGTGGAGTCGCGGCGGGCGGGGGTGGTGGTGCGGGCGAGGGTGCGCACGGAGCGGCTGGACATGTTCCTGCGGATGCACGGGGCGGACGTGACGGGCCCGGCGGAGGGGGCCGCCGCCGGCTGGACCGGCCTCTGCCTCGCCTATCCCGACCTGCGGTGGGTGCGGGGACTGCTGGACTTCGGGGCGAGCCTGGAGGTGCTGGCGCCGGCGGCGGCACGGGCGGAACTCCTGCGGGCGGCCCGCGAGGTGGTCGACCTGTACGAGGGCTAGTTCCGGCCCCGCGCCCCCGGCCCCGCCGGGACCCCGCCGCCGTCCGGCCCCCGGCCTCGTACAATCGCCCTCACCATGGTTTACCTCGACCACGCCGCGACCACGCCCATGCTGCCCGAGGCGGTCGAGGCGATGACCGCCCAGCTGACCGTCACCGGCAACGCCTCCTCCCTGCACGCCGCCGGGCGCCGAGCCCGCCGTACCGTCGAAGAGGGGCGCGAGGCCTTCGCCGCGTCCCTCGGGGCCCGCCCCAGCGAGGTGGTCTTCACCGCCGGCGGCACCGAGGCCGACAACCTCGCCGTGAAGGGGCTCTACTGGGCCCGGCGGGCCGAGGACCCCCGCCGCACCCGCGTCCTGGCCAGCCCCGTCGAGCACCACGCCGTCCTGGACGCCGTCGACTGGCTCGCCGCCCACGAGGGGGCGGACGTCGAGTACCTGGCCGTCGACGCGTACGGCCGGGTGCACCCGGACACCCTCCGCGACGCCATCGCCCGCGACCCCGGCGACGTCGCCCTCGCCACCGTCATGTGGGCCAACAACGAGATCGGCACCGTCCAGCCGGTCCGCGAACTCGCCGACGCGGCAGCGGAGTTCGGGGTGCCGCTGCACGCCGACGCGGTCCAGGCGTACGGCCAGCTCGACGTCGACTTCGCGGCCTCGGGGCTCGCCGCCATGACCGTCTCCGGCCACAAGATCGGCGGCCCGTACGGCATCGGCGCCCTACTCCTCGGCCGCCAGTACACCCCCGTGCCCGTCCTGCACGGCGGCGGCCAGGAGCGGCACGTCCGCTCCGGCACCCTCGACGTCCCCGCGGTCGCCGCCTTCGCCGTCGCGGGCGTCCTGGCCGCCGAGCGGCGCGCGGACTTCGCCCGTGCGGTCGGGGCGCTGCGCGACGACCTGGTGCGGGCCGTCCGGGCCGCCGCCCCCGACGCGATCCTCGGCGGCGACCCGGCCCCGGGCGGGCGGCTGCCCGCCAACGCCCACTTCACCTTCCCCGGCTGCGAGGGGGACTCGCTGCTGCTGCTGCTCGACGCCCAGGGCATCGAGTGCTCCACGGGGTCGGCCTGCACCGCGGGCGTCGCCCAGCCCTCGCACGTGCTCCTCGCCACGGGCACCGACCCCGACCTGGCGCGCGGCACCCTGCGCTTCAGCCTCGGGCACACCTCCACGGCGGCCGACGTGGCGGCGGTCGCCGCGGCGATCGGCCCCGCCGTGGAACGGGCCCGCACCGCCGGCCTGAGCTGATCCGGGGCCGCCCGCCCCGGCCTGCGGGGCGGGACGGAACCGGAAGCGGAGGCCGACTCTGTTTTATGTAACCCTCATCACGCTCAACCCTGACGGCCCGCAATCGCTCTTTATACTTGAGCCCTCTGATGTCCCTCAGAAGTCGCAGAAGTCACGCGCCGCGCGTGGGGGCCGCACGACGACCCATGGAGTTCACGTTGAAGGCGACCCTCCGTTCCCGCATCACCGCGCGGATCGGGCGCATGTACCTGGCCAGGATCCAGAAGCACGGAATCAGCTCCTCGCTGCTCAACCGGCTTCCCCAGGACCTGCTCCTGCCCATGCGCCGCGACGGTCTCGACCCGGTGGCGAAGCTGTCCGCCAGGGCCGCCCAGTCCCCGGTCTACCAGGTGCCGCTGCCCTTCGGCATGGACGCCTGGGTGGTGACCGGGTACGAGGAGACGAAGGAGGTCCTCGGCTCCACCGACGGCTTCAGCAGTGACTTCACCAACCTCGCGGGCAACGCCGGCGTCGTCGCCGAGCACAACCCCGGCGGCCTCGGCTTCAGCGACCCGCCGGTCCACACGCACCTGCGCCGCATCCTGACCCCCGAGTTCACGATGCGCCGCCTGCGCCGGCTCACCCCGCGCATCGAGACCCTCATCGAGGAGCAGCTCGACGCGATGGAGGCCGCGGGCGCCGCGGGCGGCCCGGTCGACCTGGTGCAGAACTTCGCGCTGCCGATCCCCTCCCTGACCATCTGCGAGCTGCTCGGCGTCCCCTACGAGGACCGCCACGACTTCCAGCAGCTCGCCATGGAGCGCTTCGACCTGTTCAGCGGCGCGACGGCGCCCTTCGGCGCGATGTCCGAGTCCCTGTCGTACTTCCGCGACGTGGTCAAGAAGCAGCGCGAGAACCCCGGCGACGGCCTCATCGGCATGATCATCCGCGACCACGGCGACACCGTCGGCGACGAGGAGCTGGCCGGCCTCGCCGACGGCGTCCTCACCGGCGGCTTCGAGACCACCGCGAGCATGCTCGCCCTCGGCTCCCTGCTGCTGCTCCAGAACCCGCGGGCCTTCGAGCGGCTGCGCGACGACGACGCGGCCGCCGCCCCCTTCGTGGAGGAGGCGCTGCGCTACCTCACCGTCGTGCAGGTCGCCTTCCCGCGCTTCGCCCGGCAGGACATCGAGATAGCCGGTGTGCACATCCCCAAGGGCGACCTCGTGCTCTGCTCCCTGGCCGGCGGCAACCGGGACGCCTCGTACACCCCCGACGGCGGCGGCTTCGACCCCGACCGCAAGGCCTCCGGCCACCTCGCCTTCGGCTACGGCATCCACCGCTGCATCGGCGCCGAGCTCGCCCGCATGGAGCTGCGGGCCGCCTACCCGGCGCTGGTCCGCCGCTTCCCGCAGCTGAGGCTCGCGGTGCGCCCGGAGGACCTGGACTTCCGCAAGCTCTCCATCGTGTACGGCGTCGACTCGCTGCCGGTGCACCTGCGCTAGGTGCTCCGCGCGGGGAGGGGGGCCAGGCGGCGGGTCTCCTGCCGGACCAGCCCCAGGTAGTGGTCCCAGTCCCAGTAGGGGCCCGGGTCCGTGTGGTCCGTGCCCGGGACCTCCACGTGGCCGACGATGTGCTCGCGGTCGACCGGGATGCCGTACCGGGCGCAGATGCCGGCGGCCAGCCGGGCCGAGGACCGGTACATCACCTCCGTCAGCGTGCCCTTCCGGTGCGCGAACGCCTCGTGCTCGATGCCGACGCTGCGTTCGTTGTAGCCGCGGTCGCCCGCGTGGTACGCCACGTCCAGCTCGCGGGCCATCTGCGTGATGTGCCCGTCCTCGGCGCGGATCACGTAGTGCGCGGCGGCCGCGTGCAGCGGGTCGCGGAAGACCCGGATCGCCGAGTCGTAGCTGCCCTCCGTGGTGTGGATCACGATCCGGTCGATGCGGTAGTCGTCCGGGCGGTCCGCCGTGCGCAGGTTGCGCGCCGACGCCGGCACCCACCGCGCGCCCGGCTGGTCCACGTCGCCGTCCGTGCGCTGCTTGTCCACGCCCGGCACCTTCCACCACAGCCGGGACGCCTCGTCGCCCCACAGCACCGCCGCGCCGGTCACCACCAGACCCGTGCCGATGAGGAAGCCGCGTCTGCTCGGCCTCCCGCCCGCCGACGGCTGCGGTTCCGCCCTGCCGGCCACCGCGCCCCCCTCTCCGTCTGCCTGCCCCTGCCCCTGATCCTGTAACGCTTGGGAGGTCGGTGAAGGTTCCGACTACTCTGGACGAGCTATGACCGATACCCCGCGCCCCGCTGCCCCGCGCCCCCTCCGCGTCCTCGCCGCCATGTCCGGCGGCGTCGACTCCGCCGTCGCCGCCGCCCGTGCCGTGGAGGCCGGACACGACGTGACCGGAGTCCACCTCGCGCTCTCCGCCAACCCGCAGTCCTTCCGGACCGGCGCGCGCGGCTGCTGCACCATCGAGGACTCCCGGGACGCCCGCCGGGCCGCCGACGTCATCGGCATCCCGTTCTACGTGTGGGACCTCGCCGAGCGCTTCCGCGAGGACGTCGTCGAGGACTTCGTCGCCGAGTACGAGGCCGGGCGCACCCCGAACCCGTGCCTGCGCTGCAACGAGAAGATCAAGTTCGCCGCCCTGCTCGACAAGGCCCTCGCGCTCGGCTTCGACGCCGTGTGCACCGGGCACTACGCGACGGTGGTGGTCAGGGAGGACGGCTCGCGGGAGCTCCACCGCGCCTCCGACATGGCCAAGGACCAGTCGTACGTCCTCGGGGTCCTGGACGAGAAGCAGCTCGCGCACGCCATGTTCCCGCTCGGCGACACCCTCACCACCAAGGACGAGATCCGCGCCGAGGCCGAGCGCCGTGACCTCGCGGTGGCCAAGAAGCCCGACAGCCACGACATCTGCTTCATCGCCGACGGCGACACCCAGGGCTTCCTGGCGAGCCGCCTCGGCGGCCGGGCCGAGGGCGACATCCTCGACGAGTCGGGCGCGAAGCTGGGCACCCACGACGGCGCGTTCGGCTTCACCATCGGCCAGCGCAAGGGCCTGCGCATCGGCCACCCCGCCGCCGACGGCAAGCCGCGCTACGTGCTGGACATCTCGCCGGTGAACAACACCGTCACCGTCGGCCCCGCCGAGGCCCTCGACGTCACCGCGCTGACCGCGATCCGCCCCCGCTGGTGCGGCACCGAGCCGGCCGCCCCGGGCACGTACACCGCCCAGCTCCGCGCCCACGGCGGCGAGACCGAGGTGCACGCCGAGGTCGTCGACGGCGAACTGCGCGTCACCTTCACCGGGGAGCCGGTGCGCGGGGTCGCGCCCGGCCAGGCGATCGTGCTGTACGACGGCACGCGCGTGGTCGGCTCGGCGACGATCGCGACGACGTCGCGGCGCACGCAGGCGGCCGTCTGAGCGGAGTGCTCGCGGGCGTCCGTCTCGGCGGACAGCTCGCGGGCGGCCGTCTGAGCGGACCGCTCGCAGGCGGCCGTTGGAGCCGGACGCCCGCGCCGTGGCTCACCCGGCGAGGACACCCTGCTTCGCCAGCGCCCTGCGCAGCGCCCGCACGGCGTAGAAGGAGCGGCTCTTCACGGTGCCGGGCGGGATGTCGAGCTGTTCGGCCGCCTGGCTCACGCTGTACTCCAGGCAGTACATGAGACGGATGACGGTTCGCTGCTGCTCGGTCAGTTCGCGCAGCGCGTTCAGGACCGCATGGGTGGTGATCGCGGAATCCGTGCTGTCCCAGGAGGCGTCCAGGTCCTCGGCCGGCATGAGTTCCAGCGGCCGGTTCCGCCGGGCCCGATGGTGGTCGACGACCAGGTTCCGCGTCACGGTGAACAGCCACGGCCGGACGTGTTCGCCGCGGGTGCTCAGGAACCGGCCGTGCTTCCAGGCGCGGGCCGCGGTCTCCTGGAGGATGTCCTGCGCCTTGTGCCAGTCGCCGTCGAGCAGCCGCGCGGCGTACCGCAGGAGCAGCGGCCCGTACCGGTCGTAGACGTCGCGCACGAAGGCGTCGCAGTCGGCGTCCGGGGCGAGGTGCCGCGGGTGCGCCCGAGGCGGGGCGAGGGTGCCGGCCCCCGCTTCCGTGATTGCGTCCATGGGTGGTGCCCGTTCCTGTTCGAGTGCTCTGTGAGCTGCTCTCCCGCGGTTGCGGGGGAGTGGTTCACACACTCGTCGGGGCCCCTTTGCCGAACCTTGTCGTCTCCTTGTCGCGCTTTCCGGTCTTTCCGCCTTTCGGTCTGACGGCCGTTGCGGACTAGTGCGCCGCCCGCCCGCCCCGGCCGGCGGGCTCCCGTGCGGCGGCGTCCCGGTGCGGGGTCGGGAGCCGGTGGTTCCCGACCACCCGCTCCGGCACGGCGGGCACCGGATCCGCCTCCGTGTCCAGGGCCGTGAGCCGGTCGCGGACCTGCTGGGCGCTGTGCCGCATGGCCCGTTCCTCGGCGTTGCCCAGGGCCTTGACCCAGTCCGCCCGGGCGCCGTCCCGGTCGCCCTGGGCCAGCCGGGTGTCTCCGAGACGCATCAGGGTGCCGATGGCGTTCCGGTGGTCGCCCAGTTCCTCGAACGCCAGGGACGCCCGCCGGTAGGTGGCCGCCGACTCCTCGTACCGGCCGAGCGCACGGAGGGTGTGGCCCACGATGTCCCACCCCTGGGCCAGTTGCCACGGCGCGTCCAGGCGCTGGAACAGGGCGATGCCCTCCTCGCTGTACCGCAGGCTCTTCTCCAAGTGCCCCAGGTTGGAGTGGAACCAGGCGAGTTCGAGCAGGCACTCGGCCAGCCACAGCTCCTCACCGGTCGCCCGGGACAGCTCAAGTCCCCGCTCGGAGAACGTCACGGCCTCCTCGGTGCGGCCGAACAGGAACAGCGCGCACGCCATCACGTAGTGGGCCCGCGCCTGTTCGCCGGTCGCGTCGAGCTGTTCGAAGATCGCGGTGGCGCGTCGCAGGTGGCGCAGGGCTTCGTCCTGATGGCCGAGGTAGCCGTGGACGCTGCCGAGGTGGCGCAGACAGCGGCCCTCTTCGAGCAGGTCGCCCCGGCGCCGGGCCACGGTCAGGGCGGGGGTCAGCGCGGCGACGGCCTCGGGCCAGAACTCCTGGCGCTGGAGGTGCTCCTTGAGCGACCAGGCGAGCCCGGTGGTGTGGCGGTCGAGATCCTGCGTGACGGCGCAGTGGAGCAGGTCGGCCAGGACCCGCTGTTCGGCGGCGAACCACCCGCTCGCCTGCTGGACGCCGGTGAACTCCTCCGGGACCACGCCCGGCTGCGGCGCTCCGAGGTCGAGTTCGGCCGTCGTGTCCTGCTTGAGGAGCTGGTTGGCCCGGTGGGCGGTGAACAGGTAGTGGTCCAGCACCCGCAGGGTGGCCTGCCGGCGGTCCTGGGCGGTGTCGTGGAGCCGGGTGAGCTCGCCCGCGTAACTGCGGAGCAGGTCGTGCAGGCCGTAGCGGCCGGGCAGCGGCTGTTCCACGAGGCAGGAACCGACCAGGGAGGCGAGCACGCGGCGGGTCCCGGCCACGGGGAGGCCGAGCAGACTGGCGGCGGCGGGGGCCGTGATGTGGGGCCCGGGGTGCAGGGCCAGGAGGCGGAACAGCCGGGCGGCGTGGTCGTCCAGGGCCCGGTAGGACCAGGAGAAGACGGCGCGCACATCGGTGCTGCTGTCGAAGCCGGTGAACGCGTCGAGGTCGCCGGGCGTGTGCCGCAGGTCGTCGACGACGGCGTGCAGAGGGAAGGCCGGGTCGAGTTCGGCGCGGGCGGCGACCACGGCCAGGGCCAGCGGAAGCCGTCCGCACAGTTCGATGAGCTCGGCGGTGGCGGAGGGCTCGGCGGCCAGCCGTTCGCTTCCCAGGCGTCGTTCGAGGGCCTGGTGGGCCTCGGCCGGCGAGGGCAGCGGGAGGGTGAGGGGCCTGGCGCCGTCGGCGGCGATCAGTCCGGGCAGCCGGTTGCGGCTCGTGACCAGGGTCAGGCAGCCCGCTCCCGCCGGGAGCAGGGGGCGCACCTGCTGCTCGTCGCGGGCGTTGTCCAGGACCAGCAGCACGCGCCGGTCGGCGAGCAGGGAGCGGAAGAGCGTGCTGCGGGCCGGGGTGTCCTCCGGGATGCGCTGCGCGGGAACACCGAGGGCGGTGAGGAAGCCGTGCAGGACGGCGCCGGGGTCCACGGCGGGCGCGTGGGGGTGGAAGCCGCACAGGTTGGCGAAGAGCTGCCCGTCCGGGAAGGACGGGGCGACGCGGTGGGCGTGGTGGACGGCGAAGGTGGTCTTGCCGACACCGGGCGTGCCGCTGATGACGACGACGGGGGCGGCGGGCGCACCGGACCGGCCCGGCGCACCGCTCACGGCCGACAGCCACGCGCCCTCGGTGTCCCGTCCCGCGAACACCGGGAGGCTGCGCGGCAGTTGGGCGGGGCGCGCGGGGGGCGGGGGTGCCGTCTCCTCTTCCGGGGCGGAGGTGCGAGGTGCTTCCGGCGGGGCGGCCGGGACGCCGGTGGCCGGGTCGGTGACGGTCGGGCCGGTGGCGGTCGGGCTGGAGGGCGCGGCTGCCTCGGCCGTGCACCGCACTCCGATCCCGGGCCCGGTCCCCGCCCGCTCGATCGGGTCGCGGCGGCGCTCAGTGCCCACGCCGGGGGCGCAGAGCGTGCCGGGGGCGGTGGACGTGCCAGGGGCGGCGGTCGTGCCGCATCCGGTCGGCTCACCGGCCGGGAGGAGCGGCGGCAGGTCGTGGTGGAGGATGCCCTGGTGCAGGGCGCGCAGGGCCGGGCCGGGTTCGAGGCCGAGTTCGTCGGCGAGGTGCCGGCGCAGTTCGGTGTAGCGCTGAAGCGCTTCGGGGTGCCGTCCGGCGCGGTACAGGGCGCGCAGCAGCAGGGCCCAGCCGGTTTCCCGCAGGGGGTGCTCGGTGGTCAACTCCCGTGCCGCGTCCAGGGCTTCGGCGTTCCGGCCCAGCAGGAGCAGTGCGGTGGCGCGGAGCTCGCGGGCGGCCTGCCGCAGCTCCTCCAGCCGGGCGGTCTCCTGGGCGACGAACAGGTGGTGCGCCGCGTCGGCGAACGCGGTGCCGCGCCACAGCCCCAGCGCGGTCTCCGCCTCTTCGGCGGCGCGTTCGGGCTCGCCCCGGTCCATCCGTCGGCGCGCCTGCGCCAGCGACCGTTCGAAGCGTACGGAGTCACGGCTCTCGGGCGGGACCCGCAGGGCGTAGCCGAGCGGCTCGGTGACCAGCAGCTCGAAGGGGCCGCTCCCGCGCAGGTGCGGGGGTTCCAGGACCGCGCGCAGCTTGCTGACGTGCGCGTGCAGGGAGTTCACCGCTCCGCCCGCCGACCGTGTCGGCTGCTGCGGCCACAGTTCCTCGCACAGCACCTGGGGCGCCACCGCCCGGCCGTCGGCGAGCAGCAGGCGTATCAGCAGCAGCCGCTGCCTGCGTCGCCCCGGATCGAGGACCGCGCCCGCCCGCCGCACCACCAGCGGACCCAGCAGCCCGAAGTCGAGCCCCTGCCCTGCACCTGTCATCGCATTCACCCGGAATCCCGCTCGACGGCGCCACCGCCGGGGCACGTCCCCGGCCATGGCCCGCGGACCTGCGTGCGTCCGTCCCGCGGTGACGTGAGCCGGGCGGACGGGCCACCCCGACGTCCGTGCGGCCCTCGTCGCGGTGCGCGGTCCGCCGAGGCGGGGAGGGGGAGGCCGGTGCGGGTGTCCGGAGCGGCAAGGACCGCGTCGTCCGCTGCCCGCACAGCAGGCACGATGCTAACAGGGCCCTCACGCACGGCGACGGCGGCGGTGGCTGCTCCCCGGACGCCGCCCCGCGCGCCTCCCGGCCCTGCGACGCCCCGCGACACGAGGTGAACCGGCGGGCGGTCCGTGCCGTTGTGTGACCGAACGGACGTCGTCAAGAGTGAGGAAAAGCCATGGTCACCGTCGAGGGAACGAGCACCGCGCGGTTCGAGCCGGTCCGGGAGGCGCTGGCAGCGAACCTGCGGTCCGGCGAGGAGCTGGGGGCGTCGATCGCCGTCGACGTCGACGGCGTCATGGAGGTCGACCTGTGGGGCGGGCACGCCGACGCGGCCCGCGGCGTGCCCTGGAGTCAGGACACCCTGGTCGGTCTGTGGTCGACCACCAAGACGCTGAGCAGCCTGGCGGCCCTCGTCCTCGTCGACCGGGGCGCACTCGATCTGGACCGCCCGGTCGCGCACTACTGGCCGGAATTCGCCGCCCGGGGCAAACAGGACATCGAGGTGCGGCACGTCCTCGCCCACACCTCGGGGCTCTCGGGCTGGGAGCAGCCCTTCACCATGGACGACCTGTACGACCGGCCGACCGCGAGCGCCCGGCTGGCCGCGCAGGCCCCCTGGTGGGAGCCGGGCAGTGCCTCGGGCTACCACGTGCAGACCCAGGGGCAGTTGATCGGAGAGCTGGTCCGGCGGGTCAGCGGCCGGTCCCTGACCGACTTCGTCCACACCGAGATCGCGAAGCCGGCCCAGGCGGACGTCCAGATCGGTGCGCGGGAGGCCGACTGGCCGCGCATCGCCGACCTGGTGGCCCCGCGGCAGGCCGCCGGGCTGCCCGCCGACCTGGACCCCGAGGGGATCTTCGCCAGGACGCTGTTCGGCAGTCCCGCCCGGGACGAACACGTCGACACCCCCCGGTGGCGCCGTGCCGAACTCGGAGCCGTCAACGGACACGGCAACGCGCGGGGCATGGCCCGCGCCCTCTCCGCGATCTCCCGGCACGGCCTGGTCAACGGCACCCGGCTGCTCTCCGCGGACACGGTGGACCGGATCTTCGACGTGCAGGCCGACGGGATCGACCTGTTCCTGGGTGTTCCGGTGCGCTGGGGCGTCGGCTTCGCGCTCGCCGACGCCCGGACGATGCCCCACCTGCCGGCCGCCGGGCGGGTCTGCTTCTGGGTGGGCCGGGGCGGATCGATCGTGCTGATGGACCTCGACCGGCGCGTCACGTTCTCGTACACGATGAACCGGCTGGGCGACGGCCTCCTCGGCTCGGAGCGCACGCACACCTACCTGAAGCGGGTCTACGACGTCCTGGACGCCTCGGACCGAGCCTGACCTGACCTGACCTGATCCGACCCGGCCCGATCCGACCCGGGCCTGCCGGGAGCGGGCCCGCCCGGACCCGGCGCCGACAGTTCCGACCTCCCGGTGAACCGAAGCGGGTCCGCCGTCGTAGAGCAGGACGCAGGGCCCCGCCCCCGCCGTACACACCGCCCCACGTCGCCGCGCCCGCACCGGGCCGACGGCCGAGGAAGAAGGACGTTCACCGCATGCGCACCACCCCTCTCACCCGCAGGTCCGCCCTGCTCGGCGTCACAGCCGCCGTCGGCCTGTCCGCCGCCGCCCTCACCCTGCCCGCCGGGGCCAGCGCCGCGCCCCTGCGCCCGGAGCGGCCGACGATCGTGCTGGAGCACGGCGCGTTCGCCGACGCCGGGAGCTGGGACGGCGTCGTCGCGCGGCTCCAGCGAGCCGGCTACGCCGTGGTGTCCGCCGCCAACCCGCTGCGCGGCCCGGCGGCCGACGCCGCCCACCTGCGCGGCGTCGTCGACCGCATCGCCGGGCCCGTGGTGCTGGTCGGCCACTCCTACGGCGGCACGGTCATCAGCCAGGCCGCGGCGGGCCTGGAGGGCAAGGTGAAGGCGCTGGTCTACATCGCCGCGTTCCTGCCCGACACCGGGGAGAGCTCGCTCGGGCTGACGGACAAGTTCCCCGGCAGCACCCTCGGCCGGGCCGTCGAGTCCGTCCACTACACGCTGCCCGACGGCACCCGGGGCGAGGACGTGTACATCGAGGCCGGGAAGTTCCGGGGCCAGTTCGCCGCGGACGTGCCGGCGGACAAGGCCCGGCTCATGGCGGCCGGACAGCGTCCCGTCGCCGCGGCCGCGCTGGCGGAGAAGTCGACGAAGGCCGCCTGGAAGACGATCCCCTCCTGGGCCCTGGTGACCACCCAGGACCTCAACATCCCGGAGGCCGCGCAGCGTTACATGGCGCGCCGCGCCGGGGCACGCACCACGGCCGTCGACGCGTCGCACGCCGTGTCGGTGTCCCGCCCCGACGCCGTCGCCCGCGTCGTCGAGCGCGCGGCCCGCGCGGTCCGCTGAACGGCGGGACCGCCCGCACCGAGGCCGGACGGGGCCCCAGAGCCGCGCCCGGCCGTTCCACCCTCCACCGCATCCCGCACCGAAGGACATTTCCACCATGGCGTTCATCACCGTCGGCCAGGAGAACTCGACCGGCATCGAGCTGTACTACGAGGACCACGGCACCGGTCAGCCGGTCGTCCTGATCCACGGCTACCCGCTCGACGGCCACTCCTGGGAGAAGCAGACCGCCGCGCTGCTGTCGGCCGGCTACCGCGTGATCACGTACGACCGGCGCGGTTTCGGCCGCTCCAGCCACCCCACCACCGGCTACGACTACGACACCTTCGCCGCCGACCTGAACACGGTCCTGGAGACTCTCGACCTCACCGACGCCGTCCTGGTCGGCTTCTCCATGGGCACCGGCGAGGTCGGCCGCTACCTGGGTACGTACGGATCGGCCCGCATCGCCAAGGCCGCCTTCCTCGCCTCCCTGGAACCCTTCCTCCTGAAGACCGACGACAACCCCGGCGGTGTGGACGGCGCCGTCTTCGCGGAGATCGAAGCGGCCGTCACCGCCGACCGCTACGCCTACTTCACCGCGTTCTACGAGGACTTCTACAACCTCGACGAGAACCTCGGCTCCCGCATCAGCGAGGAGGCCGTCCGCAACAGCTGGAACGTCGCGGCAGGAGCCTCCGCGCACGCCTCCCGGGCCTGCGTGGCGACGTGGTCCACCGACTTCCGCGCCGACCTGCCGAAGATCGACGTCCCGGCGCTGATCCTGCACGGCACCGCCGACCGCATCCTGCCCATCGAGTCCACCGGCACCCCCTTCCACCAGGCCCTCCCGCAGGCCGACTACGTCGTCATCGACGGCGCGCCGCACGGCCTGCTGTGGACCCACGCCGAGGAGGTCACCGAGGCCCTCCTGGAGTTCCTGGCCAAGTGACCGACGTCCGGCGCCCGCCCGGTCCGGAGCGCCCGCCCGGTCCGGAGCGCCCGCCCGGTCCGGAGCGCGCGCCGGGCGGGTGAGGCCGGAGCCGTTCCCCCCTGCGCGGGCCGTCAGCCGACGGGCCCCCGGGCCGTGGGCCCCCCCCCCCCCCCCCCCCGCCGCCCCCCGCCCCCCCCCCCCCCCCCCCCCGGCCCCCCCCCCCCCCCCCCCCCCCCCCCCCCCCCCCCCCCCCCCCCCCCCCCCCCGCGGGGGGGGCGGGGGGGGGGGTGGGGGGGGCGCGGGCCCCCCGGGGGGGGCCGTCCCGGGGGGGGCCCCCGGGCCGGGCCCCCCCCCCCCCCCCCCGGGGGGGGGGGCACGGACGCCCGGCAGCCCCCCGAGCGGCGGCCCGCACCGCCCACCGCCCGGCCCGCGCCCGGTTCGGACGGCGGCGGAGAACACCCGGTTCAGGCGGCGGCGAAGAACTCCTCCAGCACCGGCGCCAGTTCCCGCGGGTCCACGTCGTGCGTCTGCTGCGGCAGGGCGACATGGCGGCCGTCGGGCACCGCGTCCGCCGTCAGGCGGGCCGCGTCGCGCATGACACCGGGGCCGGCGTCCCCCGACACCACCAGCACCGGCTGCGTGAGCGCCGCCAGCCGGTCCACCGGCACCGTCCCGTCGCCCATCACCGCGTCGTCGTACGCCAGCGTCGGCGCCAGGGACTCGAACGAGCGCCACACCGGAGCCCGTCTCATCCGCGCGACGAACTCCGCCGGCATGCCCACGACGGACAGGAACAGTTCCACCGCAGCGCCCCGCTCGCCCGCGTCGAGCAGGGCGTTCAGCCGCCGGGTGTACGCGGTCTTCTCGGCCCGCGTCTCCTCCAGCACCGTGAACGGCGGCTCGTACACGGCGACGCGCGGCACGCTCAGCCCGGCCGCGGCCGCCCGCAGCACCAGCGCGCCGCCCGACGACATCCCGTACAGGCAGGCGCTGCCGCCGACCTCCTCGATCAGCGCCGCCAGGTCCTCCACCTCCCGGGCCACCGCGTAGGGGGCCGTGTCGCCGCTGCCGCCGCGGCCTCTGCGGTCGTACGTGACGACGCTGAAGCGCCCGGCGAGCAGGCCCGCGAGGGGGCCCTCCGCCGTACCCGTGCTGAAGGCGCCGCCCACCAGGATCACCGGCGCGCCCCCGCCCGTGCGCTCGTACGCGAGGGGGGTGCCGTCCCGCGAAATCACTTTGCTCATACCGACTTGGACTGCGGGCGCGCGCGGAACTCATCGCTCGTGGGAAAAAGTTCTTCCCGGGCGCTGCCCCGCCGCCGGACGCCGCGTTCCGCGCCCCCGGGCCCGGCGTTAGGTTGGAGGCCATGAACATCTGTGTCTTCCTCTCCGCGGCCGATCTCGACGAGCGCTACACCCGGCCCGCCCGGGAGTTCGCCGAACTCCTCGGCAAGGGCGGTCACACCCTGGTCTGGGGCGGTTCCGACGTCGGCCTGATGAAGGTCGTCGCCGACGGTGTGGAGCGGGCGGGCGGCAGGCTCGTGGGCGTGTCGGTGGAATTCCTCCAGGCGAAGGCCCGCCCGCGGGCCGACGAGATGGTCGTCGCCAAGGACCTCGCCGAGCGCAAGGCGCTGCTCCTCGGCAAGTCGGACGCGATCGTGATCATGGTCGGCGGCACCGGAACCCTGGACGAGGCGACCGAGATCCTGGAACTGAAGAAGCACGGCATGACCGACAAGCCGGTGGTGCTGCTCAACACCGAGGGCTTCTACGACGGGCTCAAGCAGCAGTTCCAGCGCATGGACGAGGAGGGCTTCCTGCCCGTGCCCCTCACTGACCTGGTGTTCTTCGCCGAGGACGGGGTGGCGGCGCTCGCGTACCTGGAGGAGTCCGCCGGGGTCCGGTAGGCGTCCCGCAGGTGCGAGCATGGGGCACATGGCTACTCATGTGATCACCGGGGCGGGATCGGGCATCGGCGCCGCCGTCGCCCGCCGCCTGCACGAGCGCGGCGACGACGTCGTCCTCCTGGCACGCGACGCCGGTCGCGCCAAGCAACTGGCGGCCGGGCTCCCCGGCGCGCGCACCCTCGTCGGCGACCTGTCCAACCCCGACCGGCTGTCCTGGGCGTTCTCGCACCAGCCGATGCCCGAGCGGGTCGACACCCTGCTGCACATCGCGGGCGTCGTCGACCTCGGCCCGGTCGGCGACCTGGGCGTACGCGCCTGGCACAGCCAGCTCAACACCAACCTCATCGCCCCCGCCGAGCTGACCCGGCTCTTCCTGCCGCAACTGCGCCTGGACAAGGGGCACGTGGTCTTCGTGAACTCCGGCGCCGGGCTGAACGCGAGCCCCGAGTGGAGCGCGTACGCGGCCAGCAAGCACGGCCTGAAGGCCCTGGCCGACTCGCTGCGCCACGAGGAGCACGCCAACGGGGTCCGCGTCACCTCCGTCTACCCCGGGCGCACCGCGAGCCCCATGCAGGAGAAGGTGCACTCGCAGGAGGGCAAGGCGTACGACCCGGCGAAGTTCATCGACCCCGAGTCGGTGGCCACGACGATCCTGATGGCCCTGGACCTGCCGCGCGACGCCGAGGTCAACGACCTGACGGTACGGCCCGGACGATGAGCGCCCAGGAGACCCCCGAGAAGTGGTGGGGCCCCGCCACCGGCGTCGGCTCCATGCCCGGCGGCGACGCCCGCGAGACCGCCAGAACCGTCACCGGCAGCTTCGAGGACTTCCCGTACCTCGCGGAGCTGCCCGGCCGCGGACCCGGCGCGGACATGATCGGCCGCACCGCCGGAATGCTCGCCGAGATGTACGTCCACCTGGAGCCCAGCGGCTGGCGCTTCAGCGACCGGCCGGGCCGCGACACCCGGCGGGCCCGCTCCTGGCTGGGCGAGGACCTGGACGCCCTGGAGGAGTTCACCCAGGGGTACACGGGCCCGGTCAAGGTGCAGGCCGTCGGGCCGTGGACGCTCGCCGCCGCCCTGGAGCTGCGCGGCGGCGAGGCGTCGCTGGGCGACGCGGGCGCCTGCCGCGACCTGGCGTCCTCGCTCGCCGAGGGGCTGCGCGGGCACCTCGCGGAGGTGCGGCGGCGCATTCCCGGCGGGCGGATCGTCCTCCAGCTCGACGAGCCGTCGCTGATCGCCGTGCTGCGCGGGCAGGTGAGGACCGCCAGCGGCTACCGCACCCACCGGGCGCCCGACCGGCAGGTCGTGGAGAGCGCGCTGCGCGACGTGCTGGGCGTCCACGACGGGCCGGCCGTGGTGCACTCCTGCGCCCCCGACGTGCCGTTCGCGCTGCTGCGCCGGGCGGGGGCGGACGGGATCTCGTTCGACTTCACCCTGCTCACCGAGCGTGACGACGACGCGATCGGCGAAGCGGTCGAGGGCGGCACGAAACTCTTCGCGGGCGTCGTGCCGAGCGTGGAAGGACCATTGTCAGACCCGGGCGGTAGCGTCATGGGGGTCAGGCAGTTGTGGCGCAGGCTGGGGCTGAATCCCGGACTCCTGTACGAGTCCGTGGTCGTCACCCCCACGTGCGGTCTCGCCGGGGCCGCCCCGGCGTACGCCCGTGCGGCGCTCGCCCACAGCAGCCGGGCGGCACGGTCGCTCGCGGACAACCCAGAGTGACGAAAAGTCCCCGCACGGGACCAACGGGAGGATGAGACGGTGGCTGGCGAACAGCACGCAGCGGTACCCGCAGAGGCACGGGAGAAGCACGCGCGGCTCGCTGAGCAGATCGAGGAGCACCGCTTCCGGTACTACGTGAACGACCAGCCGGTCGTCAGCGACGCCGAGTTCGACAAGCTGCTGCGCTCCCTGGAGGCACTGGAGGAGGAGTACTCCGAGCTGCGCACGCCCGACTCGCCGACCCAGAAGGTCGCCGGGGCGTACGAGACCGACTTCACCTCCGTCCGGCACCGCGAGCGGATGCTCTCCCTGGACAACGCCTTCGACGACGAGGAGCTCGCCGCCTGGGCCGAGCGGCTCGCGGGCGAGCTCGGCGGCATCGAGTACCACCTGCTGTGCGAACTCAAGGTCGACGGCCTCGCCGTCAACCTGACGTACGAGAAGGGCCGGCTGACCCGCGCCGCCACCCGCGGCGACGGGCGCACGGGCGAGGACATCACGCCCAACGTGCGCACCATCGCCCAGATCCCGCAGCGCCTGCGGGGCGAGCGCGTCCCCGACCTGGTGGAGATCCGCGGCGAGGTCTACTTCCCGATGGCGGCCTTCGGCGAGCTCAACGCCCGCCTGGTGGAGGCCGGCGACAAGCCCTTCGCCAACCCCCGCAACGCGGCGGCCGGTTCGCTGCGCCAGAAGGACCCGAGGGTCACCGCGAGCCGACCGCTGCGGATGGTCGTGCACGGCATCGGCGCCCGCGAGGGCTTCGACATCGCCCGGCTGTCGGAGGCGTACGGACTGCTCAGGGAGTGGGGCCTGCCCACCGCCCAGCAGAACCGGGTGGTCGAATCCCTCGACGAAGTGCGGGAGTTCATCGCGTACATCGGCAAGAACCGGCACTCCGTCGTCGAGCACGAGATCGACGGCGTCGTCATCAAGCTCGACGAGATCCCGCTCCAGGGACGCCTCGGCTCCACCTCGCGCGCCCCGCGCTGGGCGATCGCCTGGAAGTTCCCCCCGGAAGAGGTCAACTCCAAGCTCGTCAACATCCGCGTCGGCGTCGGCCGCACCGGCCGCGTCACCCCGTACGCCCAGGTCGAGCCGGTGACGGTGGCCGGCTCCGAGGTCGAGTTCGCCACCCTGCACAACCAGGAGGTCGTCAAGAAGAAGGGCGTCCTGATCGGCGACACGGTCGTGCTGCGCAAGGCGGGCGACGTCATCCCGGAGATCCTCGGCCCGGTCGTGGACCTGCGGGACGGCACCGAGCGCGAGTTCGTGATGCCCGCCGAGTGCCCCGAGTGCGGGACGGCGCTGCGCCCCATGAAGGAGGGCGACATCGACCTGCGCTGCCCCAACGCGCAGACCTGCCCCGCCCAGTTGCGCGAACGCCTCTTCTACCTCGCGGGCCGCAAGAGCCTCGACATCGAGAACTTCGGCTACGTCGCGGCCACCGCCCTCACCAAGCCGCTGGAGCCCGCCGAGCCGCCGCTGCTCGACGAGGGCGACCTCTTCGACCTCACCATCGAGCAACTGCTGCCGATCAGGTCGTACGTCCTGGACTCAGACTCCGGACTGCCCAAGAAGGACCCGAAGACCGGCGAGGACAAGGTCGCCCTGATCTTCGCCAACCAGGACGGCGAGCCCCGCAAGAACGCCCTGGCGATGCTGGAGAACATCAGGGCCGCCAAGGAGAAGCCGCTCGCCCGCGTCCTCACCGGCCTCTCCATCCGGCACGTCGGCCCGGTCGCGGCCGA
Source organism: Streptomyces sp. NPDC088745 (assembly GCF_044751045.1). Classification (NCBI taxonomy): domain Bacteria; kingdom Bacillati; phylum Actinomycetota; class Actinomycetes; order Kitasatosporales; family Streptomycetaceae; genus Streptomyces; species Streptomyces sp. NPDC088745. The sequence continues at coordinate 43,541 of NZ_JBIVLB010000011.1, forward strand.
GGCGCTGGCCCGCGAGTTCCGCTCCATCGACCGCATCGAGCAGGCGAGCGAGGAGGAACTGGCCGGGGTCGACGGCGTCGGCGGGATCATCGCGGCCTCGCTCAAGGAGTGGTTCGCGGTCGACTGGCACCAGGAGATCCTCCGCAAGTGGCGGGCCGCCGGAGTGCGGATGGAGGAGGAGGGCGCGGACGAGGACCGGGGACCCCGCCCGCTGGAGGGACTGACGGTCGTCGTCACCGGAACGCTGGAGAACCACACCAGGGATGGCGCAAAAGAATCGCTCCAGAACCTCGGAGCGAAGGTGACCGGTTCCGTTTCGAAGAAGACCTCTTTCGTCGTGGTCGGTGACAGCCCCGGTTCGAAGTACGACAAGGCCATGCAGCTGAAGGTGCCGGTGCTCAACGAGGAGGGCTTCGGGGTGCTGCTCGCCCAAGGGCCGGAAGCCGCACGTGAAGCGGCGGTTCCGGCGGAGCAGTAGCGGGAAGAACAGCGGCCTGGGGGCCACCCGTTCGGCGCATAGCAGACGCCGTCGGGCGGCCGGGTCGCATTCGGGCAACAGCGGGCTACGGCTGCCCGGGAGAGCCTGCCGCGGCCTACTGTGGGGACGTGCGCCTGTCGTGCACGGCTGTGGAACCGCTTGCCGCCTCCGGGGTGTCTGCGACCCCGGAAGGAACACCCGCCGGGCGGCGGGAAGCGGGAGAGTGGCCGTGGTGGCATGACTACGGGGCCACCTCGCGTGACACGGGCACCGCCGGCTGTGAGAGGGACGGGAATGAAACCGACCGAGAGTGCCGATTCGGCCTCCCGGCTGCGCGGTCTGGCCGCGCTGGCCGCACTGTTCGGCCGTCGGACCGCGGGCCCCCGGCACCGGCCGCGTGCCCCGCACCCGCCGCGCCGCCCCGCACCGCCGCCGCACGCCGGGCCGCCGCCCCGCACCGGGCGACCGCAGCAATCCGGTCAACTTCGGCCCACCGGGCAACCCCAACCGGCCGGAACGCCTCTCCCGCCCCTTCCCCCCCTCCCGGCTCTCCCGGCCCTGCCGGTCGGCCAGGTCCCGCCGGGGTCGCCGCAGCCCGGTCTGCCCCAGCGCAACGGCCGTGCCCACGGGGCGCAGGCCGGATACCCCCAGCAGCACCCGGCGGCCCGGACGCAGACCCGGTCCCAGGACCGGCCCCCGCCGCCCGCGGCCGGACAGGGCGTGCCCCCCGAAGAGACCAGGGGGCGCCGGCTCGGCCGGCTGTGGGGGCCGCTGCTCCCCGCCCTGCCCGCCGCACTCGCCGCCCTCGTCCTCGGCGCGGGCGTCGTGGGCACCCTCGGCGCGGGCCGCGCCGTGTTCCCCTCCGGTGCGACGGGCTGGTCGCTGGCCGTCCTCACCGGCGTCATCGTCGGCCACCTCGTCGCGCTCGGCCGGGACCGGTGGTGGGGCGGCACGGGATCGGGGGCGGCGCTCACCCTCGCCGTCCTGCTGCTGTACGGATGGGTCCCGGCCGGGCTGGTCAGCCTGGCCGTCGTCGTGCTGGTCGGCACCGCGCGCCGGCGCCGCTGGCGGCAGGGACTGCTGCACGGCGCCGTCGACATCCTCGGCATCGTCGCCGCCGCCCTCACCCTGAGCCTGTTCGGCGACGTACCGACCGTGGAGGAGCCCTGGCAGCCGCTCGGCTGGGACTGGAGCGCCCTGCCCGAAGTCGTCCTCACGGCCGGCGCCTACGTGGTGGTCACCCGGCTGCTGCTGTGGCTCGCCCGGGCCCCGCAGCACGGCCGGCTGCCGGCCGTCGCCCGGACCTCCCTGGTCCGCCAGGGACTCGTCGCCGGGGCGCTGCTGGGCATCGCCCCGCTGATCTGCGTGGTCGCGGTCGCCCTGCCCGTACTGCTGCCGCTGTTCGCCGTGCCCCTGATCGCCCTGGACTCCACCCTGTGGATAGCCAGGGCGCGGGCCGAGGAGCAGCTGCGCGACCCCCTCACCGGGCTGCCCAACCGGCAGTGGCTGCTGGAACGCGCCTGGCCCGCGCTGGAGGAGGCGGAATCGCTCGGCTCCCGGGCGGCACTGGTCCTCATCGACATGGACCGCTTCCGCTCCGTCAACGACACGCTCGGCCACCTCGCCGGGGACCGGCTGCTGCTCCAGATAGCCGCCCGGCTGCGCACGGCGCTCCCCAAGGGGGCGGAGGCGGCCCGGCTCGGCGGCGACGAGTTCGCCGTACTGCTGCCGCGCACGGAGTCGGCGACGAGCGCCCAGCGCATCGCCCGGCACCTGGTCGCGGAACTGGGCTCCCCCCTCGACCTGGACGGCCTGACCCTCGTCCTGGAGGCCAGCGCCGGGGTCGCCGTCTTCCCCGACCACGCGCTGGACGCGGAAGGGCTGCTGCGGCGGGCGGACGTGGCGATGTACCAGGCGAAGCGGGACCGCAGCGGGGTCGAGGTGTACGAGTCCAAGCGGGACTCCAACACCCCCGACCGGCTCGGCCTGTTGGGGGACCTGCGCCGGGCACTGGACGCGGGCGACGTCGAACTCCACTACCAGCCCAAGGTGCGCTTCGACGGGCAGGTCGCCGGTCTGGAGGCGCTGGTGCGGTGGGTGCACCCGGAGCGCGGGCGGGTCCCTCCGGACGAGTTCATCGCCATCGCGGAGTCGTCGGGGCTGATGCCGCACCTGACGGAGTACGTACTGGAGACCGCCCTCGCGCAGGTCGCCCGGTGGCGCGCCCAGGGCCTCTTCGTGCCGGTCGCGGTGAACGTCTCCCCGCGCGACGTGCACACGCCGGGCTTCGCGGGGGCGGTCGCGGCGCGGCTGGCGCGGCACGGGGTCCCGGCGGGGTCCCTGCAACTGGAGATAACCGAGCACGTGCTGCTGGAGGACCCGCAGCGGGCCGCCGACACCCTGGCCGGGCTGACCGGGCACGGGGTGAAGATGTCCCTGGACGACTTCGGGACGGGGTACTCCTCCCTGGTCCACCTGCGGCGGCTGCCGGTGAGCGAGCTGAAGATCGACCGCTCGTTCGTGGCGCGGCTGGCCGTCGACACCGAGGACGCCGAGATCGTACGGTGCACGGTCGACCTGGCCCACTCGCTCGGGCTGCTGGTGGTCGCGGAGGGCGTCGAGGACGACGAGACGTGGGAGCGGCTGCGGGACCTGCGGTGCGACGCGGTGCAGGGGTGGCTGGTGGCGGCGGCGATGCCGCCGGAGGAGGCCACGGCGTGGCTCCTCGCGCGGGGCTCCCGGGGCTGGCAACGGCCGGCGGAACTGGCGGCGGCGGCAGCGGACTCCCTGCGGGCGGAGCCGGAGTAGCCCAGGGCCGCGCGGGGAACCGCACCCGCGGGGCCCACCGGGTGAGTGGGCCCCGGCGGTGTTTTCCGCCGGGGCCCGCTCGCGGCGGGCGCGGGCGGGGGAGGGGCGGCATCGGGGCGGGCCGGGACAGGGGGAGCGGCCGCGCCGGGGGCGGTGGCGGCTGTTTCGCGGGCACGCGGCGCGGACCCATAGGATTGGGCGCACCAACCACACCGCACACCAACCCCTGAGGATCGCTGCATGCCTGGCATCACGCGCGAGGAGGTCGCACACCTCGCACGGCTGGCGCGTCTGGAGCTGAAGCCCGAAGAGCTTGAGCACTTCGCCGGTCAGCTCGACGACATCATCGGCGCGGTCGCCCGCGTCTCCGAGGTCGCCGACCAAGACGTACCGCCTACCTCCCACCCCCTGCCCCTGACCAACGTCATGCGCAAGGACGAGGTACGCCCGTCGCTCACCCCCGAGCAGGCGCTCTCCGGCGCCCCGGCCCAGGAGCAGCAGCGTTTCAAGGTGCCGCAGATCCTGGGGGAGGACTAAAACAGCATGACTGAGATCATCAAGCTCACCGCGGCCCGGACGGCCGAGAAGATCGCCTCCGGCGAGCTGACGGCCGTCGAGGTCACCGAGGCCCACCTGGCGCGCATCGACGCCGTCGACGAGAAGGTCCACGCCTTCCTGCACGTCGACCGCGAGGGCGCGCTCGCGCAGGCCCGCGCCGTCGACGCCAAGCGCGCGGCAGGCGAGAAGCTGGGCCCGCTGGCCGGCGTCCCGCTCGCGCTGAAGGACATCTTCACCACCGAGGGCATCCCGACCACCGTCGGCTCCAAGATCCTCGAAGGCTGGATCCCGCCGTACGACGCGACGCTCACCAAGCGGCTGAAGGCCGCCGACATCGTCATCCTCGGCAAGACCAACATGGACGAGTTCGCCATGGGGTCCTCCACCGAGAACAGCGCGTACGGCCCGACCGGCAACCCCTGGGACCTCACCAGGATCCCCGGCGGCTCCGGCGGCGGCTCCTCGGCCGCCCTCGCCTCCTACGAGGCCCCGCTCGCCATCGGCACGGACACCGGCGGCTCCATCCGCCAGCCCGCCGCCGTCACCGGCACCGTCGGCGTCAAGCCCACCTACGGCGCGGTCTCCCGCTACGGCATGGTGGCGTTCTCCTCCTCCCTCGACCAGGGCGGCCCCTGCGCCCGCACGGTCCTGGACGCGGCCCTGCTGCACGAGGTCATCGCCGGGCACGACCCGCTCGACTCGACCTCCATCGACGCCCCGGTCCCGCCGGTCGTCGAGGCCGCCCGCAACGGCAGCGTCGAGGGCATGCGCGTCGGCGTCGTCCAGCAGTTCCGCGGCGAGGGCTACCAGGCCGGCGTCCTCCAGCGCTTCGACGAGTCGGTCGAGCTGCTGAAGAAGCTCGGCGCCGAGATCGTCGAGCTGGACTGCCCGTCCTTCGACCTGGCGCTCTCCGCGTACTACCTGATCGCCCCCTCGGAGTGCTCCTCCAACCTGGCCCGCTTCGACGCCATGCGCTACGGCCTGCGGGTCGGCGACGACGGCACGAAGTCCGCCGAGGACGTCACCGCCCTCACCCGCGAGGCCGGATTCGGCGACGAGGTCAAGCGCCGCATCATCCTGGGCACGTACGCACTGAGCTCCGGCTACTACGACGCGTACTACGGCAGCGCCCAGAAGGTCCGCACGCTCATCACGCGGGACTTCGAGAAGGCCTTCGAGCAGGTCGACGTGATCGTCTCGCCGACCACGCCCACCACCGCCTTCCCGATCGGCGAGCGCGCCGACGACCCGATGGCGATGTACCTCGCCGACCTGTGCACCATCCCGACGAACATGGCCGGCAACGCCGCCATGTCGCTGCCCTGCGGCCTCGCGCCGGAGGACGGCATGCCGGTCGGGCTCCAGATCATCGCCCCCGCCCTGAAGGACGACCGCCTCTACAAGGTGGGAGCCGCCGTCGAGGCCGCCTTCGTGGAAAAGTGGGGGCACCACCTCCTCGAGGAGGCACCGTCGCTGTGAGCGACGCACGCGCGGCCTCCGGGCCGCACCTGACCGTGAAAGCCGCGCCGCTGTGCCGTGCGGGCGGAGAAGCGAACGGAGAGACGCAGTGAGCGCACTGACCAAGGCCAAGGGCTTCAAGAAGTCCCGCACCGGTACGTACCTGTCCATCGGCACCACCGCGTTCGGCGCGCTGAGCGTGATCAAGCAGGCCCGCAGGGCCCGCACGGACAACGACACGCTCCAGCTCATCGACGCCGTCGTCTCCGCCGCCGCCATCGCCACCGGCGTCGCCATCCTCCTGCGGGAGCTGAAGCGCCTGGGCGACGACGACGTCCTGCTGGGCTGAGAGGGAAAGTTTCACCGTGACTGTCACCACCGACCTCGTGCCGTACGAGGACGCCCTCGCGACGTACGACCCCGTGATGGGTCTTGAGGTCCACGTCGAGCTCGGCACCGCGACCAAGATGTTCTGCGGCTGCTCCACCGAGCTCGGCCAGGACGCGAACACCCAGACGTGCCCGACCTGTCTCGGCCTGCCCGGCGCCCTGCCGGTCGTCAACGAGATCGGCGTCGAGTCCGCCATCAAGATCGGCCTCGCGCTCAACTGCGAGATCGCCGAATGGTGCCGCTTCGCCCGGAAGAACTACTTCTATCCGGACATGCCGAAGAACTTCCAGACCTCCCAGTACGACGAGCCCATCGCCTTCAACGGCTACCTCGACGTACAGCTGGAGGACGGCGAGATCTTCCGCGTGGAGATCGAGCGCGCCCACATGGAGGAGGACACCGGCAAGTCGACGCACGTCGGCGGTGCCACCGGCCGCATCCACGGCGCCTCGCACTCGCTGCTCGACTACAACCGCGCCGGCATCCCGCTCATCGAGATCGTCACCAAGCCGATCGAGGGAGCCGGCGTGCGCGCCCCCGAGGTCGCCAAGGCGTACGTCGCCGAGCTGCGCGAGGTCATCAAGGCGCTCGGCGTCTCCGAGGCCCGCATGGACAAGGGCCAGATGCGCTGCGACGTGAACCTGTCGCTGCGCCCGCACGGCCGCGAGCAGTTCGGCACCCGCAGCGAGACGAAGAACGTCAACTCGCTGCGCTCCGTCGAGCGCGCCGCCCGCTTCGAGATCCAGCGGCACGCCGCGGTCCTCGACGGCGGCGGCACGATCGTCCAGGAGACCCGCCACTTCCACGAGGAGGACGGCTCCACGACGTCCGGCCGCATCAAGGACAACGCCGAGGACTACCGGTACTTCCCGGAGCCCGACCTGGTCCCCGTCGCCCCGGCCCGCGAGTGGGTCGAGGAACTGCGCGCCGGTCTCCCCGAGATGCCGCGCGTGCGGCGCAACCGGCTCCGTGAGGAGTGGGGCGTCAACGAGCACGACATGCAGTCGATCCTCAACGCCGGCGCGGTCGACCCGATCGTCGCCACCATCGAGGCCGGCGCGGACTCCGCGTCCGCCCGCAAGTGGTGGATGGGCGAGCTGGCCCGCAACGCCAACGAGACCGGCCGCGCGCTCGACGAGCTGCCGATCACCCCGGCGCAGGTCGCCCGCGTCGCCGCCCTGGTCGCCGCCGGTGACCTGAACGACAAGCTGGCCCGCCAGGTCATCGAGGGCGTCCTCGCGGGTGAGGGCGACCCGGACCAGGTGGTCGAGAAGCGCGGCCTGAAGGTCGTCTCCGACGACGGCGCGCTGGGCGCCGCCGTGGACGAGGCCATCGCGGCCAACGCGGCCGTCGCGGACAAGATCCGCGGCGGCAAGATCGCGGCGGCGGGTGCTCTCGTCGGCGCGGTCATGAAGACGACCCGGGGCCAGGCGGACGCCGCGCGGGTGCGCGAGCTGATCCTGGAGAAGCTGGGCGTCGAGGGCTGACGTCCCGTTCGTACGTGCCGAAGGGGCCCCGGTCGCGATCCTGCGACCGGGGCCCCTTCGGCGTGAACCGGCGCTCCGGGCGCTGCGTCCTCGCCAGGACGGCCCGTGCGTACGAGGACGACCTGCGGGAATCCCGGCGCCCGGCCCGGCGGCCGCCCCTGGGGCGAGGACGCGCGCGGGTGCACCGCCGGGCGGCGTGGCCGGCTGACCGGAGCGGCCGGCAGGCACCGGGAGCGACCGTGTGCCGGTGACGGCGTCGCTGCGGTTCCGGGGCCGCGGGAAGGCCGGACCCGGGCCGGCCTCTGCGACCGGAGTCCCCGGCTCCGGTCCGACGGGCAGGTCCGGTTCACCGGTGATCTTGCTCAGGTACTTCTGCGTGTCACCCGCGGCCCGTAGTTTCCCGGGCAGCACACCACTCACCCGGGAGGACCCATGCCCACCGACCTCAGCCGTCGCCGACTCCTCGCCGTGGGCGGAGGCGCCCTCGGAGCCGCCGCCGCGGGCTCGGCGCTGCCGCCCTCGCTGCAAGCCGCCATCGCCGCCGAGCGGCCGCCGGCCGGTGGGCTGCGGGCGGTGAAGCACGTCGTCGTGCTCATGCAGGAGAACCGTTCCTTCGACCACTACTTCGGCACCCTCCGCGGGGTGAGAGGCTTCGGCGACCGCAACGCCGTCGAACTCCCGGGCGGCAAGCCGGTGTTCGAGCAGCCGGGCCCGCTCACCAGCGTGCTCCCCTTCCCGGTGCGCGACGCCGCCGCGGCGCAGAAGAAGGACCTCCAGTACATCGGCGACCTGGACCACTCCTGGGAGGGCGGGGCCAAGGCCTGGAACCAGGGCTGGATGAACGGGTGGGTGACCGCCAAGACCGGCGCCACCATGGCGTACTACGACCGCCGCGACCTGCCCCTGCACTACGAGCTCGCCGACACCTTCACCGTCTGCGACGCCTACCACTCGTCCATCCACACCTCGACCAGCCCGAACCGCAACCACCTGTGGAGCGGCTGGACGGGGTACGAGGCCAACGGCAGCCGGGCCGTCACCAACGCCGCCTACTCCGAGGGCACCCACCCCGGCTACCCCTGGCCGACGTACGCCGAGCGCCTGGAGAAGGCCGGGCACACCTGGCAGACGTACACCGAGTGGGAGAACTTCACCGACAACAACATCGAGTTCTTCACCTCCTTCAAGAACATCGCGCGCAAGGCGCTCGCCAGGACCGGCGGGCACACGTTCATGGAGTCCTTCTACGCCGAGGTGCGCGAGACGAAGGACGCCGCCGCGCGGGCGAAGCTGCTCGCGCTGCTGGAGGAGGGCGTCGCGACGCTCGACAAGCGGGAGCGGTCGCTGTTCGAGCGGGGGCTGCGGCGCGGCGAGACCGGCAGCCTGGCGAAGAACTTCCGGGCCGACGTGGCGGCGGGCAAGCTGCCCGAGGTGTCGTACCTGGTGCCCTCCGCGATCGACTCCGAGCACCCGGGGTCCTCGTCGCCGGTGGCCAGCGCGTCGCTGGTCTACCAGGTGCTGGACGCGCTCGGCTCGCATCCGGAGGTGTGGCGGCACACCGTCCTGCTGATCAACTACGACGAGAACGACGGCTTCTTCGACCACGTCCCGCCGCCCGTCCCGCCCACCGACAACACCGACGAGCGCTGGAAGGGCCGGCCGACCGGGCTCGGCATCCGGGTGCCGATGCTCGTCGTGTCCCCGTGGTCGGTCGGCGGGTACGTGTGCTCCGAGACCTTCGACCACACCTCCGTGGTCCGCTTCCTGGAGCAGTGGACGGGCGTGCGGGAGCCCAACATCACCCCGTGGCGGCGTCAGGTCACCGGCGACCTGACCTCGGCGTTCGACTTCAAGCGGACGCACCGGCAGCCGTCCGTCGACCAGCCGGGAGCCGTTCCCCCGTTCACCGGGCGGTGGCGGCCCGTGCCGCCGGCCGTGCAGCGGATGCCGAAGCAGGAGCCGGGCGTGCGCCGGGCGCGCCCGCTGCCGTACCAGCCGGACGCGTACGGGCGGGTGGCCGCCGGGGGCGCGAACTTCCGGCTGACCGTCGGCAACGAGGGGCGCAGCAGCGCGCACTTCGCGCTGTACCCGTACGCCGGGGAGTTCGCGGTGCCGCAGCACCTGGACGTCGCCGCGCGCGGACGGGCCGAGTGGACCGTGCCGCTCGCCGGGGACGCGTACCGCTTCACCGTGACCGGACCGAACGGCTTCCGGCGCGAGTTCGAGGGGACGCGGGCCGGAACGGCCGACGTGTCGAGCCGGATCGAGGCACGCGACCGGGACCTGCACCTGACGCTGACCAACCGGGGACGCCGAGCGGTCACCTTCCTGGTGCAGCCGCTGGCGTACGCGGACGAGGACGACCTCGACGAGCGGCGGCCGCGCCGGGTCGTGGTCAAGCCGGGGCGCAGCCGCAGCATCGTGCACTCGGCGGACGACGCCCACGGCTGGTACGACCTCGCGGTCACCGTGCAGGGGGAGGCGGGCTTCCGGCGGCGGCTGATGGGCCACATCGAGAACGGCCGGGCGAGCGTCTCCGGCTGAGGCGGGGGAGCGGGCGGGGGCCGCACGGGCCGTTGCCCGCTCCCCTTCCCGGCGGCGGGCCCGGCGCACCCTTGATGCCGGGTAAGGCGGTCCGGGGGAGGTCTAAGGTCCCCCGAGCCCCGGCTGAGGCCCCCCGCCGCGCACAAGATCGGGCACACTCCCGATGTCCCGCACCCCCCTGGCGGGCGAGAGTTGAGGCATCGCAACGAGCGGTGAGCGTCAACCCACCAGGGAGCAGCAGATGTACGAGTACGAGTACCAGGTCCGCCGCGACGAGCTCGTCCGGATCGCCGCCAGGTCCCGCCTCCTGCGCGAGGCCCGCCAGGTCCGCAAGGAGGCCCGCCGTGCCCGGCGGGCGGGCAGAAACGAGGAGGGCGCGCCGGGCGGACTGCGGGCCCTGCGCGACCATTTCACCCGCGCCGCCTGAACCGGCGACCGCGATGCGGACAGCGGGTGCCGGTCCCTCGAAGCCCTGTGCGATGCTCGGCGGCGTGGAGACCAGGTCAGTCAGCCCCGTGTTCGTCGGCCGTACCGGCGAACTGAGCACCCTCACCGATGCGCTCGCCCGCGCCACCGCGGGCGAGCCGCAGGCGTTGCTGCTCGGCGGCGAGGCGGGCGTCGGCAAGACGCGGCTGGTGGAGGAGTTCCTCCTGCGGGCGGCCACCGGCACCCGGAACCGTGCGGACGCCGGAGCCGGTGCCGCGGCCGGTCCCGTCGTCGCCGTCGGGGGCTGCGTCGAGATCGGCGCGGAAGGTCTCCCCTTCGCCCCCTTCTCCGCCGCCCTGCGCGCCCTCCACCGCCGCCTCCCCGACGCGCTGGCCGCGGCCACCGCCGGGCACGAGGACGAACTGGGGCGGCTGCTTCCCGAGCTGAGCCAGGCGCCGTACGCCCACCAGCCGGGCCCCGTCGGCAGCGAGGACGCCACCGCGCGGCTCTTCGAACTGACCGCCCGCCTCCTGGAGCGCATCGCCGCCGACCACACCGTCGTCCTCGTCCTGGAGGACCTGCACTGGGCCGACGCCTCCACCCGCCACCTGCTGTCGTACCTGTTCCGCACGCTGCGCAGCGGGCGGCTGCTGGTACTGGGCACCTACCGCGCCGACGACATCCACCGGCGGCATCCGCTGCGGCCCCTGCTCGCCGAACTCGACCGGCTGCGGACCGTGCAACGCGTCGATCTGCCCCGCTTCACCCGCGAGGAGGTGCGGTTCCAGCTCACCGGCATCCTGGACGGCGTGCCCGAACCCGCCCTGCTCGACGAGGTGTTCGGCCGGTCCGACGGGAACGCCTTCTTCGTCGAGGAACTGGCCGTCTCGATCGGGGGCGGCTGCCGGACCGGGCTGACCGACTCGCTCCGCGACCTGCTCCTGGTACGCGTGGAGGCCTTGTCCGAGGACGCGCAGCGGGTGGTGCGGATCGTCGCCGAGGGCGGCTCGACCGTCGAGTACCCCCTGCTGTCGGCCGTCGCCCGGCTCGCCGAGGACGACCTGATCGAGGCGCTGCGGGCCGCCGTGGGGGCCAATCTGCTCCAGGTCGCCCCGGACGGCGAGGGCTACCGCTTCCGGCACTCCCTCGTGCGCGAGGCGGTCAGCGACGACCTGCTGCCCGGCGAGCGCTCACGGATCAACCGCCGCTACGCGGAGGCCCTGGAGGCCGACCCCGCGCTCGTCCGCCAGGAGGCCCGCGCCACCCGCCTCGCCAGCTACTGGTACGCCGCCCACGACGCTGCGAAGGCCCTGCCCGCCGTGCTGTCCGCCGCCGTCGAGGCGCGCAAGCGGCACGCCCGCGCCGAACAGCTCCAACTGCTGGAACGGGCCCTGGAACTCTGGGACGACGCCCCCGAGGACGTACGGGCGAAGCTGCGGCCCATCGACTACGCCGAGGTCTACCCGCCCTGCGGCTGCGACCCCGCCGCGGCCCCGCTGCGCTACCTCGACCTCATGGCCGAGGCCACCGTCGCCGCCCGCCTCGCCGGGGAGCGCGAACGCGCCCTCAAGCTCGCCAAGCGCGCCCTGCGCCTCCTGGAGGAGGACACCGGGGACGGGCGGGAGGCCGACGCCCTGCGCGCCGCCTGGTTCTGGGTGCAGCGCGGCAAGGCGATCACCGGGCTCTCGCGCGGCGACGGGTGGCAGGAGCTGTCCACCGCGCAGGAGCTGATGCGCGGGCTGCCGCCGTCGGCCGTGCACGCCGACATCCTCACCATGGTGGCGAGCTGGGCCATGCTCCACGAGCCGGGACCCGAGGCCGTCGCCACCGCCGAACGGGCCGTCGAGTACGCCCGCATGGTCGGCGCCGAGGACACCGAACTCCGCTCCCGGCTCACCCTCGGCGGCCTGATGATCGACTCGGGCGACATCGAGCAGGGCCTCGCCGAGATGACCGCGGCACGCGAACTCGCCCTGGCCCGGGGCATCGTGCACGTGGTCAACCACGCCCACACCAACCTGCCCTCCCACCTCGAAGGCATCGGCCGCTCCCGGCAGTCCGCCGACCTGTGCGCCGAGGGCCTCGCCTACGCCCGCGACCACAACCTCGTCGACGGCGAGCACTGGATCCTCGGCAACCAGGCCGAGTCCTACTTCTCGCTGGGCCGCTGGGAGGACGCCGCCGCCAACTTCCGGCGCACCGAGCTCGCCGCCTCGCCCAGCGTCCGTCCGCGCGGCACCGCCGCCCGCTGGCGCGCCGAGATCGCCCTGCACCGGGGCGAGATCGAGGAGGCCAAGGCGCAACTGGGCGTCTCCGCACGGTACTTCGGGCCGCACGACCGGATGCCGCAGCACGAACTGCCCCGCCACCGGCTCACCGTCGCCGTCGCCGCCCGCGAGGGACGGCTCCTGGACGCCCGCGCCCAGGTCGTCGAGGCCGTCGCCGACGGCTTCCCCCTCGGCACCCACCGCTACGCCTGGCCGCTCCTCCAGGAGGCCGCCGCGCTGGAGGCCGACGCCCGCGCCCTCCCCGTGGCGGCCCCCGGCCGCGCGGAGGCCCTCGCCCTGCTGCGCGCCCACGCCCGGCGGCTCGCCACCGGGGCGCCCGTGTGGGACGCGTACGCCCAGTGGACGGGGGCCGAACTGCGGCGCGCCGAGGGCCTGGACCTGCCCGAGGAGTGGGACGCGGTCGTCGACGCCTTCGAACGGCTGGAGCGGCCCTACGACCTGGCCCGGGTCAGACTGCGGCTGGCCGTGTCGCTGCTGGACCCGGACCCCGACGGCACCGCGAGGAGCGGCGGCCGGGAGCGGGCCGCGGAGCTGCTGCGGCTGGCCGGGGCGACCGCCGACCGCCTGGGCGCCCGGCCGCTCGCCGAACAGGCCGCCGCCGTCACCCGGCGGGCCCGCCTCGCCCCGTCCGCCGCGCCGGTCCCGGCCGCCGCGGCGGGCCAGGACTTCCACCTCACCCCGCGCGAGCGCGACGTGCTGCGGCTGGTCGCCGCCGGGCGCAGCAACCGGCAGATCGCCGAGGAGCTCTACATCTCGCCCAAGACCGCCAGCGTCCACGTCTCCAACATCCTGGCCAAGCTGGAGGTCGCCGGCCGGGGCGAGGCGGCGGCGGTGGCGCACCGGCTGGGGCTCTTCCGGGAGGACGCGGCGGTGTGAGGGGCGCGGGCGGACGGGTTACTTCACGGTCACCTTCAGGATGCGGTCGTCGCCGGGCTCCGGGGTGCCGCGGGTGTCCGTCTCGTTGGTCACGAGGAGCAACTGGTCGCCGCCGGTGGCCAGTACGGTCCGCAGCCTGCCGTACTCCTCCGGGAAGAACGCCTGCGGTTCCGCCACCGGCCTGGCGCCGTTCAGCGGGACGCGCCACAGGCGTTCGCCGCGCAGGCCCGCCATCCACACCGAGCCCTGCGCGATCGCGATGCCGCTGGGGGAGGCCTCGGAGGTCTTCCACTGGGCGACCGGGGGGACGAAGCCCGCCTTCTCCTCCTTGCCCTCGACCTCGGGCCAGCCGTAGTTCTTGCCCGGCTCGATCAGATTGAGCTCGTCCCAGGTGTTCTGGCCGAACTCCGCCGCCCACAGGCGGCCCGCCGCGTCCCAGGCCAGGCCCTGGACGTTGCGGTGGCCGAGGGAGTAGACGACCGAGTCCGCCTCCGGGTTGCCGTGCACCGGCTCGCCGTCCTTGGTCATCCGCAGGATCTTGCCGCCGAGCGACTTCGGGTCCTGGGCGAGGCCCGTGTCCCCGGTCTCGCCCGTGCCCGCGTACAGCATCTTGTCCGGGCCGAACGCGATCCGGCCGCCGTTGTGGTTGGAGCCCTTGGGGATGCCCCGGAACACCGTGTCGGGCGCGCCCAGTTGCTGCCCGGCGGGGCGCTTCTCGTCGTACGTCATACGGGCGATGCGGTTGTCGGACGCGGTGGTGAAGTAGGCGTAGACCTGGTGGTCCTTGGCGTACGAGGGGGACAGGGCCAGGCCCATCAGGCCGCCCTCGCCGCCGGGGGACGCGCCGGCCACCCGGCCGACCGGGGTGAGCCTGCCGGTCCCGGCGTCGACGCGGGTGACGGTGCCCTCGTCGCGGGAGGAGACCAGGACGTCGCCGTCGGGGAGGGCGGCCAGGCCCCAGGGGGACTTCAGGCCCTTCGCCAGCGTGCCGGTCACGGTGGCGGCACCCTTGGCGGGAGCGCCCTGGGCGGTGGGGGAGGGGCTCGCGCCCGGCCCCGGCCGGGTGGCGGAACCGCCCTGCGGGGAGGGGGGCCGGGGGGACTCGCCGGAGCAGCCCGTCGCCAGCAGGAGGGCCGCGCCGGCGAGAGCGGTGGTGGTCACTGCGGGGCGTCGCACGATCGGGTGTCCCTCCGTCGGTGAAGACTGCTACTCGTTCATACACCGCCCACCCCCCTTCCGGATCCCGTCCGCCCCCCTTTCGGGCCCCGTCCGCCCCCCTTCCGCGCCCCGGCAGCCGCTCCGTACGCCCGGCTCAGTCCCAGGAGCCCAGGGCCGCCGGCAGGGCCGAGATCTCGGCCAGGTCCGCCGCCGAGAGGGTGAGGGCGGCGGCGGCCGCGTTCTCCTCCACCCAGCGGGCCCGCTTCGCACCCGGCACCGGGATCACGTGGCGGCCCTGGGCGAGCGTCCAGGCCAGGGCCGTCTGGGCCGGGGTCGCCGCCGGGCCGTGGCGGGCCGCCACCCGGCGCAGGCCCGCCACCACCGGCTGGTTCGCGGCCATCATCTCCGCCGTGAAGCGGGGGTGCCGGGCGCGGACGTCGTCCGGTTCGAAGCCCGAGCCGGGCGTGAGCGTGCCCGTGAGGAAGCCGTTGCCCAGCGGCATCGCGGCCAGGAAGCCCACGCCGCGCGCCTCGCACCAGGGCAGCAGGTCCGCCAGCGCCTCGGGGGACCAGACGGACAGCTCCGCCTGGACCGCCGCCACCGGGAACACCTGCTGCACGCGCTCCAGTTGGCGGACCGTCCCCTCGTGCAGGCCCCCGGCGACCGGACGCCCCACCCCGGTGCCCGAGCGGCGCGACGCCCGGGCGCCCACCGCGCACAGCCCCAGGGCCCGCACCTTTCCGGCCCGTACCAGGTCCGCCATCGCCCCCCAGGTCTCCTCGATCGGGATCTCCGGGTCGGCGCGGTGCAGTTGGTAGAGGTCGATGACGTCCGTCTGCAGGCGGCGCAGCGAGGCGTCGCACGCCCTGCGGATGTACGAGGGACGGCCGTTGGCGACGATGTGCTGGTCGCCGACGAGCAGTCCTGCCTTGGTGGAGACGAAGGCCTCCGCCCGGCGCTCCCGCAGGACGCGGCCGATGAGGAGTTCATTGGTGAAGGGGCCGTACATGTCGGCCGTGTCCAGCAGGTTGGCGCCCAGGTCCAGCGCCCGGTGCAGGGCCCGGACCGACTCCTCGCCGCGCTGGCGCGAACTCGTGTAGGCCCAGCTCATCGGCATGCATCCGAGCCCGACGGCCCCCGTTTCGAGCGCTGTCGCCCCGATTGTCCTGCGCTCCACCGTGCCGCACCCCTCCGTCTTGCCGCGCCCCCAAACTAACCGTTGCAGGTCAGGCGAGTTCGCATAGCCTCCAGGGCATGAATGCGTACGACATCCCCCACCGCCCCGCCGACGTCTGGCTGCCGTTCGACCCGGCCGGGATCGACGGACTTCCCGACCCTTCGGCGCACGGCCTCGCCTACCGCGTGTGGGACGGGGAGGAGGAGTTCCCCGCCGATCCCGCCGACTGCGCGTTCTACGTCGTGCCGTACATGAAGGGGACCGCGGTCTCCCTGCGGCCGGTCGGGCAGATGACCTCCCTGAGGGTCATGCAGACCCTCACCGCCGGCGTCGACGACGTCCGCGCCGGGGTGCCGCGGGGGGTGCGGCTGTGCAACGCCCGAGGGGTGCACGAGGCGAGCACCGCCGAGCTGGCGCTCACCCTCGTCCTCGCCTCGCTGCGCGGAATTCCCGGATTCGTCGAGGGGCAGCGGCGCCAGGAGTGGCGGTCGGGGTTCTATCCCGCGCTCGCCGACAAGTCGGTGCTCATCGTCGGGCACGGGTCGGTGGGCGCCGCCGTCGAGGACCGGCTCGCCCCCTTCGAGTGCGCGCGGGTGGTGCGCGTCGCGCGCTCCGCCCGCACCACGGAGCGCGGCGACGTGCACGCGTTCACCGAACTTCCCCGGCTCCTGCCGCAGGCGGACGTGGTGATCCTGTCCGTGCCGCTCACCGAGGACACCGCCGGCCTGGTGGACGCCGCGTTCCTGGGGCGGATGCGGGACGGGGCGCTCCTGGTGAACGTGGCGCGCGGGCCCGTCGTCGACACCGGGGCCCTCCTCGCCGAGCTCGCCTCCGGGCGGCTGCGCGCCGCGCTCGACGTCACGGACCCGGAGCCGCTGCCCGCCGGGCACCCCTTGTGGGACGCCCCGAACACCTTGATCAGCCCGCACGTCGGGGGCAGCTCCTCCGCCTTCCTGCCCCGCGCCAAGCGGTTGATCGCACGGCAGCTCAGCCGGTTCGCGGCCGGGGAGGCGCTCGACAACGTGGTCGCGGGCCCGCGCTGACACCCTGCCCCGGCCGCCCGAAAAGTCCGCCCGTGAACACGCTCCGGAGCCGGGTAGGCGCACCCAGTTCCCGTAACGCCGCTGGTAGTTACGGAGCGTAGAGGAACTATGTCCCTGAGTGACGGGACTGGTGTATCGTCCCGACCTAGGGGCTGCGCCACGCACCACACCCACGGCGCTGGGGAGCACGACGGACACGGCAAGGGGGGCGACGGGCCATGCACTGCCAATGGAGAGACGATCCGACGCGGTGGAGTCGACCGGGCCACCGGCAGCGGACCGGCAGGCCCGGCCGCCACGGGGTGTCCGGCAGGCCCGGCCGCCCGAAGCCGCCCGCCCGCCGCACGGGGGCGAGGACGCCGGGCGGGACCGGCCGCCCGAGGTCCCCCCGCCACCCGGAACCGCCGTGCCGGGAGGCCCGATGAGCGCCCCGGGGGCCGTACTGGCCCAGCATCCGACCTCCGGCCGCGGCGGGACGGGGCTGCTGCCCCAGCTCCTGCTGGCGCTCGTCTGCGGCGGCTACGCGGCGGGCTCCGCGCTCGGCTGGGGGTCCCGGCAGCTCGCGCTGTTCATGGGCGACTTCGGACTCGCCGTCGCCGCGTTCATCGCCGCCGTCTCCTGTTACTTCTACGCGCGGACGCGGGAGAGCGGCTTCCGGCCCGCCTGGCTGCTGTTCTCCCTCTCCTCGCTGATGGCGGCGGGCGGGAACGCGGTCTGGGGCTGGTACGAGGTGGTGCTGCGGCGCCCGGTGCCGGCCCCTTCGCTTGCCGACTTCTTCTTCCTCTGCTTCGGGCCGCCCGCCATCATCGGCCTGCTGGTCCTCGCTAAACGGCCCGTCACCCGGGCCGGCTGGGTGTGCCTGGTGCTCGACGCGTGGCTGATCGCCGGCTCGCTGCTCACCCTCTCCTGGAGCCTGGCGCTCGCCCACACCACGGAACTCAAGGGCACGAGCACGGCGCACGCCGCGCTCTCGCTCGCCTACCCGCTGCTCGACATCGCGCTCGTCAGCATGGTCCTGGCCCTGCACTTCCGCCGCTCGTCGGCCAACCGGGCCGCGATCAACACCGCGATCGCGGCCCTCGCCATGACCGTCCTGTGCGACGCGCTGTTCACCTCGCCGCTGCTGCGGGACAACTACCACTCCGGGCAGATCCTCGACGCGGGCTGGTTCGCCGGCTCGCTGCTCCTCGCGTACGCGCCCTGGGGGGTGAGCCGGGCCTCGCAACGGGCTCCGCACGGACTGCCGCAGGGGGCCCCGCCCCAGCCCCCCGGGCGCAGCGGGCCGCAGGCGCGCGCCCTCCGGGCGGGCTCCAGCCGGCCGATCGCCGGCTCGCTGGCCGCCCTCACCCCGTACCTCGCGGCCGCCGTCTGCGTGCTCGGCATCCTCTACAACGTCATGGACGGCCACACGCTGGACCGGGTGGTCCTCACCACCGGCTGCACGGTCGTGCTGGCCCTGGTCGTGCGCCAGGGCATCATGCTGGTCGACAACATCTCCCTCACCCAGGAACTGGCCCAGAAGGAGAACCACTTCCGCTCCCTGGTGCAGGGCTCCAGCGACGTCATCATGATCGCCGCCCCCACCGGGATACTGCGCTACGTCAGCCCCGCCGCGTCCGGCGTCTACGGGCGCGACGCGGAGGAACTGGTCGGCTCCGAGCTGGCCTCGATCATCCACCCCGCCGACCTCGGTGCGGTCGTCCACGAGGTGCGGCGCTTCCTCGCCGCGTCCCCGCAGGAGGAGCCGACCACCCGCATCGAGTGCCGTTTCAAATCCGGGACGGGGGACTGGCTCAACGTCGAGTCCACCGTCAACCGCCACCAGGGCGGCCTGATCTTCAACAGCCGCGACGTCACCGAACGGGTCCGGCTCCAGGCCCAGTTGCAGCACAACGCCGAACACGACCCGCTCACCGAACTGCCCAACCGCGCCCTGTTCACCAAGCGGGTGCGCCAGGCCCTCGCCGGACGCCGGACCACCGACCTCGGCACCGCCGTCCTCTTCATCGACCTGGACGGCTTCAAGGCGGTCAACGACCGCCTCGGCCACCAGGCGGGCGACGAACTGCTCGTCCAGGCCGCCCGCCGCCTCCAGGACTCCGTCCGGGTCGGCGACACCGCCGCCCGCCTCGGCGGCGACGAGTTCGCCGCCCTCATCCTCGGCGACGGCACCCGCGACCGGGCCGCCCGCGAGTATCAGGTCCGCGAGATCGCCGACCGGCTCCGCCTCACCCTCTCCCAGCCGTACACCGTGGACGGCAACGATGTCCGTGTCGCCGCCTCCATCGGCGTCGCCTTCGCCGAACCCGGCATCACCCCCACCGACCTCATGCGCAACGCCGACCTCGCCATGTACCGGGCCAAGGCCGCCGGCAAGGACCGCGTCGAGCTGTACGCCCCGCAGATGCAGGCCGAGGTCGTCCGCCGCACCGAACTGGCCACCCGGCTGCGCACCGCCCTGCACGACGGCGAGTTCGCCCTGCTGCACCAGCCGGTGGTCGACCTCACCACCGGCCGGGTCGCCGCCGTCGCCGCCCAGGCCCGCTGGCGCTCCGCGCAGGGCATCCTCTTCACCCCGGCCGAGTTCCTGCGGGTCGCCGACGACAGCGACCGCACCGCCGAACTGGGCCGCTGGCTCCTGCAGGAGGCCGTCGAGCAGGCCGCCGAACGCGGCAGGGCTGGGCACGCCGTCCCCGTCACCGTCCGCCTCACCGCCCGCCGCCTCCTCGACCGGTCCCTGCCGCTCGGCTCCGTGGAGGCCCTCCTGACCCGGCACGGGCTGCCGTCCGGAGCGCTCGTCATCGAGATGGCCGACAGCGACCCCCGGGTCTCCTACGACGACCTGGAGCAGCGCCTGACCGCGCTGCGCCGGCTCGGCGTACGGATCGCCCTCGACGGCTTCGGCAGCGGCCACGCGGCGATCAACGCGCTGCGCCGGCTCCCGGTGGACGTGCTGAAGCTGGACCGCGGGCTCGTCGAGGGCGTCGTCGAGTCCCCCCGGCTGTACAAGATCACCAGCGGGCTGCTCAGGATCGCCACCGACCTCGGCATGCAGTCCGTGGCCGACGGCGTCGACCTGCCCGAGCAGGTGCAGGCCCTGCGCGCGATGGGCTGCACGCACGGACTCGGCATGGCCTTCTCCGGGCCGCTGGACGAGTACCGGCTGCGCCGCGCGCTGGTGCGCGGGGACTACCCGGTGCCCGGTGGAACGGGCGGCGCGCTGCCCGTCCTGGCCGGGGGCCCGCCGGGCGGGCCCCTTCCCGTACGGCACCCGAACTCACCTGCGACGGACTCGTTCACGCATCCACCGCTGCGCTCACATACTGAGACGTCCATCCCACCCACTTGACACACCCAGTGGGCCGGAGGGAGGGTCAGTGCCATGCGCACCCGAATTCTCGTACTTGGAAAGCGCGTCGGCTGAAGCACGGTTCACCGCTGAACCTGCTTGTCTCCCCCCGACGCGCTCCCCTCGCTTGCCTGACGGCACGGGGGGTTTTTTGTTGCACCGGCACGTTGCAGAACCACACGAAACCCTCAGCTCACACCCTCAGCTCCGAGAAGAGAACGCCGATGACCGAGCAGGCCACCGGGGCCCACCATCCGCAGCCCCGGCCCCGTCACCACGGATCCCCGTCCAGCGCGATCGAGCACGTCACGGGCGCGCAGTCGCTCATCCGGGCGCTCGAAGAGGTCGGGGCCGACACGGTGTTCGGCATTCCCGGTGGCACGATCCTGCCGGCGTACGACCCGATGATGGACTCCACCCGGGTGCGCCACGTCCTGGTCCGCCACGAGCAGGGCGCGGGCCACGCGGCCACCGGTTACGCCCAGGCCACCGGCAAGGTCGGGGTGTGCATGGCGACCAGCGGCCCCGGTGCGACGAACCTGGTCACCCCGATCGCGGACGCGATGATGGACTCGGTGCCGCTGGTGGCGATCACCGGCCAGGTCGTCTCCAAGGCGATCGGCACGGACGCCTTCCAGGAGGCGGACATCTGCGGCATCACGATGCCGATCACCAAGCACAACTTCCTGGTCACCGACCCGGCCGACATCCCGCGCGCCATCGCCGAGGCCTTCCACATCGCCTCCACCGGCCGCCCGGGCCCCGTCCTCGTCGACATCCCCAAGGACCTGCTCCAGGCGCAGACCACCTTCTCCTGGCCGCCCACCAACGACCTGCCCGGCTACCGGCCCGTCACCAAGCCGCACGCCAAGCAGATCCGCGAGGCCGCCAAGCTGATCACCGCCGCCAGGCGGCCCGTCCTGTACGTCGGCGGCGGCGTCCTCAAGGCACGCGCCACCGCCGAGCTGAAGGTCCTCGCGGAACTCACCGGAGCGCCCGTCACCACCACCCTGATGGCGCTCGGCGCATTCCCCGACAGCCACCCGCTGCACGTCGGAATGCCGGGCATGCACGGTGCGGTCACCGCCGTCACCGCGCTCCAGAAGGCCGACCTGATCGTCGCCCTCGGCGCCCGCTTCGACGACCGCGTCACCGGCAAGCTGGACAGCTTCGCCCCCTTCGCGAAGATCGTCCACGCCGACATCGACCCCGCCGAGATCGGCAAGAACCGCGCCGCCGACGTGCCCATCGTCGGGGACGCCCGCGAGGTCATCGCCGACTTGGTGCAGGCCGTCCAGGCCGAGCACACCGAGGGCAACAAGGGCGACTACAGCGCCTGGTGGAAGGACCTCAGCCGCTGGCGCGAGACCTACCCGCTGGGCTACGACCTCCCCGACGACGGCTCGCTCTCCCCCCAGCAGGTCATCCAGCGCATCGGCGAACTCGCCCCCGAGGACACCATCTACGCGGCGGGCGTCGGCCAGCACCAGATGTGGGCCTCGCACTTCATCCAGTACGAGAAGCCCGCCACCTGGCTCAACTCCGGCGGCGCCGGGACGATGGGCTACGCGGTCCCCGCCGCGATGGGCGCCAAGGCCGGCATGCCGGACCGCACCGTCTGGGCGATCGACGGCGACGGCTGCTTCCAGATGACCAACCAGGAACTCACCACCTGCGCCCTGAACAACATCCCGATCAAGGTCGCCATCATCAACAACGGCGCCCTCGGCATGGTCCGCCAGTGGCAGACGCTGTTCTACAACCAGCGCTACTCCAACACCGTCCTGCACAGCGGCCAGGACTGCGAGGGCAACGAGGCCAAGGGCACCCGCGTCCCCGACTTCGTGAAGCTCTCCGAGGCGATGGGCTGCCACGCGATCCGCTGCGAGCGCCCCGAGGACCTCGACAAGTGCATCGAGGAGGCCAACGCCGTCAACGACCGTCCGGTCGTCGTCGACTTCATCGTCCACGAGGACGCCATGGTGTGGCCGATGGTGGCCGCCGGCACCTCCAACGACGAGGTCATGGCCGCCCGGGGCGTCCGCCCCGACTTCGGCGACAACGAAGACGACTAGAGCCAGACAAGAGCAGAGAGAGAATCATGTCCAAGCACACGCTCTCCGTCCTGGTGGAGAACAAGCCCGGCGTCCTCGCCCGCATCACCGCCCTCTTCTCCCGGCGCGGCTTCAACATCGACTCGCTCGCCGTGGGGACCACCGAGCACCCCGAGATCTCGCGCATCACCATCGTGGTGAACGTGATCGAGGCCCTGCCGCTGGAGCAGGTGACGAAACAGCTCAACAAGCTGGTCAACGTCCTGAAGATCGTCGAACTGGAGCCCGCCGCCGCGATCGCGCGCGAGCTGGTGCTGGTGAAGGTCCGCGCCGACAACGAGACCCGCTCCCAGATCGTCGAGATCGTCCAGCTGTTCCGCGCCAAGACCGTGGACGTCTCGCCGGACGCCGTGACCATCGAGGCCACCGGCGGCGCGGACAAGCTGGAAGCGATGCTCAAGATGCTGGAGCAGTTCGGCATCAAGGAGCTCGTGCAGTCCGGCACGATCGCCATAGGGCGGGGCGCGCGGTCCATCACGGACCGTTCGCTGCGGGCCCTGGACCGCAGCGCGTAGCACGCCGTCCGCAGAGCAAGACCCGAGAACGCATCCCTTCACGCCCGCCGTACGGTGGGTCGCACAACCCGCACACATAGGAGAAACCCAGTGGCCGAGCTGTTCTACGACGCCGACGCAGACCTTTCCGTCATCCAGGGCCGCAAGGTCGCGGTTCTCGGTTACGGCAGCCAGGGCCACGCCCACGCGCTGTCGCTCCGTGACTCGGGCGTCGACGTGCGCGTCGGTCTGCACGAGGGTTCGAAGTCCAAGGCCAAGGCCGAGGAGCAGGGCCTGCGCGTCGTCACCCCCGCCGAGGCGGCGGCCGAGGCCGACGTCATCATGATCCTCGTCCCGGACCCGATCCAGGCGAAGGTCTACGAGGAGTCCGTCAAGGACAACCTCAAGGACGGCGACGCCCTCTTCTTCGGCCACGGCCTGAACATCCGCTACGGCTTCATCAAGCCGCCGGCCGGTGTCGACGTCGCCATGGTCGCCCCCAAGGGCCCGGGCCACCTGGTCCGCCGTCAGTACGAGGAGGGACGCGGCGTCCCCTGCATCGCGGCCGTCGAGCAGGACGCCACGGGCAAGGGCTTCGAGCTGGCCCTGTCGTACGCCAAGGCCATCGGCGGCACCCGGGCCGGCGTCATCAAGACGACCTTCACCGAGGAGACCGAGACCGACCTGTTCGGTGAGCAGGCCGTCCTCTGCGGTGGCACCGCCGCCCTGGTCAAGGCCGGTTTCGAGACGCTGACCGAGGCCGGCTACCAGCCGGAGATCGCCTACTTCGAGTGCCTCCACGAGCTGAAGCTCATCGTCGACCTGATGTACGAGGGCGGCCTGGAGAAGATGCGCTGGTCGGTCTCCGAGACCGCCGAGTGGGGCGACTACATCACCGGCCCCCGCATCATCACCGACGCCACCAAGGCCGAGATGAAGAAGGTCCTGGCCGAGATCCAGGACGGCACCTTCGCCCAGCAGTGGATGGACGAGTACCACGGCGGCCTGAAGAAGTACAACGAGTACAAGAAGGCCGACGAGAACCACCTGCTGGAGACCACCGGCAAGGAGCTCCGCAAGCTCATGAGCTGGGTGAACGACGACGAGGCGTAAGCCGCGAGGAGTGAGGGGCCGCAGCCGCGGGCTGCGGCCCCTCACTTGCACACTCCGGGACTCGACACAACGTCCAGCCACGGACGGGTGATCCTGCCGAACGGGCGAAGAATCACCCGGTCGGCACCACTACACTTCAGAACCACATCTACGCGTCAGGCCCACAGCGTCGTGCGTCTTCCACGCGGCAAGCCCCTCCACCGCCTGCGGCCGTCGGGACGGCCGTCCGCAAAGGACCAGTGAGGACTCACGTGAGCACTGCCAAGCCTGTCGTACTCATCGCTGAAGAGCTGTCGCCCGCCACCGTCGACGCCCTGGGGCCGGACTTCGAGATCCGGCACTGCAACGGAGCCGACCGCGCGGAACTCCTGCCCGCCATTGCCGACGTGGACGCGATCCTCGTGCGCTCGGCGACCAAGGTCGACGCGGAGGCCATCGCCGCCGCGAAGAAACTGCGGGTCGTCGCCCGCGCCGGCGTCGGTCTCGACAACGTCGACGTCTCCGCCGCCACCAAGTCGGGCGTGATGGTCGTCAACGCGCCGACCTCCAACATCGTGACCGCCGCCGAGCTCGCCTGCGGCCTCATCCTCGCCACCGCCCGCAACATCCCGCAGGCCAACTCCGCCCTGAAGAACGGCGAGTGGAAGCGCTCCAAGTACAGCGGCGTCGAGCTGGCCGAGAAGACCCTCGGCGTCGTCGGCCTCGGCCGCATCGGCGCGCTGGTCGCCCAGCGGATGTCGGCCTTCGGCATGAAGGTCGTCGCGTACGACCCGTACGTGCAGCCCGCGCGGGCCGCCCAGATGGGCGTGAAGGTCCTCACCCTGGACGAACTGCTCGAGGTCTCGGACTTCATCACCGTCCACCTCCCCAAGACCCCGGAGACGCTCGGCCTGATCGGCGACGAGGCCCTGCACAAGGTCAAGCCCGCCGTGCGGATCGTCAACGCGGCCCGCGGCGGCATCGTCGACGAGGCCGCGCTGTACTCGGCGCTCAAGGAGGGCCGCGTCGCGGGCGCCGGCCTGGACGTCTACGCCAAGGAGCCGTGCACGGACTCCCCGCTCTTCGAGCTCGACCAGGTCGTCTGCACCCCGCACCTGGGCGCCTCGACCGACGAGGCCCAGGAGAAGGCCGGCATCGCCGTCGCCAAGTCGGTGCGGCTCGCGCTCGCCGGTGAGCTGGTCCCCGACGCGGTCAACGTCCAGGGCGGCGTCATCGCCGAGGACGTCCGTCCGGGCCTGCCGCTCGCCGAGAAGCTCGGCCGGATCTTCACCGCGCTCGCGGGCGAGGTCGCGGCCCGGCTCGACGTCGAGGTGTACGGCGAGATCACCCAGCACGACGTGAAGGTGCTCGAACTGTCCGCGCTCAAGGGCGTGTTCGAGGACGTCGTGGACGAGACCGTCAGTTACGTCAACGCCCCGCTGTTCGCGCAGGAGCGCGGCGTCGAGGTCCGGCTCACCACCTCGTCCGAGTCGCCCGAGCACCGCAACGTGGTGACCGTGCGCGGCACCCTCACCGGCGGCGAGGAGGTCTCGGTCTCCGGCACGCTGGCCGGCCCGAAGAACCTCAAGAAGATCGTCGCCATCGGCGAGTACGACGTGGACCTCGCGCTCGCCGACCACATGGTCGTCCTGCGCTACCAGGACCGTCCGGGCGTCGTCGGCACGGTGGGCCGCGTGCTGGGCGAGGCCGGGCTGAACATCGCGGGCATGCAGGTCGCCCGCGCCGACGCCGGCGGCGAGGCCCTCGCGGTCCTCACCGTCGACGACACGGTCCCGCAGTCGGTGCTGACCGAGCTGGCGGAGGAGATCGGCGCGGCGTCGGCCCGGTCGGTCAACCTGGCCGACTAGCAGGCCCGTCGGGTCTCACGCACCCCCGTTCCCGGCGTTCGTCCTCCACGAGCGCCGGGGGCGGGGGTCCGTCGTGTCCGGGGCCGGTCCGGGCGCCGGCCGGGTACGGCGGGGTGGGCCCGGAGTGGGGTCCTGGGGCCCATGACGGGCCGGGCGGGCCCACCTAGCGTGGGCCACCCGCCCCGCGCCGCGTTCCGCTTGCGGGGCAAGGCAGTCGGGGTGACGCATGACGGCGCACGGAGGCATACCCGCGGAGCCGGTTCCGGTACGCGCCGGGCCGGCCCCTTCCCCGCCTCCGCTGCCGTTTCCCGTGGCGGCGGTGCGGGCGCTGGCACACCTCCTCTTCGCGTGCAGTCTGCTCGGCGGGCTCGGGCTGCTCGGGTCCGGGCTCGCGGTGGACGGGCCGTTGGCCGCGCTCTTCGGACTGGTGCTGTACGGGGCCGCGCCCGGGGTGGCGGGGATGCTGCTGGCGCGCCGGGTGCGCACCGGCGGGCGGCGGGTGCGGGGCGGGCTGGTCGCCGTACAGCTGTGGCTGGTCGTGGGGGCCGTCGGCAATGCGGGGGGCGGGTCGGGGCGCGGGTTCGCGCAGTTGGTGCTGCCGCTGTTGACGCTGTGGTTCCTGACGCGGGCGGAGAGCCGGGAGTGGTTCCGGCGGCCGGGGCGCGGGGAGGTACGGCGGCCTCGGGGGTGGCGGTTCTCGCTGCCCCGGATGATCCGGTGGCGGCGGGACCGGGGGCAGTCGACCGTCGAGTACGCCGGGCTGGTCGTCGTCATCGCGGGCATCGTGCTCGCCCTCACCCTGACCGGCTTCGGCGGCCGGATCGTGGACGGGCTCCGTACGGCCGTCTGCTCCATCACGAGCGGCGCCGACTGCGGGGGCGGCGGGGGCGGCGATGTGCCACAGGCCCGGCCGCCCCGGGGCGGCGCGGCCGGCGGCTCGGGCGGGGCGGACGCGTGGGGTGCGGTGGGCGGGGCCGGGGCCGGGGGCGGTGGTCCCGGGGGCGGTGCGGGTGGCATCGGGGGCACGGGTGGTGCCGGGGAGACCGGGGGTGCGGGCGGCGTCGATGAGGACGTGGCGCCCGTCGACGGTCTCGGACCGGAGGGCGGGGAGAGCGGGGAGGGCGCTCCGGGCGAGGAGCAGGAGCCCGAGGCCCGGTACGACGTGCCCGAGGCCGATCCGGACGACCCCCAGCAGCAGGTCGACGACAAGCAGCCGCAGGAGGAACCCGAGAAGGAACAGAAGGAACAGAAGGAAGAAGAGGAGGACTGCTCCGGGTGGGGCGTGCTCGGGTGCGCCGCCGACAAGGTCGGGCAGGTCTTCCAGGGCGTCGTCGTCGACGGGATCGGCGGTGACGTCAGCGGCTTCTTCGGACTGTTCAGCGCCGACACCTGGACGGGCATCGGCGAGTGGGGCGAGCAGATCGGCGGCGAATGGGCCGAGAACGCCAAGGACGCGCCGGGGAAGTGGGCGGACGGCGACTACCTGGGAGCCGTGGGGGACTGGGCCGGGGCCACCGGTGAGTCCGCCCTGGGGATCGCCGACGACCTCTTCGTCGGCGACGAGGTCCGCGAGCGCTGGAACAACGGCCAAAAGACGCGCGCCGTCGCCAACGTCGCCTGGAACATCGGCTCGCTCTTCATCCCCGGTTACGACGTCGCCAAGGTCGCCGGGAAGTTCACCCACCTGGGCAGGGCCGCCAAGGGCGCCGCCGAGGCGGCGGAGGCGGCCGGGGACGCCGGCGCCGCCGCCCAGCGGGCCCGCAGGGCGGCCGAGGCGGGTGACGTGGAGGGGGCGCGGAAGGCCGCCAGGGAGGCCGACGAGGCGGCCGACAGGGCGGAGGACCGGGCACGGCGGACGGGCTGCCCGATCGCCCTGCCGTACGCCCCCGGCGTGTCCGGCATGTCCGGCGTGCCCGGCTCCGGTACGGGCCTCGTCGCGGCCGCAGCCGCGCCCCGCGTCCGCCACCTCGCCGACGAGGGCTGCGACACGGCCGCCAGGAAGCAGGCGGAGGAGGCCCGCAAGCAGGAGCGGGCCGCCTACCTGGCGCAGAAGCGCGCGGAGGAGCCGGCCCGTGCGGCCCAGGCGGTGAAGGACGCGAAGAAGTGGCCCGAGCCGAAGCACGGGGACAAGAAGGACCCCCGCAACTATCAGCCGGGCGCCTTCGCCAAGAACCTGAAGACGCCTGCTTTCGGTGATGCCGACCTCGGCGACGGCTACTGGGCCGGCCGGGACCGCAACCCCGCGCCCACCTTCAAGAACGAGTCCTGGCTCCGCTATCAGGAGCAGATCACGGGCACCGTGCGGGGCCGGGAGTACGTCGTACCGCATCCGGAGAAGGGCAAGAGGGCGGTGGAGTTCGACGGCTGGGACTCCGGGCGTCAGGTGTTCCTGGAGGCCAAGAACGGATACGACAGCTACCTCTCCCGGCCCGGCAAGAAGAAGCTCACCACATCCGGCGCGGACAAGTTCGTGGCCGAGGCGCAGGGGCAGCTCGCCGCCGCGAACGGCAAGACCGTCGAGTGGCACTTCTCCAACAAGGAAGTGGCCGCCGCCGCCCGGAAGTTGTTCGCGAGCAAGGACATGCCGATCGTGGTGAAGACCACCAAGCGGGAGCCCGGAGGTCCCAGGAAGCCGGACGCCTTTGACTAACCTTCCCCGGAGACGGGTGACGTGGGGCGGCGCACGGCGTGCGCGGGAGCTGATGGAGGCCGGAGATGGAATGCACGGTGCGGGGTCTGTGGGGGCCCCGGAAGGAATCGGCGGAAGCCCTGGCGTCCCGCTGGAAGGCGACGCTGGACAGACTTGCCGAACTGCTTCCCGAGGCCGTGCCGGGCGGCGGGGAGGGCTGGCACCGCATCCGTGCGAACGGGCCCGCGCTGCCCGTGCGCCCCGATGTGCCCTCGCTCCTGGCCGTCCTCGAGGAAGAGCTGGCGGAGGACGACTGGTCGGACCAGACCGGCGTCGCGCCCCACCTCGTGTGCGAAGGGGCGCCGGGCCGGGAGGTCTCGGTGTCCGGCCGGACCGGCGGTGTCTCCGGGCACCTGACGCAAGCGGTCTTCGTCACCGTCGAGTGGCCGGACGGAAGTGAACTCCCGGAAGCCGGACTCCTCGCAGCGCTCGCCGAGCTGTGGGACCCGGACTACGGGAACGTGGTCGACCACGACCTTCTGGACGCGCTGGGCGAGGCAGGGGCCCGGGTCGGTGAACCCGGTGTCGGCCGCCTGAGCTACCTCTCCCCGGCCCGCGCCGCCCTCGTCCCCGACGACCTGGAGGCCGTCCGCACCCCGCTCTCCACCGGCGGCGTCCTCCTGGACATCGCCCCGCCCGGCGAACACGAAGCCGTACTCGCCGCCTATCTGCGCCTGCGCGAGTCCGGCGCGCTCCAGCCGCTGCCCAAGCCGATGGACCGGAGCAAGCTGTGAACGCGCGCGGCGGCGAGACCTTCGAGGCCGCGCGGGCCCGGGCCGAGATCGAGGCGCTCCTCGCCGGAGAGGTCCCGGCGTCCGGGCCGACCACGGACGAGCGGCAGAAGTACACCGGGAACTGGCTGTCCTCCCGGGGCGAGGGCTTCGTGATCGCCGAACTCTGGGCGGGGGAGGACCTGCACGGGGTGCACGGCCGGGAATGGGACGCCGCCGAGGAGCAGGCGTCCGGTCATCTCGACGCGCTGGCGGCGGAGTTGGACGCCCGCTGGGGCGGGCACGAGGAGGTCGGCATGGCGGTCGCCGTCTTCCGGGCGACGGCCGACGAGCCCGTGCCGCCGCTGTACACCGAGCTGCGCCGCCTCGACGCCTTCGGGGACCTGCGGGTCTGGGGCCCGGTGCGGGCGCCCGACGGCGACGCCGACCGCTGGGTCGGGATCTCCGCCAACCAGATCGACGGCGACACCGCGCACTTCCTGATCGCCGTGGTGACGGACCGGCCGATCAGGGAACTGGAGGAGTAGGCGCCCGCAGCGCGCTCCGAGCGGGGCCCGTTCAGAGCCTGGCGGCCTTCAGGGACATGTGCAGCAGGAGGCGGTCCTCGCCCTCGTGCAGGTCCAGGCCGGTGAGCTGCTCGACCCGGGAGAGCCGGTAGTAGAGGGTCTGGCGGTGGATGTTGAGGGCGGTCGCGGTGCGGCCCGCCTGGCCCGCGCAGTCGAGGAACACCTCGGCGGTGCGGGCGAGTTCGGCGTGCGCGGGGGCGAGGAGGGGGCTCACCGCGGGGTCCACCGGGTGGCCGGGGCCGCTGTCCGGGAGCGCGGCGAGCAGGCGGTAGGGGCCGATCGCCGACCACTCCGCCACCGGGCCCAGGTGCGGGCGGGCCAGTGCCGCCCGCGCGGCGGCGGACGCCTCGCGCCAGGCGGCGGGCAGGTCGGCCAGGCTGCGCACCGGAGTGCTGAGGCCCGCGGCCCGGAGCGGGGCCGCGCCCGCCCCGCCGCCCGGCCCCGTGCCCAGCAGCGCCCGCGCCGCCCCGTGCGCCGGGCCGAGCTCGCCGCCCGCGCTCAGCCGGACCAGGACCGCCAGCCGCGGCCCGGACGCGCCCGGCACCGGCACCAGGGTCAGCACGGACGCGCCCGGCACCGTACGCACGCCCGGGACCGGGGCCTGCCACGGGGCGACGCACACCAGCCCGTACGGGCCGCCCCCGCCCAGCGGGGCGGAGAGCGTGGCCAGGGCCGAGGCGCGGCGTTCGTCGGAGTCGGAGGTCAGGAGCGTGTTGAGGCGGGGGCCGAGGTCGGCGCGGGCCCGCGCCTCGTCGGCGAGCTGGGTGCCGATCCGGCCGCACACCGCCATCGCCGCGTCGAGCGCCGGCTCGGGGAGAGCGGGCACCGAGTCGTCGGCGGCCAGCAGCCAGACGTACCCGTAGACGGTGCCCCTGTGGCGTACGGGAAGGCAGAGGCGGCCGCGCAGGACGCCCGCCGCCGGGTCCGCCGGGATGCGGACCGGGCCCGCGGCGGTCGTGATGCCGAAGCGTTCGAACCAGGCGCGGACCTCGGTGGTGGAGCGCCGGGTCAGGATCGAGCGGGTGCGGACCGGGTCCATCGCCCCGGCGTCCTCGCTGTCGTGCGCGCCGAAGGCGATCAGCCGGAAATCCCGGTCCTCAAGGGTGGCGGGGGCGCCCAGCAGGGCGGAGATCTCATCGACCAGGTCCTGGTAATCGGCATTCACGCCCCCATTCTCGCACCGGCGTACGGCATCTTCAGACATCTGTATGAGGTGGCGGCCCGGGATGCGTGACAGCTGTCGATAGTCCAGGCTCGGCGCGCTCCCTAGATTTCACCGTGGTTATCCGTGCCGTCCCAGTTCTGTCACAAAAGACCTGGTAGGCGGCCCCTTCGACACTTACTCGTGGAGGTGCCCCGTGCTGGGTCCCGTGATCCTCGCCGCATCGCGCAGCGACCAGATGCGCCGTTTCGTCTCGGCTGCCCCGGGCACCAAACAGGTCGTGAGCCGCTTCATCGCGGGCGAGACCGTCGACCAGGTGGTCCCGATCGTCAAGGACGCCGCCGCCAAGGGCCTCGAAGTGACCCTGGACGTCGTCGGCGAGGACATCACGACCCGCGAGCAGTCGTACGCCGCCCGTGACGCGTACCTCGACCTGATCGCGCACCTCGAGGACCTGGGCCTGGGCGAGCGCGCCGAGATGTCCGTGAAGCTGTCCATGTTCGGCCAGGCGCTGGAGGGCGGCCACGAGCTGGCCCTCGCGAACGTCCGTCCCGTCGTCGAGGCCGCCGCCGCGATCGGCACCACGGTCACCCTGGACGCCGAGGACCACACCACGCTCGACTCGATGTTCGCCATCCACGAGGAGCTGCGGAAGGACTTCCCGCAGACCGGCTGCGTCATCCAGGCCTACCTCTTCCGCACCGAGGACGACGCCCGCCGGCTGGCCGCCGCCGGCAGCCGCGTGCGCATCGTAAAGGGCGCCTACAAGGAGCCCTCCTCCGTCGCGTACCAGGACAAGGCCGAGATCGACAAGGCGTACGTCCGGATCACGAAGATCCTGATGGAGGGCGACGGCTACCCGATGATCGGGTCCCACGACCCGCGCCTGATCGCCATCTCCCAGGAGCTGGCCCGGCGCGCCGGGCGCAAGCTGGACGAGTACGAGTTCCAGATGCTGTACGGCATCCGCAGCGAGGAGCACGTCCGGCTCGCCGCCGAGGGCCACCGGATGCGCGTCTACACGGCGTACGGCACCGACTGGTACGGCTACTTCATGCGCCGCCTC
The DNA here is from genome assembly GCF_044751045.1 of Streptomyces sp. NPDC088745. Classification (NCBI taxonomy): domain Bacteria; kingdom Bacillati; phylum Actinomycetota; class Actinomycetes; order Kitasatosporales; family Streptomycetaceae; genus Streptomyces; species Streptomyces sp. NPDC088745. The sequence continues at coordinate 75,363 of NZ_JBIVLB010000011.1, forward strand.
GCCGAGAAGCCCGCGAACCTGCTCTTCTTCGGCCGCTCCGTCATCACCAAGAACTGACCTCCGGCAGCCCCCGGACACCCCTCCCCGACGACACCCCGACGCAAGGAGCCACGGAACACATGGACGCAGTGACCCAGGTCCCCGCCCCGGTCAACGAGCCGGTGCACTCCTACGCCCCCGGCTCGCCGGAGCGCGCCCGCCTGGAGGCCAAGCTCAAGGAGCTGGCCGAGAACCCGATCGACCTGCCGTGCACCATCGGCGGCGTCAAGCGGATGGGCGGCGGCGAGCGCTTCGACGTCCGTCAGCCGCACAACCACAAGTCGGTCATCGGCACCTACGCCAACGCCACCACGCAGGACGCCCAGGACGCGATCGACGCCGCCCTGGCCGCCGCCCCGGCGTGGCGCGCGATGTCCTTCGACGACCGCGCCGCGATCATCCTGCGCGCCGCCGAGCTGCTGAGCGGCCCATGGCGCGAGACCCTGGCCGCCTCCACCATGCTCGGCCAGTCCAAGACCGCCCAGCAGGCCGAGATCGACACCCCGTGCGAGCTCGTCGACTTCTGGCGCTTCAACGTCAAGTACGCCCGCGACATCCTCTCCGAGCAGCCCCCGGCGAACGCGCCCGGCGTGTGGAACCGCATGGACCACCGCCCGCTCGAGGGCTTCGTCTACGCGATCACGCCGTTCAACTTCACGGCCATCGCGGGCAACCTGCCCACCGCCCCGGCCCTGATGGGCAATGTCGTCGTGTGGAAGCCGTCCCCGACGCAGACCCACGCCGCCGTGCTGCTCATGCAGCTCCTGGAGGAGGCCGGGCTGCCCAAGGGCGTCATCAACCTGGTCACCGGCGACGGCATCGCCGTCTCCGAGGTCGCCCTCAACCACCGCGACCTGGCCGGCATCCACTTCACCGGCTCCACCCCGACCTTCCAGTACCTGTGGAAGACGGTCGGCGAGAACATCGCCAAGTACCGCACGTACCCGCGTCTCGTCGGCGAGACCGGCGGCAAGGACTTCGTCGTCGCGCACCCCAGCGCCGACCGCGCCGTCCTGAAGACCGCGCTGACCCGCGGCTCCTTCGAGTACCAGGGCCAGAAGTGCTCGGCCTCCTCGCGCGCCTACGTTCCGGCCTCCATCTGGAACGACGGCTTCAAGGAGGAGTTCGCGGCCGAGGTCGACGGCATCACCATGGGTGACGTCACCGACCTGGACAACTTCATCGGCGCCGTCATCGACGAGCGTTCCTTCGCGAAGAACAAGGCCGCGATCGACCGGGCCAAGGAGGACTCCTCCTGCACGATCGTCGCGGGCGGCACCTACGACGACTCGGTCGGCTACTTCGTGCGCCCGACCGTCATCGAGTGCTCGGACCCGGCCAACGAGGTCTTCACGACCGAGTACTTCGGCCCGATCCTGGCCGTCCACGTCTACGAGGACGACCAGTACGACGCGATGCTGGAGCAGATGGAGTCGGTCTCCGACTACGCCCTGACCGGCGCCGTCATCGCCAACGACCGCGCCGCGGCCGCCCACACGATGGAGAAGCTGCGCTACGCCGCGGGCAACTTCTACATCAACGACAAGTCGACGGGCGCCGTCGTCGGCCAGCAGCCGTTCGGCGGAGGCCGCGCCTCCGGTACGAACGACAAGGCCGGCGCCCCCCAGAACCTCCAGCGCTGGACCCTGACCCGGGCCATCAAGGAGACCCTGGTCCCGCCGACCGACTACCGCTACCCGCACCAGGGCTGAGCCCCTGGGCCGCGCCGGCAGCCCCTGATCCCCGCCCCCGTCCGACCCCACATCGGACGGGGGCGGTGTCGTGTCCGGCCCCCGTCCGGTGCGGGCGGGCGTCAGAGCTTGCGCCAGCGGGCCATCGCGAAGGAGAACACGCCGAACAGCATCAGGCCGACCGCCAGCAGCACCAGCAGCCAGGGGCCCACCGGGGTCTCCCGGAAGCTGCGGATCGTGTCGTCCATGCCCTTGGCCTTGTTCGGGTCGAACGCCACCGCCGCCGCCACCGCGAAGCCGCCCGCGACCACGAAGACCAGGCCGCGCGCCACCCCGCCGCCGACCCCGGTGACGTCCACGAACTGCCGGGTCCGGCGGGACATCTCGCCCCTCTTCATTTCCTTGTGGTACTTGCGCCGGATCGCCTGGACGGCGATGCCCACGCCGATCCCGACGACCACCAGCGCCGCCACGCCGACCAGCCACCGTCCGGCCGGAAGCTCCATCACCTTCGCGGTGACGTCCTGCGACTCCTTGTCGCTGGCGCCGTCGCCGCTGCCCTTGCTGCCGACCGCGAAGGCCAGCACCGAGTACGAGACGAAGCCGTAGAAGACGAACATACCGGCGGCCAGCAGCCGCTTCTTCGGCTTGTCGCCGTCCGGGCCCACCGAGCCGAACAGTGCTTCCGTGAGCTGCCACAGGGACATCGCGAGCAAGCCGATGCCCAGGGCCCACAGCAGCACCTTCCCGAACGGCTTCTCGGCTATCTCCGCCAGTGCCCCGCCCTGGTCGGCGGACTTGCCGCCGCCGCCCAGGGCGATCTGCAGGGCGAGCGCCCCGATGAGCAGGTGGATCACTCCGCGCGCGGCGAATCCCGCACGGGCCGCGTACTTCATGGTGTCGCTGCGGGCCGCCCGCCTCGCCGTTCCGGTCGCACTCGTGGCGTTCATACGGGTTCGCCTCCAGCCTTTCTCGTCGGCTGGCGTGTGCCCCGGGCGGGGATGCGGAAACGAACGCGCGCACGGGGCGGGCGCCGGTCGCCGACCTGCGAGAGTGCTGGGCATGACCGAGTACACCGCGCCGCGCCTCGCCCATACCGCCCACCTCGACCCCGCCGACCTCGCCGGCGTCCGCACCCTCCTCGACGCCGCGTTCGACGGCGACTTCACGGACGAGGACTGGGACCACGCGCTGGGCGGCATGCACGCCCTGGTCACCGACCCGCGTGACGGGGCGGTCCTCGCGCACGGGAGCCTCGTCCCGCGCCGCGTCCTGCACCGCGGCCGCTCGCTGCGCGTCGGTTACGTCGAAGCCGTGGCCGTACGGGCCGACCGCCGCCGGGAGGGGCTGGCCGGGCGGATCATGGCCGCCCTGGAGGAGATCGCCGACCGCGCGTACGTCCTCGGCGCCCTGTCCGCGTCCGACGCGGGGGCCGCGCTCTACGCGGGCCGGGGCTGGCAGGTGTGGCCCGGCGGCCTGGCCGCGTTGGGCCCGAGCGGCGTCGTACCCCTGCCGGACGAGGAGGGCACGACGTACGTACGGCCCGCCCCGGGGCAGCCCCTCCCCGACCCGGAGGCGACGCTCTTCTTCGACTGGCGGGACGGCGACGTGCTGTGACGGCGGCTCCGTTCCGCCGTGGCCCGCCTCCCCGGGCCCGCCACGCCCCCGCGGGCGTCCCGCTTCGGCGCCGGGGCGGCCGAGCCCCCGCCCACGGCCGGATGCGACCGGCAGGACGTACCGGACAGACGTCCGTCCGATGGGGCGGGGCCGTGCGTCCGTCCATGATCGCGTCTCAGATAGTAGGAAGTCCGACTAATTGTGGAGACAGTCGCGCGGACCTGTCCTAGCTTTGTAGGAGCCGAACGTCTCGCTCCATCAGCGACTGGCGGCCGCGGGCCGGTGCCCCGAAGCAGGCAACCCCTGCCGCACCCGCCCCCCGCCGCATTCCGGCGCCTCACAGATGCAGCAGTCCCCTCATGCACGTCCATGCCTCTGAAGGAGTCGATCCCCCGTGTCCGAGACCTCGATCACCCTGCACTCCGCCACCGCCCGCCGCGTCCGCCACGCCTCCCGCTCCGTCGAGGCCGCCGACCGCAAGCAGGCGGCCGCCGCCCTCCAGCGCGCCCTGGACCGCCGTGACAACGGCGGCGAGACGGGGCACTGAGCCGCCGCCCGCCGCAGGGTGACCGTCGCGTCCACATGGCGGACGCGACGTGTCATCCCCTGGGACGCGGAGTAGGGTCCGAGCATGTCTCGCAGCATCAATCTCGCAGTGATCCCCGGTGACGGCATCGGCCGGGAGGTCGTGGCCCAGGGCCTGAAGGTCCTCAACTCCGTCCTTCCGCAGGACGTGAAGCTGGAGACCAAGGAGTACGACCTCGGCGCCCGGCGCTGGCACCGCACGGGAGAGACCCTCCCCGACGCGGAGATGGCCGCCCTGCGGCAGCACGACGCGATCCTCCTCGGCGCGATCGGCGACCCCTCGGTCCCGTCCGGCGTCCTGGAGCGCGGACTGCTCCTCAAGCTGCGCTTCGCCTTCGACCACTACATCAACCTGCGTCCGTCGAAGCTGTTCCCGAACACCTCGACGCCGCTCGCGGGCCGCCCCGAGATCGACTTCGTCGTCGTACGCGAAGGCACCGAGGGCCCCTACACCGGCAACGGCGGCAGCCTGCGCACCGGCACGCCCGCCGAGGTGGCCACCGAGGTCAGCCTCAACACGGCGTACGGCGTGGAGCGCGTGGTCCGCGACGCCTTCGAGCGCGCGGCGGCCCGCCCCCGCAAGAAGCTGACGCTGGTGCACAAGAACAACGTGCTCGTCTACGCCGGCCACCTGTGGAAGAACACCTTCGACCGCGTCGCCGCCGAGTACCCGTCCGTCACCACGGACTACCTGCACGTCGACGCCGCGACGATCTTCTTCGTCACGCAGCCGGAGCGCTTCGACGTCATCGTCACCGACAACCTCTTCGGCGACATCCTCACCGACCTCGCCGCCGCCGTCTCCGGCGGAATCGGCCTGGCCGCCTCCGGCAACATCAACCCGACGGGCGAGTTCCCGTCGATGTTCGAGCCCGTGCACGGCTCCGCGCCCGACATCGCGGGCCAGGGCAAGGCCGACCCGACGGCCACGGTCCTCTCCGTCGCGCTCCTGCTCCGCCACCTCGGGCACGAGTCCGAGGCCGCCCGCATCGAAGCGGCGGTCTCCGCCGACCTCGCCGAGCGCACCGCCTCCGCCGTCCGCACCACGGACGAGATCGGCGACGCGCTCGCGGCCCGAGTAGCGGGCTGACCCGCCTGTCGTTCCGCAGTGACAGCCGCCGGGTCCCGACACCCGGCGGCTGTTCCTTTTCCGGCCCCGGGTGCGACCATCGATCCCTGGGCCGCACCCCACGTCAAAGACCCCGTTTCGTACCGGTCCCTGCGCGCGCGATAATCGAACGCAGGGTCGCGGTACGAGAGGAAGCTCGGACGTCCTCCATGTGACTGACATGTGGCGGAAGGCGTGACGCGGCCCTCTCCCAACACACCGGTGAAGGACACGCACTCATGACGACGCCCACGACGATCGAGCTCAAGCCCTCTTCCACGCCGCTGTCCGAAGCGGAGCGCGAGGCGATCCTCGCCAACCCCGGGTTCGGCCGCCACTTCACCGACCACATGGTCACCATCCGCTGGACGGAGGGCCGCGGCTGGCACGACGCGCAGCTCGTGCCGTACGCCCCGCTCTCCATCGACCCGGCGAACATGACCCTGCACTACGCGCAGGAGATCTTCGAGGGCCTGAAGGCCTACCGCCGCCCCGACGGCTCGGTCGCCACCTTCCGGCCGGAGGCCAACGCCAAGCGCTTCCAGTCCTCCGCGCACCGCCTGGCCATGCCGGAGCTGCCGGTCGAGACCTTCATCGCGGCGTGCGACGCGCTGGTCAAGCAGGACGCGGCCTGGGTCCCGCCGCACGGCGGCGAGGAGTCCCTCTACCTGCGCCCCTTCATGATCGCCACGGAGGTCGGGCTGGGCGTGCGCCCGGCCAACGAGTACCTCTTCATCGTGATCGCCTCCCCGGCGGGCGCCTACTTCCCGGGCGGCGTGAAGCCGGTCTCGGTCTGGCTCTCGGAGAACTACGTCCGCGCCGTGCCGGGCGGCATGGGGTACGCCAAGACCGGCGGCAACTACGCGGCGTCGCTGCTGGCCCAGGCCGAGGCCGCCGAGAAGGGCTGCGACCAGGTGGTCTGGCTGGACGCGCTCGACCACAAGTGGGTCGAGGAGATGGGCGGCATGAACCTGTACTTCGTGTACGGCGACAGGATCGTCACCCCGGAGCTGACGGGCTCCCTCCTCGCGGGCGTGACCCGCGACACGCTCCTCCAGCTCGCGGGCGACCTGGGCTACACCTCGGAGGAGGGCCGCGTCTCCACCGACCAGTGGCGTGCGGACGCCGAGTCCGGGGCACTCACCGAGGTCTTCGCGTGCGGTACGGCGGCGGTGATCACGCCGGTCGGCCACGTGAAGTCCGCCGCGGCGGAGTGGACGACGGCGGACGGCGAGCCGGGCCGGGTGACGATGGCTCTGCGCAAGGCGCTGCTGGAGATCCAGACGGGGAAGGCGCGGGATGCGCACGGCTGGATGCACGAGCTGGCGTAACGGACCCGGGCCCCGGCGCTGTGCCCCGTCCAGGGGCGCGGGGAACTGCGCGACCGGCCACGACGCATCCGCAGTGAACCCTGGGCAGCCGCGCGGCGAGCGCTTTAGGTGGAGGGGCGGGTCCGGGGCCTCTCCTGCCCGAGCGGACGAGGCTGGGTGTCCCGGTGCGGGGGCTCAGCTCTCGGCCTTGGCGGAGGAGCGTGCCCGGCGCAGGCGCTCGGGCAGGGGCGGCACCCGGGTGGGCCGGGAGCGGGAGGGGCCGCCCCCTTGCCCGCCCTCCCCCAAGCTCTCGGCTTCGCTCGAGCAGGGGGTGCCCCCCCTCGCCCCCTTGGGGCGGCCCCGTCGCCCAAGGGAGCGGGGGTGGCAGGGCGGCTGCGACGTCCAAGGGGGCGGGGGGAGTGGGGGGAGGGAGCCCGGCAGGGGTGCAGGGGCTGGGTGACCAGTCGCGGTGGGGTCGGGTGGAGCGCTCCGCCCGACCCCGGGGCGGCAGCGTGGAGGGTGGTCTAGAGGTCCCGCAGGACTTCCGCCAAGCCCGCCGACCAGGCGAGGAGCGCCTCGTCCCGGCCCGCCCCCGCCACGCACTGCACCCCCAGCGGCAGCCCGTTCCCCGCCCGGCCCGCCGGGAGGCACACCGACGGCAGCCCCGCGTGGCTCCACGGCAGGGACATCACCGAGCTCCCGGTCGTGGACAGCGACGCCGGCGCCGGGCCGGTGGCCGCCGGGGTCACCCACACGTCGACCCCCGCCGCGTGCGCCGCCCCCGCCAGCCGCTCCCGGAAGACCTCCCGGGCGGCGCGGGCCGCCCCGTACGCCGCGTCCGTGATCCCCTCGCCCTCGCGCAGGACCGCCACGGTCTCCTCCCGGTACAGGTGCCCGTACTTCCCGAACCACGGCGCGTGTGAGCGCACCGCCTCGTACCGGTTCATGGTGAACAGTTGCCGCCGCACCTCCTCGAAGTCCGCCATCACCCGCACCCGCCGCACCTCGTACCCGGCGTCCCGCAGTGCCCGTACGTGACCTGCGAAGGCATCCCGCGCCTCCGCCGACGCCTGCTCCAGGTACGGCCCTTCGGGTACGCCGAGGACCGGCGGGGCCGGCGGGCCGGGGTTTGTCCAGCCGTCGCACACCACGCCCGCCGCGACCGCGACCCCGGCCACGTCGGCCGCGTACAGGCCCAGCGTGTCGAACGAGGGCGCGTTCGGAAGGACCCCGTCCACCGGAATCCGCCCGAACGTCGGCTTGAAGCCGACCACCCCGCAGTACGCCGCCGGACGGATCATCGAGCCGACCGTCTGCGTGCCCACGGCCAGCGGCACCAGGCCCGCCGCGACCGCCGCCGCCGAGCCGCTGCTCGAACCCCCGGGCGTGTGCGCCGGGTTGTGCGGGTTGCGGGTCGGGCCCGGCGCCAGGATCGCGAACTCCGCGGTCACCGTCTTGCCCGCCACGTACGCCCCCGCCGCCAGCAGCCTGCGGACCACGGTCGCCTGCGGCCCGGCAAGGGCCTCGGGCGGGAGCGTGGAGCCGCCGCCGGTCGGCATCCCGTCCACCCGGACGATGTCCTTCACGCCGACCGCGACCCCGCTCAGCGGCCCCGCCGAGAACTCCGGCGGCGGATCGGCGTACGTCACGAACGCCTGTGTCCCCGCGTCCCGTCCGGCCAGCTCGGCCGCCCTCATCGCGGCTCTCCCGTCGCCAGGTCCACCCGTACACCCGCGTGGTCGGACGGCCACACCCCGTCCACCGCCCCGTGCCCGAAGCGGGCCACCGACTCCACCGCGCCCAGCCCGCCGGGGCCCGGCACGCCCAGGAACACGTAGTCGATCCGGGTGCTCGGGCCGGGGGAGTGGTATCCGTTCCCGGCGTCCCAGGTGGCGTACGGGGCGCCGGGCTCCGCGTACTCCCACGCGTCCACGAAGACCTGCCCGGCCACCGGCGGCGCGGTCTTGTACCCGCCCATGAGCCGGATCTCGTCCGCGTCCGGCCAGGCGTTGAAGTCCCCGGCGACCACGGGCGGGAACGGCCCGTCGCCCCGGTGCTCCGCCACGAACCGGTGCAGGGCGCCCACCTGCGCACAGCGCGCGGCGGAGTCGTGCACGGCCGAGTTCAGGTGGGTGGTGAACACCGGCACCGGCCCGAAGGGCGCGTCCACCCGCGCGTACAGCGCCATCCGCCCGTTGTCGACGGCCCCGCCGGCGGGCAGCCGCACCGCGGCCTCCTCGCCGATCGGCCACCGGCTGAGGACCGCCACCCCGATGTCGGAGGCGTCCTGGTCGGTCCGCCGCCGCCAGTGGTGCGGCTCCGCGAACCGCACCCACGTCCAGTGCCCGAGCCCCAGCTCCCCGGCGAGCCAACCGGCCAGGTTCTCCCGCTCGTCGGCCCAGACCTCCTGAAGCACCAGGACGTCCGCCCGCTGGTCCCGCAACACGTCGAGGATCGCTCTTCGGCGGGCGTCCCACGGACCGAACCGCCACCACAGGTTCCACGTCACTACGCGCATGCGCCGAACCTATAGCCCGGCGCACGCCCGGCGCGCACCCGGCGGGCTCCTCGGGAGGGCGCTGAACCGGCGCACGGGGCGGGGCGGCACCGGCCCGACGTCCTTCCCATCCGTGCCCGTCCCGGTGAACCAAGCCGTCGCGGACGTCGTCCCTTCTACTGACGGGCCGTCCCAGCAGGCCCGTCAACCACCTTGCCAACACGGGGAGTTACACCATGCACGCAGCAACACGCACCGCACTGGGCGCGGCCGTCGTCGCCGCCCTGACGGCCCTGACCCTGCCGTCCGCCACCGCCGCCCCGGCCCCCGCGCCCCGCACCGAGAAGGCCAGCGTCTCCTCCGGCGGGGCCGAGGCGGCCAAGGGGGCCTCGGACGCGGAGATCAGCCGCGACGGCCGGTACGTCGTCTTCCGGTCCGAGGCCGCCAACCTCGTCCCGGGCGACACGAACAACGCGTCGGACGTCTTCCTGCGCGACTTGGCCGAGGGCACCACGGTCCGGGTCTCCACCGCCGCGAACGGCGCCCAGGCCGACGGCCCGGCCGACGGTCCGACGATCAGCGCCGACGGCACCCACGTCGCCTTCGTCTCGGCCGCGACCAACCTCGCCCCCGGCGACACCGGCGGACAGGTCCACGCGTACGTCAAGAACCTCCGTACCGGAGCCGTCGAACGCGTCAAGGACGCCGTCGCGCCGGGCTACGACACCTCGGGCGGCGTGCGGCTGAGCGCCGACGGCCGGTACGTGGCCTTCACGGCGTCGCGCTCGGAGCACTCCTTCGAGCCCGACCAGCACACCCGCGCCTACCGGCTCGACCGCGGCACCGGCCGGACGGTACGGATCAGCGAGCCCTCGACCACCGAGCGGCCCCGCTCGGCCACGTCCCTGTCCATCAGCGGTGACGGACAGCGGGTGGCGTACCAGTTCTTCTCCCCGCAGCCCTCGCGCGGCGACTGGAGCGACATCCACGTCCGCGACGTGCGCACCGGAAAGCTGTACGAGGCGGACAAGCCGCCCGCCGGGGCCGTCTCCGACGGGCAGTCCGAGCAGACGCGGCTCAGCGCCGACGGCCGGTACGTGGCGTTCAGCTCGCTGGACTCCCGGCTCACCCCGGGCGACACCAACGGCGCGCACAACGTGCACGTCCGGGACCTGGAGACCGGTTCGGTACGGCGCGTCGACGGCGTGCGCAAGGCCGACCACACGAGCTTCGGCGCGCTGAGCGCGGACGGCCGCCACCTGGCGTTCGTCAGCGCGGACGCGAACGACCCGAACCGCACGGACCGGGTGTACCTGCGCGACCTGCGGACCGGCGCCACCCGACTGGTCAGCGCCGACACCGCGGGCAGGCCGAGCAAGGACGGCGCGCACGACCCGGCCGTCGACGGCGGGGGCTCCCGCGTCGTCTTCGGCTCCTCCTCCCCGGACCTGGTGCCGGGCGACACGCAGGACGACCACCACGTCTACGTCCGCCACCTGAAGTAGCCGCCTCCTCCGGGCCGGCCCGGGGGACCGCATCCTGAGACGCCGTGAGACACGGGGGCAGCCGTGTGCCAGACTGCCTCCGTGTCCTCGTTCGCCATGATTATCGGCAGCAGGCGCGCCGGTCCGCAGTAACCGTCCCGTACGCCCACCGGCCCGTACGGCGCGGCCACCGAGCTCCAGACCCGCGCGCAGACCTCTCGCACCCGCGAGGGGTTTTTTCGTTTTCCGGCCCCACAAGGGCCCGGGGCGAGGCGCACGCGAAGATGGGGGCAAGTGGAGCAAGCCATTCCGCAGCCTGGGAGCCCCTCCCAGGACCCGACAGGAGTCAGACAGCATGACGACCGCAGGCAGTGCAGACAGCACGGGCACCACAGAGAGCCCCGACGGCGGCGTGGGTCCCGGCGACGGCTTCCACGTCTTCGACACCACGCTGCGCGACGGCGCCCAGCGTGAGGGGATCAACCTGACCGTCGCGGACAAGCTGGCCATCGCCCGTCATCTGGACGACTTCGGGGTGGGCTTCATCGAGGGCGGCTGGCCGGGCGCCAACCCCCGCGACACCGAGTTCTTCGCCCGCGCGCGCCAGGAGATCACCTTCCGCAACGCCCGACTGGTCGCCTTCGGCGCGACCCGCCGCCCGGGGGCCAGGGCCTGCGACGACCCGCAGGTCAGGGCGCTGGTCGAGTCCGGCGCGCCCGTGGTCACCCTGGTCGCCAAGTCCCACGACCGGCACGTCGAACTGGCGCTGCGCACCACGCTCGACGAGAACGTGGCGATGGTCCGGGACACCGTGTCCTACCTGCGGGAGCAGGGGCTGCGCGTCTTCGTCGACTGCGAGCACTTCTTCGACGGCTACCGGGCCAACCCCGAGTACGCGAAGGCCGTCGTGCGGGCCGCCGCCGAGGCCGGCGCCGACGTCGTGGTCCTCTGCGACACCAACGGCGGCATGCTCCCCGCCCAGATCCAGGCCGTCACGGCGACCGTCCTGGCCGACACCGGAGCGCGCCTGGGCATCCACGCCCAGGACGACACCGGCTGCGCCGTGGCCAACACCCTGGCCGCCGTCGACGCGGGCGCCACCCACGTCCAGTGCACCGCCAACGGCTACGGCGAGCGCGTCGGCAACGCCAACCTCTTCCCGGTGGTCGCCGCCCTGGAGCTCAAGTACGGCAAGAAGGTCCTGCCCGAGGGCTCCCTGCGCGAGATGACCCGGATCTCGCACGCCATCGCCGAGGTCGTCAACCTCACGCCCAGCACGCACCAGCCGTACGTGGGCGTCTCGGCCTTCGCGCACAAGGCGGGCCTGCACGCCTCCGCGATCAAGGTCGATCCCGACCTGTACCAGCACATCGACCCCGACCTCGTCGGCAACCGCATCCGGATGCTGGTCTCCGACATGGCCGGCCGCGCCTCCATCGAGCTCAAGGGCAAGGAGCTCGGCGTCGAGCTCGGCGGCGACCGCGAGCTGGTAGGCCGGGTCGTGGACCGGGTCAAGGAGCGCGAGCTCAAGGGCTACACCTACGAGGCCGCCGACGCCTCGTTCGAGCTGCTGCTGCGCGAGGAGGCGGAGGGGCGGGCCCGCAGGTACTTCCGCGTCGAGTCCTGGCGGGCCATCGTCGAGGACCGCCCGGACGGCACGCACGCCAACGAGGCGACCGTGAAGCTGTGGGCCAAGGGCGAGCGGATCGTCGCCACGGCCGAGGGGAACGGCCCGGTCAACGCCCTGGACCGGGCGCTGCGGGTGGGCCTGGAGCGGATCTACCCCCAGCTCGCCAAGCTGGAGCTGGTGGACTACAAGGTGCGCATCCTGGAGGGCACCCACGGCACCGAGTCCACCACCCGCGTCCTCATCACCACCGGCGACGGCGGCGGCTCGGGCGACGACTGGTCGACGGTCGGCGTCGCCGAGAACGTCATCGCGGCGTCCTGGCAGGCGCTGGAGGACGCGTACACGTACGGACTGCTGCGGGCGGGCGTCGAACCGACCGAATGAGACGTCCGGCCCGCCCTCCCGTTCAATGAGCAACTAGTAAGCGCTCGTTCACCCTGCGTCAAGAGGGGTGAACCCGTCACGTGTGCAGGTGATCAAGCCACTTCCGGAGTCCGGGGGTGCACAGGAGTACGAGTAGCGGATCAACTGTCCCCGGCCGTCACGGAGTCCACACGGTTCCCACCGTGCACATCCGCAACAGTCGCTTTCTTACTCGGTGCACCCCTACTTAACGGAGAGGACGTGACGACGATGAAGAAGACCTACGTCAAGCCGTCGCTGTTCAACCAGGGCGACTTCAGCAAGAAGACCGCGGGCATGTTCTATGCCTCGTGCAAGGAGTTCTGGTCCCGTCGGCTCTGTATCTGAGCTGCGGAAACCGGTAACTGAGTGATGGAGATGCCCGGCCGCGAGAGCCTGCGTGACTTCTTTGTCGTCCTTCCGGACACCGACGAAGGCGAGGCGGCGGCCGGGCATCTGCGCTCGGCGGCCCCCGAGGGCGCCTTCGAGACCGTCGCCCATCCGTCGGGCCGCCCGTGGGTCCTCGCACGGCTGCTCGTACGGAACCTGGTCCAGGTCACCCGGGGCACCGACGCCCTGGTGCTGATCGGCCCGAACACGACCCCCGCCGCGCGCCTGGACGCCGTGCTCGGCCCGGCCCGCGACACCCTCGACCTGCACCGCCGGCTCACCGAACTGCCGGGTCTCGGCCACGTGGTGAGCCGGATCGGCGACGAGACCTGCGTGCGCGGCACCGCGTCCGGCCACCGCCGCGTCTACCACGCCGCCCACCCGGGGGGCCGGATCGCCTCCGACCGCCCCGCGCCCCTCGCCCGCCTGACCGGCGCGGCCCTCGACGACGGCGCGCTCGCCCTGCGGCTGCTGGACTTCGTGCCGCACCCGCTGCGGGAGCGGCCGGTCTGGCAGGGCGTGGAGGAGATCGACCCGGCGTACGCGCTGGTGCTTCCCGGCCCGGGCCCGCGCTACTCGGTACGACGCTGGTGGCGGCCCCCGGTGCCCCGCCTCTCCCTGGCGGAGGGCGCCCCGCTGGTCGCCGCCGCGCTGGCCGCCTCCGTCGCCGCGCACCTCCAGGGGCGCACCCGCGTCAGCGGTGAACTCTCCGGCGGCATGGACTCCACCTCGGTGACCTTCCTGGCCCAGCGGGCGGGAGCGCGGGACACCACGCTGCTCACCGTCGCCGCCCGCGACGACCGCTCGGAGGACCAGTTCTGGGCGGAGAAGGGGGTCGCGGCGGCGCGCGGGGCCGCGGCCCGGTCGGGCGGCGGGCGGAAGATCGAGCACACCCTGGTGCCCGCCGACGACGCCCCCCTCTTCTACGCCGACCTGCGCGCCACCGCCGGGGAACTCCTCGACGAGCCCTTCCCGGTGGCCCCCGCGCGCGCCCGCGCCGCGATGCTGCTGGGACGGGCCGCGGCCACCGGCTCCGAGTACCACCTCACCGGCTACGGCGGCGACGAACTCTTCAACGGCCTGGCCTCCGCCTGCCAGGACCTCCTGCCCGGCAAGCCCCTCAAGGCGTGGAACCGCATCAGCGCCCTGCGCCACCAGTCCGGCTGGCCGCTGCTGCCGACCCTGCGCGGCATGCTCTTCCCGCCGTCCTTCGGCGCCTGGCTGGCCGGCTCCCTCATCGACACCGCGACCGCCGACTCCCGTACCCCACAGGTGAGCTGGGGGATGCGGCAGGCGATGCGGCCCTGGTTCACGGACAAGGCCCGCGGGCTGATCCGGGAGGAGTTCCGGGCGGCCGCGCGACGGGCGCAGCCCATCGCACCGCGCCCCGGCCGGCACATGGACCTGGACACCGTCCGGCTCGGCGCGCGCTGCTTCCAGGCCATGGAGGACCTCGGCGCGGGCCTCGGCCTGCCGGTCGCCGCGCCCTTCTTCGACGACCGGGTCGTCGAGGCGGTCCTGTCGGTACGGGTGGAGGACCGCGTCGTCCCCTGGCGGTACAAGCCGCTCCTGGTGGAGGCGATGCGCGGGGTGGTCCCGGACGAGCTCCTGGCCCGCACCACCAAGGACCACATGTCCGCCGACGACATCCAGGGCCTGCGGGAACACGCCGCCTCCCTGCGGGAGCTGTGGACGGACTCCCTCCTCGCCGAGCGCGGCCTGATCGACGCCGGTCAGCTCCGCCGCCTCGCCGACGACCCCTACTCACCGCTCCTCCAGCAGCATCCCATCGACTCCACGGTGTCCTGCGAGACCTGGCTGCGCACGGCGCAGGACGCCTGGGCCCCCACCACGAACAGCGAGGCACGCACATGAGCGAGTGGCAGCTCCGCAAGGGCATCGCCGTCACCACCACCGAGTACGGCGGCGTCCTGCTGGACGAGAAGGACGGCACGTACTGGCAGCTCAACGAGTGCGGCACGCTCGTGGTGACCGCCATCTCCGAGGGCCGCTCGCCGTCCGACGCCGTCGAGCAGCTCCTCGCGGAGTACGAGGTGGAGCGGGCGGAGGCCGAGGCGGACGTCGCGGAGCTGACCGACCAGCTCCTCAGGGCGAAGATCGTCACCCGGACCGGGGCCGCCCGATGACCACCGAGATGACGATGCCCCGCCGGGGCGCGGGCCCGGGCGGGGTGCGCCTGCGCGCGGCCGTGGCCGCGGCGCTGCTGCTCGCCAGGCTCAAGCCCGGCCGCCTGCGCGGGGTCCTGACGGTGCTGAGCCGCGGGGCGCGCCCGGCCACCTACGACGACACCCTCGAAACGTACGAGCGGGTGGTGGCGACGAGCCGCAAGTGCGCGGGCTGGTACGGGTGCCTGCCGCGCTCGATCGCGATCTCCCTGCTCTGCCGGATGTCCGGCACCTTCCCCGACTGGCACGCGGGCGTCCGCAACGCGCCGCCCTTCCAGCCGCACGCGTGGGTCGAGGCGGAGGGCCGCACGGTCGGCGAACAGAACGTCACGGACTTCCGCCCGCTGCTGAAGGTCACCCCGCGTGGCCGCTGAGGCCTCCGGCGGGGGCGCCGGTCCGGCGGGGCAGGGGGCGGGCGCCGGTCCCACGGAGCAGGGGGCGGGTGCCGTTCCCCAGGGGGCTGTTCCTCAGGGGGCTGCGCCCCCCGCCCCCGGCACGGGTTCCGCCCGCGCGTCCTCGAACGCCGGGCGGGCCGAAAACGCCCCCGCCCCCCTCGCCCTCCTCCTCGCCCACGCCCGGCCCCACCGCCGCCTCCTCCTCACCGGCGTCCTGCTCTCCCTCCTCGGCTCCGGGGCCGGCCTCGCCATGCCCCTGGCCGCCAAGTACGCCGTCGAAGCGTTCGGGGGCGGGGGCGGGGGCGGGGCCTCCCCCCGGGGCCCCCTGCTCGCCCTGCTCGGCGTCGTCGTCACCGGGGCGCTCCTCGCCGCCACCGGCCACTACCTCCTCGCCCGCACCGGTGAAGCCGTCGTCCTGCGGGCCCGCCGCCGCCTCGTCACCCACCTGCTGCGCCTCCGGGTCGCCGCCGCCGACCGCCTCACCCCCGGCGACCTCCTCTCCCGCGCCACCAGCGACACGACCCTCCTGCACACCGTCCTCTCCCGCAGCGTCGTCGAGGCCGCGTCCGGCGCGCTCACCCTGGTCGGCACGATCGTCCTGATGGCCGTGGTGGACGCCCTCCTGCTGTCCGTCACCGCCCTCGTCCTCCTCCTCTCCGGCGCCGTCCTGGCCCTCCTCATGCCGCGCATCCAGCGCGCCCAGCTCCAGGCCCAGCAGGCCGTCGGCGAGATGGGCTCGCTGCTCGACCGCTCCCTCCAGGCGTTCCGCACGGTCAAGGCCAGCGGCATCGAGGACCGCGAGGCCGCCGCCGTCGCGGGGGCCGCCAGGACCGCGCACGACCGGGGCGTCACCGTCGCCCGCTGGACCTCCGCCTCCGAGGTCGCGATGTTCCTGGCCACCCAGCTCGCCTTCCTCGCCGTGCTCGGCGTCGGCGGCGCACGGGTGGCAGCCGGCACGATGGAGGTCTCCTCCCTCGTCGCGTTCCTCCTGTACGTCTTCGGGCTGCTCGCCCCGCTCAGCCAGCTCACCGAGGGCTGGACCGGCCTGAACACGGGCCTGGCCGCCGTCCGCCGGATCGACGAGATCGAGTCCCTGCCGGGCGAGAGCGCCGTGCGCGCGACGAGGACGGAACGCCGGACCGCCCCCCTCGGCGTCGAGTTCCGGGACGTCGCCTTCGCCTACGCCGGCACCCGCGCCCCCGCCCACCACGGCATCACCTTCACCGTGCCCCCCGGCGGCCTCACCGCCCTCGTGGGCCCCTCCGGCGCGGGCAAGACCACCGTCTTCGCCCTCCTGGAACGCTTCTACGACCACGACGCGGGCACCCTCACCGTCGGCGGCCGCGACATCCGCGACTGGCCGCTGGCCGAACTCCGCGCCGCCCTCGCCTACGTCGAACAGGACGCGCCCGTCCTCGCGGGCACCCTCCGCGACAACCTCCTGCTCGCCGCCCCGGACGCCACCGGAGCCGAACTCGCCGCCGTCCTCACCCGCACCCGCCTCGACGGCCTGGTCGCCCGCCTCCCCGAAGGACTCGACACCCAGGTCGGCCACCGCGGCACCACCCTCTCCGGCGGCGAACGCCAGCGCGTCGCCCTGGCCCGCGCGCTGCTCCGCAAGCCGGCCCTGCTCCTCCTCGACGAGGTGACCTCGCAGCTCGACGCCGTCAACGAGGAACACCTGCGCGAGGTCGTCCTCGAACTCGCCGCCGACACCACGGTCCTGGTCATCGCCCACCGGCTGTCCACCGTCGTACGGGCCGACCGCATCGTCGTCATGGAGGCGGGCCGGGTCCGCGCGGTCGGGACGCACACCGAGCTGGTGGAGTCGGACGCGCTGTACGGGGAGTTGGCGGCGACGCAGTTCGCCACGGAGCACGCGCTGCCCCGGGGCTGACCGCCCGCCGCCCGCCGTGTTCGACCCGCATCGGGTAAGTTCGAACATATGAGGAACCGGCCGCTTTCCGTCATATCCGCCCTCTGCGCCCTGGTGGGAGCGCTGCTCCTGCTGCTCCCGTTCGCGTCGGCCGCCGCTGCCGCGACCGGTACGACGGAGGCGGGCGAAGCCCTGAAGCAGGGCCCGGTGTACGTCGCCCCGGGGGCCAGGGCCCAGCTCTCCCGGGCCGACCAGGACGCGCTCGCGCAGAAGATAAAGTCGGCGGACAAGCCGCTGTTCGTGGCGGTCCTGCCCCGCACCCCCGAGTTCCCGCCCGGCACGGTCCGCGCCAACCTCCGCACCGCCACCGGAGTGACGGGCGTGTACGCGGTCCGGCTGGGCGACGGTTTCGAAGCGGGCGCGGACCGGCGCGCCCTGCCGTACGCCTCGGTCCGCAACCTGGTCACGGCGGCGAAGACCCCCGCGGGACTGGACGCGGCCACCCAGCTCAACACCTTCGTCGACCAGGCCCTCCCGCAGATCCGGGGGCACGCCCCGGCCTCCTGGGACGGCGGCTCGGACGACGGCGTGAGCACGGGCGCCCTGGTCGGGGTGGGCGCGGTGGTCGTCGTGGCGGGCGCGGGCGCGGTCGCCCTGGCCCGCCGCAGCAGCAAGCGCAAGGAGGAGGAACGCCTCGCGGCCCTGCGCAGGCTGACGGTCGTCGTGGACGAGGACATCACGGCGTACGGCGAGGAACTCGACCGGCTGGACTTCCACCCCGCCGAGCCCGGCGCCACGGACGCGATGCGCGCGGACTACCAGCGCGCCCTCGACCTCTACGAGACGGCCAAGTCCCGCATGGCGGCGGTCCGCGAACCCAACGACGTGCGCGGGGTGACCGAGGCCCTCGACGACGGCCGCCACTGCCTCGCGGTCCTGGACGCGCGCCGCACGGGCCGGCCGCTCCCCGAACGCCGCTCGCCCTGCTTCTTCGACCCCCGCCACGGCCCCTCCGTCACGGACGCCGTCTGGTCGCCCGCGGGCGGTGCGCCCCGCGAGGTCCCGGTCTGCGCGGCCGACGCGGCCCGCCTCGCGGACGGCCTGGACCCGGCGGTCCGCACGGTCGACACCCCGGACGGCCGCCGCCCCTACTACGACGCGGGCCCGGCGTACGGCCCGTGGGCGGGCGGCTACTTCGGCGGCGGCATCCTGCCCGGCCTGCTGATGGGCACCATGCTCGGCTCGATGCTCGCCACCCCGGCCTACGCGTCCGCCTACGGCGCGGGCACCGGGTTCGACGACCCGGGCGCGGGCTTCGAGGGCGGCGACGTCTCGGGCTCCGACTTCGACCCCACGTCCTTCGGCGGAGGCGACTTCGGGGGCGGCGGCGACTTCGGCGGGGGAGGGGACTTCGGGGGCGGCGGCGACTTCGGCGGCGGCAACTTCTGACCCCGTCAGGCGGCGGGCCGGGAAAGGACGACCGGCCCGCCGCCGGGGTGCGGGTCCGGGGCCAGGCGGGGTGCGGGTCCGGGGTCAGGCCGTCTGCTTGATCGCCGAGATGTCGAAGTTCAGCTTGATCTTGTCGCTGACCAGCACGCCGCCGGCCTCCAGCGCCGCGTTCCAGGTCAGGCCCCAGTCGGAGCGCTTGATGGTCGCCGAGCCCTCGAAGCCCACCCGCTCGTTGCCGAACGGGTCGGTGGCCGAGCCGTTGAACTCCAGGTCGATGGAGAGCGGGCGGGTGATGTCCTTGATGGTCAGATCGCCCGTGATCCGGTAGTCCGAGCCGCCGAGCTGCTCCGCCCCGGTGGAGCGGAAGGTCATCTCCGGGTAGGTCTCCACGTCGAAGAAGTCGGCGCTGCGGAGGTGGTTGTCACGGTCCGGGGCGCCGGTGTCGATGCTGGCCATGCGGACGGTGATGGAGGCCCCGGAGGCCGCCGGGTTCGAGCCGTCCAGCGTGAGGGTGCCCTCGTGGTCGGTGAAGGCGCCGCGGACGTTCGTCACCATCGCGTGGCGGGCGGTGAAGCCGATGCTGCTGTGGCTGGCGTCGACCGTGTACGTGCCGGTCAGGGCGGCCAGCGACGGGTCCACGGCGGTGGCGGTGGCGGGGGTGCTGCTGTTGTTGCGGCCGAAGATGCCCATGACGTTCCTCCTGGGAAAAGGTTTGTTGAACCTTCAACGTGTTTCGATGTACCCGACCATAGGGCAATGAAGTTCGGTTTTCAACCTTTACGCGCGAGGAGCCGGACGGATTCAGCCGTTCGGCCCAGCCGCGGCCCGCTTGGACTTCCGGAGCGGGGTTGTTGGACTGCCGGGACCCAGGGGGTCCGTTTCCGTTGACGGGGCCCCTGGGGCCGGGCTTACTCAGGCCCCATGTCGCTGAGATTCCGTGCGTCGTGCGCCGTCGCCGCCGCCTCGTCCGTCGTGTTCACGCTGGCAGGACCGGCGCTGCCCACGGCGGGCGCGGTACCGGCCGCCCCGGCCCCCGCCGCCGACACCGCCGTCATCCAGTCCCCGCAGCTCACCGTCACCGTGGCCGAGGACTTCCCCCGGGTCCTGTCGTACACCGAGCGCGCGGGCGGGGCCCGGCTGCTCGGCAGCACGCGGCCGGTCACCGAAATCGTCCTGAACGGCGCCGCCCGGCCGGTGCGGGTCGCCGCCGCTCCCCGGGTGCGGGGCGACTCGGCCTCGTACACCCTGCTGGTGCCCTCCCTCCCGGGAGTGGAGATCGACGCCGTGCTGTCCGTGCGCGGCCGCGCCACCACCTTCCGGGTGACGGCGATCCGCGACACGGCGGCCTTCCGGGTCGGGACGCTCGACATACCCGGGCACGACCTGGTGTCCGTCGGCAGCGGCGAGGACGGGGCCGAGACCGCGTTCACCCGGCTCGACCCCGACTCCACCCGCACCGCCGACGTCTTCGGGAAGGTGACCGCGGCGACCCCCGTGGACGCCGCCCCGGTCGGCGCCTCGTACGGGATCGTGAACACCGGCGCCCTCGCCGCGGCCGTCGAGTCCAACTCCTCGTACGACAAACCCGCAGGCGCCAGCGCGCGCGACGGGGCCCGGCTGTGGCACCGGGCGACCCGGGGCGAGGACGGCGGCGTCCGCGTCGGCCTCTGGTCGGGCCAGTGGACGTACCGCGGGGAGGGAGCGCCCCGCCCGGAGAGCGGCGAGGACCTGCCCTGGGCGAAGGTCGTCGTGACGCCCGACGCCAACGCGGACGGGAAGGTCGACTGGCAGGACGGCGCGATCGCCTTCCGCTCCGTCGGGATCGAGGCCCCGGGCTCGAAGGAGACCCCCGACCGGGTCGTCACCCACATCCCGTTCAACTTCGCCAGCCAGGCCACCCACCCCTTCCTGCGCACCCTCGACGACGTCAAGAGGATCAGCCGGGCCACCGACGGGCTCGGACAGCTCGCCGTCCTCAAGGGGTACGGGTCCGAGGGCCACGACTCCGCCCACCCCGACTACGGCGGCAACTACAACAAGCGGGCCGGCGGCCTCACCGACCTCAACAAGCTGCTGAAGGCGGGCAGGAAATGGGGCGCCGCCTTCGGCGTCCACGTCAACGCCACCGAGTCCTACCCCGAGGCCAGGAACTTCAGCGAGACCCTCGTCGACAAGACCCGGCCCGGCTGGAACTGGCTCAACCAGAGCTACTACATCGACCAGCGCCGCGACGTGAACAGCGGCGACCTCGCCAGACGCTTCCAGCAGCTCCGCGACGAGACCGACCAGAATCTGAACTTCCTCTACATCGACGTCTACTACACCCACGGCTGGATCGCCGACAAGACCCTCCGGGCCGTCCAGAAGCAGGGCTGGACCGTCGGCACCGAGTGGTCGGAGAAGTTCGAGCACGCCTCCCTCTGGTCGCACTGGGCGAACGACCTCGACTACGGCGGCAAGACCAACAAGGGCCTCAACTCCCAGATCATCCGCTTCATCCGCAACGGCGAGAAGGACGTCTGGAACGACCACCCGATCCTCGGCCAGACCGCCGTCGAGGAGTTCGAGGGCTGGACCGGCGAGAGCGACTGGAACGCCTTCTACCGCAACATCTGGGAGCGCAACCTGCCCGCGAAGTTCCTCCAGCAGGAGAAGATCCAGCACTGGGGCAAGGACCGCATCGACTTCACCGGCGGCGTGCGCGGCGCCGTCGAGAACGGCAAGCGCGCCTACTACGTCGGCGACGCCAAGGTCCTCGACGGGTCGGACTACCTCCTCCCGTGGGACGACGGGAAGAAGCTCTACCACTACAACAAGGCCGGCGGCACGACCACCTGGACCGTCCCCGCCGCTCTGCGGGGCGCCGGCTCCCTCACCGTCAGCAAGCTCACCGACAACGGCCGTGTGAAGACCGCCGTCGTCCCCGTCGAGGACGGCCGGGTCACCCTCCGGGCCGAAGCCGGCCAGCCGTACGTCCTGTACCCGGCCGGCCGCACCCCCGCCGCCCGTGACGCGAACTGGGGCGAGGGCGGCAAGGTCGCCGACCCCGGCTTCAACGACGCCGAGCTCGGTAACTGGCGCACCACGGGCACGGTCGCCCGCGACACCGACGACCGGGGCCGCAACAGCGCCGTCCTCTCCGGGACCGCCCCCGCCGCCCTCTCCCAGCGCATCACCGGCCTGACGGCGGGCCGGCGCTACACCGCCTCCGCGTGGATCGAGGTCCAGCCCGGGTCCACCCGGCGCACGACCCTGGGCATCGGCGGCAAGGAGGTCGTCGTCGAACGCTCCACCGCCGAGGAGCGGACCGCCGCCAACGACTGGCACGGCACCTACTTCCAGCGCGCCAAGGTCAACTTCACCGCGCCGCCCGGCGGTTCGGCGACGCTCGGCATCCGTGCGGACAGGGCCGCGTCGGACGTACGGGTCCGGATCGACGACGTGCGCCTCGTCGCCAACGCCCCCACGGCCAAGCAGGGCGCCCTCGTCCACGAGGACTTCGAGGACGTCGACCAGGGCTGGGGCCCCTTCCTCAAGGGGGACGCGGGCGGCGACACCGACCCGCGCACCCACATCGCCCAGAAGCACGCCCCGTACACCCAGGCCGGCTGGAACGGCAAGCGCGTCGACGACGTCCTCGGCGGGGCCGAATCCCTGAAGTCGCACGAGGAGAACGACGGGCTCGTCTACCGCACCGCCCCCTGGACCGTCCCGCTGAAGGACGGCCACCGGTACCGGGTCGCGTTCGACCGGCAGACCAGCCACGCCGACTCCTACGAGTGGGTGACCGGCTACGACCGCGTCGGCGCCGACGGCGAACCCGCCTCCGTGGAGACCCGCCGCACCCCGCTGCCCGAACAGCGCACCACCGCCCGCTTCTCCGAGACCGTCACCGCGGGCTGCGGCGACACCTGGGTGGGCCTGCGCAAGAAGGCGGGCGCACCCGACGGGGCCGACTTCGTCCTCGACGGCTTCACCGTCACCGACCTGGGTCCGGCCCCCGAGCGCGCCGCCTGCGGCACCCTCGCCCTGACCCCGGCGCCGGGCGCCTTCGAGCCCGGCCGCCAGCACCGGGTCGCGGCGGCCTTCACCAACAACGAGGCCGCCGCCGCCACCGGCGTCGAGCTCACCCTCGGCCTCCCCGACGGCTGGACCGCCGAGCCCGCCGGACCGGTCGCGTTCCCGTCCGTCGCGGCGGGCGCGAAGGTCACGGGAACCTGGCAGGTCACCCCGCCGGCGGACGCCGCGTACCGGCCGTACGAGCTGACGTCGGCCGCCTCCTACACGGTCGGCGGCACGCCCCGCACCCTCGCCGCCACCGCGCCCGTGCGCACCCTTCCGCCGCCGCCGGTCCGGGACGCGTACGCCAGTGACCTGGACTGGACGGCGATGGACAACGGCTGGGGTCCCGCGGAGAAGGACATGTCCAACGGCGAGACCGCCCCCGGCGACGGCAAGCCGATCACCCTCGGCGGCGTGGTCCACGCCAAGGGCCTCGGCACCGCGTCGCCCGGCACGGTCCGCTACTACCTGGGCGGCGCGTGCACCTCCTTCACCGCCTCGGTCGGACTCGACGACGTGCAGAGCGCGCGGGGCAGCGTGCAGTTCACCGTCCTCGCCGACGGTGCGCGCAGGGCGCAGTCCCCGGTGCTGCGCGGGGCCGACCCCGGCTGGGCGCTCACCGCCGACGTCACCGGCGCGAAGTACGTCGACCTGGTGACCGGGGACGGTGGCGACGGGCCGGGGAACGATCACGCGGACTGGGGGAGTGCGCGTTTTCTGTGTGGTAAATGACCTTTCGTGAGCGGTAGTTGACACAAAAGCGATACGAAGCCCCCTGTGGTCGGCGCAACCGCTGGGGGCTTCCCCCTGCCCGGCGTATCCTCCCCGTGCATGGGGGAGTTGAGCGGGGAGAGCCGCAGACATCGCTTCTACGCGGACTGGAGACTCCGGCTCCGGCGCGAGGACGCGCACGGGGACGTGTGCGGCGCGGGCATCCTGATCACCATGCGCCACGTGCTCACCTGTGCGCACGTCGTCGGCGGCCCGGACGAGAAGATCTGGGTCGAGTTCCTGGAGAGCCCGCTGATCGAAGGGGTCGGGGCCACCGTCGTACCGGGGCCCGGGAGCTGGCATCCGCCCGGACGGGAGGAACACGGGCTCGACGTGGCCCTGCTGGTGCTGGAGACCCCGCGGCCGCGCGCCAGGCCCGCCCTGCTCAGCACCGACCTGCACGCCGGTGAGGAGGTGATGAGCACCGGCTACCCCGACTACCACGAGTCCGGGCTGACCCTGAAGGCCCGCCTGGTGGGGCCGCACGCCAACTGGGCCCAGTTGGACTCCGCCAACGACGCCGTCCGGCGCGGCTTCAGCGGCGGCGCCGTCTTCACCGTCCCGCGCGACGACCGGCCCACCCGCGTGGTCGGCATGACCGTCGGGCGGCGCGAGGACGATCCCGCCCTGCCCAACGGCGAGCAGCACTCCCGGTCGTACATGATCCCCATCGGCAAGATCGCCGAACAGGTGCCCCTGGTACGGGAACTGAGCCAGCCCGGCGCCTGGGACCCGGGCTTCCGCAAACGCCTGACCGCCTGGTTCACCGGGCGCTGGCAGCCCGGGGTGAAGATCTGCGCCGTCGCCGAGGGCGGCGGCCGGGACCGGACGCTGCGGCACGAGCTGTACCGGGCGCACGTGCACTACGCCGGAGGGCGCACCGACCGGGGTGAGTTCGCGGAACAGCTCGCGGCCCTGATCGTGCCGGAGAGCGGGCGGCTGGAGGCCCTGCAGCGGTGGCTGACGACCGGCGACGACCCGCCCGCCGTCGCTCGGATGCGGCCGGTGCGCGGCATGACCGTGGCCGTCACCGCCCTCGACCGCGACCGGGACCCCGACGGCCTGATCCAACTGCTCGGCCGGCTGCGCGGACTGGGCTTCCGCCTCCTGCTGACCTTCCGCGAGGGCGGCGGCGAGGCGTGGCACCGGGCCCGCTGCGGGCTGCTGGACGAGGCGCTCGACGACTGCGCCCGGGCCGGGGCGGACCGGCTGGCCGAGCTGGCCGAGCGGCAGCGGCTGACCACCTCCGAGCCCGGCGCCGAGCACGGCCCCGGCGAGCGCACCGCCCGGCGGCACGCCGAGATCCTGCGGCGCATCCGGCGCGAGACGCCGCCGGGGGACCACACGTGCTGCGACCGCAGGATCGCCCGGCTGCTGAAACTGGTCGCGGACCTCCAGCGGGACCTGGACCTGTGGGAGAAGTGGTGGCGATGACGACGACCGTGACGGCCCCCTGCCCGCACCGGCGGGTCACCGGCGCCCCCTGCCCCGGGCGCGTCCTGTTCACCGGCTACTGCGGCACCTGCGGGCGGCACGAGGAGGCGCAGCCGCTGCCGCCGCTCGCCCCGCACCCCGCCGGAAACGGTCCGGCGGGCTTCCTGGAACTGCCCCTCCAGCGGCCCAGCAGCCCGGCCGACCGCAAGAAGGACCCCGGGCTGCCCGCCGTCATGCGGTGCTCGTCGCAGAAGTGCGGCATCCGCTTCTTCCCGCCGTACGTCTCCGGACCCGTACCGCCCAAGGGGCACTGCCCGCGCTGCAACACCCCGTACTTCTACGAGCCCGACGAGTTCGACGAGAACACCCCGCCCCTCGACGGGCAGTACCGCTTCCAGTTCGTCATCGCCCGCGGCGGCCAGGGCTGGGTCTACCTCGCCCACGACCTGCACCTCGACGAGACCGTCGCGATCAAGGGACTGCTCAACCGGTACGAGGAGAACGGCCCCGCCCAGGCCGACAAGGAGCGCCGCAACCTCACCGCCATCCGCCACCAGCGCATCGTGCGCATCCGCAACTTCATCCGCCGCTTCGACCCCGCCGACCCCGCCAAGCTCACCGGGGCGTACATCGTGATGGACGACGTCGGCGACCGCACCCTGGAGGCGATGATCGACGCCACCCGGCGCGGCGAGTTCGTCCTCGACGTCGAGCACGTCATCACGTACGGCGTGCGCATCCTCGACGCCCTGCAGCACCTGCACGACATGGGCTCCGCCTACCTGGACATGAAGCCCTCCAACGTCGTCCACCACGAACGGGACATCAAGGTCATCGACCTCGGCGCGCTGCGCGACCTGGGCGTGCCGCAGAAGGAGATCACCCGCACCGACCGCTACACCTCGCCGGAGATCGACACCACCCTCGTGCCGACCGCCGCGCACGACATCCACACCGTCGGCGTCACCCTCCGGGAACTGGCCGAGTGGGCCGTCGGCGACGACGTGCCGGGCCTCGGCACCGCCTCCTTCGCGGCCATCGTGCGCCGGGCCACCGACCCCGACCCGGACGCCAGGTTCGCCACCGCCAAGGAGATGGAGGACCAACTGCTCGGCGCCCTGCGGGAGATCAGGGCACTGCGCGGCAAACGCGACCAGCCGCGGCCCTCGCCCTGCTTCACCCCGGCCACCCGGCTGCTCGGGGCCCGGCTCGGGTCCGTGCCGCCGCCGGAGCACTGGACCGCCCGGCCCCTGCACGAGCGCGCCCGCGTCGCGCAGGCCCCGCCGCTGGACCTCGGGACGCCGACGCCGGTGGAGATCGCGCGCGGTCTGCCGGTGCCGATACCGCACGAGGACGACCCGCAGAAGGAGTGGTTCTCCACCACGCTGTACGACCCGGCGCGCTACCGCGCCGAGCAGCCCGACCCCGCCGACCCCTCCGGCGAGATCCACCTGCACAACGTGCGCGTACGGGTCGCCGAGGCCACCCCCGCCGCGCTCGCCGACGCGCGCGAGCAGCTCGACCTGGCGGCCGGCATCCCGGGCAGGCGGGCCGGGCTGCGCTGGCGGCTGGAGTGGCACCGCGGGCTCGTGGAGCTGGCCGCCGGGCAGGTGGGCCGGGCCCTGGACCACTTCGCCGAGGTGCACCGGGCGCTGCCCGGCGAGTACGCCACCAAGCTCGCCCTCGCGCACTGCGCCGAACTCCTCGGCCCCCACGCGCCGACCTCGCCGCCCACCCCCGCGGAGCCCGCCGCGCCGCTCGCGTACCGGCACTACCAGGCGGTGCACCTGCGCAACCCCTCGCACGGCGGTTCCGCCCTGGGCCTGGCCCGGCTGGCGCTCGCCGAGGGGGACCGGCGGGGGGCGCTGGAGGTGCTGGGCAGGGTGCCGCCGTCGTCCCGGGACTGGCCGGTCGTCCAGATCGCCGTCTGGCGGATCACCGCGGGACGGCTGGCGGGGGACCGGGAGGGGCTGCCCACTCCCGAGCGGTCGGCGGAGGTCCTGGCCGAGATCGAGCACACCGCGCCCGACGCGCTGCCCCGGCTGTCGGACGACGACGTACTGCGGCTGCGCACCGAACTGCTGGAGTGGCGGCTGGACACCCTGCGCGCCTGGAACGACGCGTCCGACGGCCCGTGGTGGAAGCGGATGTCCGCCGAGGAGCGGACCGTCCGCGAACAACTGGAGGGGAACTACCGGATGTTGGCCCAGCAGCGACCGGACCGGGCGGAGTTCGAGCACCTGATCGACCTGTCCCACACCGTCCGGCCGGGGAGCCGGTTCTGATGGCCGCGCCGGCCGGCGGGTTCGCGTCCCCGCGGGGCACCGCCTTCGACCTCGGCGTCCAGGTCTGGCGGGAGCAGAGCCCGCGGGCCAACGTCACCCTGGAGGTGAGCGCCCGGATCACGGTGCGGGAGGACGGCGCCCGGACCGGGAACGCGGCCGGGGCCCGCCACGGCGACCTGGCCGTCGCCGTCGCCGTGGACCTCGACGCCGACCGGGACGCCGCCGCCCGGGAGGCCCTGGCCGAGACCCTGGGCGCCCTGCCGCCGGGCTGCGCCTACGCGCTCATCGGCGCGGACGGCCGCACCGTCTACCCCTTCGACGGGGGCTGGGCCACCGCCTCCGCCGCCTCGCTGCGCGACGCCGGGTTCACCACGGGCACCCGGCAGGTGTACGTCGACCGCAAGGCGTGGGGCCCCGGTACGGGCGGCGCGGGGGTGGCGGGGCTGCTGGCCGCCGCTCGCGCGCAGTTCGACCGGGGCGGGGACCGGGTGCCGCCCGTACGGCATCTGCTGCTGGTCACGGACGGCAGCGGCGGCCTGGGGCACGGACCGGTGCCGGGCCCGGCGGGCGGGGCGGGCAGGGGCGGGCAGGGGGCCGGCCTCGCCGCCGTCGACGCCGAACTCGACCGCTGTGCGGGCCGGTTCACCTGTGACGTGCTCGCCCTCGACGGCCCCTGGGAGCCCGCCGCGCTGCTCGCGGTCGCCGAGCGGCTGCACGGGCGGGCGACACCGGTGGCCGACCGGTTCGCCGCGGCGGCGGAGGAGGCGGTCGCGGCCCGGCACGGCAGCGCCCCCGAACTGCCGCTGGAGATCGTGCTGCGCCACGGCGTGCGCCTGGTCGGCCTCGAGGAGACCTCCCCGGGCAGCCACCCGCTGCCCGCCCGCGAGGTCCAGGGCCGGCCCGGAGTGCTGCGCACCCAGGCGCTCCCGTGGCGGCCCGGCACCTCCACGTACCGGCTGAAGCTGGGCCTGGACGCCACCGGCGACCCGCTGGCCACCGATCTGCAGCTCGCGGCGCTGTCCGTCGGCGACAGCCACGCCCCTGTCGTGGTCCGCTGGGAGACCCGGCCCAGGCCTCGGCCGACCCCGCCCCGGGCGCGGCCCCACGGCGGCCTGGGGGCACGGGAGCCGGAGGACGCGTCCGCCACGCCGGCGGAAGGGGGCCTCGCCTACGGCGCGGAGGAGAACACGGTCGTGGTCGCCGGCGCCGTCGAGCTGATGCGCAAGGAGCTCAAGCGGGGAAAGATCGCCCTGCACGACCGCAGGCACGAGGAGGCCGAACGCCGGCTGGGCGCCGCCGCCCAGCTCGCCCACCAACTGGGCGTCGAGTGGGCGCTGGAGGAGGTCGGCCGGGTCGCCGAGGTCGTGGACGCGCGGCTGGGCGTGGTCCGGGTGCACGAGGCGGTCGACCGGGAGGAGCTGAAGCGGTCCATCCTGCACCGCGAGGGCGGCACGAGCACGGCGCCGGAGGCGATGGCGGTGGAGCCGACCGCCTTCATCACCTTCGACTGCCACCGCTGCGGCCGGACGGCAGGCGCGACGGCCCAGTACTGCATCGTCTGCGGTACGGCCCTGACGGGAGCCCGACGATGAGCGCGGCGGGGACGGGAGCCGGAACGGGAACCGGAGCGGGCGGAGGACCGGGACCGGGACCGGGGACGTCGGGCGTGCCGTCGGCGGCCCGGGGCACGGAAGCAGTCCCGGGCCCCCGCACCGGTGCGGCAGCGCCCCCGCGAACCGGTGCGGCAGCACCCCCGCGCACCGCCGTCCGGAGGCCGGTCGCCCCCGCCGCCGTGAGCACCCTGCGCCTCATCCTGCGCACCTGGTGGCGGCACCGGCGCACCGGCTCCGCCACCCGCCGCCTGCTGGAGCGGCACCTCGCGGTCGCCCTGCTGCTGGGCGTCCTCGGCACGGCCTCGATGCTGCTCTCGTACGAGAGGGCCGACCAGTCGTCCGCGCAGCTCCGCACCGCCTCCGTGTCCGCCGTACGGCAGCTCGCCGCGATCCGGCTGTCGTTGCTGCGCGCCCACGAGGAGGTGCGGTACACCAAGGAGAAGGGCCTCAGCGGCGTGGTCGGCACCGGTGAGCCGCACCGCACCGCCTTCTCCTCCGCCGACCAGACCCTCACCGAGCTGCGTTCGGTGCAGGTCGACGGCGAGCGGGGCCGCGCCCTGCTGTCCATCGTCAACGGGCTGATGACGGTCTACCGGGAGTCCGTCACCGACGCCGCGGTCCGGTACGAGGGCGCCTCGCCCATGTGGGAGCAGAAGTTCGGCGAGGCGAGCTCCGTCCTGTGGCGTGCCAGGGTCGGCCTGATCCCCCGGCTCGACGCGCTCCAGCGCGACCAGTTGGACCGGATCAGGACCGGCACCGAACTGGGCCCGCTCCAGATCGCCGGCTGGACCGTCGCCGAAGTCGCCCTGACCGGACTCGCGTTGACGATCCTGTCCGCGTTGCGGGTGCTGCGCCGCCGCTGCGGCCGGCGTTACGACGGCTGGCTGGTCGCCGCCCTGCTGCTCGCCGTGGCGCTGGCCGTGCTGCCGCTCTGGGCGACGGCGGTCACCCAGAACCGGGTGGACGGCTCCCGCGCCGAACTCGCCCGGCACGTCACCCGCGCGGGGGACGACACCCGCCCGGTGGCGGTGCGGCAGCAGGAGCAGGCCCAGCCCGCCCCGGACATGGACCTCGCCTCGGGGCACTGGCGGCCCGAGGTCTTCCCCGCCTTCGTCATGGGCGGAATCCTGGTGTGCGTGCTGCCCGTGGTGGGGTGCGCGCGACGGCTCAACGCCGACTACTGGAGGGCGAGTTCATGATCCCCCACCCGCGCGGGACCCGCGTCCGCCCCCGCTTGCACGCCCGCCTCCGCGTCCGGGCCGCCGCTCTCCTGCTGGGGCTGGGCCTGCTCACGACCGCCGCGTGCACCCTCACCGTCCCCGACGGGGCGTCGGACGAGGAACCCGTCACCGTCCTCGGCCCGTGGACGGAGGGCCAGGAGGCACGCTTCACGAAGCTGCTGGACGGCTTCGGCATCCCGTACACCTACCAGGGCACCGCCGCCCAGCGCGAGGTCCTGCTCGCCCAGGTGCAGGCCGGCACGGCGCCGGACGTGGCGATCATGCCGGGGGTGGGGGAGCTGGCCGACTACGCCAAGCAGAAGCAGCTCAAGCCCCTGAACTGGCTCGCCGACCGGGACCTGGAGAAGTACGACGACCTGTGGCTGTCCCGCGACGGCGACCGGCCCTTCCACTGGGTCCCCGTCAAGGCCGACCTCAAGAGCATCGTCTGGCACCGCGCGGACCGCCGCCCGCCCGCCGGCCCCCCGCCGGCCGCCGCCTGGTGCGTGGGGATGGGCGACGACGGGGCGTCCGGCTGGCCCGGCAGCGACTGGATCGAGGACCTCGTCCTCCAGTCGCAGGGGCCCCGGGTGTACGAGGACTGGGCGACCGGCGACGTGGCGTGGACCGACCCGCGGATCGCCGGGGCCTGGCGGGCGTGGGGCGCGCTGATGGCCAAGGACGCGAAGGCCGCGCGGAAGGCACTGCTCACCGACCACCGGGGCCCCGCCAAGAAGGGCGGCGGGCTGCTGTTCGGCGGCGGCTGCACCCTGGAGCACCAGGGTTCCTTCGCCCCTCTGTTCTACCGGCGGGACCAGGACCCGGCCGCGTTCGTCGACTCCGCGGCGCTGCTGCCCGGCGGCCCCTACCCGCAGCGGGGCCACGAGGTGTCGGCGGACTTCGCGGTGCTGTTCAACGACACCCCCGAGGCCCGTCGGCTGCTGGCCGCCCTGGTGTCGTACGAGGGCCAGAAGCGCTGGACGCAGGACGGCGAGGTGTTCTCCGCCCGCTCCGACATCCTCACCGGGGGAGCGCGGCCGGGGGACGCGGTGAACAGCGGCATCGCCCGGCGGCTCACCGGCCGCCCGCCGGGAGCCGTCGGGGCGGCGTCGCCCCGCTGCCTGGACGCGTCCGACGTGATGTCCCCCGCCGTCCGGGACGCCTTCTACGAGGCGGTGCTCCTCCAGCTCGCCGAGCCCGGCAGCGATCCGATGCCCCGGCTCCGGGGCATCCAGAAAGTGCAGAAGGCCCAGGGCGCGCCCGCCGCGGTCAGGCGGGTGTGCAGCACGCCACACTGAGCCTCTTTGTGACCTCTTTACAAACGCCCCCCGCGCCCAGCAGGGATTTCCTCCGTATCCGGACATGGTTCTGTCCGGCCCCCACAGGGATCGGGCCCGGAGACTGTGCAGAGTCGACGGACCGTTTTCTTGGCGTTCTTCGTAGGGTCGACACATGACCGTTTTGGATACTCCGGGCGCCCCGGGCGAGCCCACCGACTCCCGCGGCCGGGTGGCCGAGCTGCACGCGCTGCGTGAGCAGGCCGTACAGGGCCCGAGCGAGCGGGCCACCCAGGCGCAGCACGCCAAGGGCAAGCTGACCGCGCGCGAGCGCATCGAGCTGCTGCTGGACCCGGGTTCCTTCCAGGAGGTCGAGCAGCTCCGCCGGCACCGGGCGACCGGTTTCGGCCTGGAGAACAAGAAGCCCTACACCGACGGCGTCATCACCGGCTGGGGCACGGTCGAGGGCCGCACGGTCTTCGTGTACGCGCACGACTTCCGCATCTTCGGCGGCGCGCTGGGCGAGGCCCACGCCACGAAGATCCACAAGATCATGGACATGGCCATCTCGGCCGGCGCGCCCCTGGTCTCCCTGAACGACGGCGCGGGCGCCCGCATCCAGGAGGGCGTCTCCGCGCTCGCCGGATACGGCGGCATCTTCCAGCGCAACACCCGGGCCTCGGGCGTCATCCCGCAGATCTCCGTGATGCTCGGCCCGTGCGCGGGCGGCGCGGCCTACAGCCCCGCCCTCACGGACTTCGTGTTCATGGTCCGCGAGACCTCGCAGATGTTCATCACCGGTCCGGACGTGGTCCGCGCGGTGACCGGCGAGGAGATCACCCAGAACGGTCTCGGCGGGGCCGACGTCCACGCCGAGACCTCGGGCGTCGCGCACTTCGCGTACGACGACGAGGAGACCTGCATCGCCGAGGTCCGCTACCTGATCTCGCTGCTGCCCTCCAACAACCGCGAGAACCCGCCGACCGTGGTCTCCGAGGACCCGGCCGACCGGCGCGGCGACGTGCTGCTCGACCTGGTCCCGGCCGACGGCAACCGGCCCTACGACATGCGCAAGGTCATCGAGGAGCTCGTCGACGACGGCGACTACCTGGAGATCCACGAGCGCTGGGCCACCAACATCCTGTGCGCCCTGGCCCGGCTCGACGGCCAGGTCGTGGGCATCGTCGCCAACCAGCCCCAGTCCCTGGCCGGGGTCCTGGACATCGAGGCCAGCGAGAAGGCTGCGCGCTTCGTCCAGATGTGCGACGCTTTCAACATCCCCATCGTGACGCTGCTCGACGTGCCCGGCTTCCTGCCGGGCGTCGACCAGGAGCACGGCGGCATCATCCGCCACGGCGCGAAGCTCCTGTACGCGTACTGCAACGCCACGGTGCCCCGGATCTCCCTGATCCTGCGCAAGGCGTACGGCGGCGCGTACATCGTCATGGACTCCCAGTCCATCGGCGCCGACCTCACCTACGCCTGGCCGACGAACGAGATCGCCGTGATGGGCGCCGAGGGCGCCGCCAACGTGATCTTCCGCAAGCAGATCGCGGAGGCCGAGGACCCCGAGGCGATGCGCGCGCGCATGGTCAAGGAGTACAAGGCCGAGCTGATGCACCCGTACTACGCGGCCGAGCGCGGCCTCGTGGACGACGTGATCGACCCGGCCGAGACCCGCCAGGTCCTCATCTCCTCCCTCGCGATGCTGCGCAACAAGCACGCGGACCTGCCGTCGCGCAAGCACGGCAACCCGCCCCAGTGAATTCCCGCACCCGCTGTGCGTACGACGACGAGACGACGGAGACGACACCACACATGACCACCCCCGCCGACACGAAGAACCTCCTGCGCGTCGAGAAGGGCGAGGCCGCCCCCGAGGAACTGGCCGCCATCACCGCGGTCCTCCTGGCCCGCGCCGCCGCCCGCCCCGCCGAGGTCTCGGCCCCCCACCCGCGCAGCTCCTCCGCGGGCTGGCGCCGCCTGGAGCGCACCCCCGGCTTCCGCGCGCCGCACAGCTGGCAGGGCTGAGCCCTCCCGCCCCGAAGGCCCGGCCCCCGTTCTCGCGGGGCCGGGCCTTCGCCGTGCGCGGACGGCCGGCCCCCGGCCCGCCGCCCCTCCCGAAGACGCCGAAGGGCCCGTGCCCCCCGGACAGGCCGAGAAGGGGGCACGGGCCCGAACCCGTGTGGCACGGGAGCGCTTAGCGCAGCCGCGCCATCAGCGCGTGCTCGACCAGGGTGATCAGGGCGCTCTTGGCGTCCGCGCGGTGCCGGGCGTCGGTGGTGATGATCGGGGTGTCGGGCCCGATCTGGAGCGCCTCGCGGACCTCCTCCGGGTTGTACGGCTGGTGGCCGTCGAAGCCGTTGAGGGCGATGACGAACGGCAGGCCGCTGTTCTCGAAGTAGTCGACCGCCGGGAAGCAGTCGGCCAGGCGCCGGGTGTCGACCAGCACGACCGCGCCGATCGCGCCGCGCACCAGGTCGTCCCACATGAACCAGAAGCGATCCTGGCCCGGCGTACCGAAGAGGTACAGGATCAGGTCCTGGTCCAGGGTGATGCGGCCGAAGTCCATGGCGACCGTCGTGGTCGTCTTGTCACCGGTGTGGGTGAGGTCGTCGATCCCCGCGGAGGCGGAGGTCATGACGGCCTCGGTGCGCAGCGGGTTGATCTCCGACACGGCTCCGACGAACGTCGTCTTGCCGACGCCGAAGCCGCCCGCCACCACGATCTTCGCGGAGGTTGTGGAGCGGGCTGCTCCGCTGCTAGAGCTTGCGAAGTCCACTGAGCACCCTTTCGAGCAGTGTCACATCTGGCTGACCGCCCGCGGCTTCGTCGCCGCCGGGCTGGTGAATGGCGACGAGTCCGGCCTCTGCCAGGTCGGCGACGAGGATCCGGGCTACGCCGAGGGGGATGGAGAGGAGTGCCGAGATCTCGGCGACCGACTTGATCTCACGGCACAGCTGGCAGATCCGCTGGTGCTCGGGCAACTGCCCGTGCAGCCTGCTGGGATCCGCCGTGGTGTGCACCAGCGCCTCGATGGCGAGCTGGTAGCGGGGCCTGGTACGGCCGCCCGTCATGGCGTACGGACGCACCAGGGGGTTGTGACCGCCGCTTCCGGAGGACCCGGAATAACCCGAGGAACCAGAGGAACCCGGGGAAGGGACGGACGGGGACCCCGCGCGGCCCGGCTGCTGGCGGGCCGACGCCGGCGGGATGCCGGAGGGCTGCCCGTGGCGCGGGGGCTGCGGGGGCTGCTGCTGGTAGGGGCGCTGCTCGTAGGACTGCTGGTACCCGGCGGACGGCCCGTCCTGCGGACGACCCGCGGAGTGCTGTCCGCCCCGCGGGGAACGGCTGGGCGCAGAGGGGAAGTTGAACCGGTTCTGCGAGGGGTCGCTTTGACCACCCTGGCCCTGACCCGGGCCGCGGCCATAGGGCCAGTCGGCCGACGAACCGTTTGGGGGCGTTGCCACGTTCTCCTCCTCCGACTGCACTGCGGGCACCATCACCTGTGGAGCCACATCCCCGAACCCTAAAGCCCGGGGATGCCACTGCGCACGGGGTGTCTGCCAGTTGAACAGACTTCGTCAAGAACCCTCAGCGGAGGAACACGCCCTCCGCCGGGGGATTCAGTTCAGCAGACTCCCCTGGAGCTCGGCCCGCAGATCCGGGGTCAGCACCGTGCCGGCCCGGTCCACCAGCAGTGCCATCTCGTACCCCACGAGGCCGATGTCGGCGTCGGGGTGCGCGAGGACGGCGAGGGAGGAACCGTCGGAGATGGACATGATGAAAAGGAATCCTCGCTCCATCTCCACCACGGTCTGGTTGACGGCGCCGCCCTCGAAGATCCGAGAGGCGCCCGCCGTCAGCGACGTCAGACCGGAGGCCACGGCCGCCAGTTGATCGGCGCGGTCACGGGGGAATCCTTCGGACATCGCCAGCAGGAGTCCGTCGGCGGAGACCACCACCGTGTGGGAAACACCGGGGGTGTTGTCCACGAAGTTGGTGATCAACCAGTTCAGATTCTGCGCCGCCTGGCTCATCGGGCTCACACTAACGCTCCTGGTTGTAGGTACTACCCGGTCCACTGTGCTGATCGTAAGTGGCCGCTTGGTTCTGGTCGGTCCCCGCGCTGCGCCCCCGCTGGACGCCCCGGCGCAGGTTGCTCAGCCTGCCCCGCACGTCCTCGGGTGCGCGAGAGACCTGGGGGCCGCTCGACGGGCTCTGCTCCGCGGTTCCCTCGACCAGGTTGGCCTTGGGCACCCGCTTGGGGAGGCCGGAGGGAGTGATCCCGCCCGCCTTGGGGTCCTTGAGCTTCTCGGCCCGCTGCCAGCGCTCGTCGTTCGACGTGCGCCAGTTGCTGTCGGCCGGGGGCTCCTGCCGCGCCGGGGCGGACCGCTGCGGCTGCTCGGGAACCGAAGTCACCGAACTCACCGGCGGCTGCTGCGGCTTGCGGGTCGGCAGGGCCGCCTGCGGCCGCTGCTCCTCCCGGGGGGAGGACTGCTGCCCGTCGCGGCCCGACTTGCTGTGCCGGCTGAGCATGCTCTCCTGGCCGGGCTGGCTGCCGCGGCGCGGAAGACCCGCGTCCGTCAGTGCGTGACCTTCGCGCGGTGCGTCCGGAGCAGTGCCCGGACCCTCGAAGCCTACGGGTTCGTCGGCCGCCGGGGGAGCCTCCTGCGAAGACTGTCCGGAAGATGCGGTTCCGGATGTCGTTCCGGATTCCGTTGCGGCCGGGTGCGCGGGGTCGTAGCCGGCCGGCAGTCCGTTCGGGTCCTGCCACGATGTCTGCTGCGGCTGCTCCCCGTACCCCTGGTACCCGGGT
The DNA here is from genome assembly GCF_044751045.1 of Streptomyces sp. NPDC088745. NCBI lineage: Bacteria > Bacillati > Actinomycetota > Actinomycetes > Kitasatosporales > Streptomycetaceae > Streptomyces > Streptomyces sp. NPDC088745. The sequence continues at coordinate 111,503 of NZ_JBIVLB010000011.1, forward strand.
TCCGCATAGCCCTGCTGCTGCGGGACCTGCTGGGCCGGGAAGGGCTCCGTGGAGCCGAAGGAGTCGCGCGGGCCGAAGCCGTCGAACCCGCCGGGGGCGGGCTGCTCCTGGTAGCCGTTCGGGTCGTAGGCCTGCTGCTCTCCGTAGGCGGGCTGCTGGAAGCCCTGCTGCTGCGGGTCGTAGGCGTTCGGGTCGTACCCCTGCGGGGCCGGCTGGCCCTCGTAACCCTGGGGGGCCGGCTGCTGGTTCTCGTAGCCCTGCTCGTACGAGGTCTGCTGCGGCTCCTGCACCTCGTCGCGGAAGAGCGGGCGGTCGTCGCCCTGCGCGGCACGGCCTTCCAGGGCCGCCCGGCGCTCCTCGCGGAGCAGCGAGCGGTTCACCGGATCGAGCGGCGTGCGCTCGCCCGGCCGGCCGTGTCCCGCCTCGTAGCGCGAGTCGTCGAAGCCGAGCTCGGCGGCGGTGCGCAGCGGGGCGGCCTCGAACGAGGGCTGCTCCGGCGTCTGCTGTTCCGCCATGATCGAGGAGACGGTGAAGTCGCCCTGCGGCTGGTTCTCGCCACCGCCACCGTGGGTGATCGCGTCCGGGAGCATGACCAGCGAGGTCGTGCCCGCCTGCTCGCCCGAGGGGCGGAGCTGGACCCGGATGCCGTGCCGGTCGGCGAGGCGGCCGACCACGAACAGGCCCATGCGCTGCGAGACGGCGGCGTCCACCGTCGGCGGGTTGGCCAGCTTGTGGTTGATGTCCGCGAAGTCCTCGGGGGTGAGCCCGATGCCCTTGTCGTGGATCTCGACCATCACCCGGCCGTCGGGCAGCCGGGTGGCGTTGACGCGGACCTTGGTCTGGGGGGAGGAGAAGGTGGTGGCGTTCTCCAGGAGCTCCGCCAGCAGGTGCACGAGGTCGGTCACGGCCTGGCCGTGGATCTCCGACTCCGGCACGCCGGTCAGCTCGATGCGCTCGTAGCTCTCCACCTCGGAGGAGGCGGCGCGCAGGACGTCGACGAGCGGCACCGGCTGGTTCCAGCGGCGGCCCGGCTCCTCGCCCGCGAGGACCAGGAGGTTCTCGCCGTTGCGGCGCATGCGGGTGGCCAGGTGGTCCAGCCGGAAGAGGCTTTCGAGCTGGTCCGGGTCGGCCTCGTTGTTCTCCAGGTCGGTGATGAGGGTCAGCTGGCCCTCGATCAGGGACTGGTTGCGGCGCGAGAGGTTGGTGAAGATCGCGTTGACGTTGCCCCGGAGCATGGCCTGCTCGGCGGCGAGCCGCACCGCCTCGCGGTGCACCTGGTCGAAGGCGCGGGCGACTTCGCCGATCTCGTCGTGCGAGGTGATCGGGATCGGCTGCACCCGGGTGTCCACGCGGCCGGGCTCCGTACGGGAGAGCTGGTCGACCAGCATCGGCAGCCGCTGCTCGGCGATGCCGAAGGCGGCGGTGCGCAGGCGCTTCATCGAGCGGCTCATCTGGCGGGCGACCGCACCGGCCAGCACGAAGGCGGCGAGCACGGCGACAACCACGATGGCGCCGTTGATGAGGGCGTCGTTGCGGGAGTCGGCGGAGATCTGCGCGGCGTCCGTCACGGCCTTGGTGACGAGCTCGTTCTCGATCTCGGTGTAGCCGTCGAACTTGGCGGTCGCCGCGGCCTGCCAGGTCAGCGGGACGATGCCCTTGGCGGCGAGCGTGCTCTGCTTCTGGCCCTTGCAGATCTCGGCGGCCATCCCGTCGAAGACCGAGCCGTTCCTGGCCGGCGGCGTGGCGAGGGTCTTGCCCTGGGCCTTGGCCGCCGCCTGCGCCTCGGCGAGCTTCCGGCCGCCCTCCTCGGCCTTGCCCTTCATCACGTCGCTGAGCCGGTCCACGTCCTGCTGGGTGCCGCCGGAGACGTACTCGCCGAGCGCGATGGTCTCCAGGTAGTTGTACGAGCAGAACGCCTTGACCTGGCCCTCGAAGATCTCGTCCTCGCCGTTGGGCCGGATCAGCAGGTGCAGGCCGATGGAGCGCTGCAGGGACCCCGCGGCCTTCGCCAGCTCCACGGCGTACACCGTCCGGCCGTAGGAGGTGATGTTGCCGGAGCCCAGGCTCAGTTCGTTCGACACCTCCATCAGGAAGTGCTGGACGTCGCGGTAGCCCTCCTCGGTGGCGACCGGGTTCTTGCTCTCGACGCCCGCGGTGTACGCGGTCCCGCGCAGGGCGGGCAGCTTCGGCTCGGCCTGCCGGATGCGGTTGAGGCGGTTCTTCAGGCCCTGGTTGTCGGGGGCGCCCGCGACGGCGGCGTCGAACTTCTTCTTCGCGTCGTCGGTCGCCTTCCTGGCGTCCCCGACGGCCGGCGCGGTGCGCCTGCCGGTGAGCAGCGGCTGCGCCGTGAGGTCGCGTTCGTTGAGCAGCGCGTGCCCGTACTCGGCGGCGGCGCGCACGATGAGTGCGGTCTTCTCCGCGTCCTGCGCGTCGCGCCAGGCCTTGACGGAGCCGTTGACCTGGAAGCCGCCCATGACGAGGGCGACCAGGACGGGTATGAGGAGAATGGCGTTCAGCCGGGTGGCCACGCGCCAGTTGCGCGGAGACATCCGGCTGGAACTGCCGCCCGCTGCGTCGCCCGCCGGGGGCGCCTCGGCGGCAGGCGGCGCCGCAGTGCGCGACGGCGGGGTGAAGTTGCCCCGTGTCTGCTGCTCTGCGGAGCTCTTCTTGCTTCGCCTCACTCGACCAACAACCTCTCGGCGTCGGCACCTGTGCTGTGCCGTGTTTCGTTCGGGGCCGTACTGCTGTGCTTCTGTGCACTCACGCTCGGAGCCCACGTACTTACTCAGGAGTTTCGCCGAATTCCAGCACGGCCGACGGTTCTGGACCAAACAGCCGGAAGAAGTCCTTCCTAGTGGCCCATCCCTCAGATAAAACGGGCATAAAGAACGAGCCCCGCCAAAAGGCGGGGCTCGTGTGAGCACAGCGGCACCGGATGAACGCGCCGGGTTGCCGCGCTCGGCGAATTCTCCTTCGAAACGTTATGAACTCCACCGCGGAGCCGGGGCGGAGAGTGTCGTACGACACAGCCCGCCCCTGTGGGACTACGACAACTTCCGTATCCCCGCCCCTACTTGCGGATGACGTGCGACCTACTTCAACCGGGCCATCAACGCGTGCTCGACCAGCGTGATCAGGCCGCTCTTGGCGTCCGCGCGGTGCCGGGCGTCGGTGGTGATGATCGGGGTGTCGGGCCCGATCTGGAGCGCCTCGCGGACCTCCTCCGGCGTGTACGGCTGGTGGCCGTCGAAGCCGTTGAGGGCGATGACGAACGGCAGGCCGCTGTTCTCGAAGTAGTCGACCGCCGGGAAGCAGTCGGCCAGACGCCGGGTGTCCACGAGCACGACCGCCCCGATCGCGCCGCGCACCAGGTCGTCCCACATGAACCAGAAGCGGTCCTGACCGGGCGTGCCGAAGAGGTACAGGATCAGGTCCTGGTCCAGCGTGATGCGGCCGAAGTCCATCGCCACCGTGGTGGTCGTCTTGTCACCGGTGTGGGTCAGGTCGTCGATCCCCGCCGAGGCGGAGGTCATGACGGCCTCCGTGCGCAGCGGGTTGATCTCCGAGACGGCGCCCACGAACGTGGTCTTGCCGACGCCGAAGCCGCCCGCCACGACGATCTTGGCGGAGGTGGTGGAACGGGCCGCGCCCGTCGCGCCGTCAGAGCTTGCGAAGTCCACTGAGCACCCTTTCCAGCAGCGTCACGGCCGGCGTTCCGTCGGCCTCCGCGCCCTCGCCCGGCTGGTGGATGGCCACCATCCCGGCCTCGGCCAGGTCGGCGACCAGGATGCGCGCGACACCCAGCGGCATCGCGAGCAGCGCCGAGACCTCGGCCACCGACTTGACCTCGCGGCACAGGTGGCAGATCCGCTGGTGCTCGGGGAGCAGCGTGGACAGGTGCGCCGGGTCGGCCGTGGTGGAGACCAGCGCCTCGATGGCGAGCTGGTAGCGCGGCCTGGTCCGGCCACCGGTCATCGCGTAGGGACGTACCAGCGGCTGATCGCCCTCGTGCGCGTCGTACGGCGCGTCGAGATGCGCGCCGCCGTACGGATCGTGAGAGGCGGGGGGCGGGGTCATGGGTCCTCCGGGCATGACAGCAAGGGGTCGGCGTGCCGTCTGACGGGGCCGGTGGGGGAATCGGACTTCGGCCGGACGGTTGTGGGGCTGGGTGGTGCGAACTACCTGAGGGGCGTGGGGTCGTACGAGCCGGCGTGCCGCCTAGTGAAGCAGGCTGCCCTGCAGTTCCGCGCGGAGGTCCGGGGTGAGGACCGTGCCCGCCCGGTCGACCAGCAGTGCCATCTCGTATCCGACCAGACCGATGTCGGCGTCGGGGTGCGCGAGCACCGCCAGCGACGAGCCGTCCGAGATCGACATGAGGAAGAGGAAGCCGCGCTCCATCTCCACCACGGTCTGGCTGACCGGGCCGCCCTCGAAGATCCGGGACGCGCCCGCCGTCAGCGAGGTGAGCCCGGAGGCCACCGCCGCCAACTGGTCGGCACGGTCACGGGGGAAACCTTCGGACATCGCCAGAAGGAGTCCGTCGGCGGAGACCACCACCGTGTGGGACACCCCAGGGGTGTTGTCCACGAAATTGGTGATCAACCAGTTCAGATTCTGCGCCGCCTGGCTCATCGGACTCAACTAACGCTCCTGCTGGTGAGTGGGGTCAACGGTGCGGAACGTGCCAGTGGTGCCGTTGCTTCCGGCCTGGCGGCCCTGCTGAATGCCCCGACGAAGATTGGTCAGCCGGCCGCGTACGTCATCGGGCGCACGGGAGACCTGCGGACCTGTCTGGTGGTTCTGTTCCTGCGCCGTGCCCGGGACCAGGTTGGCCTTCGGGACGCGACGCGGAAGTCCTGAGGTGGTGACGCCGCCCGCGGCGGGCTTGCGCACCCGCTCGGCCTGCCGGACGAGTTCGTCGTTCGGCGAGGGCCGCCAGGCGGCCTCGGCGGACTCGCGCTCGGCGGCGGGGGCCGCCGGCCGGGCGGACACGGAGGCGGCCGCGGCGGGCTGGGGGGCGCCGCCCTGGTCCTGGTGGAACCAGTTCGACTCCAGCGTGTCGAAGAGCGGCGTACGGCCGTCCCCGGGACCCGCGGCTGGCGGCAGCGACTCCTGCTGCCGCACCTGCGGGACCTGCTGGGTCTCGTCGGGCTGCTGGTTCTGCGGGACCTGCGGGTACATGTCCTGCGCACCCTGGCCCGGCAGGCTCGCCACCGGACGCGGCGGCCGGAAGGCGGCGTCGTCCTGGCCGCCGCGCGGACGCGGAGCACCGGACGCCGGGGCCGGCGCCGGACGGTCGTAGGAACCGTTCCGGTGCGCGCCGGTGTCGTACGGGTCCGGCCGCTGCTGCTGCTGCTCGCGCCCGTCGGGGCGCTCGAACTGCCCGGTGGCGGCCGCGAAGTCCGACGGCGCGAACTGGCCCGTGGAACCCGGCTCCGGGAAGGCGCCGTCCCGGCGCCCGGCCTGCGGGAACTGGCCGGTCGAACCGGGGCCCTGCTCCCCGCGGACCTGCGGGAACTGGCCGGTCGAACCGGGGCCCTGCGGCCCGCGCACGTCCGGGCGCTCGAACTGGCCGGGGGAGTCCTGGCGTACGTCGGGACGCTCGAACTGCTCCCGGGCCGGGGGCGTGTCCTGGCGGCCCGGGAAAGCGGGCTGCGGGAACTGGCCGGTGGCGGCCGGGTCCGGGAAACCGCCGTGCTGGGCCTGCGGGAACTGGCCCGTGCTCGCGGGGTCCTGGAAGTCGGCCTGGGGGAACTGCCCGGTGGCCGCGGGGTCCTGCGGTCCGCGGGCCTGCGGGAACTGGCCCGTGCCCGCGGGGTCCTGGAAGTCGGCCTGGGGGAACTGCCCGGTGGCCGCGGGGTCCTGGAAGTCCGGCTGCGGGAACTGGCCCGTGGCCGCGGGGTCCTGGCGTACGTCGGGGCGCTCGAACCGGCCGGCGGACGCCGGGTCCTGCCGGACGTCCGGGCGCTCGAACTGGCCCGTCGCGGAACCGGGCGGCGGCCCGTTGAAGTCGGGACGGTCGAACTCGGCCGTGGCGCCGGGGCCCTGACGGTCCTCGGTCTCCTCGTGGCCGCGCGGCTGGTCGGCCGGGTTCGGCCGGGCGCCCCAACTGGTGGGCCGGCCGCCCTGCGGAGCCGCCGGGCCGCCGGGCAGTTCGGCACGCGGGCCGCCCGCCCGGGGCAGACCGCGGTCCGGCTCGGGGGCGTGCGCCTGGCGCACGTCCTCACGGCCGCCGCGACCGCCGCCGAAGGCGCCGGCGAGACCGCCGCGCTTGGGCGGACCGGCCGGGGGCGCACCGGTGAGGCCGGCGCCCGGAGTGCGTCCCGGCAGCGCCGTCCGCGGGCCCGAACCGGCCGGGACCTGACGCCGAGAGGGCTCGGCGCCCAGCATGCCGCCGCCCTGCGGGGCGCCGGGACGGCCGCCGGGGCCGCCGGGACCGCCGCCCGCACCGGGACCGCCGGGCAGACCCGGACGCTGGCCCTCGCCCGCGGGCATCTGCGGCGCGCCGCCGGGCGCGCCGGGCCCACCGGGCTTGCCGGGGAGCTTGCGGCCGCCCTGGGCCACGTCCACGGGCAGCATGACCAGCGCCGTCGTGCCGCCGGAGTCCGACGGGCGGAGCTGGATGCGGATGCCGTGCCGCAGGGACAGGCGGCCGACCACGAACAGACCCATGCGGCGGGACACCGAGACGTCCACGGTCGGGGGCGCGGCGAGCCGCTCGTTGATCGCGGAGAGGTCCTCGGGGGACAGGCCGATGCCGGTGTCGTGGATCTCGACGAGCACCCGGCCGTCGGGCAGCGCGTGACCGGTCACCCGCACCTTGGTCTGCGGCGAGGAGAACGAGGTGGCGTTCTCCAGCAGCTCGGCGAGCAGGTGCACGAGGTCGTTGACGACCCGGCCGGCGACCTCGGTCGAGGGCACCGACGCCAGTTCGATGCGCTCGTACTGCTCCACCTCGGAGGCGGCGGCACGGAGCACGTCGACCAGCGGCACCGGACGCGTCCAGCGGCGGCCCGGCTCCTCACCGGCGAGGACGAGGAGGTTCTCGCCGTTGCGGCGCATACGGGTGGCGAGGTGGTCGAGCTTGAAGAGCGAGGAGAGCTGGTCCGGGTCGGCCTCGCGGGCCTCCAGCTCGGAGATGAGCGAGAGCTGACGCTGGATGAGGCCCTGCGAGCGGCGCGAGAGGTTGGTGAACATCGCGTTGACGTTGCCTCGCAGCAGGGCCTGCTCGGCGGCCAGTCGCACCGCCTCGCGGTGCACGTCGTCGAACGCGGTGGCCACCCGGCCGATCTCGTCCTTGCTGTGCACGCCGACGGACTCCACGGAGGTGTCCACGTCCTGCGGGTCCGACTCCGAGAGCGCCTTGACGAGCTCCGGCAGCCGTTCCTGGGCGACCCGGGTCGCGGTGTCCTGCAGGCGGCGCAGCGAGCGGATCATCGAGCGGGCCATGATGAACGCGCCGACGAGCGAGACGCCGAGCACGAGCAGGATGACCGCACCGGAGATGTACGTGGAGCGCTCGGAGTCCGCCTTCAGCTCGCGGGCCTTCTGCTCCATCTGGGTGAGCAGCGTGGCCTCGATGCGCTTCATCGCGTCGATCTCGTTGCTCGCCTGGTCCTCCCAGTCCTTGTAGGACCGGACCTTGAGCTGCTTGATGCCGCCCTCGGTGTTGAGGACCTTCTCCGCGTAGTCGTCGGCGCGCTTGGAGTCCGGGTTGTTGTTGGTCAGGACGCTCAGCAGCGGGATGGCGGACTGCGGGCCGTAGATGGTGGTGAAGGTGCCCAGCGAGGTCTTCTCGTTGGACCGGGCGGTCTGGCCGAACAGCCGGTCGCTCTCGGTGAGGTTGACCTTCTGCTTCGGGTCGTCCGGGTTCGCCGGCAGCGCGGCGGCGATGATCGCGCGCTGCACCGAGGCGAACTCCTTGGCGTTCGAGAACGCCGCCAGCGCACGGGTGCGCTTGATCATCTCCGGGCTGGAGGTCGCCTGCGCCATGTCCTGGGAGAGGCTCAGCAGCGAGGTGATCAGACCGCTGTACGCGCTGACCGTCTGCGAGTGGCCCGCTTCGCCGCGGTCCTGGAAGGCGGTGTCGCGGATCTGCGTCAGGGTCTGCAGCCGCATGCTGATGTCGCGGAGGCTGTCACGGATACTCGTGAGCGCCTCGTCGCCCTCTTCCCCGACCTCGACGCCCCGGGTGCCGGCGATGAACGCTTCCTTGAAGCGGTCGCTCTTGTCCTGCTCCGCCTTGACCGTCGGGTCGTCCTGCCGGGTGCCGTTGGCCAGCGGGCCGGCGGTCTTGTCGCGCTCGTTCTGCAGCGCCGCCGCGAGGTCGGTGGCCTTGCGGGTCATGTCGGTCAGCAGCTGCATGTGCTCGAGCTGCTGCACGTCGCTCAGCGACTCGTTGATGCGCAGTGCGCCGAGCGCGGTCGCCGCGACCACGGGGAGGGCCAGCAGCGACACCAGTCGGGTGCTGATGCTCCAGTTGCGCAGGGATATTCGGGTGCCCTCGGTGATGGGCTTGGGGGCCTTGGGCTTCTTCTCCTTGGCCTCGCCGGGCGCCTTCGAGGGCTCCGGCGAACCGCCGCCGAAGGCTCCGGCGCCTCCGCCGAAGGCGCCACCGGGTCCACCGGGACCGCCCTGGCCGGGCCGGCCGGGGCCGCCGCCGGGCTGCGCCGGGCCGTCGCCCTGGGGGTTCCGGGCGTGCGGGGGCTGGGGCGACGAGCCCGGGGCGGCCTGGCCGCGCGGCTCCTGCTCGGCCGGGGTGTCCCCACGGCCCTGGCGGGCCTGGGGAGACCCCATGCCATCCCTCTTGAAACGTCCCTGCACTAGCGTCGCAACCTCTGGACCAGGCGTGCCACCGCAGAGCGGCGGAACGGTGTCGAGTCGTGGGGTACCGGATCATCCCCATTGGGTGGTCGTGAGTGACCGCGGTCCGGGGAATTCCAGCACAGTGCCGGATCTCCAACAAGGCCCGAGCGACCCGACGGACCTGGGGTGACGCTTTGTGCCTGGTGTGTCACCAGTCGTAGACTCGCTTCCCCTACGTAAGGGACATTTGCGTACGAGTCGCTTACGGGTGGGGGGTGCCCCAGTCGGGACGATCAGGAGCGGAATCAATCCTTCAGATAGGTAATGTCCGTTTCTGACCACAAGATCAACAGTCCGAATTGCGGGAATTGCCCCCAAGTTCGTGAGCAAACTCACACGAAGATCCCGGCACATTCCCGGCTTTGGCCGGGAAGCGGATGTTTAGCCTGACGCTTTACAGGGATTGCGAATCCGACCACCGGCGCCGTCCGGCGCCCTCATCGACAAGGCGCGAGCACTCTCATGCAGAACTCCACGACAACGAAGCAGAGCGCGAAGAAGACGGCTTCCGCGATCCGCAATCTGGCCAACCCGCGCCGCACCACCCTCGCCCACCTGGACAAGCAGACCGGCACCCCCCGGCCCGCCGCCCTCCCGGAGTACGCGCAGGAGCTGCCCGCCGCCACCGCCAACACCCGCCGCACCGTCCTCATGGTCGCCCCGGAGATCCAGCACCTCCCCGAGGCCGCCCCCGCCGCCTGACCGGCCCCCTCGCCGACCCCTCCCCGCAAGGACGGGCGGAGCCGACCTCACCTCCCGCGTTAGCCTGGAGCGTCAGACTTCGGCCAGCTCAGGTAAGGGGCGCAGGCATCCCGTGCGCATCGCCAGATTCTCCATCGACGGCAATGTCGCCTTCGGCGCGGTCGAGGGCGAGGGAACACCCGAGTCGGGTGACCTCGTCCTCGACATCATCAAGGGCATTCCGTACGCCGACTTCGAGCTCTCCGGCGTCAAAGTCCCCCTGAGCAAGGTGCGGCTGCTGCCCCCCGTGCTCCCCAGCAAGGTCGTGGCCATCGGCCGCAACTACGCGGAGCACGCGGCGGAGCTCGGCAACGAGGTCTCGGAGATCCCGGTCGCCTTCTTCAAGCCGTCCACCTCGGTCATCGGCCCGGGCGACTCGATCGCCTACCCCTCCTTCTCCTCCGAACTGCACCACGAGGCGGAACTCGCCGTGGTCATCGGCCGCATGTGCCGCGAGGTCCCCCCGGAGCGCGTCAAGGACGTGGTCTTCGGCTACACCGCGGCCAACGACGTCACCGCCCGGGACGTCCAGCAGCGCGAGAAGCAGTGGGCCCGCGCCAAGGGCTTCGACACCTCCTGCCCCCTGGGCCCGTGGGTCGAGACCGACCTGGACCCCGCCGACCTCACGATCCAGTGCACGGTCAACGGACAGCAGCGCCAGCTCGGCCGCACCAGCGACATGGTCCGCTCGGTCGCCGACCTGGTGGCGCACGTCTCCGAGGCGATGACCCTCCTGCCCGGGGACGTCATCCTCACCGGCACCCCCGCGGGCGTCGGACCCCTGAACGTCGGCGACGAGGTCGCCGTCACCATCGAAGGCATCGGCACTCTCACCAACAAGGTGATCAAGCGTGGCTAACACCCCCTCGTCCCCCGTCCGCGTCCGGTTCTGCCCCTCTCCGACGGGCAACCCGCACGTGGGCCTCGTCCGTACCGCCCTCTTCAACTGGGCGTACGCCCGCCACACCGGCGGCACCATGGTCTTCCGCATCGAGGACACCGACGCCGCGCGCGACTCCGAGGAGAGCTACCAGCAGCTCCTCGACTCGATGCGCTGGCTCGGCCTCGACTGGGACGAGGGCCCGGAGGTCGGCGGCCCGCACGCGCCGTACCGCCAGTCCCAGCGCATGGACCTCTACAAGGACGTCGCCGAGAAGCTCCTGAGCGGTGGGTTCGCCTACCACTGCTACTGCACCACCGAGGAGCTGGACGCCCGCCGCGACGCCGCCCGCGCCGCCGGCAAGCCGTCCGGCTACGACGGCCACTGCCGCGCGCTGACCGACGAGCAGGTCGCCGCGTACGAGGCCGAGGGCCGCCCGGCCATCGTCCGCTTCCGGATGCCCGACGAGGCGATCACCTTCACGGACCTGGTCCGCGGCGAGATCACCGTCCAGCCCGAGAACGTCCCGGACTACGGCATCGTCCGCGCCAACGGCGCCCCGCTCTACACCCTCGTCAACCCGGTCGACGATGCGCTGATGGAGATCACCCACGTCCTGCGCGGCGAGGACCTGCTCTCCTCCACCCCCCGCCAGATCGCCCTCTACCGGGCCCTGATCGAGCTGGGCGTCGCCAAGGAGATCCCCCTCTTCGGCCACCTCCCCTACGTGATGGGCGAGGGCAACAAGAAGCTCTCCAAGCGCGACCCGCAGGCGTCCCTCAACGTCTACCGCGAGCGCGGCTTCCTCCCGGAGGGCCTGCTCAACTACCTCTCCCTCCTCGGCTGGTCCTTCTCCGCCGACCAGGACATCTTCACGGTCCCCGAGCTGATCGAGAAGTTCGACGTCGCCGACGTCAACGCCAACCCGGCCCGCTTCGACCTGAAGAAGGCCGAGTCGATCAACGCCGACCACATCCGGCTGCTCGACCCCAAGGCCTTCGCCGAGGCCTGCGAGCCGTGGCTGACGGCCCCGCACGCCAACTGGGCCCCCGAGGACTTCGACCGCGCCGCCTGGGAGGCCATCGCGCCGCACGCCCAGACCCGGGTGACGGTCCTCTCCGACATCACGGCCAACGTCGACTTCCTCTTCCGGAAGGAGCCGGTGGAGGACGAGGCGTCCTGGGCCAAGGCCATGAAGGGCGAGCCCGCCGCCCTCCTGACCACGGCCCGCGCGCACCTCGAAGCCGCCGACTGGTCGGACCCCGAGTCCCTCAAGAACGCGGTCCTCACCGCGGGCGAGGCCCACGGCCTCAAGCTCGGCAAGGCCCAGGCCCCGGTCCGGGTCGCCGTCACCGGCCGCACGGTCGGCCTGCCCCTCTTCGAGTCCCTCGAGATCCTGGGCAAGGACAGGACCCTGGCCCGCATCGACGCCGCGCTGGCCAAGCTCGCCGGATAAGCGTCCTGCGCGCGCCCGGGAAGGGGCGGGGGGGGGGGGGGGGCCCCCCCCCCCCCCCCCCCCCCGCCCCCGCCCCCGCCCCGGGGCCCCCCCCC